>NZ_JBALFV010000095.1:0-108288 GCF_036916735.1 Nostoc sp.
TGCTTCACTGAGATTGACGATGTACTTGTTGGGGTTCATTCGGTAGTCGTCCCTAGCCTCTTTACCCAATATTTTAAGCTTGCCGCGCTACTACAAATTTTCAAAACCTACGCAGTATTGGGTGAGGATGTCAAAGTTAATTACCTTCTAGCAAATTCCAAAAGTAGCCATCTGGCGCAACGAAGGAAAAACTCGTCTCGCCAAACTCATTACTAATGATATCTGTAACTTTTTGTACAGTACTTGCTTTGATGCGATCACAATACTGCTGTATTCCCTTTACCCGATAGGTATATAAAGACATACCCAAGCTACCTGGTTGGGCAGCCTCAAAGCGCGATTCTAAATTTATCTCTTCTGGGAATCGAATGATATAAAGTCTACCACTGCGTGCGGCCATCAGGTCAGACTTAGAAGAACGGGGATCATCAAAAGTCGTGACAATAAACTTTTCACCAGGATTAAGGTCAAAAATATCTTTACCTGCTGGTGAAGATTCATAGCTAGTCTCGACATCATCACGCACACGCAGCAAACCCAAAACTTCTTCATAAAACTTCAGCGTTTCTTTGCTGTCATCTTGAACTATG
This sequence comes from Nostoc sp., assembly GCF_036916735.1. Lineage (GTDB taxonomy): Bacteria > Cyanobacteriota > Cyanobacteriia > Cyanobacteriales > Nostocaceae > Nostoc. Next base: position 591 of record NZ_JBALFV010000095.1, read on the forward strand.
ATTCCCAGGTGGGTAAACTGACTAGTCTTAAGAGCAGCATTATCATTAACTTGTCCGTAATGTGGTAGTGTATAGCCAAACCGTTGAAATAAAACCTGTCGAGCTAAGGGTTGCAGTAGTAGCATTTCTCGCACACCAACTGCTGGCTCAAAAAAAGGACGGCTTTTCCTCTCTTTGTTGTAGATGATTTCCCAATAAGGATTAGTGTACCTAATAGGCAAACCTGCCGTTTTAGCATTTTCTATATGATTTAAGATACTTAAAACATCTGCCGTTAAGCTTGTCGCCCAGCGATTTCCCTTAATTTTCATCGACGCTGTTCCTAAACCTTCATGGGTAGGGTTTTGCCAAACCATCAGCCGAATCAAACCATGATCTGAATTTTGGTGGTAGAGGCGGATTGAGCGTAAAGATGAATTCACCCCATATAATTGATTAGCTACATCTGCGGTTAATTCACCTATTTCACCAATGCGATAGCCAAATTGCTCCCAATACTGAATTGCAGAAATTGGCTCTGGAATGCCGATACAGACTTCATAGATACCTGCAATTGCGGTTTGTTGTTCTTGAGTCATAGCAATTTTAGATTTTAGATTTTAGATTTTAGATTCGGTCAAAATAAATAAAGCTTGTCGCTGGCTCATAGCAGAAAGTCGATTCCTGTTAGAGAGTATTCGCCTTTGGAGGAAAACTTTTCGATTTACTAAAATTATGTAGAAATTGGAGTTCAGATGTCGTGAGATCGCGCCATTGACCCAATTGTAAATTATCTAATTGTAGGTGGGCTATGCTGACCCTAACCAGTCGCAAAGTCGGAAACCCTACAGCCGCAGTCATGCGCCGTACTTGGCGGTTTTTTCCCTCTGTCAAGGTCATTTCTAGCCAAGCTGTCGGTACATTTTTGCGAAATCTAATCGGCGGATTGCGTTCAGGTAGCTGTGGTTCTTGTGGTAACAGCCTAACTTGTGCTGGTTGAGTGCGGTAATCTTGAATTTCCACACCTGTTTGTAACTTTTTTATCGCATCTGCATCTGGAATTCGCTCTATCTGTACCCAGTAAGTACGTTTATGACCAAAATGCGGATGGGCGAGACGATGTTGCAATTGCCCATCGTTTGTTAACAGCAGCAACCCTTCACTATCCCAATCTAAGCGTCCCACAGGATACACATCAGGTACATCAATATAATCTTTCAGGGTACTATGTGTGGGAGCATCTTTTGTAAACTGGCTGAGAACGCCATAGGGTTTGTAAAAAATAATATATCGGTAATGATTTGTCATTTGTCATTGGGCATTGGGCATTGGGGATTGGGCATTGGGCACTGGGCATGGGGAAGAGGACAAGGGGACAAGGATAATTGGGGATAAGGGGAAAGACTTGTTGCAATTTCTCACCTCTTGTCACCTTGTCCCTTTGTCCTTTTTCCATATCTTATGCTCTATGACCAACTACTTTCGCTCTAATGTTGATGCAATGGCTAGCTATATTCCTGGTAAGCAGCCTCAACGCGGTACACAAATCATTAAACTCAATAGTAATGAGAACCCCTATCCTCCTTCGCCTGCGGCATTAGCTGTGCTGCAAAATATCGATGGCGAGTGGTTGCGGCGATATCCAGAACCTTTCGGGGGGGAGTTCCGGCAAGCTGTAAGTAAAGTTTTAGGTGTTCCTAGCGATTGGATAATTGTAGGAAATGGCAGTGACGAATTGTTAAGTGTGGTGATTCGAGCCTGTGCAGAACCTGGAAGGAAGGTAGTTTATCCAATGCCGACTTATGTGCTATATCGCACGTTAACAGAAATGCAAGCTGCGGAAATTATTGAGATTCCTTACAGCCAGAACTACAGTTTACCTTTGGAAGAACTTGTTGCTACCAATGGATGTGTAACATTCATTGCATCGCCTAATAGTCCATCGGGGCATGTGGTAGCAATAAATGATCTGCGAAAATTAGCCAGCCAGTTATCTGGAGTTTTAGTGATTGACGAAGCATACATAGATTTTACCGAAGAGAATGCATTGGCTTTGGTAAAGGACTACGAAAACATTATTGTAATTCGCACACTTTCTAAAGGGTACTCGTTGGCTGGATTAAGGCTGGGATTTGGGGTGGCAAATCCCAAGCTGTTACAGGGATTGTTTAAGGTGAAAGATAGCTATAACATTGATGCGATCGCTTGTGCAGTTGGCACAGCTGCTATTACCGATCAAGCTTATAAAAATGTTTGTGTGGCCAAGATAAAAGCATCGCGGAATCAGTTGGCAACAGACTTAAAGCAATTAGGTTTTCATATTTGGGATTCCCAAGCTAACTTTTTACTGGTACAGCCAAGAGAAAGAAACGCAGAATATCTCTATCAAAAACTGAAGGAACAAGGAATTTTAATTCGCTACTTCAAGCAGCCTGGACTAGATGATAAATTACGCATTACTGTTGGTACTGATGAACAAAATCAGGCTTTAGTAGAAGCACTAATTTATTTGTTAGAGACTGGGGGCAGGAGGCAGGGGGCGCAGGGGGAGCAAGGGAGGAAAAAGTGAAAAATGGCTTTGTTGGGTTAAGCAAAGCGCAACCCAACAAAGCCCCAAAATGTTGGGTTACCCTGTCGGATCTTGCTACGTTTCTCAAACGCCACTTGTTATCCTACGGGAACGCTAAGAGCGAACAAGTCGGGAAACCGCAAGGGCGCAGTGGCTCCCCAACCTACACAACTGCCCCCTGCTCCCCTTGCCTTGCCTTAAGGGGGATAGAGATCGTAAATTCAGCCCCTTGTTCTAAAATCGATACACACTCCAACTGCCCTCGATGCTTTTTAGTCACAATCTGGTAACTAATAGATAGCCCTAAACCAGTGCCTTTACCAACAGGTTTGGTGGTAAAAAAGGGTGTGAAGAGTTGCCGCCGCACATTTTCGCTGATACCAGAACCGTTGTCAGCAATGCGGATGACGGCAAAATCGCCTTCAACACTAGTACGAATTGTAATGATACTTGGCTGACGTGCAATATCGGCATAAGTCCGATGTTTGTTAAATTCTTCTAGAGAGTCGATCGCATTAGCGATTAAATTCATAAATACTTGATTCAGTTGCCCAGGATAACATTCTACGGGTGGCAGATTGCCGTACTTCTGTATTACTTGAATTCCCGGAGAATCTGGTTCGGGTTTAAGCCGATTTTGCAAAATCATCAAGGTGCTATCAATGCCTTCATGGATATCAACGGCTTTGACTTCAGCTTCGTCTAAGCGAGAAAAGTTTCGTAAAGATAATACAATCTGGCGAATGCGATCGGTTCCCCCTTTCATTGAAGTCAACAGTTTAGGTAAGTCTTCCATCAAAAAATCTAAGTCAACCGCATCTATTTCACTCTGAACTTGAGGCGGTAAATTCTGGTTTTGCTGCTGATAAAGTTGCACTACACTCATCAAGTCTTTGACATAATTATTAAGGTAAGTAAGGTTGCCGTAGATAAAGCTGACTGGGTTATTGATTTCGTGAGCAACCCCTGCCACCAACTGCCCCAAGCTAGACATTTTTTCGCTTTGCACCATCTGGGATTGAGTGAGCTTCAATTCATCAAGGGTGTGTTCTAGCTGTTTTGCTTTCTCACGCGCTTGTGTTTCTGAAATCTCTAACTCCTGGGAGTATATATGCAAATTTGTGTAGAGCCGAGCATTTTCTATAGAGATGGAAACTTGCGAAGTCAATAAGTTTAGTACCTCTAATCGCTCTGCGGTAAAGACTCCGGTGGTGAGGTTATTTTCCAGGTAAAGAACTCCAGTTAGCTTACCCTGATGAGCGAAAGGCAGACACAAAATTGATTTGGGCTGATTGGCAATAATATAGTTGTCACTCATAAAACGCTCTGTGTGGCTAGCATCGTCTAAAACCAAATTTTCTTTTGTTCTTTCAACATAGTTAATCAGCAAAACTGGCAATTTATGCTTTACTTGAAACAAACTCGACGATCGCACTGTCACTTGATCTCGATCAATGTTTCCTTCGGCTTCAATCACCCACTGGTTCTCCCGTTTTACAAGTAGATAACCCATTTGGGCCCCAGCATTCTCGATCGCGATCGTCATCATTTTCTCCAGCAGAGGATTTAACTCCATCTCGCTTGAGAGCGCTTGGGATGCTTTAATCGCTGTGCTGATATCTAGAGTTTGGGTTTTAGCTTCAGAAATATCCTGAATCTGCTTTGTAGCCGTACCCCGTCCAGTTACCTCCTCGGCTGCATCTCTAAAAATTTGGGAATATTGTTCGTCCAGTTGCTGGACTTTACCTTTAGCTTCCCACTTTAGATAGCGATAGCGAGCTTCTTTAAAATAAATTTTGGCAAAGTTCTTCCTACCCTTGGCTAAGTAAAATCGAAATGCGAGTTCGTTTGCCAAGGCTTCATTTTGTAAATAACCGTTTTCGGCAGCAGAAGCGATCGCTAGATCATACAGTTCCATTGCCTGATAATCTTGTTTACAAATCCGAGCCATTTCAGCTTGAATCAGCAGGAACTTGTGTTGATAATTGGTTGAGCAGTGCATTGCCCATTGCTGGAATTTTTCTAAGTTGGCATTTAGTTTATCTAGATAAATCACTTGAGTTTCTGTATCTACCTCTGCATAAGCCCCTGCTATGGCAATACTTTGGTGAAAATAGAAAACAGGATTAATAAAAATCCCTCGCGCTCCCCCAACAAATTTTTCGGCATTCTCTGCATACTTTACAGCTTTGGTAGATTTTCCATACCAGTTACAGAGCGCAAGTTTATAGATGTAAACTACAAATGCACTCAACATATCCGAAGATGCCAACGCAAACTCTAGCACTTGCCGTTCATCTGCCCAAGCTCCAATAAGTTCGTCAATCTTTTCTGTTGGCTTAGTCAGGTTAGCGATCGCTTCCATAGCCAGCAGATGGTAGTTCAACATATTTTTGTCAATCTTGCGGAGGCTAGGAATAAAATCTTCGGCTACTTCTGCGGTTTTTTCTAAAGATTCATTTCCAAATAAGCATTGCCATAAAAAATTAACTGAACAATAACCAGACCATTGATAAGAACCTGTTTCTAAACCACTATTAAATCCCTTCAATAAATAAGGTTTACTCTCGCTAATATGGTCTTTGTAGTGACAAACTAAACCACCCCACATATTCAGAATATTTGCTTCTAATTCCTTCGTTCTTAAAACTTCATGCAAATGCAAAGATAGCTCACCAAACTGATAGCCTGAATCTACTTCACCATATTGAAACACCAGATTAAAAGCATAAAGCATATAGCCAAATACCGAAATTGGTGAGTTGCCATACTGAACTGAAAGTTGAGTTATGTTCATCGATGTGATATGCAACGCTTTCGATCCTAAAAAGTAGGCAATAGGCCAGACTTCTTTTAAAATGCGTTGAGCCATTAACTTCTCTTCGTCTTGCATTTTTGGTAGTTCTGCGAGACTAAAAGTTGAGCGATCGCCAATAACTTTTTTGGTTTGATTAAGTTTTTCTAACAGATATGCATCATCGGGATAAGCTGTAAACTCCAAGCCTAAAAGTTCCAAGGTGTTTAACCCAATTTTATATGCAGAGGTTAAATCATTCTCCATCCGATAACACATAATCCGATATTCATTAACTCGACACATATCAAGAGTAGTTTGAACCTGATTGAAAGTCTGCTCAAAAATCAGCAAAGCTTTCTCATATTTACCATTTAAAAATTTTGCTTCTCCAACTTGCAAATATAATGTTAAGGTGAGTAAATAATTATCTTGCCAGCTATTTTCAGGTAGATAACTCATTCCTGTTTTCAGCAATTTGAGTGCAGTTACAAACGCCGAAGATGATTTTGCTCGCTGACCTGCTTTCAGATTTAATTCTGCCAGTTCATATCTTTCTGCTGGTTCCACAATCAATGAACTGCCAGCATTTAGATGATTGACAATATCAAAAAGATGTTCTTCCAACTGGGCTTTTTCAGTATTATGTAATAGTAATTTTCCTACCTTCAGATGTACCTGTTTTTGCTGGTCAGTTGGAATTAAAGAATAGGCAGCTTGCTGAACGCGATCGTGCAAGAATTTATAGTCAACTTGTACCGCAGTATTGCAGTATGTTGCCAATTCCGACTGATTCAACAACTGAGGAATTTTGTAAGTATCGCTCAAAGGAAGAATTAATCCTGCCCGCAAAGCTTCCCATAAATCAACTGCTGTCGCTGATGCAGTTTTTTCGTTTACTACAGCTAAAATTTCTAAATTAAACCGATTACCAACACAAGCAGCTAATTGTAAAACTTGCTGCGTTGGTTCTGACAGTCTTTGAATTTTATTCACCATCAAATCGACTACATTATCGGTAATGGCTTGTTCCTGAATTTTTTTGAGATCCCATTGCCATAAACCCAAACGATAATCAAATGTCAAGAGATGATCTTGATGCAATACTTTTAGTAACTGAGTCAAGAAAAAGGGATTACCTTGGGTTTTTTGAAACAGCAAATCAGCTAAAGGTTCTGCCTGAGATGATTCACAATTGAACGTATCAGCAACCAGTTGAGTAATATGAAGTGTTGCTAATGGCTTCAAAAGCAACTCTTCAACGGTAGCCCCAGATGCTCGAATTGCCTCTAGCATTAATATTAGTGGATGGGTGGGACTAACTTCGTTATCTCGGTAAGCCCCAATCAGTAATAGATATCGACTTTCTGGGTCAGTCATTAAATTTTCGACCAACTTCACAGAGGCAGCATCTGCCCATTGGAGGTCATCTAAAAACAGTACTAAGGGATGTTCAGCAGCAGTAAAAGCATGGATAAATTGCTTAAACACCCGATTAAAACGGTTTTGAGACTCAGCAACGCCCAACTCCGGTACAGGCGCTTGCTGCCCAATAATCAGTTCTACTTCTGGGATGACATCAATAATAACTTGACCATTAACTCCCAATGCTTGTAGTAATTTATTTTTCCAAACCTCAACTCTGGCTTGGCTTTCAGTTAACAGTTGTCGCATCAATTCTCGAAATGCTTGAATCAAAGAAGCATAAGGAATATCTCGCTTGAGTTGGTCAAATTTGCCACCGATAAAGTAACCTCGTTGTCGGACAATCGGTTTGTGAACTTCGTTAACTAGTGAGGATTTGCCGATACCTGAATATCCTCCTACCAATACAACTTCGCTAGAACCAAGGCTAACTTTTTCAAAGGCAGCCATTAAAGCCGCCACTTCTACTTCCCGACCGTAAAGTTTTTGAGCTATTTGGAATTGATGCGAAAAATCTTGCTGACCTAAATTAAAAAGGTGAATGCTGCCTTTTGTTTGCAGTTGTATTGCTGCTTGCTCTAAATCAGCCTTTAATCCGTAAGCACTTTGATAGCGGTCTTCAGCAGTTTTGCTCAGAAGTTTCATAGCGATCGCAGATATTGTCGGTGGTACATTAAGATTAATCTCGTGCGGAGCTACTGGAATTTTCGCAATGTGACAATGTACCAACTCCATTGGGTCTTGAGCATTCTGGAAGGGAAGCCGACCCGTAAGCATTTCGTAGAAAATGACACCTAATGAGTAAAAATCTGTACGATAATCTAAGGTTCGATTGATGCGTCCGGTTTGCTCTGGTGACATATAAGCCAGCGTTCCTTCTAGAAGGTTGAGGCTACTGATTTCTGGGCTTTCTTTTGACAACAGCGAAGCGATGCTGAAGTCAATCAATTTTATTTTTTCGGTATTCGGGTTATAAAGAATGTTTTCCGGTTGAAGATCCTTATGAATAATGTGGTGGGTATGTAACTCTCCCAAAGTTTCAGTAATTTGACTGACAATATTGAGGAATTTACTAAGTTCAAAACCTGTATTAGATATCTGAGCTTTTAAAGATTCTCCACCAAAATCTTCTAAAACCAGTGCTAGACCATTACTATAACCGTTGTCGTAATTAATTAATTCATGGGCTTTGATGACACCTGCAATGTTCAAGTTTTGGATAATTTCATATTCGTGCTTAATCTGAGCAATTTCTTTAACAGTCGGATACTCTGCTTTGAGTAGTTTAATAATAACTGAGTGCCCGTTAGCCTTGGAGTATGCTCGATAAATTACTGTGGCAGTAGTTTCATAAATTAAACTTGCAATATTATAGTCAGGGATGCGAGCAATTAGTTTAAACATTATTACTTGGCGGAATGTTGTTTTATAATAGATTTTGGTCGTTACTATAATAATTCCCGAAATTCAAGTTAAATTAACTCTTCAAATCCTAAGTGAAGAAGTCTGTTCTTGCTGGAGGTAGGAATTCAGATGAGGCTTCTCTCCAAAAGGCTTTGCTCTTAACCCCATCTAAATTCCAAGCAACCCTTACGGGTGATGCTCATTCTGACGCTAACGCTACAAAGACAACTAGTTACCTAAGACTGCTAAGTAGGTAGGCGTAATTAAACCTGTTTAGGGTTTTACAATCACACCAGATTCTGATCAATCAAAACTCTGATAACATGTCAAACTAAAAGACAAAGCGTTGACAGAGGTTTTTAAGAATGCATTCTGTAATCAAACTTGAGCCAACATGGCAGGATAGCGCACTAGAGAGCATTATAAATATAGTCAGAGCGCCTGATGGCGACTTTGAAAGTATTGGCAAACTGGCAAATGCTGTTGGTGATTTGGATAGCTTACAAAAAATAATAGAACTTCTTCATAGCACATCACAAGGAAAGGAAGCGCTTCAAAAGCGCCCAAAATTAGGTGATATCGATCTACAAGAACTTTATTGTTTACCTACCAGTACACTGGGATATGCCTATGCTGAACACATGTTCAAAAACAAATTGAAACCTTTACATTCAGGGCAAGTAGAGAATGATTACCAATTTTTGGGAGCGCATCTCACGGAAACACACGACATTTGGCATATTCTTACTGGATGCAATATAAACATTCTTGGAGAAATTCAATTAGAAGCTTTTTATGTTGCTCAATTACACTTTTCGCGTTTCTGGTTAGCATTATTAGCTAAAAATCTTGTCAAAGCTGCTATTTACGATATTGAGGTTTCGACAAAATACATGGATGCAATAACTAAGGGATGGCTAATGGGAAAACAGGCTTTGCCTCTGTTTGGTATTGAATGGAATTTATTGTGGTCAGAGCCATTGGAGGATGTCCGCGCTTCCTTTAACATAATTCTTTGTGAAACTTAATGCAATGCATCTCACATCAAGGGTGAATTTAACTATTCCCCTTAATTGTTAAATAAAATTATAAGCTTAGATACAAATTTATCTAAATCAGATATAAGCATAAAAGTTGGGCTAACCTCCTTTTATCGCTCTAGTGGGAGTAAAATCAGATAAAAGTTGCGTGAACAATAGTTCGCGCATCTTGTTAAATTAAATTTCTTTATTTATGCTAATAGCCAGTTCCTTTTTGCTATGTTTCAACTGTTTCCAAAGCGCCCTAATTTGCTCGTAAGCTTCTTCTGGAGAGAGCTTTCCAGCAGTTTCTAGGCAAGTAATGTAACTAATTTTTTGGGCAAATTCTTGGAGGTTGGCATTAAACGCTAAGGTTTCTGGCTGGAATTTACCATAATATCGGCTACGAGGATAAAGAAAGCTATTTTTATCTTGGGAGTTAGGCTGTGTCATTAGTTTGTTGTCTGCAATTTTTTATTAAAAGTTCTAGACTTGATTTATTCTACGTGTAATTACACAATAGAAAAGTCAAATTCCAGAAGAAATTAATATTGTAGTAAAAAAATATTTATATGCCTACTGTAAGAAGATACAAATTACAATCCAGTTAAAAAAGTTACAAATTTTAGTATATAAGCTTTTTTGCTTAGTCCTGCTAACTTACTTAGTCATCGCGTATTATTATTTTGCTTTGACTACTACTGCGCTTTTTGATTCACCTGTAACCACAGCTTGACATGATCACGACTCCAAGATTTGCGAAATCCTAGAAAAGATCCCCCGCCTGCAGCGACCATCTTAAAAAGGGGGGATCTTCGAGAGATAAAGATGTTAATCGAACCGTATTGTAGCGATCGCTATATATATGTGAAGCTCAAAATACAATAATTGCCCACATACTAACTCCTAATGCGATCGCTGCTAGGTGTTGCCAAAGCAGCGATAGCTTCGCTAATCCCTTCGGTGTACGCACTTTTTGTTTGGCAATCTTTTGCGTTAATAATATAGTCATTAACACTGAGAAAATTATCGTTGTACCTTGCAAAAAGGCAATCACAGCCGGATGAGCAACCAAGATTGGTAATTGTTCACCACTCAAACCAAGAGTAGCAAAGGTCACGGGTAAAATCCGTCCGCCTTCGCTTAAGCCTAAACGCAAATAGTGAGCCAAGTTTCCCCCTAACACTAATGGTAGGTAGCCATAAGCAAGTTCTACAAATGATCGAGACTTACGGTTGTTGAACACTTGCAGCAAGCCATAAGCCGCAAAGGTAAAAATCGCTGGGATAATTAACACTAGCAGCGATAATCCCAAGTGCTGCCAAAACTGAGTTAAATCCAGTTGTAATCCCAACCAAGATTGCAATTCTGGCAACCGATGCAGATATATCCCACCCAATAACAACAACAATAATGCTACTTCATAGGTGCGGGGTACATGAGTTGTCCACAGTTCAACTCCAGGGGGACGCAAGTTGAACTCAACGGAACGATGGGGACAGGCTTTTAGGCAAGTCATGCATAGTACGCAATCTCTGTTATCTTCTAACTGGGCTGGGTGGGAGTATAAAGGACATCCATTAGTTTCCATGCCTTCGCCTTTTTGCGGGCCTCCTTTATAGCACTGATATGTGGTGCAACTGGCAGAACAAATACCTTGCTGTGCCCGGAGTTCCGTCATTGAGAGTTTGGCAAATAAACCATTCATCCCGCCGATGGGACAGAGATAACGACACCAAAATCGCCGCTCAAAAAGGGCAGAGAAAATCATTGCCCCAGCCGTAATTAATAGCAGCAAACAAGCGCTAAGGTAGGCAGTATTTTCTAAATGCCAGAGTTCTTCCCATAAGAAAATTAGGGTGAACAAACCAAATATGAACCATCCGCCCCATTTCTCAGCTTCCTCTCTGGGCCAGCGTTTGAGTTTTCGAGGCCACAGCCACAGAGATAACTTTTGAGTTATTTCCCCGTAAATCATAAAGGGACAAACAGAACACCAGATACGCCCCAAAAAGGGAAAGAGAAAGAGGAAGAAAGGCCACCACCAAGCCCAAAATAGATTTAATACAAAATTGCGATCGCGGGTTTGTGGCCCAATAAATAACACTGCAACTATAATTGCAAAAGCTGTTGCAGTAAAACCATAGTTAATGCGATCAGGCCACCAGGGACTACGCAAAAATCGCCGCAAATTAGGATAGGCGTTTAACAGATTTACCCGAAATCGTTTTTTCTTCGTTTCAGCGGGCCAGAAAATTTCTTCTGTTAATTCATTAGCACCCTCCGCTTGCACGATCGCTCTTTCTACCAGATTTTTTAATTCCTTGAGATTACCAGGAAAATCATAAGACTGGAGGCGACGCAAAGCTTCTGGGGTAATGTGCGGTTTCGGAACGCCTCTAGCTCGAGTGTAGAGGCTAATATAATATTCAACCTGTGCTTGAATATCGGCTTTCCGCACCCGTAGCGGTGGTACTTTAATAATGTGACCAACAGAACGTTCAATTGTCGGTTGACTTTTTTCGGAAACAATCAGAATTCTGGCTTTACTGGGACGAGGTTCAGGTGCTGCTTCTTCCGAACGACTGACAGGGGTATATGTGCCAGTTTTGAGCAACTGCGTTACCGGAGGTAATAATTCTTCGGGCAATTCTTGGATGTTGTTGAGAACTAAAGTACCTTCTCCCAACCATTCCAACAATCCTGGTTTACCGCCAGCGCGACCAAATAAATCTGCACCGCTAGTTTGCAGAATCCCGCAATTTAGTTTAATAATTGGTTCTCGTCGTTTTGGAGAACCAAAGTGGATCAGGGCTGCTATATTGTCTTTTTCTAACCCTGGTTCTCCAAAAATATCCACAGATTTGCGGTCAGCCGCCGATAAACGAATTTGTTCGCGCAACTTTACAGCATAGCGACTTGTACCGACAATTCCGCGTTGCGCTTTGGTGACTAAATATGGTCGCAAAGCTACGGAACGTTCTTGTTCATACTCAAGTGCAGATGTAGCCTGAGCTAATTCTTGAGCCAATTGACGCGAAAAAGCCTGAGCAATTTCGGGATATTGGGTGGCTAATTCACGGAATTTATCACCAGGTACAACCCACAAGTGACAATCTGTCACTGTAGTAATTGTGAATGGAGTTAATTCATCCAACACCAATTCTTTGAGTTCAATCACTGCACCAGGGAGGAATCCACAAGCTAAGGCTGGGTTGGTTTGATTGGTGCTATTGCTTTCAAGTTGACCTTCTACAAGAATATAAAGGGCTTCTGGAGGAGTGCCTTCGCTAACTAAGTCAGTTTCGGCACTTACTACTTGTTCTTCAATTACTTGAGCGATCGCATTTAACACCTCAGATGAGAGAATTCCTAAACTCGTCCGTTCTTGTAACCATGTAACCGTTTCTGGAGATGTCATATTAATTTCTCCGTGTAGGCTGCTGTATAAGAAGATTATCCCTGAAAGGGTATGTCAAACCAATTCGCACTCTTGCTACGCCCCGCTTCGCTTTAAGCGCAGCTATGCCGCAGGCTTTACGCAATGACGCTCGTTCCTCTCTACGAGACGCTGTACGACCGCTACCGCTAACGCAATGAGCTATGCCCTGCTACGTTTGCAAAGCGTCTCGTAGAGAAGAGAGCAATTTCTTTCCCCACGCATAAATGCACTTGCTCAAGTCCACTGACATAGTATTTATTGCACTACGTCTCACTACATACATATTTTTTATTTTCTATAAATAAATTTACTTGCTCTGTATCTTTTTCTTTTTGGTCAAAATATCTGTGTTCAGTTGTTGTGCATTATTAACCCTCTTTTATCACTTGAGTCTGGTTGGTTAACTATTGATTGGTGGAAGGAAAAGTTTCGAGGGTCGGAAGCCGTTCCTATAAATTTAAGTGTATATACATAAATTTTCAGTATCAAAAATTAAAATCTGACTAAAAACGTTGACAGTATAATAAGTTTTGATAATTTTTAGTTTATATTGATCGTTTTCAACTTTGCTTTGGGCACAAAACCTTGTAAGCATCTAAATATCTCAGGGAATTTGCAAAGTAAAAGCTAGGGTGACATGAACAATAGAATAAACCAAAGGCATGAAGAACATCATGTAATACAATATTTCTGTATATTCAACCGAATGTTGATTTTCGTTGGAGGGATGTTTCTATCACGCAGCTTTGATGGTGGAAAGGTAATACTGTGGTTGTTGCAAAATTTCCAGCTTACCAGATTTTCGTGGCTAAGGTTTAAACACTCATCTGTGAAAACACAAGCTGTTCCTCTACCTGACAATGAAGCACAAAGGCTCAAAGTCTTGGCGGACTACAATATTTTGGATACCTTACCTGAAGAAGCATTTGATGATCTAACTGCTCTTGCTGCCTACATTTGTAAGACTCCAATAGCTTTAATTAGCTTAGTGGATAGTGATCGCCAATGGCTTAAATCTAAGGTTGGACTCAAAGCTAGGGAAACACCTAGAGAGTGGGCTTTTTGCTCCCATGCCATTCTTAAACCAGATGAGATATTAGTGGTTCCCAACGCCATCAAGGATGATCGCTTTACTAACAATCCTCTAGTCAAAGGTAATCCCAAAATTCGTTTTTATGCTGGTGCTCCTCTGATTACGCCCGATGGTCTACCAATCGGGACATTGTGTGTTATGCATACCGTTCCTCATCACCTAAGTTACCAGCAGTTAGATGCACTGCGCCGTCTAAGTCGTCAGGCGATCGCTCAGATGGAACTTGTTCAAGAAGTTCGCAACCGCAAACAAGCAGAGATTGAAGGAAGGCAGTTATCGTTAACTGATGAACTAACAGGTTTGCATAACCGACGTGGCTTCTTTCTGATGGCTGAACAACAGTTAAAAATTGCTCACCGGACGAAAATGTTGTGCTGGGTTATTTTCATTGATTTAGATGGGCTAAAACAGATTAACGACACCCTTGGCCACGACATAGGAGATGCCTTAATTGTTGATGCTGGTCGATTACTCAAGCAAAGTTTTCGGAACTCGGATATTGTTGCCCGCTTGGGTGGAGATGAGTTTGTTGTTTTCATCTCCAGCTACTTTAAGGACGCTGACAGTATCCAGACATCTTTGCAAGCAAATATTGCCAACTTTAATCAACAGCAAAAGCGTAACTATGAACTTTCCATGAGTATCGGCATAGAGCGTTACTCACCAGAAAGCAATATGTCACTAAAACAATTAATCGCCAAGTCTGACAAATTAATGTACACTCATAAGCGTCTCAAGCAACGATCTATTGCCTGAAGAGAAGGGCAAAACTCGGTGTCCTCTGTGGGGATTAGGTAGTTGACGTTCTCTTACCCCATGCCTCCAAAGTGCTAATTTACCACTTGGCTACCATGACTGCGAGGATCATCTTGATTAGCCGTTGGTGCTGCTGGCGTTGAGAATTTGGAAACTTTTCCGCTAGCTTGAGCATAAGGGAGAGACGAACCAGTAACCAAAGCTTCTAAGTTGCTAGCCATAATCGTCCGGGGTTGATCGCCGATCGCTTGGGCTATAGTTTCCCCTTGCTGACTCAAAAATACAAAATGGGGAATCCCATCTACCCGATATTTCAGCATTTCTGGTAGCCACTTGGTATTATCCACATTCAGCATCACAAAATTCATCTTGTCAGCATACTCTGTTTCCAGTTGACTGATATCTGGTGCCATTTTCTGACAGACAGTACACCAATCAGCATAAAACTCTACTAAAGATGGTTTGCCATTGCTGACAGCTACTTCTAGCGGTGTGGACGTATCACCTAACTTGGCTAGAGTTGCCGAGGTTGTTTCAGTTCGCAATCCTAAGACGAGGGCAACGCTAAGAGCGATCGCTACCATTACAATTAAAAAGTTTCTCAAACGCTTGCCTAAGTTAGATTCAGACTTATCGGGAGAATTAACAGGTGAATTAGTACTCATAACAAAATTATTAAAACTTATTAAGCAATTTCTTCTTTAGTTTAGCTGACTCCAGTAGCTCTTAAAGAGGTAATTTAATCTTCAAAATGGGTATTACAAATAAGTACTTGAGATGAAATAGGTTTTCAAAGATGATTTTAAGCTTCAGAAATACCAGTGCTATATGTACCATATTTGTATTAGTCAGTGTTAGCAGCTTTCACACGTCAGCCATAGCCACTGTAAATAAACAGTCTCAATTGATAGCACAGCAAAGTAAAACCCCGTCACACCCAGTTTTTAAATCTATTTTGCCCAAGTTAAAGCAGAAGACTCAGATTCGTATTTTATTGCCGAAGTTTATTCCTGAGTCAGACAGGGAAAATCCAATTTACGCGATTATAGAAGCTGCTACGCAAAAAAAGTACGAAATTTTACTCGGTTTCAGTCCCGATTGTACTGGTGGAACTGCCTGTCGTTTGGGCATTGTTTATGGTGAAGCTGTAACCCGCAAAACACGCCGCCTGACTGGTAAACCTGTATCCCTAGCTAAGGGCATCACTGGCTATTTTGTGGATTCTACTTGTGGTGCTAATTGCTCAGATGCTACCTTGACTTGGAGACAGCAGGGTGTGCAATATGTTGTTGGGTTGAAAGCAGGCGATCGCACTTCTTTGGTAAAAATGGCTAATTCTGCTATTAACTAATTTTGTAGGTTTCAATAAAGAGATTTTCTAGGAACAGATAGAGGTTGGTATTTAATACCAATTTAATGTGAAGCTGCACTAAATAAGTAACTCTCTATTCTTGGCGCTCTTCTCTAACGAGACGCTACGCGAAGGCGTACTTGGCGGTTCATTTAATATTCTGTGCATCTTCATAAAGAATTGGTATTAATATTTATACAAAATACAAAAAAATATTTCAACTTTTGTTGGCTCTATTTTCTTGAATTAAATGAATAACCGATGGTACTAAAGAAACAACTATAATTAATCCAATAATCGGTAACAAAAACTTATCTACCTGTTCAGCTGGCAAAGATTTTCCTAAGAAAAACCCTAACATGGTGATACCGAATGTCCAGATAAAGCCACCGATTAAGTTGTAAGACATAAATGTGCGATAATGCATCGCACCAATCCCAGCCACAATGGGCGCGAAAGTCCGTACAATAGGTAAAAAACGTGCTAAAACAATCGTTTTTTTTCCGTGCTGTTCATAAAAGTTTTGGGTTTTAACAAGATGTTTTTTATGAAACAACCATGAATCTTCTTTATTAAATAGTCTTCTGCCAAATTTATGCCCAGTAACATAACCAACATTGTCACCTAAGACTGCACAAACAAAAGCACCAAAAATCAGAACCCAAATGTTCAGTAAATTCTGAGATGCGACAAATCCAGCAGTGAACAGTAAACTATCCCCAGGTAGGAAAAAACCAATTAACAAGCCAGATTCAGCAAAGACAATCGCCCAGACTCCAAAATAACCGATTGATTTTATCAGTTGTGGTAAATCCAGATGCATAAAATTTTTTACCTTTCAACAATATATCCACAACATCTTAACGTTTAGCAATTTTCCTGAATAAAAAGTAATATTAAATTTAGGTAAAGTTATTGTGTATTCTTGGGAAATGTAATTCTAGATGACATATTTTATGTTATTGGTGCAAAATGCAAAGGTATTTGAAAGTACTAAGACTATTTTGGAGTGCTGCGATCGCAGCTGAGTTAGAGTATCGGATTAACTTTTTTATAGCTACCCTGAGTAGCTTAGGAAATCTCGCAGGTAGCCTCTTTGGACTATTCTTGTTTTACCGGACTGGTTATACTTTTAGTGGTTGGTCATGGGAAGCAGCCTTAGTAGTTCTAGGAATTTTTACCTTACTACAAGGATTTTCTGCTACTTTTCTGGCGTCGAACTTGAATCGCATAGTCCGCCATGTCCAAGAAGGCACTTTAGACTTTATATTATTAAAACCTATCCGCAGTCAGTTTTGGCTTTCCACCCATACCCTTTTACCTTGGGGACTGCCTGATCTAATTTTTGGTAGTATTGTAATTGGCTACGCAGGTAAACGTCTCGGTGTAGGGATAGACGACTATCTACTTGGTGTGCTGCCATTATTGTTCAGCTTGGTGATTCTATACAGCCTGTGGTTTATGCTGGGAGCGACGAGTATTTGGTTCGTCAAAATATACAACTCTACCGAAGTATTACGTGGTTTGTTAGAAGCTGGACGCTATCCGATCGTAGCATATCCTACTGCTTACCGCTTTTTCTTCACCTTTGTAATGCCAGTAACGTTTTTAACTACTGTACCAGCCGAAGCGCTACTGGGCCGGAGTGAAGTTAGCTGGTTGATAGGTGCGGCGATATTAGCAGTAGGGTTATTTTTCGCTTCCACTTGGTTTTGGCGATTTGCGTTGCGGTTTTATACCAGTGCTTCCAGTTAGACAGTTGATGGGAATGTTCTGTGGTTGTATCGTTAGTAAAACTTACGCACATATTTCGCTTACCCTCTTGTGATATCTCTACTTCTGTAGTTACTACCCATAGTGTTTTGGGTTGAGCTACGTTAAGTTTAATTTCAGTAAAAGCCTCTGGTGATAAGCTTTGTGCTAGTTCATCTAGCTTTATTGTTTGTTAAACATTCTCGTTTAGAGTAATATTTCTTTTCTGATTTTTCGCTAATCCTCCTAAATACTTTAGTTGCCGCTTCTCTAACTCTAATAATAAGGATGTATTGTTACCATATCCGGCATCTAGCTAAGTTGCATCTAAGTTAAACTTCTATTTTGCTGAAACTAGGCAGTGGTAAAACTTTCAGCATCAAAAAGCCGAAATATGATTTCTACTGTACTAGTACAGCACGGCGTAAATAAACTACCCATTCCACATCAACGAAACTCTTAGGCTGTATTCATTTTAAATGCGTGAATGCGTCAATGCGTGACTTCCACCTTGCGATACTAGACTTTGGTTTAGTTTCTATATTAAACTACACTAAACCGATAGAAATTGTGGGTTTTTATGGAAAGCGTCCAAAACGTTAGTCAAGAGTTTAATGTAGCAGGAGACACAACTCTGGAGGGTTTAAAAAAGTTTACTCCAAAAGAGTTAAAAAAAGACATTTTCAAAAAACTCAGAGGTGGATTCTTTTTAGTACTAGGATATTTATTGTCACCACTATGTTGGTGGAATGACCTACTATTTAATTTGCCAATAGCTTATGGTTTTGGGTATGCATGTAGTTTACTTTCCCCAAAATTACTTTTACCTTGTTCAATTATAGGATACTGGCTCTCTAATATTATGGGAATTCTCTTGATGCAATTCGGTTCTAAAGACATTTTTCAAAAAGAACCTCAAGAGCATAACCTGAAAAAAGAATTAGTCACGGGTCTAATTTCTTCAACGGCTTATACACTGTTGATTATGCTATTGATCCAGTTGAAGATTCTTGATTCTCCTATTTTATTCGCCAACGGTTAATTTAATTGGTTACGTTTCTAGAAATGAACCGATTGTAAGGATGTTTGTTGTACATCCCATTTACCCTTGGTTAAGAGCAACAACTCTTGTGGATGGTTTTTCTCCCCTGTCCCCTCCGGTTACTGAGCGACTTGCCCTGAGCGTCTTGCCCTGAGCGGCGCCGTTCGCGTAGCGTCCCGTAGGGAAGGGAGTCGAAAGGAGTCGAAGTATGCCCCCTGCTTGTGATCAAATCAACCTACAGGACTTAATGGTGCAATTTAGTGATTTGTTTAATCGGAATTTCAATCCAAAATTCTGTACCTAACCCCGGCTGAGAATCACATTTAAACACACCACCGTGTTTATCTACGACAATCTGATAACTTATTGACAACCCTAAGCCAGTGCCTTTTCCCACTGGCTTAGTAGTGAAAAATGGGTCGCAGATTCTTGCTTTTAGGGCTTCTGGTATTCCTGGGCCATTGTCTGCAATACGAATTACTACGCTCTTAACATTGCCTTCAAGCTCTCCAAGAGCAGTACAAATGGTAATTTGACTGGTATCAGGATTTGATTGAGATTCCCTGTAATCTTCTAAAGCATCGATCGCATTGCTTACAACATTCATAAATACCTGATTCAGTGGTCCAGCATAGCACTCTACCAAGGGAAGGTCTCTGTATTGTTTGACTAATTTAATTGCCGGACTTTCTGGTTTTGCTTTTAAGCGATGCTGCAAAATTAGCAAAGTGCTATCAATGCCCTCATGAATATTAACTGGCTTCATTTCTGCCTGGTCCAGGCGAGAGAAATTCCGTAAACTCAAGACAATTTGCCGGATGCGCTCGATTCCAATTTTCATGGAAGATAGGGTTTTGGGCAAATCTTCGATTACAAATTCTAAGTCTATCTCGAAGGTGCGATCGCGAATCTCAGGACTGGGATTAGGGGTACTTTGCAAATAGAGGTCTAGTATACTTAATAAATCTTCGGCGTAATCGTTGACATGATTGATGTTGCCATAAATGAAGTTTACCGGGTTATTAATTTCGTGAGCAATACCAGCTACCAATTGACCTAATGAGGACATTTTCTCAGTTTGGATCAGTTGGGTTTGAGTTTGCTTTAAATCATGCAGAGCTTGAGTCAGCTTTTGGGTCTGCTCTTTGGTTTGATTATGCAATTGCGCTTGTTGAAGTGCAACCCCAAGCTGATTAGCAATTTGAGTGATAAACTTAATTTCCGAAGCTTCCCAATGGCGGGGTGCAGAGTTCTGATAAGCTGCTAATAAGCCCCATAGCTGTTGCCCGATAAATATAGGTGCGATCGCATAGGCCCTTACTTGTAATTGCTCCAGAGCTGTAATGTGACACTCCGAATGACCAGACTGATAGATATCATCAACTATATAGCTTTCATTATTGCGATATCGTCCACCTTGGGTTTCCTGTAAATAGCTATCTTCCCAAACTGTCTTGATATCAGAACCTACAAGTTTTACCCAACCATCACCCACAAATTCGGCAATATATTCACCACTCCAATCTGGATGAAAGCGATAGACAGCCACACGATCTGCTTGCAGTGATTTGCAAATTTCTTGAGTGGTAGTCTGAAAAATCATATCTAAGTCAAGAGATTCCCGGATTTTTGCAACAACTTCAAACAATACCCGTTGTTGTTCTGCCGCTTGTCGCAAATCAACAGCCTGATGCTTGGTTTGTTCAAGTAAATCAGCTTGTTCCAGTGCTACAGAAAGCTGTGCAGCAACTTGAGTAGCGAACTGGATTTCTGAAGATTGCCATTCACGCGGTTGGTAGCACTGATGAATACACAATAAACCCCACAGTTGATTACTTTTAGCCAGTGGCAAAACTAAATTAGCTTTAACTTGGAGTTGATCCAGCATTTGCACATAACAAACATTCAGTCCAGAGTTGTGGATATCAGCGATCGCGTGGACGCGTCCCTGACGATAGAGGGCATTATACTTCTTCTTAAAGCAGTTGTCTTGAATTTTTAATGTTAAAGCAGAAGTAAACTCTGGCAAAAGATCCTCTGAAACAATTTCGCCTTCATCGAGTTCAGAATTCGGGTCAAAGCGGTATACTACTACTCTGTCAGCATTCAAAGAGCGACGGACTTCACACACAGTTGCGGCAAAAACTGTATTTAGATTAAGAGATTCCCGAATTTTGGCAACAACTTTAAACAATATATGTTGTTGTTCTGCCGCTTGTCGCAAACTTAATGTCTGCTGTTTTGTTTGCGTGAGTAATTCTGCTTGCTGAAGTGCAACTCCCATTTGACCAGCAATCTGACTGAGAAAGTTAATTTCGTATTTTTTCCATTGGCGGGACCCAGTATGTTGATAAGTTGCCAGCAAACCCCAAAGTTGTTGCCCAACAAAGATCGGAGCAAGCACAAAAGCGTGAATTTGAAACTGCTCTAGATTGTCGATATGACACTGAGCAAACCCCATCTTGTAGATGTCATCCACGGCAAATGTTTCATTATTACGGTAGCGCCCTCCCTGTGTGTCTTGTAAGTAAGTGTCATTCCAAATGGTATTAATACCTAGTTCTGATTGATTTACCCAATATGGACTAGCAGCCTCAAAATCGCCGACAAATTTCCCACCCCAATCAGAATCAAAACGATAAACAGAAACACGATCAGCTTTGATTAATTGACAAACCTCTTTAGTGGTTGTTTGAAAAATAGTATTGGTGTCAAGAGACTCACGAATTTCGGTAATAACTTTAAACACAGCCTGTTGTTGTTCAGCTGTCCGTTGCAGTTCAAGTGTACGCCTTTTAACTTGTTTTTCTAAATTTTCATTGAAGGTTTGAACCTGTTGATATAGTTCATACTGCTGAATTGCTGAAGCAAAGTGTTTACCAATGTCTCTAGCCAGTTCAATTTCTTCGATTGTCCATTTTTGAGCTTGCGCTTTTTTAGATTCCCGCCAAACCTCAAAGGATTGTCGAGGGTAAAGTTGCCTTTGATCGCTGTCATACTGCCCCGCCCATAGAGTTTCTGTATCTATTTCCTTGCGGAAAATACTTAAGTAGCCTAGCAATTGCTGACGATACTGGAGTGGGATCATCAACATGCTGCGAATTTTAGTTGGTTGAAAAGCAACTTGCAAACCTCGCAAGCTAGAAGTTTGATATATATCTAAAATCGCCCAAACATCATATTTACCGGACTTGTAGTGTTCCTGCCAGACGCTATACTGCTCTATCAATGGATATATAGTTAGTTCTGGCATCACAGGTTGCTGTCCACAAATATAAAGCTTGGCACAAGTATTTCCTGGTATTAAACATTCTGTTAAGCTGGTCAGGCTGCCATTGTGAGAATCAAAAGCTGCATTTCTAATGCAAAGCCTGCCACCAACACCATTAAAGGCAGCAACAGCTGCTTCTAGAGCTGGTTGTAATACAATCGTGGGTAGTGAATGCAGTAGGGTAGAAATGCGATTAATAATCGCTTCCCGTTCGGCTGTTTTGCGGACTTGATTGAGCAGGGTACTTTGAGCGATCGCTACTGATAGCTGATCGACTACCATCTGTATTGCTTCTAGTTCATATTCTGAAATCAAACGCGCTTGAGAATTATGAGATACCAGCAACCCCCAGAGTTGATCTTGATAAATAATGGGCGCTACTACAGAAGATTTAACGCCCATCGCACTCAAGTATTCAACATGGCATGGATCTATAGGGCGGTAACGGATATCTTCTGATATAGTTTCTCCATTTTCCAAATCATGTAAGTGACTTTGACCAATCTCTTTAGTATCAACATTAACAACAGAACGCACTCGTGATTTTATAAATAGTTCACGGGCAGTGGATGGAATATCATCAGCAGGAAAATTCAGCCCCAGTAACGACGGTAAGTGATTTTCGTAAATTGACTCAGCAATGACCTGACCACTGCCATCGGCATGAAATTTGTAAATCATCACTCGGTCAGTTTTGAGTAGCGATCGCACTTCTGCCGTTGTCACTGTGATAATTTCTTCAAACTCTAAGCTTCGCCGGATACGGTTTGTAATGCGGCGTAGTAAACTTTCTTCATGGCGACATAAGAGCAAATCTTGTTCAGGGTTGGATGTCATTATTTATAGCAAAATTAATTAATAATTTGCAAACTTGGCATAATTAAATCTAAAGCCATTTTGATTTTTTTTTATCATTTTGTCTTCCGTAAAACTACGGGCAAATCATTAATAAAAATATTTATTCACTTTTTATAAAAATTCACCTAAGTATTACAAAAACAGACGCTAAAGAATTGCGTCTGTATTAGCTACAAGAAAAAATCTTGCTTTCTAGTCTTGACTTCTTGTCAAGCATCGCCGTAGCAACATTAAACTTTTATATTGTCTGTAAAGCGAATTTTAAGATAGTCATCTTCCATCTTTGCCCCTCCTGGTTGTAGTGCTGCTAAGGCTTGAGGTAAAACTAAGTTACGACGGTGGTTACCAATAGTAATGTTTAATTCGTCTCCATTTTTACTCAGTTGAACTTGGTTTTTCGGAATCCCAGGTAAATAAATTTCTAAGCTGTATTGGTTTTCCTCTTGTACGACTCTCATAGTCGTTTCTTTGTAATAAACCTGAGTTGGATCTTCATCTTGATAAAGAGTTTCTTTCAGACGTTCTAAAGCAGCTAAACCGCACATTTCTTCAGAAAATAGAGGAATTTCTTTCACAGGTAAAGGGTGGAAATTATCATGAATCTCCTGGCGATATTGCTCCTGACTTTCTTTCCAACGCTGGAAAAATGGGTCTTGGACAACGCTAGGAATAATCCGATTAGCCACAACTAAATCTGTTGCAACATTATACAAACTCAGATAAGCATGGGCACGCAGAGATTCTTTAATCACCATCTTTTCGGGATTTGTTACCAGACGCACTGAGGTTTGAGTATTATCTGTTAATACTTTTTCCAGAGCTTCAATTTGTTCGTAGAATTCATAAGGTGCATCCATCACCTCTTTATCTGGTAGCGAAAAACCAGCAATTGGTCTAAAAAGAGGTTCAACCAAAGGTCGAAGTGCTACCGAGATGTTTTGAAATGGTTTGTAAAAACGGCGCATATACCAGCCACCGACTTCAGGTAAACTCAGTAAGCGCAGTGCAGTGCCCGTGGGGGCTGAGTCGATAATTAAAACATCAAACTCACCCTCATCGTAATGGCGTTTCATCCTTACCAAACCAAAAATCTCATCCATCCCTGGTAAAATTGCCAATTCTTCTGCTTGTACGCCCTCTAAACCCCTTGCCTGTAAAACTTGGGTAATATAACGTTTCACAGCACCCCAGTTTCCCTCCAGTTCTTGCAGCGCATCCAGTTCAGCACCCCACAGATTTGGGCGAATTTTTTGGGGTGCATGTCCCAGTTCCATGTCAAAACTGTCTGCCAGGGAATGAGCGGGATCTGTACTTAAAACCAATGTCTGATAGCCTAGTTCTGCACAACGGAGTCCAGTTGCAGCAGCAACGGAAGTTTTGCCCACGCCGCCTTTACCGGTCATCAAAATTACACGCATAGATGCTTTTGTCCTGCCTGAGGATTTTATTACATTTATTTACATTATCGACTGTTTAGGAAAATAAATGCTGTTTCACTCCGTCAAGGCGTGAACAGTTTGAATAGCTTAACTGTTGGCTGACTCACCCGCCTAGAATTAAAATTCAAGGCTAATAGCTAAATTTTACTGAATTAGACTAAGGATTTTGGGGTATATTTTAGTCGTCAAGAGATGACTTTTGCTATTAGCAAGGAACTTTAGTTCTTTGTGGGACGTGACTTTTACAGTTAGCTTACTTTTTATTCCAGAGAGTAATAAATTCTTTATATATGGCTGGGGTGAGCTGACTTTGTAAGTGAGTTAGTGCATCACGATGGTTTTGATTGTTGTCATCATAATAAGTGAACACATTTGTCAGCTTGACAATCTCAGGATTTTGATCATTTGTCCCTCTCCATTTGTTAGTAACTTTGTGCAAAACGTCCTTGGGTAGATTTTGTTGTAAGCTATTTAGGGCTGCGATGTAAGAAGGATTTTGAGAATTCTTTTTGAATTGAGCCAATAAATCTATCAGTTTAATCTGTGACTGCGGCTTGTTTGTAAGAGTAGGTTGCTGTAGAATTTGACGCTGTTCAATAGTGGCAATGCCATTTTCAGTTAAACCCTGAGATTTCTGAAATTTCTTGACTGCTGTATAAGTGGCTGGTCCATAAAAAGGCTTATCTGGAGGAATTTCAGTATTGGTTGCAAAACCATGAAACTTCAATCTATTCTGAAGTCCGATGACTGTCTCTTCCATTACAGTTCGAGTCTGGGCATCAGCGTTACCATTAACTGCAAGTTTTTGTGGATACTGTTTCTGAAACTTTTTAATTGCTTCTTCGGTAGGATCATCTGTCAAGGAGTTGTTATTTTGCTTCCACGGAGCAAATTTAGTCAGATCCGGGTTAGGGTCTATTTCAGGAGCTAAATATCCCAGCCCAATCAATATATGACGGATGACTTGAGGGCTACTAATAGCCATACTTTTTGGTTCCTTTGCTACTAAACTACCATTTAATGTATCTTGTTTGACAAAAAATATGTAAGTATAAATAAATAAATCTAACATGTCTTGTTTGCAAAACGTTTCAAAAGTTAAACGATGTGTGACACCAGGGTACAACTCTTTAAGACGTTTAGCGTCGGTGATTACACACCAGGAAAAAGAAAAGTGGTTTTAAGTCAGGACTTACGCAAAGGTAACGGAACGAACCACAGAGAAGCCAGTGCGCCCTTGCAGTTAAGAGACTTGTTCGCTCTTAGCGTTAAGGCAAGGTAGCAACTGGCGCGACGCAGAGAACACGGAGGAATAAGAGTAAGAAGAGTTTTTGCGTAAGTCCTATAAGTGTTGGTAGGCGATCACTTCAGGTTGCTTCTAAATAGTGATCGCATACATTACATGCCATTCTAACGACAATGCTCCAGACAAAATTAGGCAAATAAGGCTGTAAGATCGTCGATTTTAGTAATTTTAAGTAGCGCGATCGCCCTTTATTGATTGTAGGGTTGGCAGTTACTATATATTACTGAGTTGGAAGTAGTTTAATATTAAAATGCGGCAAGAATCTATGCTCTCATAAGTGGTAAAATTTGAGGAAGACTCATCATGAAGTCAGTTGCAAAGACTCCTTTAGCCGAGTTTCTCTCTCAACATAACATTGAGGCTTCCCCCGCATGGGAGTTAATTAACGGGCAAGCGCTGGAAAAACCAATGCCAACCCTTTTTCACTCGCGGTTACAACGTAATTTAGTGAATTACATAAATCGTCATATTGAGCGGTTTGAAGCCGTGTAAGAACTGCGTTGTATTCTACCTCCCTACTCCCCAGTACCAGATATTTCCGTTATAGTTTGCGATCGCCTTGCCGATAAAGATGGCCCTCTACAGGGAGCGCCTGACTGGTTAATTTAAATTCACTCTCCTGACCAAAGCACCTTAAACTTGCAAAAGAAAATTCTCCATTGTCTTGGCAACAGAACGCAATTAGCTTGGCTAATAGATATAACTCGCCAACAGATTTGGGTATGGCTTGGAGATGATCTGCCACTGGTTTATTCGGCAGAAGACATTTTACCAACTTTGGGAGATTTGCCAAAGCTTATGGTTAACGCGGTAATGGCTATGACTCGCAGGCAAAGCTAAAGTAAAAGTAATGTAACCATACACTTTAGACGTTATTCATTGCCAGAAAACCAAACTCCGATTTAATATTCCACCGCTTACCGTCGTGAAGCAGTAGCGTTAATTTATCGGCAGTAAACTCAAAATGCAACTGACGCTTTTCAAATTCTGGCCAAGCAGCTTTAAAGTTTTGCTTGTTTAAATCTTGAAATGCAACCGTTATATGGGGAGCAAAAGGGCGAGTTTTAGAAACCTTGTCAACGATTTCCAAGTTGATTTCTGCGTAAGCGATTAAATCAGCTTGCAAAGTCAAAAGTTCTTGACTTCTGACTACATTAATGTATATGACACGAGGCGCAAAGGCATCAAAGCCTTTGAGTGTAATTGCTACTGGCTGTTGTCTACTAGCAAATTCCTTCAAGGATGCTTCTAGCAGTGGCAAGTTATCATCTGCCCATTCAAAAGGTGGTTGCAGGGTAATATGAGGGGGAGATTTAAGCGCCCCACTACTAACATAGCAATCGGCAAAGTACTGCTTAATCTGGTTGGCGTAGTCTTGAATCTCTTGTGGTAGTAAGAGGGCGACAAAAAAACGGCTCATTTAGTTTATCTCCAAATTACAACCAATTCCCAATTAATATATAAGCAGGTACTAACAAACATTGCTGTCGAGCCATCGCCAATCTGCCACAGGGAAGCTATGGTATTGCGTGCCCCAAAGACCCAGTGCTACACGTTTGTCTCCTGTCGCTCTCTGGCAAGCACTCAAAACTAATAACTCTACTATGGTTTTACTCTGACTGTGGAATAGATTTTATTACAATAAATACCAAAAACCTGGTCGAGGTTGACCAGGTTTTATCGAGTTTACAGGTTTCAAATTGTTAAACTAATTAAGTAATTGAAAATTAATAACTAAGGTTGACTAAACAACTAACAAACTCAGCATTATTGCGTTTTTCCCCTTTAGAATTTGGCTTTGCCTTTTAAATTTGGCTTTTTACCACTTCTATACTTTATCTGCTGAAATTTGCTTGGGTTGATGACAGGGGACACTAAGTCATTTACCCTTTTATTTTGGTTTTTTGTGTGGTGTCCTACTATCTAATTTACCGCTTAGTTTGTGAGTTGCAACCCTTTGTTTACTAAAGTTGACTTTTTGTTAGGTTTTGCAATCTATAGGAATCCGGTTTGATAAAGAGTTTTTGATACATACTTCGCCCCAAGCGATGACCACAGCAAGTGATTGAGTGGTCGAAAAAACTAATCATATCGGTAATTCAAACCACGCCCACAAAAGACGTGGTATCTCTTTTATTAATGACTAATACTTCTCTTCTTAGGCTGCACCCTAAGCGTAGCTATGCCGCAGGCTTTACGGCTTTGCTCAGTATAAGTAATAAATGACAAATGACAAATGACAACTAACCAAACTGCATTGTCACTAATTCCACATAATTGGACTGTTATCCAGATGGTCGGTGACAATACGTCTAATGGTATCAATTTCTGCCAATTGGACGACTAATGCGTTGTTTAGTACTTGTTCAGGATAATGTGCCCCCGCGATGTCTAACGACAAGCTGCTTTGCGTCTACGCATTTGTTTAGGGCTGAACAATTAACCACGCTAAAGCTAACTGAGCAAGTGTACAATTATGAACGATTTGGACTTCAGAAGTACCTAGCATAGGCGTAGCCCGTCATAGACATCGCTTCTCCATAAATGTTTCCTAATTCATTCCCCTAGATAGTTTCACACGTTATCGGTCTTAGCTTGAAATTAAATCATAGTTACAATAGATGCTAATGGAATTGACTACAACTTTTCATGCGCTCAAAGAATGGGCAGTTGCCATAAATGCTTTAGAAACTGGCAAAACAATTATGTTGCTCCGCAAAGGCGGTATTCATGAACGAAATGGACATTTCCAAGTTGCCCACAAGCAAATTTTGCTTTACCCTACCTATGAACATCAACAAGCTTTCATGTTGAAAGCTGAGTATGCCAATTGCATTTATCCAGTAACATCAGGTTGGCATCCAGAGAAAGTGCCTATATGCAGTTGGGCTGAAATTACAGATATTTTGCCAGTTAGCGATGAGTCTATTGTTAATACCTTGCTTCCCTTCCATATTTGGAACGAGCATTTTATTAGCGATCGCCTTAAATGGAAACCACGCCAGCCACTTTATATTCTCCTCCTACGGACATATAAACTACCTCAACAAGAAATTCCCTACCAATCTAAATACGGCGGTTGCAAGTCATGGATTGATTTAGATCAACCAATTAACTTACAAGGAGCAAAACCAGTTTTATCTGACTTTGCATACACTCAACTAGTCAAGACAATTCGCCAGATTGTCGGCGATAAGTTGTATGCTCCCTCTTTCTGATAACCCAAGATTACGGGTTGTGAAAAAGTAGGGGGGCAGGGGGAGACAAGGTGACAAAAGATGAGAACTTGCAATAAGTCTTTCTCCTTGTCCCCTTGTCCTCTTCCCCCTGCCCCCTGCCTCTCAATTACGAATTACGTTAGCGCAGCGTAAAGCCGTACGGCATAGCTTCTCTACCAGACGCTACGTACGCGTAGCTTGCTTGAGAGCAGGGGTACGCTTAGAGCGACGTAAAAGCGTCATTACGTAGCTTGCTTCTCGCCGGAGGCGAGTATTACGAATTTTTTAACAAACCTTGATCTTGCTTTGTTTACCTAATAAAAGCTTAAAGCCATCAAACATAATTGTGAAAGCTTGGTACACACGGTCAACGATCTGACAAATTTTTTTCTCTTCATCTTCAGAAAGATAAATACTATTTAAGAAATTTTGCATTTCCTGCTCAAAAATTTCGTGGTTATTTTCAACATCTAAATGATATATTGAGAAGTACTTGAGGTTTCTAGAATAACTGACTTGTTTCACCAAGCTTGCAGTGTACTCAAAAAAGATGTGACCTGTAGATTCAAGACTCATTATCAAAGCAACTCTTTCAATATCACTACCAGCTCGAAAAACCTCTGATATTATGGCATAGGTAGCATCGCGGGTGAAAATATAATCTCGGCTATATAGCAGTTTAAGATTAGGTTCTTCAACTTTCAACTGTTGAAGATCGCTTAAAAACCATTGCTCGTGCCCCATGTCCTCGACTAAATGATGGTGAGCAACTTTACGGATTTTACTATCAGTAATTTGCATCTCGTTTATTCGTATTACGTCCTGAAAAGACATAACCCAGAAGCTTAAGTATTGAGCCAACAATTTTATACTTTCTAGAGGATTCTCTCTAGTAATTTGGTTGAAAAGAGGGTGTTTAGCCAGTTTAATTTGCTTTTGAATTATGTAACTATCGACGGTTTTCATATTAAATCCAATATTTCCTTCAAAAAGATACTAGTGATTGTCAATACATTCGCCAAAAAAAGAAGGCGAAGAAAGAGAATCGATATAAAGTAAATCTGAGTTCAAAAATCAAGCTATGTGACGAAATGTAAAATCAGCCAATAGCTTATGCATTGGTGATTCCACAGTTTTGACAAAACTAAATATACACAGGTTTTACACGGGTTTTATCATGCCCACTTATTCAGTTTTATAAGTGATTTCCGAAATCGGCAATAGGCTTTATGTATTTAATTAGAAAAACAAATAGTCTAATTGCGAACTTTAGAAAAAATAGTAGTTATTGTTACACACAATCCTAAATAACGCGGATAACATTAAAAAAATCTCACCTGATAAATAAGGTGAGTGAAGCTGTTCATGTTCATCTTCATGTCCCTCTAGCAGATGTCTTGCAAGCTATGAGTTGTTAAGTAATTATCCTGAAATGGATATAACTTAATTACACTTTGTCTAAAGCATTAGGCAAAAAAGTATCCCACAAGAGTGATAATTAGCTTGACAAAAATCTGTAATTATGCATGATTAACTAGAAAGTAGAAGGAGTTTGCAATGCATCGA
The DNA here is from genome assembly GCF_036916735.1 of Nostoc sp. Classification (GTDB taxonomy): domain Bacteria; phylum Cyanobacteriota; class Cyanobacteriia; order Cyanobacteriales; family Nostocaceae; genus Nostoc. Next base: position 30,875 of record NZ_JBALFV010000095.1, read on the forward strand.
CAAATGTGCTGGTTACCTAAATTTGGTGGCGACGGAGAGAAAATTTTGTATTTGCAGACAGAACCCAATCAACCTTGGCGTCCTTACACAGCTTTTGGACATTTTAAAGTCCCAGATTATCAAATACCAAATGGTTCTAAAGGTTGGGCAACTTATCAAAAACTTCTCAAAGCAGGTTGGACACTAGTACCTAGCGCACGGGCAAATGAGTTTGGCAGTAGCAGCTACGTAGAATCAACAAGCCAAAATCAATAGTCAATAGTCATTTGTAATTCTTGGCGTCTGTGCGTCTTCATAGTCTTTGACTCGCTTACAAACCTTTGGGGGAACCTTCACCGCGAGGATCAGCGGCCCCTTCTAGAGTTCCATCAGATGTGACAGTGATCGCATTACCATTACCCCAAGGAGTAGTTTCTTTTATTTTGTGTCCCCGACGCCGTAAGTCTTGCACAGTGAGAGCATCCAAACCCCAGGATTCGACGCGCAACTCATCTGGAAGCCATTGATGATGTATGCGTGGAACAGAAACAGCCGCACCAACATCCATGTTGTATTCCAGTACATTTAGAATCACTTGCAAAACCTGGGTGATGATAGTGCTACCACCAGGCGCACCTGCTGCCATGCGGAAATGACCATTTTCTGTGACAATTGTGGGAGTCATGCTGGATAAGGGAGTCTTACGAGGTGCGATCGCATTGGCATCGTTACCAACCAAACCAAAGGCATTAGGCACTCCTGGCGCAGAAGCAAAGTCATCCATCTCATTGTTGAGGACAATTCCAGTTCCCGGTGTCACTACACCAGCACCAAAACCAAGGTTAATCGTGAAAGTCAGACTTACGGCGTTGCGTTCATCATCCACAACATTAAGATGACTGGTTTCGGGAGATTCATACCGCGTCGCGTGCAGTTTAACAGAGCGATCGGATGATGGAATGATATTTTCTCCTAAACTGTGATTATTGGCTTGACTAAAACGTTGTAGTGTTTCTTTGTCTACTGGCTTGACCTCGGTCGAAGGTCTAGCCACTTGCATATTAATTTCTTCACGGCGTTTTTTGGCATAAGCTGCACTGAGCAGTTGTTGTACAGGAACTTTGACAAAATCAGGATCGCCTAAATATTCTGAGCGATCAGCGTAAGCAATCTTCATTGCTTCTACCATTAAATGTATAGCGTCGGGATGATGCCATCCTAAGGATTTCAAATCAGTGTCACCAATAATATTTAAAATCTGCAATAGATGAACACCTCCTGATGAAGGTGGTGGCATTGAGCAAATTTTAGCTTTGCGAAAGTTTCCACAAATGGGACTGCGCCAGATTGGTTTGTAAGCTTTGAGGTCTTCTAGAGTAATTAAACCACCATTTTTTGACATATCAGAAGCGATCGCACGAGCAATATTTCCGGTGTAAAAACTTTGGGGATTTTGGGCAATTTCTGTTAAAGTACCTGCCAAATCACGCTGCACCAGCTTCTCACCTGGTTGATAAAACTCACCATTGCGAGTGAAAATTTCCCGCGCTGCTGGATTGTTGAGAATTACTTGCTTGCGGGATTGGTTCGTTTGCAGAAAACGCCACGTTGCTACATCGCCAAGAATAAAGCCATCTTTAGCAAGTGCGATCGCAGGTTTTATTACCTCTTGCCAAGAAAGCTTACCATAGCGACGATGCAGTTCATAAAGTCCCGCCACCGTTCCTGGTGTGCCTACTGCCAAATAACCATTAATACTTGCATTAGGGCGCACCTTTCCTTTTGCGTCTAAATACATATTTCTTGTAGCTTTCAGAGGTGCGCGTTCGCGGAAATCTAGCGCTTTTATCTCGCCAGTTTTCTCCGAGTACATCAGCAAAAATCCACCGCCGCCGATTCCGGCTGAAAAAGGTTCAACCACTGAAATTGCAAAGGTTGTAGCTACGGCTGCATCCACAGCATTACCACCTTTGCGTAACATCAAAATTCCTGCTTCACTTGCTAAGGGATGGGCTGAAACCACCATCCCCTTTTTGCTGCGTAAAGGTAAAGTTAAGGCGGCTGATGCCACTTGGCTGTAAAGCAAGACGCTCAAAGAAAAGATTGTGATTGCAACTTGCTTGGGTTTGACACTAGTAAGCATTTTTATTGCCATTTTGTTTGATATTTCTTAGCCTACCGCCTAGCAGAGCATTTTATACATTGCTTACTTGTTGGTTGAGCGGTCGTAGGGCGATCGCTAAATCCTGTTGAAATTTGTATCTATATTTGTTACTCTGAATTTGTAAGGACAAATGCCGTACATTTAATTTTTTTGGTAAACTTATTCTCAGCATATAGAGGCTATCATGGTTAATACTCCGGCTCGAAGCCGCCAAGCAAATTTAACGCGCTCCAAGACTGAACGTCTGGAAGCTCGTATCAGTAAAGAGCAAAAAGAAATTTTCCAGTGTGCTGCTGAGATTCAAGGTCGGACATTAACAGATTTTGTGATTAGCAGTGTTATGAAGGTTGCTAAACAGATTATCCAGGAAAATGAAATGATGATCTTAAGCAGACAAGACCAAGAAATTTTTGTGGAAGCACTGCTTAATCCACGAGAACCAAGTGCAAAATTAAAGGCGGCTGCTCAACGCTATAAACAAAACATGGGTGTATAAGTGGCATTACCTGATACTTTTGATGATTATTTAATAGAGCCGCTAGGAAAGCAAGACCGGGCGGCTTTTTCTTGCGATGTTGAGAAACTGGATATTTATTTAAAACAGCAAGCCGGACAAGATGCTCGTAAGCGGATGGCTGCTCCCTTTGTTTTAATTGAAAAAAGTTCTGGAATCATTGCTGGCTATTACACACTCTCATCAACAGGTATTAAATTTGATGAATTGCCAGTTGAGATAACAAAGAAGCTGCCAAAATATCCAAATGTTCCCGCAACTCTTTTAGGTCGATTAGCAGTTGATAAAAACCATCGAAAAAAAGGGCTTGGGGAAATGCTGTTAATGGATGCACTGTATCGCAGTCTACAAAACGAAATTGCCACAATAGCTGTAGTTGTTGATGCCAAAGACGACAAAGGTCGCTGTTTTTATGAGCATTTTAATTTTATTCAATTTACTAAATTTCCTTATCGGTTGTTTCTGATGATGGCAACAATCGAAAAAATGTTTGCATAAGTAATGCCAAATAACTTTCTCATGTATCTTGTAATCTACTGGCTAACTGAAATTGGTGAAACAGGCAAATATGAATACTATAATTACACCAGAAAGAATCGAGTTACCACCTGGCGCGGTGTTGAAGCTTTTAGGAGACTGGAAAGACTATCAAATATTGAGTCAGCAACTAGGCGATCGCTCCTCGCCTCGGATAAAATATCGACCTGGAGAAATTTTACTAATGGCACCGCTACCAGAGCATGGAAGAGATGCGAGTTTACTGGCATTGATAGTAATAGCTCTACTTGACCATTTAAACCGCATATACGAGTCATTTACGCCTATTACCATGAGCTTGCCAGAAATTAGCGGTATTGAGCCAGACTTTTGCTTTTACATTGAAAATTGCAGAGCAGTAGTTGGCAAAAAAAGAATTAATTGGGAGTCAGATCCACCACCAGATTTAGCAATTGAAATAGATGTGACAAGTTACACTGACGTTAACGATTTATTGCCTTATCGAGTGCCAGAAGTTTGGATATTAAAGAATAATCGGTTATTAATTTATCGATTGCAAGCAGAAAGTTATGTGCTTACAGAAAGCAGCTACTTTCCTAACATGAGAGAAATTGTACAGCAATGTCTCCAAATGGCAAACGAGCAAACAACAAGTGAAGTCATTAGGTGGTTAAAGAACTTTTTGCGGGAACAGCAGTAGTACAATGTTTAAACTAATTACGAATTACGTAGCTTGCTTCTTGCGGGAGGCGAGTATTACAAATTATTTTAATCCCTTCGATTTACGAAACTCCTGGACAACATCTTTAATATCACGTAATTCCCCCTCAACTAAATAATTTAACTGTCGCATTTCATCTGCCGAAATTTTTCCAGCAAGTGAAGCGATCGCATTTCTTAATTCGGGATATTTTCTTAATATTTCTTGCCGGATAATTGGGACAGTTTCGTAAGGTGGAAAATAATGTTTATCATCTTTTAAGACAACTAAACCCAAGCGAGAAATCTGCCCATCAGTAGAATTACCCGCCACCATATCTACTTGTTTTTGAATCAAAGCACGATATATCAAACCCAAGTCCATAATTTGCGGAGATTTAGCAAAACGCAAATTGTAAGCTTTCGCTAATCCTGGAAAACCATCTTCCCGTTCTAAAAACTCATAGCCGAAACCGCCACGCCACTGTGGTGTATATTGAGTAGCTTGGGAGATAGTTTGAATATTGTAGCGCTTGGCATCATCACCCCGGACAATCATCGCAAAAGTGTTTTCAAAACCTAAACTTGGCATCACTTCCAGATTGAATTGCTGGGAGTATGCTTGTTTTAACCTTTGATAAACTTCTTTCGGATCATTAACTGCTTTTTGCTTTAAGATTCCAGTAAAAGCTGTGCCTGTATACTCAATATATGCATCAATTTTGCCAGCAGTAATAGCATTATGACAAACAAAAGAACCACCCAGGCGGGGACGACGAGCTACTTTTAAATTAGTTGTCGCCTCAATTTGCTGTGCTAACAGTTCACCTAAAATATCTTGTTCGGTAAAATCTTTGGAAGCAACGATAATATTACCGCCGCTACTACTATTTGAATTCGGAGTGCAGCCAGCGATTAAGAGTAAGATAGCAAAAGTTAAAAAGCAAAATGTCAAAAATCTTTTCATTAACTTTTAATTTTTAATTTATTTTCCATCCAGCCAATTGCAAAGTCAGCTAGTAATGCAATTGCCGCCGCCGGAACTGCACCAGCTAAAATTAACTGATCGTTTACTACTGATATGCCGCGAAAAATAAACACTCCTAAACCACCAGCACCAATTGCTGCTGCAATAGTTGCAATACCAATGGCAATTACTGTTGCGACTCGCACTCCTGCTAAAATTACTCCCATTGCTAAGGGAATCTCAACTTGCAATAACAATTCTCTATCTGTCATTCCCATGCCTCTGCCAGCTTCTCGAATCGCGGGATCTACGCTAGTAATACCTGTGTAAGTGTTACGAATTATCGGCAGCAAGGAATATACAATCAAGGCAACAATTGCTGGTACTGCACCAATTCCGCCAATTATCGGAACAGGAATGAGTAAGCCAAACAGCGCCAAACTAGGAATAGTTTGGAAAATATTCGCTATGCCAAGTATTGGTTGGCGAAGATAAGTTTTACGTGTAATTAAAATACCTAATGGAATGCCTAAAACTATAGCAATTCCAATTGCAATGCCTACCAAAAATAAGTGTTCTAGAGTATGCTGAAGAATTTCTGGAGCATACTTAACGAGGAAGAAATTTTTCATAAAGTATTTTACAGGGAACGCAGACATTGGAGAAAGGCAAGGCTTTCTGGGTGTTGCGATCGCATAAATTCATCTGTCGTCCCCAATACTACCAATTCTCCGCCATACATTAAACCAATTCTCGATGCTAAGACAAAAGCTTCTTGAATATCGTGGGTGACGAAAACAACTGTTTTGCCTAACTCTTGCTGCAAATGCCGAAACTCTTGTTGTAGTTCTAAGCGCGTAATTGGATCGAGTGCGCCAAAGGGTTCATCCATCAACAACACAGGTGGATCTGCCGCTAATGCCCTAGCTACACCGACTCTTTGCCTTTGTCCTCCCGAAAGTTCATGCGGGTAACGCCCAGCGAATTGTGCTGGTTCTAAGCCTACTAATTGCAACAACTCATAAACCCGCGTTTTGATTTGTTTAGGTTGCCAACCTTCTAAAGATGGGACTAAACCCACATTGCGTTCAACCGTGAAATGAGGAAATAAACCAATTTCTTGAATGACGTAACCAATTTTTCGCCGCAGTTTAATTTCATCCCATTGAATTGTGGGAATACCATCAAATAAAACTTCGCCTTGTGTAGGTGTAAATAAGCGATTAATTAACTTCATTGTCGTGGTTTTGCCGCTACCACTGCGCCCAAGTAATACTAGTGCTTCTCCTTGGCTGATGGTGAAATTGAGATTTGACACCAATGGGCGATGATTGCGGCTAAAGGTGACATTACGGAATTCTACAGCAGTTTGGTTATTTTGCGGCATGAGTGGCTTTTGGTGGAGGCTAGCTATTGTATTATGTGCTGATTTTGCTAGCGTGCTAACGCCCAATTTGCCAGACAAGTTGCTCTATACAGTTTTTAGATTAATTTTCGACTTGATACCCAATCCCCAATCCTTAATCCCCAGTAAAGAGTCCCTTTTACATCATTTCGTCTTTTGAGATTTGAACTGGCTAAATAGCCTAGCTCTTTGATCAGCCATTTCTGGTCTGGTCAAAATTCCCTGATTAGGACTAAAAAATAGTGCTAATAAAAATAGTACAGAAACAACTAAAACTATAGCTGCACCTGATGGAACATTCAAATAGTAGCTAATATACATTCCAGTTACACTGCTAATTACACCAATAACTGCGCCTAATTGCATCATTTGGTGTAATTCTTTCACTAACAAATAAGCTGTAATTCCTGGGCCAATCAGCAGGGAAACAACTAAGACCACACCCACAGTTTGCATACTAGCAACAATCGTCAAAGTAATAGCACCATTTAGAGCAAAATGAATTAAGTTAACTGGTAACCCACTAGCTTTAGCACCAAGTGGGTCAAAAGTGTAAAATAACAATTCTTTGTAAAATAATTTAATTAAAAGCAAGACAACAACTGTAATAATTACAGTCCGCTTTACATCATCTGTAGTCACGCTCAAAATATCACCAAATAAAAATTCATGCAGGTCTAATTTGCTTTTTAATAAAGTAACTAGCATGATACCCAAGCCTAAAAAACCTGAAAAAACTAACGCCATTGCCACGTCAACTTTGATGCGAGATTGAGATTGAATCCAGGCAATTACAAAAGTGCTAAGAGTTCCGCAGATAAAAGCACCTAAGAAAATATCGATGCCTAAGAAAAAGGCTATAGCTAGTCCTGGTAAAACCGCATGAGCAATTACATCACCAAGTATTCCCATACGTTGAACAATCAGATAATTACCGACAACAGCGCAAAGAATCCCCAATAGAATTGCTGTGATAATAGCTCCCCGCATAAACTCAAAACTTAAGGGTTCAATTAGCCAATTCAACATTAAACTGCTTCCCTATTTAATATAAATATATTATCTCCATAAGCACGTTGAATATTATCTGCTGTCATCACCTCTTTCAGCGAACCGCTAGCAACTATTTGTTTATTCAATAACAGTAACTGGTCACATTTGTTCAAAGTAGTGCCTAAATCATGAGTGACTACCAGCAAAATCTTACCTTGTGATTTTAGTTCTTCAAATACCTCAAACATGATAGCTTGTGTCTTTTTATCAACTCCAACAAATGGCTCATCGAAAAATAATAATTCTGCTTGTTGTGCTAAAGCTCGTGCTAAAAATACTCGCTGTTGCTGTCCGCCTGATAATTCTCCAATTTGACGCGATCGCAACTGTAGCATCCCCACCCTTGCCAAAGCGTCTTTGACTATTTCTTGAGATGACCGTGATGGTGCGCGAAACCAGCCTGTATGGACAGTCCGGGCCATCATCACTACATTCTGGACTGTTATCGGGTAATCCCAGTCAATCTGCGATCGCTGTGGTACATACGCAACAGAATTTAATTGTTGTTTCAAAGCGCGAGATCGAAACTTCACAACTCCACTTGTGGTTGGTACTAAGCCCAAAATCGCCTTCACCATCGTGCTTTTACCAGCACCATTGGGGCCAATCACACCCACAATTTGTCCCGGAAAGGAACAGAAACTCACATCCTCAACCGCCGTGACTCCCCGATAATTTACAGCTAAATTTTTAACTTCTAACATAAATTTACCATTTGTATGATAATGATAATCAATATACCTGAAGTGATCAAATTTATGATATCTTACAAACTCAGATTAAAATCCTTAGCGGCTCTTGCCTTAACATGCGGGGTATTTGGATGTAGTCCAACATCACAAACCAGTCAATCGACTCCCACGCCTCCTGATAATGCATCTGTTGTTCAAACTGGGGCTTCACCAGCACCAGAAACCAGTAGTAAAGGCCCGTTAGTAGTCGCCACCAATACCGTTGCTTGTGGCTTAACTAAAGAAATCACAGGCGACACCATTGACCTCAAGTGCTTAATTGATCCAGGCTCAGATCCTCATGTGTATCAACCAAAACCAGAGGATAGCAAAGCAATTGAGCAGGCCAAATTAATTCTCTACGGTGGCTATAATTTTGAACCTGGTTTAATCAAGCTAATAAAAGCTACCTCAAATCCTGCTCCTAAGGTGGCTGTAGATGAAGTTGCAGTACCCAAACCCCAGCAGTTTGACGAAGATGGTAAAACTGTTACCGACCCTCATGTATGGCACAATGCCAAAAATGGTATGGCCATAGCACAGGTAATTTCCCAAGAATTAATAAAGGTAGCCCCAAATAATGCTGCAATCTATACCAGCAAAACGCAAAAACTCACAAATGAAATCAGCCAGATAGATAGCTGGATTAAATCCCAGATTGCCACAATTCCACCCAAGCAACGCAAATTAGTGACAACCCATGATGCTTTTGGTTACTATTCTAAAGCTTATGGAATTCCTATTGAAGGGGCGTTAGGGGGTATTAGTACAGAAGAAGCGCCGACACCTGCACGAGTGGGTGCATTAGCAATCTATATTAAAAAACAGGGTGTACCGACGATTTTTGCAGAGACGACAATTAACCCGAAACTCATAGAGGCGGTAGCAAAAGAAGCAAAAGTTAAGGTTTCAGACCGAGAATTGTTTGCTGATGGTTTGGGCGAAAAAGGAACAGAGGGTGAGACTTACCAAGGAATGTTAATTGCCAATACACGCACGATTGTGGAAGGTTTAGGAGGTAAGTATACGAGCTTTAAATAATACTTTGGTTTTTTCTTGCATTTTGTAATTTTAAGAATGGTTATCCTTATATTAAGGCAATCCAAAAACAAAATATTTTTGGTGCGATAAACAGTAACTATTACCACTTCCCCAAGCTAAATTAGTAGTTTGGAGAAGTTTTTATATAAACATTTTTATATAAATAATAGTTACTTTTAAGCTTTTGAAAAAAGGTGAACTAGATTCTCCTTCATGCAAAATAAAACTGCTGTATCATTCCTCAGTTATCAACTTTCTTTCTTCAGGGAGTAAGGTAGTTTCATCCTCTGGGCGTTCGCCATCTACGGATTTGGCTATAGTTATATAGGGTTTGATAATTAGACTGACGCCAATTGTCCAACCTAATGCAACCATCCAACCTGCCAGAACGTCACTGGGAAAATGTACCCCCAGATAGAGACGACACCACCCAATAGCTATTATATATAAGCTGCCGAAGATGAAAGCAAACCAGCGCCAGGAGCTATCCCAAGTTAAAAATAGCAAAATTACTACTACAGTTATACTTGCCATAGCATGACCACTGGGAAATGCAAAACTAGACTCAGGCGCAATGGACTGCCACAATTGTGGACGTACTCGATGCATTAATTCTTTTGCTGTGCGGTTGATGATCACACTTCCTGCTGAGACAGTGAGTAAATAAGCTAGCGATCGCCAGCGCTTTTGAAGTAATAATATGAGTGCGATCGCGCCTAAAATCGGTATTGCCATCCAAGGCTCTCCAATTATCGCTAGCGTCACGGCTAAAACATCAAGCTGTGGGTTTGCTGTAGAATGAACCGCTAACAAAATAGGCACATCCCACGGGAAGCCAGCTTTATTTTCCCATATCTTCACTGTCAGAATTTCAAAAATCTGCAAAGGTAAGTAAACTCCTATTAAGAGGAGTAAGAGCGATCGCCAATGGGCAATCAACAGGTTTTTAATAAAAGAAAGAGGCGACTGAATCTCTTTATTGGCTTTTTTCACTTTTTCCATATTAAGTTTGTTATTATTAATTAATGTAAAATTTGTTTCTCAATGTCATCTATCACTAGATAGTTTTAGTTACTTTAACTGATGAACACGAAACAAATTTAATAATGTTGTTCTGAGCCAAACATGGGAAAATCACTACTTCGCCGATTATAAAATATTAGTATTTTGAAAAGCTCCACAATGTTTACAATACGGCAAATGTTTATAAGTAAGATTATGACAGTTGTAACATTCAAGATTTTGCTCGTAACCACAGTGTGGACAGTAAGTATCAAATTGTCGAATTTTCTTGGCGCAATTTACACAGCGTGATTTTTGGACTCGGCTAGCTGCCTGGATTTTAACATTAAAGACAAATTTTTGAAAAAACTGGATAATTCCAAAACCAATAATTGGAATTAGCAAGATATAAGCATAATTTATCAAGAAAATTAAACCACCAAAAAGGGTGCTAATAATATCAAATAAAAATTTAAATATTGCCCCGATCTGAAGAAATTCAAATATTTTGACGATTAGTGGTATAAAAAAGATAACTAGCAAATGCCAGCTAATTAGCGAGATTAATCCAAATCCTCTTCTTTGAGCAAATTTGTGAACTGATAAAGCAATGAGAATCAACGGTAGAAGAAAGAGGGACTGAAAAGCAAGCTGGATACTGGGATACCAAAATGATGCCTGCTGATAGCCTTTGTCAACTTCCTTAAATTGATTATCATCTTTAATAAAGGCTATAAAACTAATGCTTTCCGGTTTGGCAAGCAGTTCATTTTTAAGAGTAGAGTTTTCTTGTTTAAGGGTAGAAATTTGACGATTATTTTGTTCTAATGTCTGTTTAGCTTTTTCAGCACTGACTTCATTAATTGATTGTTCACGACCCTGACCTGCAATTTTTTCTAATAACGTTGAGTCATATTGGGCTTTAATAGTGCGATTGACTTGTTCAAGCAAACTGATTTTTGCTTGTTTTTGATCGATAGTTTTGATGATTTGCTGCTTGTCTGGATTATTAATTTTATCCTTGTAGCTAGCATATTGCAAACACGTTTGAGAAACCTTACCCAGATGTCCTGCTTCGACTTGTTGATAGTTTCGCTGAAAATTGAGTTGATTATTCGGATTATCTGGCAATGAAAGTTTAACAACTTCATAGTCTTTATCTTGAGTGGTTTTTGTTCGGTAATTTTGCCACTCTGAATAACATGGGTAAGCCTCGGTCGGGCTGATATGCCATCTGCTAATATCATCGAGTCCGGTAAAAACATTAATCAAAATAAAGATATCAATTAAAATAATGACAATCAAACTTACTTTATTTAGTGGTTCGTTGTTGATTGTCCTTGAGTTACTCAAAAATTGACTCAAAATTCGGCGAATTATAGCAAACATATTGTATTTTGAATAAATGTAAATTCAATTTTAGATGATAAATAGTTAGTAGCTGGACAAAAATACATTTACTCATCTGAAGATTTGTTAATTGCTAAATTGAAACTTGATATAAGTAAATAAATGCAAATAATTAGAAGATAGTATAAGTTATCGCCAAAAGCACGGCATTGAGAATTATCAATTAAGCTGTTTTACAAATAAATTTGTATAATTCAATACGCTTGGATTAAGGATAATTGTAGTTTAGGTTGTAGCTTGCTTCCCCGTAGGGGTACGAAGTCAAACCCAACAAATGCCCGAAAATGTTCGGTTTCGTTCCTCAAACGCCACTTGCTAAGAAAGCGAGAACGCTAAAAGCGAACAAGTCGGAAAACCGCAAGGGCGCAGTGGCTCCCCAACCTACGTAAATTTATTTTTTTGGCTTAACCCAAGCGTATTGTTGCATAATCAGGGCACTCATGTTAACCATGCCACAAGAATTTGATTTAATTCAACTATGAAATTTAGATGTTTTCAGTTTAACCACGAAAACATCCAAAAAATCACTGATGCTATAAAGATATTATTTTTACAAAATATAAAGTTATAACTACTTAATTTTAATAAGTATGGGATTGATTGTAGTGGTTCTGATCATCAGCTTATCACTTGCCTTAATCAAAATGTGGTCATCTCAATCACGGGGCAAGGGTTCTAAGCCATACTTCAGTGACCCGAAAAACAGAAAACTGCAAAAACATTTACTTATTTTACTTAATGGTGATAGGACAACAGCCGAACGATTACTTAAACAGCAGCGCCAAAGGCATCAAGGTGAATCGGATGAATGGTACTTAGAAAAAGTGATTTATGATTTGGAACGCGATCGCCGCTACTAAAACTTACAACATTTGAATTCTTTGTATAATTGCACAGATGTGCATTGGTGTCAACCCCTTGCCTATGAGATGCACTCGCGTTCGGGGAAGTCACGCATTCACGCATTCACGCATTCAAAAATTTACCAAGCCCATACTTCGGTTACGCAGTTCGACTGCGGTTCCATCGAGCAAAGCCGAGATGCTCACCGTAAACTCAGTAACCATAAATAAATTTACTTGCTTTGTACTTTTTTCTTTCTGGTCAATCTAAAAAAAATCTGCTTTAAGAGGACGTTTTGCCCTCATCCCCTAACCCCTCTGGCAATTTTGCCAGACGAGTTGGGGGTGAGGGTCAAACCTGGAAAGTTCGCCAAATCTAGCTTATACGTTAAGTTGACACCTATGACACATGTGCGCCTCTAGTGAAAACTATTTAGCAGCGAAGTAGGCTTCTAATGCCTCAGAACCACCAATTAATTTACCATCGATAAACACTTGGGGAACTGTTGTCGCACCTGTAACTGCTCGTAAGGAACGTGTGGTGATATCCTTACCCAAGGTAATTTCTTCATAGTTGATACCATGTTCCTTGAGCATCGCTTTAGCACGGGCACAGAAGGGACAACCCACTTTCGCAAACAGAGAAACTAATTCAGGCTTCACTGCTTGGGGGTTGATATATCTGAGCATTGTCTCAGCGTCGGATACCTTAAAGGGATCTCCTGGCTCGTCTGGCTCAATAAACATTTGGTTTATTACACCATCTCTTACCAGCATTGAGTAGCGCCATGATCGCTTCCCAAATCCCAAGTCTGATTTATCTACCAGCATCCCCATTCCTTCAGTAAATTCACCATTACCATCGGGAATTAGTGTAATATTTTCTGCTTCTTGGTCCTTTGCCCATTCGTTCATTACAAAGGCATCATTAACAGAAATACAGATAATCTCATCAACTCCATTTTCTTTGAAAACCCCGGCCAATTCGTTGTAACCAGGAAGATGAGTTGATGAACAAGTCGGTGTATAAGCACCTGGTAAGGAGAAGACAACCACTGTCTTATTAGCAAACAATTGATCGGTGGTCACATCCACCCAGTGGCTATCCACACGAGTATGAAAAGTCACATTGGGAACTCTTTCTCCTCTGTGATTGGGGAACATAATTTTGCTTCCTGAAGTAATCAATTCCAGTCATAACCTATCATGGCAAAACTGGTATAATGTAACTATCGATCAGCTAAAAAATTTCATTACCCAGTTGGATACCAATTCATGGTGAATTCTGACTGCTGGGTTCTGAATTATCATTAATAAATGGCGCGATCGCTGCGACAAATTCAGCAGTTGATTCATAGGGTAAAACATTGCGCCCATTTATTTTTATACCTCGACTTGAGGCAAATAGGCGAGATAGTGAGCCAAGCGTTCCTCTGGCGTTTCTTTTTTACCTTTTTGACTGATACTCGATGCAGTCTCCTTCATAACCCCTAATGTTGGTTGCTCAATAGAGGCGATAGAACTAGTATAATCCTGTCGCCAAAATCCTGCGATAAAAGAAAACACCGCATAACGACTAGCAGGATTTTCTGCACCTGCAACCAATGTATTCAACCACTCAGCATCCACACCATTATCAGAAGCAAAAAGTTGACGAGTCGAGAAAGAATGTAAAAACTTTGGAGTGCGTGCATAGCGATAAAAAACACTTCCAAAAGGTGAATCTAACAGATTCCAAGCAAATTTTTGCCGCCATTCTGGTGATTTATTTGTCATCAAAGCCCATGTTGGAGGCCCAGAGAGTACAAGTCTAGCAATTAAGTTTGATTGCTTTTGGACTAATGCGATGTCTACAGTGGGCAAAGCCTACGCAACTGGTAATAAAGCACCTTGTACTATTACAATCACAGGTTTTTACACTACTGTTTGTAAAAAGTGCTGCAACTGTTCTGCCCAATCACTTGGAGTGTAAGCCATATAAGGCATATCACATTCGCCACATCCTAGTAAATAAGGATTGTAAATTAAATTACGCTGACCTGAATAATACCATTCGCGGCAAAATCCCTGCCAAAATTGCCGCGACAATCCGACGCCAATCGGATGAATTAACACTAAAGGAATGCCTTCCGGTGTTGTGTTAGTTGATTGATGAACTTCATAGGCGCAAGGATAATTCCGCCAACTGTAAAACTGGCTAGGAGATGCTGTCAAATTGGTTGTGTTAGTTACAACAGATAGTTGCATAATTCCTAGTTTTTAATACTTGCTAAAAAATCATCTGTGGATGAATTAACTCATATCCAGCCTCTTTCAGCTTTTCATTCGATACCCAAGCATTATATGGGCGAGTACTCTTAATAGAAGTATCCCATATAACTTTGGGTAAATTATGTTTTTCAAATAGGCTATCTAGTAAATCTCGACTGGTGAGATGTGCATCATCTACCAGATTATAAATTCCTTGTAAACGACGGTGACGGGCAAATTCTATCGCACCAACAATATCATCCAAGTGAATCCAATTTGTGATATCCTCGCCACCAGGACGGGTTGTACCAGAATATCTGCTAAATATTTTCACCAGCTCTCTACCAGGGCCATAAATTCCTCCCAAGCGAAAGATACAAATGCGGAGATTTTCGCTAGATGCTGATAATAGCACATCCTCTGTTTTTCTGAGAATTTGTGCATTTAAATTAGCGGGTGCAAGTGGTGTTTCTTCATCTACCCATACACCATTTCTGTCACCATATACTGCATAGCTACCTGTGTATATTAATTGTTTTACACTTGGAATCTGCTGCAAAGATGAAACTAAAGTTTGGGCAGTTTTTAGATAAGTTTCTTCATAAACTTCTGCACCTTTTGCACCAATACTCAAAAGTACAACATCTTGATTGTGCAAAATTGATTTTAGACTATTTAAGTCATTACCACGGGTAACTACAACTCTTTGGGATACTGATTTTAGTGCAGGGACACGCTCAGAGGAAGTTGTGGTTACACTGATAACATAATTCCCCTTTTCCTGCCAATATTGAGCAACTTTATAACCAACATAACCACAACCAATAATTGCAACGTTCATGACAAATTAGATACAAATAAATTAAACTACTCATTGAGAAAATATTCTCAATTAAGGGACTGGACGTAAATAAATTTAACAGTTCAGAGCCAAAAATCAATATCAATAGTACAACCTAATGACTAATGACTAATGACTATTTAGCTAATTCTTTCTCAATTATGGCAATTGATTTCTGGTGAATTTGGCTGAACGCTACTATTAAATCTTGCTATCACTTCACCTTGTTTATTAACTAAAAATTTTTTCAAGTTCCAAGCAACAGTTCCCGTTGGCTCAACAGCTTTGATAAGTCTCTCATAAAGTGGATGCTGCTGTGAGCCTTTAACATCAACTTTATCGAATAGTTCCAAGGTAACACCATATTTACTCGTGCAGAATTTCACAATCTCTTCATTGCTTCCTGGTTCCTGCACTCCAAAATCATTACAGGGGAACCCTAAAATACGTAATGCTTCTTTATACTTCTGGTTCAATTTTTCTAACCCCTCGTATTGAGAAGTATAACTGCAGTAGGATGCCACATTCACAATTAAGAGTACTTTGTCGGTATACTTGTTTAATTGTTTATCCTCAGCGTTGATAGTCTTAACTGCAATACCCGATATTGTCTTACTCATCTTGAATCTGATTTAGAGGGAATATTGCCAAGTCTCCCATATTACAGGTACTCTAAATCCTCTTTTTTTTAAGGAAATTAGGTTTGTTAGCTCTACGATTTTATTTAATTCAGGCTGTAAGCTTGTATGAGAGTTTCGATAGATGTTTCCTTCACTGATTGATGCTACATTGGCTAAACAATGTTTAACGACAAGCTAAGAGGTAGAGTGTCTTTGCTCAACTGCTGCACCTAATTAATAAAGATAGCGATCGCCTATGAGTTGACACCTATGTTATATGAATAACCCGACAAATCAGCTATCTCAGAAGAAGTTTGCAAAATATGCGTTACTTTTTATACAACTTTTATCGCCTAAATTACCATATCTCTAAAGTAATAAACCTTAACTTTTTTATATTAAATTAATAATATCAAATTCTCTTATCCTAATATCGGAAAATATCTAACTACAAAGGATATAGTTGCTTAATCTATTCTATCAAAAGATATATTTCATAACAAGAGCAAAAAAAATGTATTTAAGGATACAGTTTTTTGTTTTGAGTAAATAGACAATCAGTCAAATTTATCTGTTAAGGTATAAATTTACCAAAAATGAAATAAAAAGTAGTCTCATTATTTCTGTGATGGAATGTTTATATTTTTTTAATCAGAGTTTTTGAGATTAGAAAAAGTGTGTTCCCAGGAAAATAACTGACCTAGAGAATTAAATAATTACTTCGTGAAATTTTTGGCTAAAACCTTATTTATTCACCCTAATTGAATTAATTGATGTTGCTAATATAGTTAGCAACATCAATTAATTCAATTTTCTTTTTGCAGCAGGATAAATTCGCTATGAATAAGCATATTCGACCCTGGCATCGCTTACTGCCGCTAGCGCTCGCTTCAATGGCGTTAGGTTAGCAGTTTTTGCCCCTACAATTGTACAAGCAGCAGATCCTCCCACTGTTCAGTCTTTATCTGAAACTACAACAAAACTGCAAATTTCTATTGATACTACTTGGTACTACTCACTGGGTTTTTAGTATTCTTCATACAAATCGGCTTTGCTATGTTATAAGCAGGTTTGATCAGGCAAAGAGGTGTAGTTAACGCCTTACTAGAAAACTTCATTGACGCAGCTGTAACCATCTTAGTATGGTGGGGAATCGGCTTTGGGATTGCTTTTGGTACAAGTGCTAGTGGGTTAGTTGGCATAGATAACTTTTTCCTGAGTCAGCTACCTGGTGCTGATAGTAGCTAGATATTGGGTACGCCAGGTTCTACAGCCGCCATCAATACCTATACACATTGATGATCCGGTGGGGGCATTTGCTGTACACAGTATCAATGGCATGATCAGTACTTTCTTTGTTGGTTTCTTAGGTCAAGCAGAGCTAACCCTTAATAAAAAGGCAGGGTTATTTTTAGGTGGTGGCTTTGATTTGTTTGGTATACAACTTTTGGGCGTGGTGGCGATCGCAGTTTTGATCATTGCCTTTAGCTTTTTGATGTTCGGTAGTCTAAAAGCACTAAAACGCTTACGTGTCGATCCCAAAGCTGATCATATTAGTATCGATGCTTACGAACACGGCGCATCAGTATGGTCTAATGTTTATGCGATCAAGCAATTTGTTGAAGAAGACAAAAATCGCACTAAGACTCCAGGAGTGAGTGCCATCAATAGGGAATAGGAAACAAAATAAAGGTGTCAGTCATACAGAATTAAGAATTGAATTCTGTGTGATATCATGTCCGGTGAATCACTTATGATTACGGTATCTGTGTAAAAATTGGAAAAGCCTTTTTCCCCCTGCTCCCTGCCCCCAGCAAGAACTGCGCTCTAAATGATAAGTCTTTAGCCGGACATGATATGACTGGCAAATAGTTAACAAAAAAGTCGTGGTTTTAAATCCCTACTATGTTCTTGCAGAGGGGTTGGGAGTGAGATTATGTACTTCAACGAGAACCGCTATATTTATGTCTACCTACTTAGCATTTGCGGTTAAAGCATTAAACAATCCGGTTGACAATTGTCCATACTTCCCCATCAGAGCGGACATAGGGAACGGAGATTGTCTTCAAGCCAGTAATAAAGGGCTTGTAATAAATCTGCCAATACATTGGACTGAGTTGATTGGCACAAGCCTTAAGAAAACGGACTTCTGCGGCTAGTTCACTTGCTAGTTGATTAATGCGTTGAGCATGAACCTGAGCCACTTCTTTCGCTTCCTCTAGCTGCTGCTGTTGAATAAGTTGTTTGGATTCGCCTTGCCAACGCACTAACTTACCTTGTTTTTGTTTTATCTTACCTTCCAAGGCAGCGATCGCTGCATCTATACCTTGGAGTTCAACTGATAATTGGGCATTTTCCCTAGCTTGGCGGCGGTAAGCTTCCACCATCGCTTGAGGTGAATCATTCTCAGCAGAGATGACATTATTGATAGTGAGTGCAGCGCGTTCTTCTAAAAGAGCCTGAATTTGAGAGTTAAGCGCCGCTATTTCAGCCTGAGTTTGCTCCATAAATCGAGTTTTAAGTGCTGAGTAAAATATTAAAAGCTTATTGCGCCTTGGGTATCTAGAGAAAGCGATCGCACCTCGGCTGTAATTCCTTCTTCTTGCCAAGCAGCTAACATCGCCGTCTCCACAGCCTTTGAGTGTAATTTATCCGCCAAAGCTAACAGTGTTGGTCCCGCACCACTAATTACCATACCATAAGCACCAGCACTAACAGCTGCAATGTTCAGAGCATCATAACCAGGAATCAAAGCTTTGCGATAGGGCTGATGCAATCTATCTTGCAAAGCCGTCTTTAACCATTGTCCGTTACCAGTTTCCAAGCTGCGTAACAATAACCCCAAATGTGCGGTATTGAAAATCGCATCAGCACGACTCACCTCTGTTGGCAGAACGCCTCGCGCCTCTGATGTAGAAAGTTCAAAATTAGGAATAGCCACAACTGGTACAACATCTTTATGCCAGGGAACATCACAAATTTCCCAACCTGCGCCACTGGTAGCAGCGAGACGACATCCTCCCAACAAAGCTGGAACTACATTATCAGGATGTCCTTCCATTGCGATCGCTAACTCCATTACCTGCAACTGGCTCATATTAGCACCCTCAAGTTGATTAGCAGCAACTAATCCACCAATAATTGCTGTAGCCGAACTACCTAAACCCCTCGCTAACGGCACACCTAACTTAATCTCTATTTTCACAGTCGGTGGTGTCTGCTGTATATATTGATAGAATTTGACAAACGCTTGGTAAAGAAGATTGCTTTTATCAGTTTGGACTCGTTCAGCTTCCGTACCAGTGACATGAATACTTAGCCCACCCTCTTCTAGGCGAGTGAACTTGAACTCGTTGTAGAGTTTTAAAGCCGCACCGATGCAATCAAAACCAGGCCCTAAATTAGCAGTTGTGGCGGGAACGGTAACAGTGATGGCAGAAACAACAGACATTGGCAAAACTCACTACTCATCAACCAGCATCTCATGTTAATGAACGATTTGTTTATAAAGATTGCCGATTGTCTGTAAGTCACAAGCATATAACATTAAGTGAGTCATTGATGCCAATTCTTAATAATTTATTTAGGTTTTTTAAGTAAATTATTACAAGTAATGTTATTATATTTACATATATGATTTTTTTATATTAAAAATTTTTAAAATGAATTATTTACAACGTTGGGAGCAATACGCTCCTGAGGCATATAATGCTATTCGCTGTAATGCTGATGATGTAGCAGAAATAGCACGGAATACAGGTTGGTTTGAGTTTCGCATTAAACGGATAAAAGACCACTTATTCTATCGTCAGCACCAATTGGATGACAGATTTGATTACTTTGACCCTCACCCAGATATAGCTGATGCCTGGATGAGGTTACAGCAAGGTAATTTTAACCAAGAAGATTTACGCTTACTCAAACATGAATACTTCGAGTCGCGATTTGAGGCTATCTTTCATACCAACTACCGTACTGCTCATGAAGCAACTGAACGTTCTGGCCGTGTATGGAGTCCACCAATAACATAAGGGTAACTCAAATGAGTTACAAATAAAGTAAACAACATTCATAGACAAATTTATGCGTTATGGCTTTTTACGTATTGATTTTAAAAGACAAGGAGGATGAAAACGGCGTTACTTACCGCTTCGGGCCGAATGAAGAGCATCTTGGATCTTTGTGGCTGGATAAATCTAGTGGAGAAGTCAAGGAACTTCAAAAAATACCTGTTCACAACTCGCAGGCATTTTTCCAAGGAGCGGCAGTAAAGGTTCGGCAACACTGGAAAAAAGGATTGTTTCCTGAAAAGACATGTTGGGCATCCTGAAAATATCATGGCATTGAGAGCCTATCTGCAAAATACTGATATCCATTGAGATAGGCTTTAAATCAATGCATTGTTGCTTCTCTGGAATATACCTAGAAATTCTCGAACTTCGCATTGGCACAGCCAATTTAGGCATCGGTCTTTTTCACATAAATATTGGTCAAAAAGCTTACTTCAGAGTTCCCAAAACGGGCGCTACCTCAACCTCGGAAATTTGCGGAACCAAGAATCCCTTAGCATAAATCTGGGGTTTTGTTTGCGAGATTATGGCATAAGACTGACGAAGATTAGCATTGATTGCAACAGTCTTCACGTCGTACATCTGCATCGCCATTTTGGGATAGAAACCAATACCAATAATCATTAACAGAAAACAAACAGCAATAAACACCTCACGCGGTCTAGCATCATCGTAGACTGCTTCTTCTGGTACTAAGCAATCTGTACCAAAACAAACTGTTCCTTCATCTTCTTGATTTTCCAAGCCTGCATTATTAATGTCGCAGATGAGCGCTGCACCCTGACCATAAAATACCTCTCGCAGCATGGAAAGTAGATAGATAGGTGTGAGGATGACTCCAACTGCGGCGAGAAAAACTGTGACGGTGCAGAAAGTTGAACTGTAAACGTCACTGCTTGTCATTCCAACGAATACTGAAAGTTCGCCAGCAAAGCCACTCATACCTGGAAGTGCTAGGGATGCCATTGCTCCGATTGTAAACAGAGCAAAGACTTTGGGCATGGCTTGACCAATACCGCCCATATCTTTCATTACCATTGTGTGGGTGCGATCATAAGTAACACCTGCTAAAAAGAACAGCACCGATGCAATTAAACCATGCGAAATCATCTGCAACATCGCGCCGTTGATTCCCAAATCAGTGAAGGACGCAATCCCAAGCAGCACAAACCCCATGTGGGAAATCGACGAATAAGCTAAACGCCGCTTCATATTCGTCTGAGCAAAGGAGTTCAATGCACCATAGATAATGTTGACAACACCAAGAATGGCTAGAATCGGCGCAAAGTAAATGTGTGCATCGGGAAGCAACTCAATATTCAGGCGAATCAGCCCGTATCCGCCCATCTTCAGCAATACTCCAGCCAATATCATCGATACAGGAGAAGATGCTTCGCCGTGGGCATCAGGCAACCAGGTATGCATTGGAAAAACAGCAAGCTTGACACCAAATGCAACCAGTAACCCTGCATAAAGTAGCAGCTGTAGTCCAAAGGGATATTCCTTCTTGGCGAGAGCAGTGATATCAAAGGTCATATCACCGCCGCCGCATAGCCCCATTGCCAAGGCTGCCACTAAAATAAAGATAGAAGCTGCTGCGGTATACAACAAAAATTTGGTAGCCGCGTAGCGACGCCTTTGCCCACCCCAAATGCAGACTAGTAGGTAGACGGGAATCAGTTCTACTTCCCACATAATGAAAAATAGGAGCAAGTCTTTGGCAATAAACACCCCTACCTGTGCTGAATACAGCACCAGCATCAAAAAATAAAAGAGGCGGGGACGGTGATCGACTTGCCAGGCTGAAAAAATCGAAAGTGTGGTGACAAATCCTGCTAGCAGCACAAGTGGCGCTGAAAGTCCATCGACCGATACTGCCCAGTTAAGACCCAACTGAGGCATCCAGGCATAATTTTCCACCATTTGAAAACTAGCACTGCTGGCATCGTAATGTTTCCAAAAGGCGTAGCACATCAATGCAAAGTCTGCGATACCTACACCCAGTGCATACCACCGCACGCGCTTGCCATCTTTATCAGGCAGCACAGGGATAATCAGGGAAGCAACGAGTGGCAGCAAGACAATCGCGGTAAGCCAGGGAAATTGAGCCGCTATCATGTATATAAGAAAAAATACTTATTTGTTTGTCAATTATGTCATTTTACTAAACTATGTAACAAAATCTTCATAAATCTTTTTTTCAGTTAACCGCTTTGACTGAAAATCGGGACTGGGAATGGGAAAGAAAGATTTTTATTTGCTCACGGTACTAATCCAGCCCGCAAAGCACGGACAGCAGCCTGTGTCCGGTCAGCAACACAGAGTTTATTGAGAATACCCCGAACATGAGTTTTTACAGTACCGACTGTTAAATAGAGCCTTTTAGCAATTTCTGCATTGTCACACCCGGCGACAATCAACTCTAAAACATCCATCTCCCTATGAGTTAAAGGATAGGTGACTATACTTTTCTCAACATCTGGGTCAATACCTTCAATCAAGACTCTTTTTCCAGATGCGCCTCTGCTGCCATCAGGGAAATCTTGGCGTATTTGTTGTAGTATAAGGTCTGCGATCGCTGGATCGATCCATGAGCTACCTGCGTATGTTGTTCGCACAGCCTCAACTAGTCTCTCAGTTTCGATATCTTTCATGCAATAAGAATCTGCACCTGCTGCAAATGCCGCTAAAACTGCCTGTTCGCTGTTCTGCATTGTTAAAATTAGCAGTTTTGTGGTATAGTCTTCATTCTCTGCTTGATATTGCCTAAATGTGCGTGTTAGCTCAATACCATCCATGTCAGGCAAACCGATGTCAATAGTAGCAACATCAGGCTTAAGAGTTTTTAGAAGGTTGATGCCGTCGGCTGCATTGGCTGCTTCACCAACAATGTTAAACTCTGCTTGGGTTTGTAAGGCAGCCCGTAAGCCGATTCTCGTCAGGTTGTGATCTTCAATCACGAGGATCTTGATTTCATTCATAGTTACTTAACTTTACTGTTATCTATCTAAAGTACAGATTAAAATAATCTCGTTCTTCTATCCGGGATCTTATACAAAAAGCAATGTAGTTGGTATTGTTCTTTTAACTTCATCTATCATTAGACATAAATAACCTTATCTCGGAAGTTTTTCTAAAGCAAGAGTTTTGATAATAAGTCAATCAAAAAATATTTTTATACATTAATCTCAGGATAGGTGTTTCATGGGAAACAATTGTTTATTGAAAATTCGATAGCAAGCAAGAGTGGGTAAGCATTAAATAGTTGCTTTTGCACTGGCTACGATGATGTAAATTAAAGGGACTAAACTACCTCACTATAAGATTTATACACAAATATTGCTTGGATAACCAGACGGCTAAGATATTTGTTAAGACAAGAGTATCTAATACATTTATTTAAAAAGCTCAGTGTAATTACTTAAAAAAGTGATATTTGAATTTAAGAAACTTTAAAGGAAAATATGAGTCCTTAGAGACTTCCAGAAAATAAATTATTTAATTTACTCAGATAATATTCTTCTTTCTCCCCCAGCTAAGAACTAAGTGCCCCTGTACCTACACACCGATAGAATATTTTTTTAGTTGGAAGTCCCTTAATAATCTGAGTACTGGTGAAGTAAGCTATTACTAGATTTGCGAGGGATAGCCAAGCACTTCTTTTTTATTTAGCCATGTCTTTAACTAAAACTGTCAAAAAAGATAAAATTCTGATTGTCGATGATATTTTTGATAATTTACTGGTCTTAGAAGCTGTCCTAGAAGATGAAAGCTATGAAATTAGCTTAGTCGAACATAGCAAAATTGCTCTGGCTATGGTTGAGAAGTCGCCGCCAGACTTAATTCTCTTAGATGTGATGATGCCAGAGATAGATGGGTATGAATTTACTCGACGCATCCGACAGAATCTAGCGTTGCCATTTATCCCCATTTTGCTGCTCACGGCTCACTATGAGTCTAGCGTTGTGGAAGGACTCGATGCTGGTGCTGATGATTTTATTCGTAAACCATTTGATCCTGATGAACTTCATGCACGAGTGCGATCGCTCCTGCGCCTTAAGCATAGTATCGACGAACGAGATCAGATGGCTAACTTGCGGGCAGATTTTGTCTCCCGTTTTACTCACGATTTACGCATCCCATTAGTAGCCTCCAACCGTGTATTAAAATTATTACTGGAAGGTAGGTTTTGCGAGGTTTCGCCACAATTGCAAGAAATCATTGATACCATGATTGGCAGTAATCAAGACCTGCTGGAAATGGTAAATACCTTGCTTGAAGTTTATCGACATGAAGCGGGCTGTAAAACCTTAAAAATTTCTCCCTGCAATATTCAGGAATTAGTTAGTGAAGTTTCTCAAGAATTAACTCCCTTAGCTGAAGAAAAAGGATTTACTGTAAATATTGATCGAAGTGAAACTGCAAGCACCGTCATGGGCGATCGCGTAGAACTGCGGCGAGTTTTGACAAATATCATCGGCAATGCTATCAAATTTACAGACAAAGGTTCTGTAGATATTCACTGCTATTCTACTCCGGTAGCTGTGACTATTGATATCCAAGATACAGGCCCAGGAATTTCTAAACAAGACCAAGCAATATTATTCGAGCGATTTCGTCAAGGTAAACACCAACGTTCTGGTAGTGGTTTGGGATTATATCTATCTCGCTGCATTATTGAAGCGCATCAAGGCACTATTGATGTGACATCTGAACCAGGGCAGGGTAGTATATTCACGATACGTCTACCTGTAACTGATGAAAGCTAAAAATTATTACTTATCGAAACAGAATTCATGCTGAATTCTGTTTCAGGTAAATATAAGATTAATCATGAATTAGCAATTTTGAAAAAATCGTTGATTGCCTGAGAAAATATTTTGCGTTCACTAATATCAAAATTCCTAAAACTCTCAGATTTACTTTATCAATAGTCTTTCAAATTACCTTTTTTATCTTCTAAATATTTTTTTTGCAATTCCTTTGGAATGGGAATAAAACGACTATTTTGTAAACTGACAAAAGCGCCCTTCTGGGTAGCTACTGCTGCTAACTCATTGTTAGATAAAATCTCAGCTTGCACAGTCCACTTCAATCGTCCTAAATTACTCAGCCATAAACGTCCAATTACTCAATCAATAATCTTGCTCGGACGTTTATATTCAATTTCAGTTCCAGCTAAAACAGGCGCATATCCTTGCTCAATTTGTTGATTAAGTTGCCAGTGTTCATCTAAAAACTTTAAACGTAAATCCTCTAACCATCTGATATACACAATATTACTCACGATTCCCATAAAATCAATGTCGTATGTTTTTACAGAAATTTCTAATACTACTTCTAATGGTCTGTGCAAGTTATTATTTAGTAGCATTACTTTCTATCCCTTGATTTTTGCCATACATTCTTAGGTGAGTATCTAAATATTGATTCAGGTGATTAATCACCCTGTGCATGTAAATTGAATCTCCATAAAGCTTGCTCATCATTACTGCTCCTTCTAATGTTGCAATTATGATGGTAGCGATTTCATCAGCACTCACTTCAGGGCGAATTTCACTCTTTTTAATTCCCGTTTCAATAATTCGATGAATTAGATTTAGCCAAGAGTTCATCGCCTGTTGAGTGCGTTCCTGCAATGCCGGATGAGCATCATCACTCTCCACAGCAGTATTCAGCAGTGGACACCCTCCCTTGATAGGTGGATTTTCTGTGAAGCTACTAAATACGCCAATGATTGCTTGCAGGCGTTCTACTGCGTGGCGTTTGCTTCGTAATGCAAATCTTGTATGCTGGTGGATGCGAGCGATCGCAAAGTCAAAAGCTTGTAGCGCAAGATCATCTTTACTTTGGAAGTGATTGTAAATTCCTCCTTTTTGCAATCCAGTAACACGCATAATGTCTGACATTGATGAGCCTGCATATCCCTGTTGGTTAAACAGTTCGGCTGCTTGGTAGAGAATTCTGCTTTTTGTTTCTTTGCCTTTGGACATTACAGCGATTTTTAGATAAATAGATTATGGGGAGTGGGGTAATTTATTGAATTAGAAATTGCTGTAAATAAAATATTACCGACCGAATGGTTTTTTTGAAATTAGCACGAGAATTGCTTTAAAGTCAAGCATCTTTCAGCATTGAGTTCTTAACTAGGCATTGGGCATGGTGAAGAGGACTTGGGGGCAAAGAAAATTAGGGATAAGGGGAAAGACTTGTTGCAAGTTCTCACCTCTTGTCCCCAAGTCTCTCCCACTCCCCACTCCTTATCTAGATAAATCTAGCGAGATACAACGCGAATACGCTGGACGTTTGCTCATGTTTACAATTAAAATACGGTAAGTGCATCGCCTTACCGGCTTTTACATGTAAAACCGCAGAAAAACCAGTTAGAAGTTGAGTTTAGTAAAGCAACTAACCTATAAGCAGTTATCACAGCCTGTTTCAGCTAAATGTCAGTTGTCATGCTACCAAAAACTTCCAGACAGGTTTGAAGTTGTCCAGGAATCCTCTGTCCTAACTTTTAGCTGGATAACCTTTGTGTCACTCATCCCTTGAGAAACACAATAACTTGGCATAACTAGCTCTGTCTACGACTGGGCTATAGTTTGGCACGATTGCTGCTTTCTAACAGTGAAGCTTTAGCTGACTTTCAGTTATAGCTGCTCATAGTTAAGTCAGTGAGATTTAAATTCTAACCTATGTTGCTCACTTAATAGAAGTGGGAGACTCAACAGGACTTTGATAACTCATAACTGATTGTTGAAACCCTCAAAGAGTATGGAATATTTATTACTACCGTTCTTAAGCTTTTTTGTTGGCATTATCGTTGGTTTGACGGGAATTGGCGGAGCCTCTCTTATTACCCCAATGTTGATTTTTGTTTTTCAGGTTCCGCCTTCTATCGCTGTGAGTTCTGATGTTGTGGCTGCCACATTGATGAAAATTGTTGGTAGCGTCAAGCATTGGGAACAGAAAACCCTGGACATAGAAGTTGTCAAATGGCTGGCATTCGGGAGTGTTCCAGGCTCGCTATTTGGGGTGGGGATTTTGCACTTTCTTAAACGTACAGGTGAGTATAACCTGGATAACATATTGCTCCGTTTGCTTGGTGGGATGATTTTGTTAGTCACAGCGTTAGCACTAGTGCAATTGTTGTTATTGACTTTTTTCCCCAAATTTAATTTACCCGAACTGCCAAAGTTAAACTTAGAAACTAACTTTGGCCGTTTCCTAACAATCACTTTGGGAGCAATTTTAGGCTGTTTCGTCGGTATGACAAGCGTTTCATCAGGTTCAATGTTTGCCCTAGTGCTAATTGGGTTTTTTCGCCTTGATGTACGGAAGTTAGTAGGTACTGATATTTCACATGCAGCAATTTTATTGCTGTTTACAGCCCTTGGTCATCTCAGCCTGGGAACAGTTGATTGGAGTTTGGTAATACCTATCTGGCTAGGCTCTGTGCCAGGGGTGTTACTAGGCGCTAAAATCTGCCAAGTAGCTCCCCAGCGTCCACTACGATTTATTATTTATGCCATCTTGATGATGGTGAGTTGGAAATTAGTTCATCAGGTTTGACAGAACTCGGTAATAGAGTTTAGTTGTAAAGTTTTTCGCTGCTCACTTACTCTCCAAAAAGACGGCACCTAGATTAGGTGCAACTAAATCTATTCCTCCGTTCGTTCCAGTATTCGTAGGAAAACAAGAATTAGCGACATTAGTCGCACAAGATTCAAATGCATCTGTGGCAATTGATATTGATATTTTAAATCGAGGTGTGATTAGTACACTTTGAGCAAACGACAGTATTATTGGTACTGGTACTAGTGAGTTAAAGAAAGCTGCTGGTACTGGCATCGGCATCAACAACAGTGGTACTCTCAATGCAGGCGATAAAAGTGACACGATCGCTGGCATCGGTACTGGCGGTTTTGACTTAAAATTGAAATTGATAAGCACTGGTATCAATGGCACTGGCATCGACAACACTGGTAGTCTCAATGCAGGAGTTAGTGTATCTGGTGTTATTTCTGGCAATAGTCTAAACCCTGCTAACATTACCTTCAACAACAATGGAAACCTGATTACCCTTTTGACAACTGGCTTTGAGAATTTTATCTTTGCAGATAGCT
Source organism: Nostoc sp. (assembly GCF_036916735.1). GTDB lineage: Bacteria > Cyanobacteriota > Cyanobacteriia > Cyanobacteriales > Nostocaceae > Nostoc. The sequence goes on from NZ_JBALFV010000095.1 coordinate 59,087, forward strand.
CTTTCTCTTACAGCAGTTTCAGCTGAAACAAAAATTACCACAACTCAATTAGACATCTGGTAAAAAAGAATGTAGAGACGCAGCAGTGCTACGTTTCTACAAGGGTTCTATATAACGCATATTTAATTTATAGAAATGTCTCAGGTGAGATGCTTTCTGCAAGATAAAAGCATATCTATATTTATCTTAAAATATGAACGAGTTAGTTACTGCAATTAGTACAGGGTCAATTGCGTTCATTGCTACTAACATTGATGATATTGTCATTCTATTGTTGCTTTTTTCTCAAATCAATGCTAATTTTTGCGGTAGGCATATAGTTGCTGGTCAGTTTCTAGGTTTTACAGTTTTGTTAATCCTTAGCCTTTCTGGTTTATTTGGTGGGTTAGTTTTATCAAAAAGCTGGATTGGATTACTTGGTTTACTACCAATTGCCATAGGTATTAGCAGCTTAGTCAATAAGGAAGAAGATGCATTGGAAGAAGTTGTAGCTACAACTGAAGAATCTGAAGCATCAACACTTACTAGTTTCCTATCTCCTCAAACTTACAGCGTGGCAGCCATTACAGTTGCAAACGGTAGTGATAATATTAGTGTCTATGTACCGTTATTTGCTAGCAGCAATTTAGAGAGTTTTGTAATTATTATCGGATTATTTTTTCTATTGTTAGGAGTTTGGTGTTATGCAGCATACAAATTAATGAAATACAGAGTAATAGCTGATGTATTGACTCGCTATGGTAATAATGTTGTGTCTTTCGTTCTTATAGGATTAGGTGCTTTTATTATATTAAAAAGTGGAGCTTTGAGCTTAATCAAGCTAGCTGCTAGTTGTTTATGTTTGATTATTTTGGTGAAAAATAATGAAAGTACGGATGAAATTGGGGAAAATTCTAGTAGATAATCAAGCCAATTTTAGATTTAAATTTTAATGAAAAATCTAAAAAATCGGTTGCATGAAGAAGGATTGCTCCTTGGGTAATATAGTAAAATTCATAATTCAGAAAATCTGGTTTTTTAGAAGAGGGATAAGGTGGGCATTGCCCACCCTACAAGGTTTAACAAGTGGTGGGGGTTTAAGTCCCCAGCGAGACAGGCAGCAGGTTTTCTGTCGGGTTTAAATCCCTGTTACAAAACGTAATTGGGAATGTTCACTCAGCACCTTCAATTGGTGCAAAACCTTGGCGCTGAATATTTTCTGTTACCGCGCGTGGTTCAAGGAATTGTAAGAGGTAATCAGGACCGCCTGCTTTAGAACCTACTCCAGAAAGTTTGAATCCACCAAAGGGTTGTCGTCCAACTATCGCTCCTGTAATATTGCGGTTGATGTACAAATTCCCGACTTCAAATTCTGTCTGTGCCTGCTGAATGTGCGAAGGTGTTCGAGAATAAAGTCCTCCAGTTAAGGCGTAGTTTGTACCGTTGGCGACTGCTAGCGCTTCTTGGAAATCTTTCACCCGAATTACCGCCAGCACAGGGCCAAAAATTTCTTCTTGGGAAATTACCGCATTTGGTGATACTTCACTAAAGATTGCAGGGCCGATAAAATATCCTTGTTCGGGTGCTGGTAATTCCAAAGCTAATTGTGCTTCTGTCTTACCCTTTTCAATGTACTCCCGGATGCGATCGCGGGAATTAGCATCAATCACTGGCCCAACTTGTGTACTCGGTAATTCAGCTTCCCCAATATTCAAGGATTTTGTCGCTTCCACCAACCGTTGCACAAAGGCATTATAAATCGGTTGCAGCACAATCACCCTGGAGGCGGCAGAACATTTTTGTCCACTGTAACCAAATGCCGACTGCACTACCCCCACAACAGCTTGGTCTAAATCAGCACTTTCATCGATAATAATGGCATTCTTGCCACCCATTTCAGCAATCACCCGTTTCATGTGCTTTTGTCCAGGTTTCAAAATTGCCGCCTCTGCGTAAATTTTACAACCTACTTCCTGGGAACCCGTAAAAGCAATTACATGAGTATCTGGATGATTTACCAAATAAGCGCCGACTTGCGAACCTTTACCTGGTACGTATTGAAATACACCTTTGGGAAAACCAGCATCTATTAAGACTTCTGTGAGTTTTGCTGCAATAACAGAAGATGTTTCCGCAGGTTTGAGGAGAGTGCAATTGCCTGAAACCAGTGCTGCAACAGTCATTCCACAAGCGATCGCTAGCGGAAAATTCCAGGGAGAAATTACCACAGCAATTCCCCGTGGTTGGTAAATATAATGATTAGTTTCACCAGGTATGTCGTAATTCACACCTTTATCTAACCGTTCTATCTCCTCAGCGTAATACTGACAAAAGTCTATAGCTTCCGAAACCTCTGCATCAGCTTCCTTAACTGGTTTCCCAACTTCCAAAACTATCCAAGCTGAAAGTTCAGCGCGGCGTTCTTCCATTAAATCGCCAGCTTTCCGCAAAATATCAGCGCGTTGTTTAGCTGGTGTTTTCCTCCAACCAGGAAAGGCAGCTTTGGCAGCTTGCATCGCCTGTTCTGCTTGTTCAACGCTAATCAACCCAACCTTACCAACTACTTCACTGAAATTAGAAGGATTGAGAGAATCAACAAATTCCGGCGGATTCACATATTCGCCATTAATTACTGGTAAATAAGTTTTACCCAACTGTTGACGAACGCTTTGGAAAGCTTGCGCGGCTTTCGTTCTCACCTCTTTTTGGGCGTAATCGGTATCAGCAGCACCGAGGAAATGAGAGTGAGTAGAGACGCGATTAATCGCGTCTGTACTTTGGAGAGACGCGATTAATCGCGTCTGTACGTTAGGAGTTAAAGAGTTCTTTTCATCTTTAACAATCGGCGGCGCTAATAATTCTTCGATTGGTCGATTTTCGAGATTTTGCCGTAAAAAAGAACTATTAGCCGTATTTTCCAACAATCGCCGAATTAAATACGCCATCCCAGGTAATAATTCACCATAGGGACAGTAAACTCTCACCCGATAACCTTTGTCAACTAACGCCTTGGCAACTTTATCACCCATACCGTAGAGGACTTGCAATTCAAAGCGACGGCGGGGGACATTTAAACTTTCAGCTATGGCAATGGCACGAGCGTGCGATCGCACATTATGGCTACCAATGGCAGAATACACATATTGAGGATTTTCTAACAACAATTGAGTGATGGTTTCAAAGTTAGCATCAGTTGCAGCTTTGTCGTTGTAAACTGGCTGTGGCCAATGCTTCTGCGCTGCTTTGATAGTTTCCTGATCCCAATATGCGCCTTTTACCAAGCGGATTGTTAGAGGATAGCCACGTTCTTTTAACCAGGAAATTACGTCTTTAGTATCTTGCTCGCTATCACGCAGATATGCTTGAATTGTTATGCCGATATCTGTGCGTTGCCGAAACTCTTCTTCTAGTAACAGTTTTTTTAGGATGCTGAGAGTTATGTCTTTATAGGCATACTGTTCCATATCAAAATGCACAGCTGCACCTAATTCTTTAGCACGACGTAAGAGAATACGAATGCGATCGCTAACTCGCTCCTCACTACCTTTAGCATCTAATGGGTCAAATTGGGAATAAAACGCTGTTAACTTAACAGAAACCTGAATTTTTGGGATTGTTTCGCCATCAGCCTCATCAATAGCCGGGATAGCTGCCCAATTCTTCGATACTTCCACCAATTGTTGCATTAATTCTAGATAGCGTTCTAGATAGGACTGCGCTTCGGCTTCGGTAATTACTGCTTCACCAAGTAAATCGATGGTGAAAGCCATTTTCTCTTTTCTTAATCGTTCAACTGTTTTGATGACTTGTTTAATATTTTCCCCAGAAATATATTTATGGGCAAGAGTCTCAACTGCTGTCCCAACAGTTGTAGCAGCAACTTGTCCTGGCATCGAATCGGAATTAGCAAAGTTTAGCATTCCCTTCAAAGCTGACGGTAATTCTACCGACTCATCACCTAAATATTCTTGTAAATGTGAGGCAATTTCTGATTTACTGTGCAAAGCAGGTAGCGTATCTATAAAGCGAAATAGTTGCACCCGTAACCCAGGATTACTCATTGCCCAAGCTAATAATTTATCATCCCAGCGCATTTGATCCCGCAGGGAAGAAAAAAACGAACGATTTTCCTGCGTTGCTGCTAGAAGTTGTTTAGCAATTTCTTGGGTTTTAGCTTCGTAGGTGCTTGTTTGTACTTGTAATACCACTGATAATAAACTCCGTAAATCAAGGCAAGGCTTTTTGTACAAAGCCTGTGTCTTCTATTTTGACGCTTTCATATATCTAGTGGGGAGTAGGGAGTGGGGGTAGACAAAGAAAGAATAACCCTAATAACTAATGACAAAGGACAAATAACTAATGCCTCATGCCCAATTTAATAACAAGTGTTATCCTTTTGTTGATCTATTTTTAACTTGATTAGACAGATGTTGCAGCACAAAAGATTAACTCAGTCATACTAAGAGTGTGGATACTACGTTTATGCCTACAGAAAACCTCACGCATATCTTATTTTCTAAGTGGCAACACACACTTCAACCCTTTGGCGTTGACCAGGTAGCGGCTAAGAAGGCTTTTAATGATTTGGTTGCAGCTTACTCTACCCCTGGTCGCTACTACCATACACTGAAACATATTGATCGCGTCTTCAGCACAATTCAGATTTTGCAAGGCTACACCAACAATCTAGCTGCTGTTCAACTAGCTGCTTGGTTTCATGATGTAGTATATGACACTCAAGCTCAAGATAATGAACAACGAAGTGCAGACTATGCTTTTGAGCTGCTGAGTAATTTGGGTATTCCAGAAAGTACCATAACTATTGTCACCCGTCTAATTCTGAACACTAAAGACCACCAAGCTGCGGTGGATGACTATGATAGCAAAGTTCTACTTGATGCAGATTTAGCGATTTTGGCTACTAACCCAGTCCAGTATGGAGAATACGCCTATGCGATTCGTCAGGAATATAGCTGGATAGCAGAAAAAGATTATATCATAGGTCGTCAACAGGTTTTAGAACGATTTTTACAGCGATCGCATATTTATTTTACGCCTTTAATGTCAGAGTTTGCTGAACCATGTGCCCGTAGCAATATCCAGGGAGAAATTCAGTCTTTATTGTCTCGTTAGTTTTAGGCGATTCTCATTTAGATGCAACACGCGGTAGGGTAGCACAGCGATGCATCCCCACCACAAACTTGTATTCCATACAATTGAAATCAGCTACAAATTTGAAATTTCTTAGCGTCTGCTACCGCCACGATGAGGTACTTCAGTGTCTTGTAGCTTTATTTTAGGTGCAAAAACTTCTTGATGTTGTTGCGGCTGTTGCGGCTGAATTTTTTCCTGTGCAAACTTGACACGGGTACGAACTCCGAGATCAACATCTGTATCGAGCATTTGCTGAAGTTGATTTTTAATCCGCGACGCTTGATCGGGTAAAGTAACTGCTATAGCGATCGCTAATGTTTCTAAACTTGTCACTGCTGCATAGCGCACTACCCACTCTGGATCTTGAGAAATTAGTAATAGCGCCTCTAAGACCTGAGTTTGAATAGATTCTAGTTTCTCAGGCGGTATTTGCTGCCAGCGTAAAATGCCTAATCCCCTGGCAGCTGCCCGCCGTACACTCAGGGAAAAATCGGTCTTTGCTGCCTCTAACAAGGTATCCAGCGCCCGGACATCACCAATTCCCGCTAAGGCACGAATAGCCCAGGCTCTAGCACCATAGTTGTAGCCATCAATTAGTTGCAATAGTGGCTGCACTGCGGCTTCGCCGATGGCAATCAGTCCATCTACCGCCGCCACCGCCGCACCTGGATTGTTATAGCCCAAAGCTGCAATTAGTGTAGGAACAGCTTCTTCTATACCAGCTGCTGCTAACTGTTGAACTGCGTCTAATAACCGATCCGAGGAATCTGCTTCTTCTACAGCACGGATCAATATTTGGGCCAGCTCGCTATTATTCATAATAATTTCTCTTGAGTAATTTGTCGTCAGCCAATTGTAGCTTAAGCTCTCCGTAGTTGGCATCATACATAAACCCCCTAGCCTTGATTTTATTGTGAGCTTGGGGGTTTATCTGTGGTATAGATTTTGTTGCAACGTATTAATAACAACTAATTATCTAGAATTTATGACTACAACAGCGAGTCCATCAAATTCATCACTTTAATCGCACCTTCTGAGAAAGTGCTTGGTGTTATGTGATTAACTTGATGTTCTAGTAATCCTTTAAGAGAAATTAGCTTGAGGCTATTTTCAGCAAGAGTCTGTGCGATCGCATCTGCTGCGGGTAGATATCCAATCGCTCCCAAATCTGCCAACACCGCTCGACGCAATTGCAATTTCTCTCCCGTCAGAGCTTTTACCAGTCGTTCTCCATAAACTGGTTGTTGGGTTAATTGATACATGGCTCGGGCGGCAGAATATTGCACCAATTCGATTGGATGCTCTAAGAATGCTTTTACTAAAGGGGCAAACTCAGTCGCTCTCAAGGTTCCCAAGGCTTCTAAGATAGCGTCGTAGGGTTGAGATAAATCAGGCTGCTTTGATATAAGCTGCTCTCCCTCCAAACCTACTGCTAATAGCTTGATTAGCGCCGAAATACAAACCGGATTGCCCAGCATCTCTAAAGATTGTACTGCTGCTTCTCGCACATAAAAATCTGAGCAGTCTAAACACCCAATTAAAGGTGGTACTGCCTGGCGATCGCCAAGTTTGCCTAAGGCTCTAGCCGCGTTTCGTCGCAGAGGATATCCGCCTTCTGGTGTCCTGTCGGCTTCATCATCTAAGGCTTCGATCAGTGCTGTAACCGCAGCTGGTTCATTTATGCGAAACCTTCCCAACCACCAAGCAGCATAAAATCGCAGACCTAAATCTGCACTCTCAAGATTAGCTAGAGCCTGCTCTACAGTTAAAGATCCACCGTCGGCATTATCACTTGTCAGTGATAAATCTTTAATGTTCTCCAGACTGGGATTCATGGCTGTGTTCGCTATGATGTTGTATCAGCGTTCAATGGCTCAATGCTGACTATTTTGCCACCCAAGCGAGTAATGCGCTGCATTTCCTGGTTCATCCGGTTCTCAGGCACTGTAATAAATACACTAGCACTAGAACGAATGGGATAGCCGACTTTTTCTGTTTCTTCGCTTTGGCGCAGACCGACTACTTCATAGCGGAAGGAGCGCTTACTATTTATACCATTAATTAGTCCAAACATAAATCAATTCCATCCAAATTTATAAATTTAAGTTGTCATTAGTCCTTGGTCTGAAATTAATGACTAATGACTAATGACCAATGACCAATGAGACTAAAGTGGTTTCACACTGGCGATTTTACCACCTTGTTTTACCACTCTCTGGAAGTAAGCTGATAGTTCTTCATAAGGTATAATTACCGCTTGATTGACCCGGCGTGTGCTAGGATACCCGGCTCCAAAAACGCCTGCAACTTCAATGCGGTAGAGTCTGCCTTCTTTGCCGAAAGTTCCTGCACCGCCGAAAGTACTGTTGGGGGTAACGCCTTTTTCTGGGGCAACGTAGGAAAAGCCGGAAGGACCACCAGATGGAGGAACAACAACAGATGAACTATTGCGACCTAGTTCAACGGCAAGGCGAGAGGAATTACCTTTAAGTTGGGAGCGATCGCTACTGGCATAGCCGCGATAAAGTTGAAATATCCGGCTAAATCCTACAGTTTTCTGACCTGTTTGGGTTTTAAAGCCGCGATAGAAAGGCACAATATTTTCACCAAAGTTACTTTGATACTCTGCCGAATCAATATAAGAATCAATATCGGCTTCATATCCCTTGGTTTGATATAAGTCTAAGTGATAAACCACCTCAGACTCATCATAGGGAGCGCGACCCAATAAATGCTTATAATTCAGTTCAATGACGCGAGTTTGAAAGCTGTCGTAGAAAAACTTGGATTTGTACAGTTCTGATTTAGCTACTTGACGCACAAACTCTTGTACTGTACTTTTCCCATCGCGCAGAATAGATTCAGCACTTGTGAGACGCTCAGATTTCATTAAGTAATCGTTGCCCAAGAGCTGACGATAGACTGCAGAAATCACCTTCTCTATGTCTTCTTTAGTTGCATTTAGGCGCAATTCTACAGGAGCGTTATCACTAAAAGCTTCTGTTCCCAAACGGGATGCTGCTGTTGTAATAGCCATTGGTAATTTTCCTTTTGTAATTGGTAGTTGGGAAAAGTTAGGAGTTAAGAGTAGGGGTGGAGTTAGAAATTGAAAACTCATAACTCCTCACTCCCGATTCCTAACTCCTCACTTAATTCCCGATTCCCTCTTTAGACAGCTGTGATACTAATCACTTTGCTGCCCTTACGATTAAGCTGCTGCAATTTACTAGAAAGTTGTTCGTAGGGTACAAGTAATTCCGCAGTACTTCGCCGCACTACAGATGAGTTTGGAGAAGCTGCTTGTAGTATCCTAATTCGGTATGTTTCTCCTCTTCCACCTGATGAGAGGCCCGTTAAGGCTCCTGTAGAGACTGGGTAGATGGGTGAAGCCAGATTCTTAGCTATTTCCCAAGTTAGGCGTCCTTGTTTTAGCCCTTGAGCGCGATCGCTATTGGCATAACCCCGATACAGCTGGAATAGTCGGCTATAGCCAACGTTTTTCTGCCCTACTGGACTATTAAAGCCACGATAGTATGGCACAATATTTTCGCCAAAACTTTCTTGATATTCTTGCGAGTCAATGTATGAGTTAATCTCAGCTTCGTAACCTTCTGAGTTGTAAAGCTCAACATGGTACGAAATCTCTGACTCATCTTCTGGGGCGCGACCCAATAAATGTTTATAATTCAACTCGATAAACCGAATTTGCGAGTTGGAATGGAAAAACTTCTCCCGATAGAGTTCCGACTGAGCAATGGCTAGCACAAACCCCCGAACTGAAATCACACCCTGCTGCAACAGTGATTCTGCACTGACAAGACGCTGTGATTCCATCAGGTATGCATTACCAAAAACCTGACGGTAAGCTGTGCGGATGATCACTTGCACATCCGTTTCTGTTCTATCTGGACGTAGTTCTACCAGTCCTGAGTTTTCTAAGGCTGCAATTCCTAGCCTTGCTGCTTGTCCCAAAGCTGCCATCTTTAAACCTCCTCAGTTTTAACTGGAAAACTGAAAACTTTTTAGAAAAATCTTTTCTCGTCTTTTAGAAAGAAAGAATTCAGGAGTTAGGAGCAAGAATTTAGAATTTAATTCTATGCGACGACACTTCGACAAGCTCAATGGCCACTGGTGGATAACGCACCACAAGATAGTCCAGAAGCGTCTGAATCAAAGGTGAAACACCACCCTAAATATGCATTAGTGGTCAATTTTAGTAGTGGTGGGTGAATCCCACACTCAAAGATTTCTAAATTCTATGTTCCGAATTCTATATTCTTCTTTAACAGTCTTTTGAAAATAAAACTGCCCAGAAAGGTAAACCAACTCCTAGCTATTTGCTAACAGAGCTTGTTTTCCTTTCCGGGCTAAATACACTCTCTAGCTTAGAGCGTTAATTGCGTAGTCGATGTAGGAATTAGCTTCTACAGCAGGGTCACCACTTAGACCGTGGTTAGATTTAATGTACTTGAGAGCTTCAACATACCAGCTGGGAGATAGATCAAAGGTGCGGTTGATTTCAGCCAAACCAGAAATCAAGAAGTCATCCAAGGGACCTGTACCACCTACAACTAAAGAATAGGTAACAATCCGCAGGTAGTAGCCAATGTCACGCGCACACTTTTCCTTACCAGTGTTGGTAGAAGCAAAGTTAGGACCTTGTTGTTGAGTGGTGTAGGGGAACTTGTTGTACACCGCTTGAGCTGCGCCTTCTGTCAAACGTTGGGCATTAGCAGACAAGCTTTTTGCTGCTTCTAAGCTAGCAGGAGCTTGGCGGAAACGACCAAAAGCAGTTTGAATTTCGGTGCTGGAAAGAAAGCGACCTTGAGAATCGGCAGCTGCAACTGCTTCGGTAAGAGGTGTCTTCATGGGCTTAGTATCTCCCTATTTACAATTTTGTTGAAATTTTGTTTTCTCTAACTGACAGTAGTCAGGCAATATGTCTTAAAGCGGTTTAGTTTAACCTACTGCTGCGGCTGCACGATCAAAGTAGCTAGCAACTTCAGATAATATTGCGCTGCAATCACCTCTGGTGATACCGTTGGGGTCGCCAGCAAGAGCAAGAGCTGCATCCTTCATTTTTTGTACGCCAACTGCTACTGAAGCACCAGGAGTTCCTAGCGCCAAATAGGTTTCGCGCAGACCGTTTAGACAACGATCATCTAACACACTTGCATCACCAGCAAAGATTGCATAGGTGACATAGCGTAGGATAATTTCCATGTCGCGCAAGCAAGCAGCATTTCGGCGGCTAGTGTAAGCATTACCACCAGGAGCAATCAACTGAGGTTGTTCTGCAAACAAAGCGCGGGCTGCATTGGCAACAATTGCTGAGGAGTTGCTGGTAATCCGGTTTACGGTATCTGTACGCTTGTTGCCATCTTTAACAAGGGCACTTAGAGCGTCCAACTGAGCAGCGCTGAGATATTCACCGCGTGCATCAGCTTGGGTGATTACTTTTGCAAATGCATCTAAAACCATTGCTTTTGTCTCCTAGTTTGCTTAATTAAGGATAATTGAACTCAAAACTGAATGGTTCAGTTTATTTTTGATGTCAGTACTACCTGACGAGTTACGAAAGGTTTAAAACGGACATCCACAGAATAAGTTTACGATCTCCAGGCTTTCAGATTAAAACTTTTGTTACAAAACTTCAAACTTATGTGAATGACTGGAAAACCTGATTAAGATGTTGTTTCTTCTTTCTCAGTTATCTTTATACAATGCTGTTGCGTCATTATTTATTACAAATTATTGTTATGTTTGTTAATTTCCTTTACATAAATTTGCATTTTTTCCCCCAAAAGATGGGATAATTAATTTTTGGGAAATACCTTTAAGGGTGTGTAGGTGCAGTTCCCCGCAGGCATGGCACTTGTAAGCTAAGTTTAAAGGGTAAAAGAATGAACTGCGAATGCGAGTGCGTCTAGCAGAGGAAACGCAAAGTACACCGAAAAGAAATTAAATCATTTATCATGGTAACTGTTTCGGGGATTTGACACTTCGGCTACGCTCAGTGACCACCCCGACTGAAACACACCACTTGTTAGAAGTGGGGGATACTGACTCCCAATTGAGTTACATTTTTTAACTGATAACTGAATAATTGTTGAAGAATTTATTTACTCGTCAAAGTTGACTTGATAGACCACTAATGTCTCCAAGAAAATCTACCTCTGAAGACGGGAGTAGGCAGTGGGGATGAGGGAAATTAGGAAGATGAGGGGGACAAGGTGACAAAAGGTGAGAACTTACAATAAATCTTTCCCCTTGTCCCCAATTCTCGTTGTCTCCTTATCCTCTCCCCCAATGCCCAATGCCCTTTGAGTTAAACCAGTAGGGATGAACACAGTTTGTTTTCGAGTTCGATTTCGCGGTCTTGGGTGGCGACAATAGCCTGGGTGATGACGCGCTGGCTGTCAAAACCGACTGCGTGTAATTGCAACCACTGTTGAGCTTCATTGCCTTCGCGGAGGATTTTGTGCAAAGGGGAAAGGAAACAACTAAAGCCTTGTTGTTTAGCGATCGCCCAAACATCCTGGTACATTTCAGAAATCCAATCTCTGGCTAGGATACTTCTACCATTTTGCCAATGCTTCAACTGAGCATCGAGACTACCAGCAGCAGCAGCAGCTTCGTTGTCAGCATTCAAGGTGATGAGTTCTTCGGCACAGAAGGTACTTTGGGTTAATGGATCAATAGTGGGATTTTCGATTATTTGCAACAAACGCGCTTCTAATAAGGCAGTAATGGCTAGCAAGGCAATGGGATCTGTGACTAAATCGCAAATTCGCAATTCTAAACGATTTAGGTCATAAGGACGGCGATCGCCATTTGGTCGCACTGATGCCCACAAATGCCGCACGTTTTGCATGGTTCCGGAAAGGAGTTGATCTTCCACCCACTGAATATGATCAGCGTGGTTGGCAAATAATGGCACATGGCTAGGCGTTTGCGGAAATACGCCCCAACGGGTGGAGTGATAGCCAGTAGCTTTGCCATCTAGGAAGGGAGATGAGGCGCTGAGGGCGAGAAATAGAGGTGCTTCCATACGGATGACTCGACAGGCCCGCATTAATACTTCTGGGTCGCTAATGCCGACATTGATATGTACGCTGGCGGTGACTACTTTTGTGCCGTAGGTGTTCTCAATGTAATCATGATAAGGATTTGCAGGATCAGAACGGAGAAAGCGATCGCTCCCACCCAAAGATAAAGTACTCCCCGGTATCAGGGTATAATCACCCAAACGATTGAGGTAGTTTCGCAACACCCGTCTCGGACGCAGCAAGGCACACAATAAATCTTCGTAATTATGGAATGGTTGGGTTATGTATTCGACGTTGCGGCTATCTGGCTCCCGCATAAATCCATCCAAATCTGCAACAATTTTGTCGGAGAGACCGACGATTTCACCTTGAGGCATGCCAGTGTACATCTCAATCTCAAAGCCTTTTAATAAGACCACTTTAATTTCTCCTCGCCTCTCTCTACCTATAAATTGTATCGAATAACACGAATCTCTGGATCTATCTTTAAGTTAATCAAAGGTTAAAAATCGTCTTGTTGATAATTCATACCAAATCAGGACGACAAATTTATTCGCTGTCTTTCAGAGAATTATTACTTACTACTAAAATGTAATAAATATATTAATTAAATTTATTTAGGGTATAATTTGGACTTATGTATGTTACCAGTTTTGGTATATTGCGAAATAAAATTATCAGGCAAATCACTCTTTTGGACAATATTGAGGCGGAGAAATTGCGCCCAGACTTCATCAGTAAGTAAGTTGAGAGCAGTTTTGGGATTATTAATTGCGATCGCGCCTATAACTTTTTGCCATCTCTGTTGCAATTCTTCAATAAAAGCCTCTTCAATAGAAACTTGACTCAGCAACGAAAGTGCAGTTTTAAAACTTTCTGAATCACCTGATAAATTTTTCGATTTTAATCCCTGTAGTGCTACATTCAACCATACAGGCAGAAGTTCCAACCAATTATTTTTCTGTACCTCTTTGAGGGCAATATCTTCCATATATAGCGCACCCCACACACATAAAGACTCTACAGCAAGTTGATAATCACGATTTTCTAAAGCATTTTGCCATAAATTTTGAGCGTGATTTTGGAAGCGATTAACAAGAAATTCATAAGCTTCCTGAACTTGAGCTGGAATGGTAACTTTATAAACTAACTCACCTCGTGGTAGATAATCACCGCGATATGATAACCAGTTATGAGATCCGCAAAGATAGATTTCTTTATCAACTATTACTTCTTTTACATGGGAATCTCCCAACCAAAAAACCTGTACAGATGGTAAACCATCAGGTGTTTTGAGCGCTCGAAGTTTTTTTTGTACTACTGAAATTGATTTATCTTCATCTTCTTGTCGCCGCGCAATTCCATATCCAATTAAAATCCAAACTCCGCGATTAGCTAATTTCTGTAATAAAGTTAAAAATTCTTCATTAAAAACTGCCTCATTCAACCAAGGAGAATAGATTATAATCTGACTTTTAGCCAAATTTAAAATTTCTAAAAAAGCTAGGTTAATTTGTCCATTGCGTAACTGTATAGCTTCACCTAATACTTTATAACTATCTAACTTACCAGTGGCTTTTATGGCAGTTTCTAGCACATTTTGGCGAGTCTTTTCAAGTCTAGCTTCTATTTCATAATTTTTATTTTTGAGAATGGCTTCACTTTGAAAATTGATAGTTTCAGTTGATAATTTACATAGTGCGTGCAAAGATATTTTACCTTCGGCATGTAGCAGTTCTAACCAATTTGATGGTGATTCTAAAATTTGCTTTCCGTTTCTCATTTGAATGTTCAATTTATCTTCAAGGACATCGAAGATAACGAAAAGCGATATCTTTCTCCAAAATTTTTGAGTCGAAGCTATTACCCTATAGGAAGTTACGATTTTTCTTTCTTCTGGTACATGAAGTGCTAAACCTGAAGCTTGAATACTTTTTTGTATTTCTTCAAGAGGTAAGGAGGCAATATCAGCAATTGTACGATCAATAGCGATAAAGTCTGCCAAGTCAGGTAAATTTATCGTTGTCTCATTTAAAGATTCAGATTGAAAGGTTATCTTATCGCTTAGAGGGTCTGTAATAGCATAAATTTGTATAGGATATGGCGGCTGCAGTACAGACCCTTTTTCATAAAATGAGCGACCTTCAGGAGTGACTGTAATTGGCGATGTTGGTGATAGAGTTTGTAAAGAACGTAAAGTTGTAGTAGTAGTTTTAATAAATACAGAATCAAGCCCAAGTACAGAGGCTAATTCATCCTCTGTTGGCGGAGGTTGAAATTCAATAGCAGCGCGGATAATAAATTCTTCGAGTACGTTAAACTGGCGAGGTTCTTTAATGTTTACTTCTACAGGAGTTTGACGCAAACTATAACGGAATTGACGCGCTGCTAAAACTGATAAATTATGACTTTGTGCTTCTATTTCGTCTACTAGTTTTTTGAGATTTTCATCAATCGGTTTAGCAGAAAAGGCGAGAAACATCAACGAAACCTCCATGTAGACGAATGATATTTGAAACTTTGGAGTACATACTCCCGATTTGTCCATGCTGCTAAGTAAACAATTTAAATACAAATAATAAATGACAACCTTCTTTTGAAAGAGATGCTGCGCGAATATAAGTAAATATACAATTTAAATGCGTGACAGCTTATTTGTGAGAAAGGTTTGACTAGCTATGTAAGTAAAGTGATAGTAAATACACTTCCTTCTCCTAATTTTGATTGCACAGATACACTACCACCCATACCCTCTACAAGAGTCTTAACAATGGATAAACCCAAACCACAGCCACCAGTAGCATGAGAGCGGGATTCATCTACGCGGTAAAATCGTTCAAAAATACGTGTTTGGTGTTGTAAAGGAATACCATAACCTTTGTCGCAAACTTGAATAATCGCTTTGTTATGAATTTGACTTAACTTTAACAGTATAGGTGTATTAGCTTCAGAATAATTAATAGCATTATTAATTAAATTAAGTAATATTTGTTTAAAACGACTATAGTCTACTTTCACTCTAATAAGATAAGTTATTGATTCGATTTTAATTGAGCGATCGCTATATTTTTGTGCCATCACTACCACTTCTTCAACTAAGTCATTTAACACATAATATTTCATCTGGAAATTCAAATAGCCACTATCTGCTCGGGCTAAATCAAGTAAATCCTGTAATAACCTGATGGTACGTTCGGCTTCTGAAGCAGCAGTTTCTAAGGCTTCTTGTTGAATTTCGGTTAAGTTATTCTGCCGTCGTAACACGCTTTGTAAGTACCCATGTACAATCGTCAATGGTGTACGTAATTCGTGAGAAACATTACTCACAAATTCTCGTTCTTGCTCCCAAGATTGTGAGAGACGTGATAATAACATGCTTAAAGTTTGAGCTAATTCTTTGACTTCACTGGGTGCATTGTCAACACATAATTGTGCTTTTCCTAAGTCTTCTATAGAAATGACAGAAGTCATCTGACTTAGCTGGCGCAGTGGTTGCAGAGAACGCCTAATATAAAATGCACTTATAGTTATTATTACAATAATTGCCAAAATACAGCTAATATTTAAACTTTGCAACATTGCCATAAACATTGTCTGTTCACGAGTAATATCATGCGCTACAAATAGCTTACCCAGATACTTACCCTGCACTTGCAAAAGACCACTACTGATAACAAAGTACCTTTGATTAACTTTGTAAATTTGTGGTTTAATCTTCATATTACTAAGGAACATTAACTCAGTCACCGTAGAGTTGGGTAATAAATCCAAAGTAGCTGATTTTATTAAAATTTTATCATCAGGGCTTTTTAACCATAAAAATAGGTTGGTATTTGCTAAGTTATTAATAGCTTTTTGTAATCCAGTTTCCGGTTGCATCATTTCACTGTAAAGTTGCACATCACGCGGCAAGCGCTCAGTGATTTCTTCTATATTATGCTTACGACTATCAATCAAAATTTGCTGCATTTTCCAACTAGTCCATGCAGCAAAACTACCTAATATTAAAGTTGAAAATGTGGCAATACCAATGGTTAGGCGTAATTGCAATGAAAAAGGGTCAAGATTTATCCAAATATTTGTGGGTTGCTTCACTTTTAGTTTTATCTAAAGTATTAACATGATTGTTAGTTATGTTCATTATTGATTTTTAGGTAGAGATTGTGGCTGGATTATACAAGATTTAGTATCACATTTTTGCTCATAAAGCATATTGATATAGCGTTCTTGCCAAGTGAGTGGAACTTCTAACAATGAGCGCGTTCCTGTTATCCCCTGCCCAATAAATAGTAATAAAGCAAGACAACTAATAGTAATGTGAACCTTACGCCAGCGATTATCTTTATAAATGTCTGGCAAAATGGAAAGTGAAATAATCATCAGCAGAGCAGAGGTTAGCCCATAATAATAGTGAGAGACATACCATTGGTCAGTTTTACGGTAGATACCATCTTGACATCCAAGCACCACTAATGCCATTCCTGTAAGAGTTGCAAATATAGCACGCCAGTTTTTCTGCTTTGCTTGATAGAGAAAATACAGAGAAGCGATCGCAGCCACAAACAATAATCCGATAAATACTACCTGAAATGGTGCTTTCATCCAAAGTTGATTTTCTAAAATATTACCAAAAATATCGTTGGCAAACGCTATTAAAACAATACTTACAACTGCTCCCGTTAGCCAGCGACCCAACTGAGTATGCTCTTGTCCTACAGTGGGGGGAATTTTACTCTTACCTGTGGCTAAAGTTTGTAATCGGCGTTGACGGACTTGTAAAGCGCGGTTGACAATGACGCCAATTAAGGGAAATACTACAAGTACAGCGATCGCTGGATGTAACAACAAAATAGCATCTCTAAATTCCATATCTGACCTCTCATCAAAAGTTATAAATTAGTTTTATCGAACAGAATTCAGGAGTCAGGAGCAAAGCCAAAGACGTTCCTGAATTCTTGTTCAATTATTTATATTTACCTATTTACAAATAAGGATTACTTGACCTCATCAGCCTCAAACTTTGGTACTTTACCTTTTTTAACCGCAACTACTACATCAAAGGTAGAACAGTATGAAAAGGTCACATTATTGGCTTTATTGTAAAGATTAACCACCATACCTGCACCACCGGGTTGAATACCTAGCGGTTCAAGATCACCAAAAAAGAAACGACGTAGTTCATCACCACCACCAAACTGACCCTTATGCTTGATAACCAAATCAATCTTTTGTTGAGTAGTCAAACCTGTAACATCTTTCTTTTCTGCGGCTGATGCTTGCACTAGTGAAGGACTGACGATTTTAAGTGGAACATCCCAGACTGTTAGCATACCAACAAGAGCAACACTTGTAAGCAGAGAAGAAGCAATTTTCATTTGTTTTTCCTTGTGTTGAAGTTTCCTGATGAACTAAAGCATCTCATCTGCTACTGAAGCTCAAGTGAAACCAATCTAGTAATTGTCTGAATTTATTCCTTAGAGAAATTTAGTTTAGACTCAGCATATTCTCAGGAAATTGTGAGATTTTCAATCTCAGCCTGCTTTAAGTGTTTTCTCAGATTCATCTCAGCTTAAATTACCCAAGTTAGCAGAGTATAGTAAAAAGTATTTTTTGCAGCAGTATTATTATGAGCAGACCGAAAAGATGGCATCCTTTTATTTATAAAATTCCCAGTCAAACCTATCTCTGGCTAGCAATTTTAATTTTTGGAGCCTCTAGTGCAGTTACCCGCAAACTGACACAAATTGGCGCTCAACATTTCATGGATGGTCGAAATCCGATTTCTTTATGTAATGTTTTATTCGTAGGAAATCTATGTGCCTTGATAGTTATGTTACCTATTTATAGGCGACAGTGGAACAAAAAGGCTTTGCAGCAATTGTCAAGGAAAGATTGGTTGGCTCTGATAGCAGTAGCTATTTTATTAGGAGCGCTTGTCCCTGGCTTAATTTTTCAGGCATTAGCATTAACAAGAGTCAACAATATTATTTTGATTGGACGCTTGGAACCACCTCTGGCTATGGCTTTATCAGTCTGGTTGCTGAGAGAACGGGTAAATCGTTGGGAAGTTATAGGAGCGATCGCTGCATTTGTCGGGGTTGCCCTAACTATTCTTCTGCAACCCTCACAGACGGCTATGATCAACATGGGTGCTTTCAGATTAGGTCTTGGGGAATTATTGGCGGCGATCGCAGCTGTGGCTTCAGTAGTTTCAACAATTATTCTTAAAGAATGGCTTTCTGATATCCCAGCAGGAATCTTGAGTATCTTTCGTACTGCTCTAGGAACTATAATATTTTTCTTTGCAGCTTTAGTTCTCTATGGCCACGACCACTTTATGGGTATATTTTCACCTTTCCTGTGGCAGTGGATGCTTGTTTATGCTAGTGTAATTGTGGTTTTAGGTCAATCATTTTGGCTCAAGGGTTTGAGAGCTTCTACCGTGTCAACAGCTTCCTTAGCTGGCTCTTTTACTCCAATTGTGGGAATTTTGGCAGCTTATTTAATATTGGGTGAAGTCCCGACCTTCGCTCAATATATCGGTGGTAGCTTGATTTTAGTTGGCATATTCCTGGCCCAGTTTAGTATTCGCTTTCAGATTTCTCGTAAAGTTGCAACTCAAATAGAACAAGGTATGGGATTTAAAGGGATTTAAAAAGTACAGACGCGATTAATCGCGTTTGTACAGGAGTTATTTCTGCCTCATTTTCCCCTTTGAGCAAAAAGGCCCTGGTGAAATGATATGCAGCTTTTTTAATTCTTCTCAGTGGAAAACACGCGCCAGATAATAAAGACCGTAAAACCTAGATATGTGAATACTGTCAGCCATTCTTGCCAGCTACCAAATTCATTATTCATCAGCAAAAGCCGGAAAATCAATATTTTTAAATCCTACACGCTGAAGCTGCCAGTCGCTTGCTGTATTTTGGAAGATAAAGGCTACTCAAAAATTTTTAGCGAATTTTCCGGAATCGATAATAGCAAAGTGGTATCACTTATTAGAGCATCGATATTATACTGAACCTCTATAACTAACCTTCGGGGAATATAGCCCCATTGTTTACACTCAAAAGCCTGGTCACTAAGACTGGGCTTTTGATGTTTATACCAATAGTAATTACAGATGGGTATCGGAAAAACTAACCCTATTAGGCACAGAGAACACAGAGATATAAGAGTTTGAGAGAGTTTTTGTGTAAGTCAGGGTCAAAGCAATGCCTACGGTGGTCACTGAGCGGCTGGTGAGCATCTCGGCTTACTTCGACTAGCGAGCGTACAAGTCGCTCGATGGAGCCGGAGTCGAACCATGCCGTACCCCTGCAGGGAAGCAAGCTAGCAAGAGCGTCTCGTAGAGAAGTGCTGGCTACGCCTACGCAGCATTTGCTGTAACTGTTAGCGTATCAAATAAAACTTTATTCTAGAAACTTTTAAAAGATTTTTTCGGTCTGGTTTTCCAAATTCTACAAAAATCAACCAATGTCATCTTCTGCTCAAGGTATTCCCGGATTACCCGATTTGACGCATCCAATTGAGCTTGTGCAATTTGGAACCCAGGCGCTCAAAGCTTCACTGTTATTAGTATTTTTGGTCGTAGCTTTGGGAGTTGCGATCGCACTGATCAGTTTTTCTCTGCGTCGAAGCCAGCCGGAACAAGTTATATTCATCAGCGAATGGGCTGTTGGTTATTCTCAACTGCTGCGAGGATTACAGCATTTAACTCTAGTATTAATTCTGTTAGTACCGGGATTTTTTCTCTGTTCAACTTTAAGCAATCGCTACCATCACTGGGAACAAGCAAAAGTGGCTCAAGTGACTCAAACTGTTGCAGGTGAAAGGCTCGAACAATTTGCCCCCCAAGTCCGTTACTCTATTCAAGAGCCATACTCCTATAACACTCAAGTCAATGGCAAGATTGTTAAGGTAAATCAGACGCGAGAGATTACCCGCTTCATGATGCTGGCTGGTTCGCAAATTCAAGTCAAGCTTGACCAAAGTGTAGACGTTCCAGGTCGCAGCTCGATTTATCAAGCAAATTATACTGCCGATTATAAAGTAGTTAACCAACTCAAGGATATTAATAATTTTTTCTTTGAAGCACCTCCACCCAACGGTTACACACTGCTTGCTAGCTATAAAGTTGAGCGTGACGGCACTAGGCTACAACCAACCAATGCAGGTAATTATAGTTTTCCCTTCCGCTTAGAACCAGGGGAAGAAACCACTTTTCGAGTCACCTATCAGGCTCAAGGAGGACCGCGCTGGGTTTATAGTGCAACAGGACAGTTGCTTTCTAATTTTAGCTTCACAGCAATTGCTAACTTTGCTCCGGTTGATTTTGCCAGTGGTATTGTACCTAATGAAATTAAAGTTGACGGACGCAGTACGCAATTTACTTGGAAATTTGACGATAATGTTTCAGTCAAAAATCCATTTGGAGTGTTTACCAACACCGAGCCTATTCGTCACACTGGAGTAATTTCGCGTCTTTTATTGCTAGCACCAGCAATATTTTTGTGGTGGATATTATTGTTATATTTATCACTGCCAATGAGTTTTAAAAATATTGCGATCGCTGCTAGTATTTTCTTTGCTTGTCTGTTGACTTTGACCTATTTAGCTCGCGTTATCAATGCTCAGTTGGCTTGGACTTTAATTTCCATCATCTTACTGTTTCTGACATGGGGATTGGGGGCAAGTCGCAGTGCTTCCCTTGCTGCTATTATCTGCACTATTGCCGGAGCAGTATTACCTATCTTTGGCTTATTAGTACCGTTTAGTGGACTAACCCTCAGCCTTGCAGGTTTGCTTTCAGCTGTTTGGCTAGCAGTTCGTCACTGGTATGGCTGGTACAATTTGCATCCAGAAGACCAAAGATTACAGGCTCAAAAAAATGCTAAATATTAAGTGATTCCGCTATGATTAGCGAAGTTTTAGCAAATAGCACTTATGGATAACGATTTACTGACTTTTTGTGCGGCGGCTGGGTTACTCGTCCTGTATCTCATCTTTTCTGCATTGACTGAAATGGGAACTAAACTCCCCTGGAAGAAATAAGCAGATAGGCGGATGAATCAAGGATTAACAGTTATTAAAATCAAAAAATTTCTGCAAGCAGAAGGCAGCTATGCTGGAGGAACCCACCCTTACTCATGTGGGACGAGTGACTGTAGACGTTTTATACTGTACTTCGTGCCGCTACGTTAACGCTCTTACAGTCTCGGTATAATTATTAGTTTAAACGTGGCTCTAAACCCTTTGAAAATAGCAAGTTTTAATTAATACTCATTCCCTCCTGCCTCTTGTCTCCTAACTCCTGCCTTTCTCTGTAAATTTAATACACTAAGCTAATTAAAAAATTTACATTTTTCAACCTGATTGGGCTTGAAAAAAGGAATAAACATCCTTTAGGCTGAGTTAATATACTTATTGTTCGAGGGAGTCCCAAATGCCCGAACCACAGAAGAACCAGATTAAAATTGAGCCAGCAACCCTCGTATTAATTGTGTCCCTACTAATATTCTTGCCTCTACTGTTTGTTGGTTTTTTATCGCAATGAGTTAGTGAGGAATACTCAATAGATATATTCTCCCGACTTTTTTACAAAACCTGAATAAGTCATACTTTGTATTGCCGTGCCATATTAACCCAATCTCGTGAATTGTTAATGCATCGACCTGCAAAGTGATTGTATCGCCCAACAATGCCATTGTATTGACTGACAATGCGATTGTATTAATTTACAATGGCATTGTATTAATTTACAATGCCATTGTGTCGCCCGACAATGCCATTGTATTGACTGACAATGCAATTGTATCGGACTAATATTTGATTTTTGAAAAAGCTCGGTACAACTCGAAAAGCCTAATTCCCTATACTTCGGCTTACCTCGGCTCCGCTTGGCACGAGTCACTCAGTACAAGTTCCCTATTCCCTACTCCCCACTCCCTGCCTATCGCGTTTTTATATCAAGTGCGTTAAGCTACTGTTAACGCACCACTATCACCCAAAACTACTTAGGCAAAACTTGCCGTAGTGCTGCTAAAAGTTGGTCAACACTTTCCTTTCGACTATTAAAGCCCATCAATCCGACGCGCCAAACTTTACCAGCTAGTTCGCCAAGACCACCACCAATTTCAATATTATGTTCATTGAGTAACTGCCGGGCGATCGCTTTACCATCTACCCCTATTGGAATGCAGACAGTAGTCAGCGTTGGTAGTCTATACTGCTGCTCAACGTGCATACTCAATCCTAAATTCTCCAACCCTTCCCAAAGATATTCTACGTTTTTCTGATGTCGCTGCCAGGAGTTTACTAATCCCTCTTCTGCAAGCAAACGTAATGCTTCCCGTAATGCATAATATAAATTAATCGGTGCTGTGTGGTGATAGGTGCGTTCAGCGCCCCAATACTTACCCAGTAACAACATATCCAAATACCAGTTTGCAACCTTTGTTTGGCGCTGTTGCAATTTATCAACGGCACGCGGACTCATTGTAAAGGGCGAAGCACCAGGCGGGCAACCCAACCCTTTTTGGCTACAACTATAGGCTAAGTCAACTCCCCAAGCATCTAAAAACAAGGGGACACCACCCAAACTTGTGACTGAATCAACTAACAACAAAGTGCCAAATTCACGACACAAATCAGCGACACCTTCCAACGGTTGACGTGCGCCGGTGGAAGTTTCGGCATGAACTAGAGCTAAAATAGTTGGACGATGAGTTTTTAATGCTGTTTGGAGTTCATCTAGATTAAAAACTTGTCCCCAAGGTTTGGTAATGGTTCGCACATCTGCGCCATAACGTCCAGCCATATCCACAAGGCGATTACCGAAGTAACCAGCTACACCAATCAAAACCACATCACCAGGTTCTACAGCATTGGCGATGGTTGCTTCCATTGCGGCTGTTCCCGTACCGCTAACTGCAATAGTGAGTGGGTTTTCTGTTTGCCATACGTAGCGTAGCAACGACTGAATTTCATCCATGAGTGCAAGAAAAGCTGGGTCAAGATGCCCAACGGGTGAAGTATTCATCGCCTGGAGAACTGTAGGATGGGCATTGGAGGGCCCAGGCCCCAACAGCAGACGGGATGGAATTTCTAGCGGTGTGAGTTGCAAGCGCCCAGAGTCGTTGATTGAAATTGTTTGCGTCATAATACTGTTTTCGCTTAGACCATACTTACCGAATCATAAAGCGATGGCTTCGCCAACGCCAGAGGCGAACGGATCACCAATGTTTTAGTGAATCTGTCATTTACCAGAAGATGCGATCGCACTAAAGTATTACAGTGATTAAAACCAAAGTGTGAGAGTATACTTATTTACTTTCCCTAAGACATAATTATGGTTTTTACTAGTAAACGTCTGAATAATTTAGGTGTTAACAACAGTAAATTAGCACCTTGCCCTAATTACCTTAACTGCCTTTCTAGTCAGAGTGCAGATGCAGTTCACAAAATTGCACCACTGACTTTATTTTAGAGAACCAGATACTCTAAAATTGATTAATTGTAAAAAATTCCTGGTGAGAGAGCTTTTAAAAGCTTACCCTTAGTGAAATAAGTACGTTAAAGATGTTCAAGCCGGTTGCATTCAAAAACATGAACAATTAGACTTACCGCAAGAAGTTGGAATCCAAACTAACGCGTGACGACACACTGCTAATAAACAGGTATTGTACTAATGCTTTATTTATTTTAGGAGAATGCCAATGACGATTTTAGTAACTGGTGTAACTGGGAACATTGGAGGAGAAGTCATTCAGCATCTACTGAACCAAGATGTTCTAATTCGAGGACTGGTACGAGATCCGAAAAAAGCTGCTAAACTCCAAGCGCAAGGGATCGAACTGGCACAAGGTGATTTCTCACAGCCACAGACTTTAGACCCTGCCCTTCAAGGTTGTGAAACCGCCTTTCTGGTTACCCCCAACGAGCCACGTCAAGTTGAGTTAGAATGCAATTTTATTGATGCAGCAAAACGGGCAGGCGTTCGCCATGTTGTAAAGGTTTCTGTGCTTCATGCTGGGGAATTACCTAGTAAATTTCAACAGTGGCATCGCCAAATTGAAGAACACTTGGAAGAATCAGGCATGGCATGGACACATTTACGCCCGAATATGTTGATGCAGAATATGCGTTGGTTTACTCAAACGATCGCGCAACAAGGTGCATTCTATAATTCAGTCGGAGACACAAAAATCTCTCATGTCGATGCGCGAGATGTAGCGGCAGTGGCAGCCGTCTGTCTTATTCAGTCAGGACATGAAAATCAAGCCTACGACCTGACAGGCCCCGAAGCCGTTTCATTTGATCAAGTTGCGGACTATTTTGCTAAAGTCTTAAACCAAGAAGTTAAGTACGTCAATCTTACACCTGCTGACCTCAAAGCGGCTCGACTCGCCAATGGAGAACCCGAATGGTATTTGGATGCGGAAGGGCAGTTATTTGACTGCTGGAAAGCTGGAGCAGGCTCAATGGTGACAACGCTGATCACAGATATCTTACACAAGCCTGCAACTTCATTTGAATTGTTTGCTGAGTATTACGCCCAGGTTCACGCTCAAGATTTTTCTGCACATACAAAGGGTTGATAATGCAGCACGCTCTAATACAGCTTGGCTCAAATCCAGCTACCATCTCAATTAACGCTCTTTTATTAGTCTCATTAGAGAATATTTAAAGCCTTCTTTCTCCGTGCTTGATTCCAAGCAAGGATTTTTTGGCAATCCTTATCAAGCGAGGCTTTGAAAAAGATTCAAGGTCAGCATCTTATTTTTCTCTCCTCAGAGACATAAAAGAGCGTTAACCATTAGGCGGACTACCCTTCTTTTATGGCTGGCGCTGCGCGTAGCTTGTTTCCCTACGGACTAAGGGAAGCCGCTTCTGCATAGCCGAGTCAGTGTGTTGGGTGACTTCATAGACTTGTACTCCTTCAGGTTCTCCAAAGGCTAGCAATTGAAGTACAATTTCTAATCTCTATCAGTTGGTACAAGATATTTGTGAACCTTAATTTATTTAAAAACTTTGACTCCCGACCCCGACTGATCATTGCTGTCGGACTCGCTGTATTCGTTTTAGTAATCGTTCCGCCTTGGCTGCACTTACCCACTCGCATTCTCTGCGCTTGGAACTCCGGTGCTGAATTTTTCTTAGCCGTAACGTGGTGGAAAATGAACAAGGCTACGCCAGAAAAGATTCGCCGTTATGCTGAGAATGAATATGAAGGACATTTGGCTATATTCATGCTGGTAATAGGTGCAGCTAGTGCGAGTGTTTTAGCTATTGGGTTTTTACTAAATGATAAAAAAGGGTTGTCAACAATTCTGCTTACCCTACATGTCATACTTTCAATTATGACCATTGTCGGTTCCTGGTTACTAGTGCATACGATGTTTGCAGTGCAATATGCACACAACTATTACAAATATATTAATCATAATAATAGTGAAGAAATCATCGGAGGTTTAGATTTTCCTAATAACGACTATCCAGACTATTGGGAATTTTTATATTATTCTTTTGTAATTGGCATGACTAGTCAAGTTTCAGATGTGGAGACGAGATCACCTGATATGAGGCGCTTAACTCTGTTACATAGCATATTATCCTTCTTTTTCAACACCACCATTTTGGCTATGACTATTAATATCGTTGCATCGCTGATTTAACAATTGCTTAACTCAGCCAAAATTATAATTATTTGCTTCTCTACCCTTTTTTAGGACTAAAGTCTTGACTACAAACCTTTAATTATTTACGCCGTTTGACTTATAATTATTTAAATATCGTCTATAAAAATAGATACATTAAATGCTAATTGAACAAGACGAAATTGCTATTCGTCTAATGCAAGATGAAATATATGATTATGAGTTGATGGCAAAATGGTTAACTGATGAACAAATTTTGAAATTTTATGAAGGAAGAGATAATCCTTTTGATTTAGAAAGAATTATAGAAACGTACAAACCTATGATCAGGGGAGATGACCCAGTTGTTCCGTGTCTCTTCTACTATCGAAATATGCCGATTGGTTATTTGCAGTATTGTGCGCTCAATGACTTATCCCAAACTGATAGACAATTGTATCATCTCGATCAAACTGATTATGTCTACGGAATTGACTTGTTCATAGGCGAAACCGACTATTGGAACAAGGGAATTGGTACAAAAATCTTGTCAGCAGTTATCAGTTATATTTTTGAACAGCGACAAGCTCATAAAATTGTTATAGATCCTCATGTTGACAATCCTCGCGCTATCCGTTGCTATGAAAAATGTGGTTTTGTGAAAATAAAACTATTGCCCGCCCATGAACTGCATGAAGGAGAACACTCAGATTGTTGGCTCATGGCAATAGACCGAAAGAATCCATTGCACTCCTAATTTACAACAGTTCCTCAGTTAATCTCCCAGGGGAAACGTATCTTAGAGACTATTTATAAAGTAAATCAAAAGTTAGGGTATGTTACGGCTTTTGATAATTTATTTGCTCCTGCTATTTATTTTGGCATTAACCCTCATGCTAGGGACTTTATTTAATCATATTGGCAGTGTGACCGCAATCTCGCTTTCTGTTTTTATCGCAGGAGCAAGCTTGTATTCTAATCAACAGAAAAGACTGTATTTTATCTTACTGGGTCTTTTTTCTGGTGTCGTTGTTAACCGTTGGGTTTTCATTGGTAAATAAATTTATGATTAAAATCTCAGCACCAATTTATAACACCAATTTTCAAAGGCCAACTTTCACTTTAGGTAGCTTATTTCGTACAAATATTCACAATCTGATCGCTACTAACTGTGGATTCCATTCAATTTCTTAAAAGTTTTGATTAGGCTGGTTTGGTCATTACTGCTAAATTCATCACACATTCCGGAAATTGGCGCTTTAATGCGGGAAAAACCGGACAAGGCGCTTGTTCTTGTAAATTGTCCGGCTTACTCCAAGTAAAGGGGGCTTTCTGCGCTGCTGACATCCACACCAGACGCTTTGCTCGTGTCATCGCAACATAGAGTAAACGGTACTCCTCAGATATTTTTAAATGCTTTGCTTGTTCCCATGCTTGTGTAACATCTGGTATGGCAGATTCTCCGTGGAGAGCAGCACGAATTTGGGCGCGGGCTACTTCTGATAAGGTAAAATCCCCTAAGAACTGGCTTTGGGGAGGAACCCAAAATCTACCAGGAATCAAGTTTTCGTGGAGGAAGGGAAGAAACACATAGTCCCAATCTAGCCCTTTGGCTTTGTGCATGGTAATAATAGTCAGTTGATCGCTACGAGTGTAACGTTCTTCGGAATCCTCGGTTTCCACTGGTTCAAACCGTTCGGAACTGACGATTTCACTTAAAGCTGACAGTATTCCTCCCATCGAACTATTGCCTGCTATCTGCTGGTTTACCCGTTCTGCAAGTTTGTCAGCAGTTGCCAATTCTGCCTGGTCGTAATTTAAGGTTAAGGCGAGAAAGGAAATTAGCTGGTATAGGGGCAATTCTAAGCGGGCGCGAAGTAAATTGCGACACAAACGAGCAGCTTTTTGGACTGCTTCTGGCTGTGGTGCTGCTAGGGGGCCAGGATACAAAAATTCTTCTGGGAGACTAGCAAGGGCATTGAGGTCTTGGGTAGGAATTAATTGGCGCTGTACTAATGCTTCTAATGCAGCTTTGAGGTAATCGGGGGAGTGGGGGCGATCGCAAAATTGCAGCAATGCTAAAATTTCTTGGGGAACATGGGAACGGCGATCGCGTTCTCCCACATCGTACAGTGTAATTTTATGCTCTTTGCACACAGGTGTCAGAGCTTCTGCTAACCATTGTCCTTGGCGATTTTCTCGGACTAAAATCGCTGCACTATTTTGTGTTGGGTCTTTGCTAAATAACTCGATCACTCTTTGAGATAACAATTCAACAGTGTGATGAATATCACGCGGGGTATAAAGTTCCAATCCTCGTCCTACTGGTGCTGGGTTGGGGTTATTTTGCGGATCGCCAACTTCAACAGGGCGAATTGTCTGCAAGCGAAATGGTACTTGTCTGTTGTCAGGAGTTTTTTGTCCGTTATTTATTGTTGCTGACGACTGTTTATTGATCCATTTGAGGGCAAAGTTAGCAGCTTCAATGATAATTCTAGTACTGCGACCAGCTTGATCCATCGTTGCCAATCGTTTGATGCGATCGCACTCTTCGCAAAATTGCCGAAAATAAATCGGATCGGCTGGGGTGAAGGTAGAGTTAATCGCTTGGTTGGGGTCGCCAACTCGTACTAGATTGAGTGAGGAGTGCGTAGAGACGCGATTTATCGCGTCTGTATTCATCCCCTCATATTCCCGATTACTCGCCAAAATTTCTAACAACTGCGTCTGTAGAGGGCTAGAATCTTGGGCTTCGTCTTCAAAGACGGCGAAAACTTGGTTTTGCTCAATGCGACGGGCGCTGTCGTTTTCTAAAACGCGCAGTGCGGCTAAAATCATATCGTCGTAGTCGATGAAATCACGCGATCGCATTAAGTATTGATATTGCTCATACAATCCCGCCGCTATGCTTAAAATTGCATATTCGTCTGTGGTTTGTTTACTCCACTCCCGTAACTTTTCTGGTGATATCCCAGAACTTTTTGCTTCATGAATTACCGTATTAGCTAATTCTGGCAATACTTCTGTTCGCAGCACTGATTGGCGACGCAATCTTTCTGTATCTTCTCCGTCAAATTGATGACCTTCTAATAACCGCAAATATATTCCTGGATTATTTGCAATCCATTGCTCTACGGCTGTTCGGATAAAACGGTGACTTTGAGTTGGCGTAATTAATGTGACATTTTCTAACTGCAAACCCGATAAATCAGAATGGCGACTGGCAATGTTCAACGCTAGACCATGTAGTGTATAGACAAAAAATCCAGTTTGAGGTAAGGATAAATCATCTCGTAAGAATTTGCGAATCTTCGCTTTAATATTGGCAGCAGCCGAACGAGTAAAGGTGACAACTACCAATTGACGACGCGAAGATGAACGTTCATACTGACGAGCGATCGCAATCGCCGCTGCCGCTGCCATCCCAGTAGATTTGCCTGCACCAGGAACGGCAGAAATAGCTAGTGGGCCAGATTGCCAGTCAGCCATTTGTTGCTGTCCAGGGCGTAGACTGTTGCGGATGCGTGCTATGGCTTCTGCCCGTAGGGATGACACAGGCGATCGTTCAGACAATTCTGGGTGGAGTGATTCTGGAGGCACAGCAGCAGTAAAATTAGTGTTTGACATTATAAAATTTTATATTTTAAATTTGGGATTTAATTCCAAAACCGCAGATATGAAAAATCATTGCTGTTTATCTGTGGTGACAAATATTTAATTGCAAACCAATTAGCTAATAGCTATATGAAGATACTAACAACAAAGAAAATTATTTTGGTTGGCGGTGGCATCGGTGGCACTGCAACCGCGCTTGCTCTTTACCGGGCTGGATTTGAACCCATTGTTTACGAGCGCACGGCAACATTACGCGAAGTTGGCGCAGGAGTCGCGCTTTGGGCGAACGCTACCCATGTCCTAAAGGAGTTAGGCGTGTTAGACGATGTGTTACGCCAGAGCGATCCAATTACCAATTATCAGTTCTTCTCGCAGATGGGCAAAGAATTAATGAACCTTTGCATCAATCATTTTGAAGTGCCAGCCGTAGCCATCCATCGTGCTGATTTGCAGGCGCTGCTCTGGCGGAAACTGTCGAGTGAGCATTTTGTTTTGGGTCAGGCGTTTGAGTGTTTCGAGCCAGTTGGAAACAAAGTTCGTGCCTATTTCACTGGTAGTTTAGCAGAGGTCGGCGATGTGTTGATTGGAGCCGATGGACTCAAATCAAAGGTGCGATCGCATTACTAATAGGAAAAGTTGCTCAATTAGAGAACCCTGTTGTTGTGGCAGTAATAAATACATTAATGAAGTTGTTGTCACAACAGTTTGACAATGATTATAGAGCTATTCATGCTTACAGAGTTAGCTTAAAACTCGATAAATGCTGATTTTATGTTGATTCTTAAAGTTGGTTGCGAGCAAGAGTAATTGGCTAGCGATCGCACCGGACTACAGTCATTCTTCCGGTTCATGCGACACACAAAACTACTTAGTACAGAATTTCATTAATTCGTAGCGAATTAAATTTGGCAATACCCTGCAATACCAATGCGTCGGCTTGCAATGCCAATGCCTTAACTTACAATGCCAATGCGTCGGCTTGCAATGCCAATGCCTTAACTTACAATGCCAATGCGTCGGCTTGCAATGCCAATGCCTTAACTTACAATGCTAATGCGTTCCATTGCATTAAAAACGCTATGCTTTTATGCAAAACTGTACTTAGTGTTTTCGTCAGTGGCGAAGCCACAAGAATATCCTGGCATTGAGAAGCAATTTCTGGGCAAGCAATTAAAACATTCTGTCAATCCTTTGACTGAACAAATTAGCCAAGTGTTATTTATTCAGTCAAAGGATTGTTAGGAAGTCTAAAAATAAAATCTCAAGCGATGCTTACGGCAGGCTGTGCTTACGCAGCTTCACTTGAAGATTGATTATAGAAACAAGCACCAACTATTGCCGATTTTGATCAGCTGGTGTAAAACCAGAAATATCGCGCCAACTCGTACAGTTGAAAATGACTTTTAGGTAGCTCTTTGACATTTTACCGTTCTTCCACAGTTGATTCACTAAAGATAGCTACATACAACCATCCTGCTAAAATACCCCCCAAGATAGGAGCTATCCAGAACAGCCAGATTTGCGAAAAGAGTTCTACACCTGCAAATAGAGCAACTCCAGTACTACGAGCAGGATTAACCGAGGTATTGGTTACAGGAATGCTGATTAGGTGAATCAAGGTGAGTCCAAAACCAATTGCCAATGGTGCAAATCCTTTAGGAGCACGGCTATCAGTCACACCCAGAATAATCAGCAAAAACATGAAAGTCATCACAACTTCAGTAATGAGGCAAGCAAACAGCGTGTAACCACCTGGAGAATGAGTACCATAGCCGTTGGTAGCCAGTGGATTGAAGCCAGTCAGCGTAAATCCAGTTTTGCCGCTAGCAATCAGGTAGATAATGCCCCCAGCAACAACTGCACCAATCACTTGAGAGAGGATGTAAGGTAGTAAGTCAGATCCTGGAAAGCGCTTACCTGCCCATAGTCCAAACGAAACAGCCGGGTTGAAATGACCACCAGAAATATGACCAAAAGCATAAGCTCCTGTGAGGACAGTAAGCCCAAATGCCAGGGATACACCTACTAATCCAATACCCAATGGAAAAGAAGTATTCTCGCTGATTTTTGCAGCATCTTCTGTGTAGGCGGCGGCTAGAACAGCACTACCACAGCCACCTAAAACAAGCCAGAATGTACCGATAAATTCGGCCAAACAACGTTTCGTGAGAGACATTTTCGGAAAACTCCTTGTTCAGCTATAAACGAGTAATGGCTATGTTGAATAATGCTTGAGTCATTCCTATAAACAGGAAATCCATTGCGTTTGTTTGGTTATGAAACTAAATCGAAAAAATAGGAATTTGTTTTTTCCTCAATCATTGTGGTGATCAAATATGAAGATACTGGAAAAGCTAAAATTCCAAAAAAATGCTTAGTAAATTAGGAATTTTGCTCTCATGATATAGGACTCATATTTGATTTTTTAAATATCTGTAGGGGAGCCAGTGCGTTGCGGTGAATCCAGCACTGTAGGCGACTGGTGTTAGCGTAGCGGTAGCGACTGTGCGTAGCGTCACCTGAAGGGAGGTTCCCGACGCTCGTAAGCGTTGCCATGCCAAAGGCTTTAGGCTGCGTTATCCGTTGTAGCAACTGGCGTTGCGTTAGGTTAGGCGATAACACAATGCCAGTCCGCTCAAGTCGAGCCAGCCGCTTGCGGGGGTTTCCCCCGTTGTGTGGACTGGCGTGGGAAACCCGCCCACACGGCTGGCTCTCCTACATATACTTAAATTTTTTCAAAAATCAAATCGGATTGTTATATCTGTTGAGATTGTTGATCCAGTGCGTTCTATTAAAAGTTATTACAAAATTCAAATAATTTTTGTGCTTTATACACTTTCAGCTTAAAAATTTGGGTTTTCCCTGTTACGGTCGTTACTTTGTGACTGTTCAGGGGATGTCATCATCCTTCAAAATATGGACTTACACAAGTCAACGAAAAATCAAGGGTTTAAGTAAAGCATTGCCAAGCCAGTGCCAAGTTCATGTTAAGAGAGTTAAAGCAGATGGGGCATTGACCAAACAAAAAATTGAACCAATGCCGCCATTTGCTATCCGCTGTTTGGACAGTCAAAACAAGTTCACATCACGCAGTTAGTTCTGTCTAAAATTGAATTTATTCGTCAATCTGCCATGAATCCTTAGTTAATTCTTCATCCAGAATTTTCTTAGGACGCACAATGATAATAATTTGTCCTAGTAAGGGAATTTCTGGCTTAGTTTCAAACCACTGAAAATCTAATTCACTACCATTTTCAACGACAAAGTAGCTGGAAGCATCCCATTCTCGTTTAGCACGATCTACCACAATGACGACGGGGCCAGTTTGGGTTTGGGTTTGCATGGGGAAGCGATCGCTATTCGCTAAAATCACTACTGGATCTTCTGCCGCCAACAACACTTGCCAACCTGGTAACGCCACCCAAGCTTGCTCTCCAGAAAATTTGACCATCCGAAATGGTTCAATTTCTGTCATTATGGGCACAGCTTGCAAGTCTTGCCGTGACAAAGGCAACTCGCCTACCACAGGCAAGATTCGAGGTAATTGTTCTTCGACTTCCAGGCGGTAAAAGGGTAAAATTGGCGCTGGACGCTGGGGAACAGTAGTAAAATCAGTCAGTAGCTGTTCGATTTTTTGCCTTGCTGCTGGCGTGTGAGCAAAGCGTAAACCTTTGGCGATTAGACGCGATCGCTGTTGTAAATCTGCATTTTGGCGTGCCAGTTTCCAAACTTGATGAGCAACAGCATCCCCAGGGTGGGCAGAAAATCCTTCTGGTAAAGTACGGAAATAGGAGAACTCTTTAATTGCTTTTGCTATATCCCGTGCCTCATCAGCATCAACGTTGTGGACGAAGATTAGTTCGGCAGCGGCGGCGCGTTCTTCTTGAGTCAGTAAACGCAGTTCATATAAAACATCACTGCCGCGTGTGGCATAGTGCGATCGCGCTTCTTCCGATACTCCAAACTTTTCTAAAGAATTGTAAACTTGAGAACCAACAACCACCTGATTTTGTTGAATCGGCTCAAATCCAGTCGCCTCAAAAATGTCTTGGGGGTTGTAACCGGTTTTTAGCAGCGAGGCGATCGCGGCTCCCCATTCCACCCAGTTACCTTGTTTTTGCCTCAGCCTTCGCAGTAATTCTAGTGCTACATCGTTGGTAGCATTTTCTTCGGGATTCTGAGCGTTGGGTGGTAGATCAGTCATAATCAGAGTGCGAGCTTCAACTTGAGAGGTTGATTAAATACCTCATGAGCAAGTCTTATTCTAATCTATGAACTACCTATACCTACTGCTTTGAGTTGATCTGTGGAAACTGATTAGTTAATTCTTCTGGTGGAATTTTTTCTTGCTTCAGATATTTGCACAAACAAATATCCTCTGTAACACTCACAGTTACCGTATTGAAATATTCAAGTTAACTCCGTAAAAACCCTTGATGATTTTTCGCTATTCTCAACTAAGCTTGGTATGGAATATAACAAGATAGTGAATATTTAAAGGAAATATTTTATGGATAAGCCCAGTGTCGAAATTGATAAACTCCAATATCCAGTGATGACTCTCCAACAACCAAAAAAGCTGAAAATCCTGGTAGTTGACGATGAGCCAGATAATCTCGATCTGCTTTATCGCACCTTTCGACGCGACTTTAATGTTCTAAAAGCTGATAGTGGGGTGAACGCCCTAGAAGTTTTAGCAGCAGAAGGGGAGGTAGCGGTGATTATCTCCGATCAACGGATGCCAGAAATGAAAGGAACTGAGTTTCTCAGCAAAACTGTACCTCAGTTTCCCGATACGGTTAGGATAATTCTCACCGGATTTACTGATATTGAAGACTTAGTAGAAGCGATTAATGCGGGGCAAGTCTACAAATATATCACCAAGCCTTGGGACCCAGGTGAACTGAAGGCAGTGGTGCAAAGAGCAGCAGAAACCTACGACTTGCTCAAGCAACGTACAGAAGAATTACGTCGTTCTCATGCTCAAATAGCTCTGCTGAGTGTTTTGGTACAGATAACTCAAGCAGCTTCTAGCTTAGAAGAAACTCTCGTTCCAATTGCTAGGGCTGTGAGTGATACTTTTGGAACAGACGGGTGTATTCTACAACTGACAGATGGAAATACTCTGATTGCGACTCAAGGAACTTATAGCGATACAAGTACAATAGAGAATTGGCTATCTCTTGACCCACTAACAAAGGAAGCGATCGCCACTGGGCAAATGCAAGTTTCCTTAAATATACTTAAAGACACTAAATTAGTTGATGCTATTCACTACAAAAACACGGGTGTTCAAGCACATTTAGTTATCCCAATTAGCTATCGTAATCAACTTTTGGGCGTATTATCACTACAGTGGAAACAACCCTGCACTTTATGGGAAGATGAATTAATGCTAATTAATTTATCAGCCCAACTGATAGCGATCTCTCTTACTAGTTGTCATTAGTCATTAATCATTAGTGAAAAACCAATGCCCAATACTTCGACTTCCTTCCCTACGGGACGCTACGCGTTAAGCGTAGCTATGCCGCAGGCTTTACGACTACGCCCCTCGGCTTTGCTCGGGCTAAACTCAGGGCAAGAAGTGCTCCATGCCTAATACCCAATACCCAATGACTAACGAAATTCAGTCCATTTTTAACCGTATTGCTCCGGTTTATGACCAGTTGAACGATTGGTTGAGTCTGGGACAGCATCGAATATGGAAGGAAATGGCAGTGAAATGGAGTGCAGCTAAATTGGGTGATACTGCATTAGATTTGTGTTGCGGTAGTGGTGATTTAGCCTTACGTCTGGCACGGCGGACAGGAGCAACAGGACAGGTCTACGGAGTGGATTTTTCACCCAACCTGCTAGAAAAAGCTAAAGAACGCTCACATTGGCAGTACCCCCAACCTGCGATCGCCTGGGTAGAAGCCGATGTGCTAAATTTACCCTTTGACGATAACCAATTTGATGCTGCAACAATGGGCTATGGTTTAAGAAATGTTAAAGATATTCCCCGCAGTCTCCAAGAGTTATACCGGGTTTTGAAGCCGGGTGCTAAAGCCGCAATTTTAGACTTTCATCGACCGAGTAATCCTCAGCTACGTGCCTTTGAGCAGTTGTATCTGGATAATTTTGTGGTGCCAGTTGCCAGTTATTTAGGGTTAAAAGAAGAATATGCTTATATCAGCCCTAGCTTAGACCGCTTTCCCATCGGCAGAGAGCAAATAAAGTTAGCGCGTCAAGTTGGTTTTGCTGTTGCCACACACTACCCCATTGTGAACGGTATGATGGGAGTGCTGGTAGTCAGCAAATTTTAGATTTTAGATTTGCAATTTTGGATTGGGGACTGCGGAATAGATAATGGGTAATGGAGAATCCTTAGTGGTTAGTGGAAAAACAACTAACAATTAATAACCACCAAATACCAATTACCAATACTCAATCCCTAATTTCTAATCTAGAATCCAAAATCCAAAATCCAAAATCCAAAATCCTGTGGACTGGTCTCATCTTTGGCTTTATGTGTCTCCCCCGGTACTGGGTGGAATTATTGGCTATTTCACAAATGATATAGCCATCAAAATGTTGTTCCGTCCTTACCGAGCAATTTACATTGCTGGACGAAGAGTACCCTTCACTCCTGGATTGATTCCCCGCAACCAGGAACGTTTGGCTCTGAATATTTCTAAAACAATCATGGGGTCGCTGTTGACACCACAAGAATTGCAAAATCTGGCGCGGCGTTTGTTACAAACAGAACGCGTGCAAGGAGCAATTCTCTGGTTGTTGCGGCTGGCAATTGAACAAATCAAAACAGATAAAAACGAGAAAAGTGCCAAAATTGTGGCAGGTATTTTACGGGATTTACTAGGGGAATCCTTGCCACGGTTACTCAAGGTTTTAGCGCGACGTGAAGACTTTTTGGAAGTGCAGATAAATCAAATTTTTGACCAGATATTGCTAGAATTTCAATTGAGTGAAGAACAAGCTACGCGGCTTGCTGATTGGTTGTTGCAAGTAGTTTTACCGCCAGACGTATTGCGGCAGACGATAGTTGATTTTTTGACAGATCGCACAATTCAAATTATTGATGAAGGCTTCCGCGAAAAAACCAGTGGGACTTATTGGGTAGTAGCAAATTTGTTTGGCTTACGTAATACTCTCACGCGACTACGAACTTTTTGTTTGGATGAAAAAGAGGCTGCGAATACTCGCTTGCAGGAATTGACTAAAGATTTGCAAATCCGCGATCGCATTCGTAAATTACTGCAAAATCTATCATTACAAAACTTGCCAATGGGGACGGTGCGCCAACTCCGAAAGACTACCCGCGAAAGTGTCCGCCATTACCTACAAAACAGTGGCAGCGATTTTCTACAAGGATTAACTGATTCTGTTGATTGGGAAAATATTGCTGTAGTGCTGCTGAATCGTCTGAGTACTTCACCTGTTGTTAGTACTTCTTTAGAAGTGATGAGTCAAGAGTTGGCTTTAATATTAGATAAGTATTTGGAAAAAGATTTAGAAGTAATTGTGGCGCAAGCAATTCCAATTTTGTCAATAGATCAAGTGATAGTTGACCGGGTAAAATCAACTTCACCAGCGGATTTAGAAGCTGCAATTGAGGGAATTGTAAAAAATGAATTGCAAGCTATTGTAACTTTAGGTGGTGTTTTGGGTTTTGTTGTAGGGTTATTCCAGACAGTGTTTTTAATATTTAGTCAATATTGATTTTGTGTTTTTGACTGTAAAATTTTATCAAATTATAGTTGCAAATTACCCAGATTGTCAGATGAGTAAAATTGAGCGATCGCCTTTTGAGAAAAGGTGCGAGTAAAAAGCGATCGCTCTCGTTTTTATTCAGAGCCACCCGGATTCATCCACAGGGTAATAATTACGAATTATGTTGACTTACCTTGTATCTGTGTTTGCAACAACTCTACATCTTCAACTGACAACCCAGTTAATTTTGCCACTTTTGCCAAAGGCATTTGGCTTTTAAGCAGATTCACCGCAACCTGCCAAATCCCCTCTTGTAAACCTTCGGCTCTACCTTCAGCTTTAGCTTCAGCCTCAATCTCTTGATAAATTACAGATTCGCGCATATTGTCTCTCCGTAATACTCTTTGAATTAACCCTTTCTCTAATACTAGACCAGCTAAAATTGCTATGGCAGCTGCGACATTATTCTGCAACCGTTGGTCAGGAATCCTGATAATTTCCTGTGCTACTTGCTGTAATATACTTGCACGGTCATCTGTCCCACCCAGCACCGCGAATGGAAATAAACCTGGATAGCGTAAAAATACTTCTGTTGGCTGTTCCCATAATCGAACTACCTCGAACTCGTGACGAGTACCAGAAATGGTAAAAGTATTTTGTTGCACGAGTTCTGAGCTTGTTTCTTTAAGATAGATCACCACTTGACGCATCTGCTTTTGGGGAAAACGGCGATACACTCGCAGTCGATAGTCAATTATGCGAAATGGCATATTAACATCAGGTTGAGTCTGAAACTTTAGGTGAAGCACTAGTTCAGTTGATTCTAATAAAATTAATGCATCGGCTCGAATAGGTTCTAACGAGAGTTCAGAAGGACTTAACTCCGTGAGCGAAATGGGTTCTCCCAACAGCCAAGTAGCAAAGTCAGTGGAAAAGTTTTCGGCGAGGAATTTGCAGATGTTATCAAACATCCAAAAATCCTACCACTTCAAAGCTTTAAACTGAGTCGTAGTAACTCAAAAACTATCTTTAATGATGCAAAAATTGGAATTTTGAAACAGAGCGATCGCTTAACTCAAAATCTGTGCTAAATTCAGCACAAACCCAGGCAATATATCCTCTTCCGATAAGCTAATAGGCGATTGTAGAATCTCAACATCCTGTCTTGGGCGGTAAATTTCCACCTGTTGGTTCTGGGGGTCAATCAGCAATCCTAAACGCACACCGTTGTCAATCCATATCAAAAGTAATAGTAATAGTTAAAACTATCAAAATATAACAAAACTTTCGCATGTTCAAACTTAACCTAAATCGAAATGCACTACTACCTCTGTTATTGCTTGTGCCAGTTCCGAGCATTGGTGTTGCAACTCAACTGTATATGCTCCCCGGTCTGAAAGGACATTTAGTAGCTTTATTATCTAAAATCTGGATGTTTATAATACCCATTATTTGGTTGTTATTTATCGATAAAGAAAATTTAAAAGTTCAATATCCTAAAAAACGAGATTTGTTAGCTGGAGTCGGATTAGGGCTACTGATGCTATGCATTATGTGGATTGTTTATTGGCTGCTAGGTGCAAAGTGGATAGATGTTAAATATGCTCGTGATAGAGCAACGCAAGTTGGATTGGACAGTTTTGTAGTTTATTTAGTAGGGTCAGCGTACTGGATATTTGTCAATTCTTTACTTGAAGAATTTGTCTGGCGTTGGTTTGTTTTTCGCAAATGTGAAATGTTGGTATCAAGTCCTTTAGCTGTAGTACTATCTGCACTATTTTTTACAATTCATCACATTTTTGGTTTGGCAGCTTACTTTGACTGGCGTGCAACAACATTATGCTCATTGGGCGTGTTTTTAGCAGGGGCGATTTGGTCATGGTGCTACTTAACTTATTGCTCAATCTGGCCTGGATACATCAGCCATATTTTTGCAGATATAGCAATTTTCATAATTGGCTGGCAACTGATTTTTGCTTAACAAAGATGTCACGTTGCTACTTTGTAGGAGTATGCTCAAAATTCAAAATTTAAAGTCATCAATCTTTAATAAAGTAATTAATCAAAATCTCTTAAGATCATGTGTTTTTTTAAGTCAAAACTGATTATGCCTTCTTCTTGTAATTTGCCGATCAATCGTGTAATTGTTACTCTGGTAGTACAGCAGGCGCTAGCAATATCTTCGTGAGTAAAGCGAAAACTTAAGCGAGTTCCCTCCGGCACAGCTTCGCCAACTTCTCTTTTCAAAAGTTGTAATAGATGGTGCAAGCGCTCTTGTACCCGTCGTCTTCCAGAAATGACTAGAAAAGATTCTGTTTGGCGTAAGCGTTGATTAATTTTTGGTAAAAGGATATGGCTCAGGTTAGGGGAAACTGCTATCTCTGCTGCGTAAATTGATACCAACTCAACATCAGAGAGTGCTATTGCTTGGTAAATGTTTAAAGATGTTAAGCTAGAACCAAAAACCATTTCTGCTGTTGCCAATCCTATTAAAACTTCTTCACCCGTTTCACAGTAGGTACTAAGTTTGACCAAACCCTGACAAACATACAAAATTACTAATGGGTTAAGGGGAATAGTTTCTCCTTTAGAATATTTCTGCACAGGACGATCATACAAAAGGTTACTATTGTTTTTGACTACTGATGATTCTACTCCTTTGCGTTCAGAAATATCACGTAACAGCCAGCGTAAAGAGGTTGCTTTATTCTGCGGATTTCGGGCAACTGCCACTGTCAAAGCTGCATCAAATAACTCACCGTGACGTTGTTGCAAGCGTATCAATAGCTCTTTAACTCTGTCTGATTGAGATAGTTTGATAAGTTCGCTACGAAGGTGCTGACGTTCTTCTAAAGGGACGAAGTTAATTATTGGTTTGCCCAGCAAAAATTGCTTTGAAACATTGAGCAATTTAGCTGCGGTGAAGTTAACTTCTTGGATGATTCCTTGTGTACTAGTCACTAAATAGGCGTCAGGCGCAAACTCGAATAATTCTTGATAATGTTGACGTTCTGTTTCTAAGCAATTCCGTGTTTGTATTAATTCCTCATTTTGTTGATGGAGTTCCTCTGCTGCTAACTGCACTACCTTTGAGGTGTTATAAAGTTCTTTAAAAGCTTGCGGCAGCAGATCCGCTGAAATCCAAGGTAATACACTAGCAGTTTGGTATAAATCTGCTAAACGATTGTGTAATGTTTCTGAGCGTTGGATAAATTGTTCTATGTTCACCTTAAATTCCCGCTACTTACTTGCAGAGTTAAAGCAAAAAATTTACTAGGTAAATTTTTGGATAAGTTGCAGTATTTTATGTTATAAAATTAACCAGTTTTGAACTGCAATTATTTTCAATATAACCTATAAAAGTATGTTTATTCTAGCTTTTCAACAATTTAGGTCTGATAGCACTATATATTACATAGTATCATAAATTACATACATTATTGCATTTAACCTAAATGAGCAATGCAAATTAAATCTAGGCAATTAGAGAGTGTCCATTAATAAATTTTGCACTCAGATGCTTTGTTTACAAGTTTACAAGAAAGGTTACAACATTTTGTTAAGTATTGTTTCTACCTTTAGTGGGAAGATTTGGTAAACTCAGCTGAATACAAATGCAAAATCCGTTGATCTCAGATGATGCTAATTTGTAATTAAACTTCTAAGCCAGTCGCAATTATGACTAGCAGAGAAATTAGATAAAATAGCACAGTTAGAAAACCCTGGCTCTCAACTTTAAGTTACTATTCTTGCTTAATTAACTTTCTCATTTTCCAATGAATAATTTAGTGCTAATCATAATTGTTTCCATGATTACTCAGAATAATAAATAATCTTTTTCCCAACTTCTATCACAAGCATCAAGCTAGTACTACCAAAGATATATAGTCTAAGTTAAGTTTTTTTGTGTTTATAAATACATTTTTTTGAAAAAAAGATTTCCGACTTCTTAGAAAAGTCGGAAATCTAAGCTTTTGGATTTTCACAAATCTATTCAGAACTACCTGGTATAAGCAAAAGTAAGACTAATGGATATTAAGAAGTTAAAACTATTTGTATAGTAAGTCACATTACAACTTAACAAGTATCCGCCTCTATAGTTAGAAGATAAATCAAGCAATAAGCTGGTGTAATTAAAAATACGTAACAGTTTATCAACGCGCAAGTTATTAAAAAGTGATGGGTGAGGTATTAATACTACAAAATCTCATCTCATCACTTTTTTTACTCACTTCAGTTTACAGCGCTTATCAAGTAATTGAACTACACGGTTCCCAACTCACTACTTCCCGTTTCGGTCATAGTTTAAATGACTGAAATTGTATAACACACTGTCCAAAAGCTTTGGCAAGTTATGACTAATGTCTATCATCCACCCTAGATATACTTAGGTTTTTTCAAAAATTAAATCTGATTATTATAGACAGATTAGTATCCATCCCAGAAGGCATACACGCATTTTTATAAAATCAGCTTTTATTAAAACTTTATATATTGTTGGTTGTACTTCATTAAATATGCGATTTATTAGCTGACTTACTGAAAATAGCAATTTTCAAAAAGTTCAGTAAAATTTCTATTTAAATAATCAAAAAATACAACTAAATTATTAATAGTTGTCCTGAACTAATTGATGAATAAACGTCAATTATTCCAGGTATATCTATTTGCAAGCTCTCTATAATATCAATTCCGTAATTCTAGAATAACCCCTCTCTTTAAAGAAGAGGAGAGTTTTGCTTTGCCCCACCTTATAAGCAAGGTAACTCAAGGGGTTAAGTTTTTGTGAGTGAATTGATTTACTAAGGTGCGATTTATCTTGGAAAATCACGGTTTTATTTCCGACTGAGAACAAATATAACTTCTTGAAGCTTTTTTGACAAATCCCCATGCGACAATATTTTTTTAATTTGCTAATACTGGTATTAGGAACAAGCTCGACTTTCCTTATTACTCCATCTCAAGCTGAAACTCCGGTAAAATCTAACACCCAAAGTACTGGTAATATTACTTCCATATCTTCAAATTCACCTTCGGCTATCCAATTGAGTGATTTTGCCAATTCTATTAATAGCAAACCACCTATCCTTTCTAAGGCAGCTAATAACTCTTCTGGTGCTTATGCCAATATAGCTGATAATGCGAGTATAACTGTAACTAAGCCGAAACCACGGATTCCTATATTTAGCAGAATTTTTCCTACACCTTCAATGCAGCAATAATCAGAAGCTAAATATTTGGTTTAATAGTTTGGGCTGGTAGAAATATGTATTTATACATTATATACAAGCTGAACTAGTGAAAATATTAGCAAGTGAAAGATTTTAATTTTTCTCTCTTCACTGTAGGACGAATATTATTTATTGAAAGCGATGGGAAATTCTATCTTAAGAGTGAGTGGACAAGGTTGTTCCCCCCGTCGCTTGGGGCATTGGGCATAGTGGCGGTACGATCTTCCCTATGCCCATTGGTGTCAACTTAAGAAAAAATCTGCAAACCCTCTCCTGTGCTCCCAGCAAGAACTGCACCCATGCGGTCTCAATGTGCTTGCTTAAATGCTTAACAGCTTATTTGGGGACGCAATATTAAAACCACTCCCCACCGCGGAAACGCCAACGAGGAAAAATAATTCGCATCAGGCTTTGTGAACTAATAAAAACTGTT
Organism: Nostoc sp.; assembly: GCF_036916735.1. Lineage (GTDB taxonomy): Bacteria > Cyanobacteriota > Cyanobacteriia > Cyanobacteriales > Nostocaceae > Nostoc. The sequence goes on from NZ_JBALFV010000095.1 coordinate 101,898, forward strand.
AGCCAAACAACGCTATAGTGCAATAAAAAAACTGCTAACGGGAGTTCTTCTTTAGGCAAAGGTATTGGTAAAAAACCAAATAGTTTGACCCCACAGTACACAAATACTAATTCCCATATACCAGCTAAGAGTTGATAGGCTGCTGGCCAATCTCTATCCCATCGGAATTTTTGGAGATAGTTATAAAGCACATCCCAACCTATGCCAAAGACAGCGACATAACCAAGTATCCAAAAATAAACCGAGTTAGCACTTGAACCAATCCAACCCACTGCAAAGGGCAAAGACACAAGTAGGCCTACCGTTGCAAGTAATAATAATCGAGTTTGCCAACGACCAAATAATGTTGGTGTCATAGGAGTTAGGAGTAGAAACGCGATTAATCGCGTCTGTACAGGAGTTATGAGTAATGAATAATAGAGAAATTAGAGTTTTTATAAATAGATTTTGACTCGTTTTCATTGAAAATTCAGCAAGATTGTGGTGCTTTTGCGAGGATGGCAAATACAAAAATATAAGCTAACCCCAAAGCACCAACACATCTATATTATTACGATCGCTTAAGGTGGTAATCAAATTTAGAATGGTAAGTTGCGATCGCATCCCAACTGATCACATCTTCTAGCAAAGCTTGATAACCTAGTGTATTGGGATGAAGACCATCTTCACTCAAGCGTTTGAGCCGCCAATTTTCACCACGTTCTATCCATTGCTCAAAAATATCTAAATAGGGAATCTGCCGTTTGGTGCAAGCAATTCGAGTTGCTTCTTTGTAGCGGTACTGGTCGGCATGATTATAGTAAAAGCAATCTAAAAATGGCATTTTGGCTTCATCCACTGGTACCATGCCCACAAATAACACAGGACATAGTTGCTGTGCTAAATCTAACAGAGAAGCAATTTCCTTTTCAAACACGGTAAAATCTGTGTAACTTCGACCATCAAGACGTGCCAACCGTGCTGAGTCATTCACGCCTACGGATAAAATAATCAAGTCGGGGACACGATTTCGCAGTTCACCCCGGTGGCGAAATTCAACTTCTAGCCTTTGTGCTACTTGTTGCGTGCGATCGCCTCTTACCCCTAAATTATAAAGAACATGACCCGCACTATCCGGCAACATCCACCATCGCCGTAGTTGCTCAATCCATCCCCCTTTTTCTGGGTCGCCGAATCCATAAATTAAGCTGTCCCCCAGCGCGACAATCTTCATTGGCTGAAAGTGATTTGGTGGTACAGACACCTGCATTGAGGAAGAAGCTAGAAATGTGTGCATTTAAAAACTATATTTTATATCTTTACAAGATTCTATACATTTCTATACCATAGATGGCTATCTTTAATGTCCAAGCATATATGGGGTTTCTACTTGTTGATATGGTTGCAAGGTTAATATTGCCACAGTTGAGCTTGTGAAGGTGAATGTTGAGCTTCTGAGGGTGAAGGTTGAGCTTCTGAAGGTGGACGTTGAGCCTCTGAGGGTGAAGGTTGAGCTTCTGAGGGTGAATGTTGAGCCTCTGAGGGTGAAGGTTGAGCTTCTGAGGGTGAACGTTGCACCTTTGAGCTTGAAAGTTGCACCTTTTATGCTGAAACTTGCACCTTTGAGCCTGAAACTTGCGGTTTAAAAGCTCAAGTTTGGAGTTTGGTACTGAAACGTCTATGCGATGTCTACGATGGTCACTGAGCGGCTGATGAGCGAAGTCGAACCATGCCGTACTCCTTCAGAGAAGCAAGCTATGCGCAGCGTCTCGTAGAGAAGTGCGGGCTACGCCTGCACCATATTTCATTTTATTTTAAGTATAAGTGAGCGCTCATACTGCAATAAATGAGTCTGAGAATCGAACCGCAGAGGCGCAGAGGACACTGAGGAAGAGAGAAGAGGGAGCGTTAACGCAGCTTATCGTACTCTTATTCTTAAGCAAGCTACGCGTAACGTTCCATTGGCGCAGCCTCTCGTAGAGAAGGAAAGGTATCGCTATGATATAACTGTGTATTTGCTTAATTTTAGCATCAGTCGTTAGGATAGGTTACAGGTGTAAAAGTTATCTTTACTGCTAGCAAAGATGAATATTGATCCTGTAGTTAATGCACTTAAAAGTATTGCTAAACCTGCGGCTTCTATAGTTATTAATCAAGCTCAACGCAATGAAACTGTAGTTAGAACTTTAAAACAATTCAATTTTGACCCAGTACAACCACCTAAAGATGTTGATGGTGTTTATATTTATTCTTTAATTGACTATGGTGTGGATAAGCAGGAAGTACTGCTGAATCTTTTTCGAGAAAGAGAAATTAAAAATGCTTTTTGGAGTGCTTATACTTCAAATAATCCCTTGGGTTTCTACAAGGAAGTAGAAAAGTTTTTGCAGGGTAAGGATTCAGAATTTGATATCCGATTGATGAGAATTGAACTACAAGTGCAGTTAGAAGAGTTTGGAAAAATATTTATTAAGGTTGCTAAAACAACTAAATCCAAAGAATTTGAGCCTTTCCCTGAATGGAATTTAGACGAGTATCCAGCAGAATTTAAGTCATTAATTAGAGAAAAAATTCGCTCGTTTTGCGGTTGTAAGTTTGTTTTTGACGCATTTAAGCAATTTTGCAATAAAAATCGCAGTGGTTATTTTACAGTAGTGGGTGATGCGGGGATGGGGAAGAGTACCATTGCTGCTAAATACGTCTGGGACAATAAGTCACCATGCTATTTTAATATTCGCTCCGATGGTCGCAATCGACCGGAGCTATTTCTTGAAAATCTTCGCAAACAATTAATTAAGCGTTACCAGTTGCAGAATGCCGAGAAGGCTAATTTAGCAGATTTACTAGAACAGGTTAGCAAACAACTGACTGCTGGCGATCGTCTTGTAATTGTAGTTGATGCTTTGGATGAAGTGGAGCAAGAAGCAGGGGGAAATCTTTTAGATTTACCACCGTCGCTCCCTGAAAATTTATATTTTGTCTTAACTAGACGACCCTATACCAGAGATAAAAAACGCTTGTCTACACCAGATGTCCCGGTAGAGGAGCTAGATTTAAGGGGAAGTCAGTATATTAATTTGAGTCGTGAAGATATTAAAGAATATATTCGGTTTATTTTGAATAGCGGTCAAGACTATAAGAATGCACTTAGACAATGGATTCAAGACCGCAATATTTCTGATAACGATTTTGTGGAGCAGGTGGCAACTAAGAGTGAAAATAATTTTATGTACTTGCGCTATATTTTGTCAGGAATTGCTAAGGGTGATTATAATGATCTGAATTTAAAGCAATTACCTAATGGTCTTCAGGACTATTATCAAGTCCATTGGGTACAGATGGGAATGGATGAAAAACCCCAAGAAGTAAAAGTATTTATCCTGTTTATTTTAGTGGAGATTGGCACACCAATTCCCTGTGAGATGATAGCGGAGATTACTGAACAGGATGAATATGATGTGCAATCAGTTTTAAATGAGTGGGTTGAATATTTGAAGTCGCAAGATATAGAGGGAGAAAAGTGCTATAGCATCTATCACACTAGTTTTTTAGACTTCTTGAAAGCACAAGGGGTTCTAGATTCCAAACGGAAGCGACTTCAAGAGGTTAATCAACGTATTGTGGACTACCTTGAAAGGAAGGTGGCGTGAGATGGGAAAATTTGCTGACAAGTTAGCGGTACAAAGTCCTGCTTTTCAACGTGCTTACTTGGGTAGTTTAGCGTCAAACTTGATGAAGTCGGGAAATTTGCAGAAGTATTACCAAACTCTGACTGATTTTAATTTCCTAAGTGCAAAGATTAACCATCCTGAGTTTGGAGTGCAAGCGCTAATTGAAGATTATGATTTGGTTGACGATTTAGAGGTATTAGAAAACTCCAAATACAACCTGGAGAAAGTAAAGGCACTAAAATTTATCCAAGGAACATTGCAACTATCAGCGCATATTTTAGCAACGGATGAGAGACAATTAGCGAGTCAATTGTGGGGACGTTTATCAAGCCAGAAAATGCCAGAGGAAATTCAGGCATTATTGGCACAAGCAAAGCAAGTAACAAGTTTCCCCTGGTTGTGTCCATTGATTCCTAGCTTAATTCCACCAGGAGGACGCTTGCTACGTACCCTCACTGGTCATACTTCCGGGGTAAGTGGAGTCACCGTCACTTCTGATGGCTTGCAGGTGATTTCTACTTCAATTGACTCCACCCTCAAAATCTGGAATCTAATAACAGGAGAAGAATTATTTACCCTCAAGGGTCACAATAACTCAGTAAATGCAGTTGTTGTCACCCCTGATGGTCAACAGGTGATTTCTGCTTCCAGAGATAAGACCCTCAAAATCTGGAATCTAATAACAGGAGAAGAATTATTTACCCTCAATGGTCATAATGGCTGGGTAAATGCCGTTGCTGTCACCCCTGATGGTCAGCAGGTGATTTCTGCTTCCAGAGATAAGACCCTCAAAATCTGGAATCTAATAACAGGAGAAGAACTATTGACCCTCAATGGTCATAACGGTTGGGTAAATGCCGTTGTTGTCACCCCTGATGGTCAGCAGATAATTTCTGCTTCTAGAGACAAGACCCTTAAAATCTGGAACCTGGAATCTGGAAAACAACTATTGACCCTCAATAGTCATAAGGACTCGGTAAAAGCAGTTGCCATCACCCTCAATGGCCAGCAGATAATTTCCGCCTCCAATGACAAGACCCTCAAAATCTGGAATTTGGCAACAGGAGAAGAACTATTTACTTTTACAGGACATAATTATCCAATAAAAGCGATCGCCATTACCCCCAATGGTCAGCAGATAATTTCCGCTTCCGATGACAAGACCCTCAAAATCTGGAATTTGGCAACAGGAGAATTCACTGCCACTTTCACAGGGGATAGTTCCATTAATTGCTGTGCAGTTGCACCAGACGGCATGACAATTGTGGCAGGCGAACAATTAGGTAGGATACATTTTTTGCGTCTTCAAGGGATGAGAGAGGAATGAGGAGAGAAATAATTTTATCTGCCAAAGATTTCATTGACGGTAATGTTTATATTAGGAAAAGCTTTAATTGATAAAGTTTGGCCACTAGCGAACTTTTGCATAAGCTGATATCTTGCGGCTGTTGGTTGTTGATAAACTTCCACAATTTGCTCGTTAATATCTACTAACCAAACTTCAATTATGTTTGCTTCTGCATATAAAGGAATTTTCTCTTGCCGGTCATACATTACAGTCGAATCAGCTACTTCAATTAATAAAAAGATATCTTGGGATTGGGGATGTGCAGTGGCGTAGAAATCATCACGGGGTTTAAGTAATGCCACATCTGGCTGAGGTTCTGAGTTATCGTTCAGTTCCACAGGGTCTTGAATAGCAATGAGAACTCTATCCCGTAACTTCTGAAACAAGAGTTTGTTTAACCGTTTCACACAAGCAGCGTGTTTTGTTCCAATAGGCGACATCTCAATAATCTCTCCCCGAATCAATTCCACTCGGTCATATTCTGTGAGAATCCCCGACTCAACCATCTTATGATATTGCTCAACAGTAAATTTCCGTCTTAGCAATTGTACAGACATCGCCACCTCCACTGTTGCCTTATCTCTTAATTATTCTCCAAAATTTCCAAAATTATGAACTCACCACCCAAACCACCCACTGCAATCAATTCCAGAGGACATCCAACAGAGTTTGAGCAAATCATTCAAGAAAAAAGCCACAATTTTGTCAGTCGTGAATTTATGTTCACGGCTATTAACAACTTTCTCCACCGCCACAACCAGGGTTACTTCACCATCATTGGCGCACCTAGTAGCGGTAAAAGTACCATCTTCGCCAAATATGTGACAAACAATCCTCAAGTTATTTATTACAATGCCGAACTTGAGGATAAAAATCGTGCCGACGAATTTCTCATAAATATCTGCACACAACTCATTAATCAATACTCGCTTAATTACACCTCTCTTCCTGATAACGCCACAGAGGGAAGTTGGTTTTTCTCTAGTCTTCTCCAGCAAATCAGCGATGAGTTAGAACTTGATCAAAAACTGATAATAGCCATTGATGGGTTGAATTGCATTGACCGTAACAGCCAACCACCTAGTACAAATCTGTTTTATCTCTCCCGCTATCTCCCAGATAAGGTCTATTTTCTCCTCACTCGTAGACCTTTCTTGCCAGAGAAGTCAGGTTTATTAATTGAAACACCGTCGCAAAGTCTTGATTTAGCAGATTATTCAGAAGAAAATCGGCAAGATATTCAGGCATATATTCAAAGTTACTTAACCCTTCAAGAGATCCCCCCAACCCCCCTTTCCAAGGCAGGGCTAATTCATTGTGATGAGAGAAAATTAGGGTAACCAGAAGTTAGCATACACAAAATTTTTTAGCGACTGATTTGATTTGTCCACTT
>NZ_JBALFV010000096.1:0-13444 GCF_036916735.1 Nostoc sp.
GCGGATACGAGTTGATGCACACTTTGGACATTGCATAGCGATGTCTACGACGGGCTACGCCTACGCTCAAATTTATACTTCAATTATGCAACGCCGAAAAATCTGCTGCCAACTGCGACGCAAATTATATCGATTTGGGGTAGAACTGGCAAAGCTGTCATGAAGTGCAAACTAAACGGTTTAGTTTAGAAAGGCAATAAAATTTGATTTAAGTAACTCTAGTTACAAGTAATAAATCATACTAATATTAACGGGAACGGCTTTGAGATTCAGAATCCTTAGATGCCTTATATGGAAAGCCACAGTAAGGACAAAAGCGAAATTCTAATGATGTAATTGGTTCATTACACTGAACGCAACTATTACGTAAGCCAGTTCCGCACAGAAAACAAAACTGCGATCGCGGCAATAACCATATTTCTTCAACACCTGTGCCTGGAGTCCAACAGTGGGGGCAAAATTTGATCACATCTGATGGGATTATTGACACACCTCGGACAACGGCATCAAGGTACTCAAATGGAATCTGCAATGCGATGGCTAACCCACGCTGACTTTTGCTATTGAGCTTAGTAGTCATCCCTCATTCAATCTTACCCAAACTTTGGGGAGTTGCAGAAAATAAACTATTCCATTAACAATAATGATAATCATTTTAAAGGGGGATGAAGGGGCTGCCGTCGGCAGCCCCTTCATCCCCCTTTTGTAGTAATTTGAATAATGACTGAGTTTTTGAGTGTGGCAACTGGTGACTATAATATTAACTGATTCTCTTAAAAAGTTGTTGATTGAAACTGCATCTCATTTTAATTGGTGCAGCAAAGCGTAAATTTATGGCTTCGACAGTTCAGGGCTTAGGTTTAGGAGGGCAAAGGCTTGCATCATCAGAATTAGGATGGAATCGAGACACAATTCGGAATGTTCAAGAGAATTAAAAAGCGGTATTAATTGCGTTGATAACATGAGTGGCAAAGGACGTTATAAAGCAGAAGTTCACCTGCCAAATCTTTTATCAGACATAAAAAATTTAGTTGATTTCCATAGTCAAACTGATCCGAGTTTTAAAAGTCAAAGACTATATACCAGACTTAGTGCAGCCGAAGTCAGAAAGCAATTAATCGAAAAGTATGGTTATAGTGATGAAAATTTACATACATTCCTATTCAATTCGAGTCAAATTAAATAATTTAGGTTACAAGCTCAGAAGGGTAAAGAAAGTTCAACCTCAAAAAAATCCCACAAACCGATGCAATCTTTGAGCTATTAGACATAGTAAATAAAGATGCAGATGAAGATAAGAGTGTTTTACGTCTAAGCATGGATGGAAAAGCACGTGTAAAGATTGGCTCATTTGACAGAGGAGGTAAAAGCCGCGATGGGGCAAAAGCTGATGACTATGATAATAATCCGAAAACAACTGTAACTCCCTATGGAATATTTCTTCCAGAGCTTGACGAGTTATTTTTATACTTTACAGAATCGAAAGTTACAAGTGATTTTATCGTTGATATCTTATCAGATTTTTGGTCTAGTGAAAAGCATCGTTTTTCTCAAATTAAAACACTACTTCTCAATCAAGATAATGGGCCGCAGAATAGTTCACGGCGTACCCAATTTATGAAACGTATAGTAGAGTTTGCTCACAAACATCAACTAAATATACGTTTAGCTTATTATCCTCTCTATCATAGTAAATATAATCCAATTAGATTGGACATGGGCAGTACTAGAAAATCATTGGAATGGCAGTATTTTAGATGAACTAGAAACGGCTTTAAATTTTGCTAACACTATGAAATGGAAAGGGAAACATCCAGCCGTTAAGCTAGTACACGAAACTTATGAAAATGGTGTAAAGCTTACAAAAAAAGCTATGGCTAAAATTGAAAAACAGATTGAGCGGCTAACCAATTCTACTCATGAAGTTTTTCCAAATTTAGGTAATTGGTTTATTAATATTTGTTATAGTAAAACAAAAGTTATTTGATTTTAATAACAGGATTTATTTAGTTGACAAAAAGGCTAACGAGCTAACGGGCTAAGTGGTATTTGCCCACAGATCAGTCAAATCTCGAATGCTTTCGGCGATCGCACAAGTTATTGTTGAACAATCCTGTCTCTTGTTTTTTTTGGAATGATTTATTCTTTGAAAGTCCCTAAGATCAATAATGCCGGAACCTGGATTGAGTTGACGGAAATCAGCGAGAAGATGCTGGGATAAATTGACCAGAAAAAAGCTCCCTTAGCAGCATTAGTCACAGCAGTTTGGCTCAGGTTCATAAAATCTTCCAATCCCCAAAACTGTTTAGCATCACGAAAGTTAAACTCGATTTGGAAACGGAGCTTGTAGTAGTCGATAATTTTTTCAAATGACAGAGTTAGGTCGCTAGAAAAAAGAATTACATGGCTACGAGTATTAGTTTTAAGATTGGTTTTAACCAAAATAACTATATTCAGTGCTTTGGCAAACTCTTTATGAAGGAGAATGGATTGATAAATATCAGTTTTGATATCCTCCTCAATAGTACTTTTACACAAATATTCATCAGATATATTATGATAGTCAAGCTTTTCACCGTATTTACGACGGGAGCGATTATTGGGGTCCGGGTTTTGATAAGGTATGTATAGTACAGAATCGTAGCGAAGCTTGGAAATTATCTGCAAGTTTACTTGCTGAACCATCTGTAGGGCATTGTTATTACCAAAGTGACCATCCAATACTAAGTAAGTAAGAGGAATTAAGCTGTCTAATAACTTGAATAGTCAATTAATCATTTTCTGAATTACTACGAATTCAGATGTGAAAATTACATGTATTTTCTTCTTGTTCTTACTCCCTTTTGGTCGTCCACGTTTACGTTTATCTTTGGGTTTCAGTTCTGCTAGTAGTGACGGGCTATTTTTGTCTACATTGCTCTTGCTCGCCTGTTCTATTTAAATTGGAAATGAGTGTCTTTATCCAACGCTCACTAATGATAATACAAAGAAAGATAGTCCTGATATCGGTTTACTGGCTAGACTAGAAAAGAACCTATCTAATCCATAAGTCTGTTTACCTGATTTGCTGACTACAACTTCATCTCCTGCCAGCAAATATACTTAATTCTTCCGCCACAGATGTTTACGAAAAAACAGCCAAAATAACGTCGCCCAAGGTATTACTGTCCCAAAGAATCTCAACATTGTTCAATAACTACCATCAATCCCTGCCCAACGAGACATTCCCAACATAGTGACTCGCCCGTTCATTGCTAACATTGCCAGGATTATTTGGTTCATTCGGCGCATCGTCGTAGCGTTTATCTGCGGTAGCAAGCATCTTCCACAGTGATAGGATGTCCAACATGGGCGAATTGTAGCTTTTGAGTTGTCGTTTGGGAAGACAACAACTTTACTACAGAGCGCCCTCTCTCTTCATACTCTTTTTTTGGCGAAGGTATTGATATATGATTACTTATATGGTTGTCCCCACTTACCTGTAAAGGTGAACGTTTCTAATGATCTACGGGTTCGTGGGGCAAGTTCTGCATCGCGCAATTTTTCAGATAACGTTTGCGGATCGCCTAAGTAACCCAACGCGATCGCAGCGACCGGCTCGTACCCTTCAGGAATACTGAACATCTCGCGGGTTTTTTCTCTGTCAAACCCTGCCATCTGATGAGCAAAGAGTCTGAGCGCAGTTGCTTGCAGCGCTAAATTAGATGCCGCTGCCCCAACATCGTGAAATGCATGTCGGTTATCTTTACCATTGCGCTCGAAGTGCAGCTTTGCGACTGAGATCATTAGGACTGAAGCATGTTTTGCCCAGGCTTGGTTTGCTTCAACAAGACAACTCAGTAGACGGTCAAATTCAGGTAGGTTCTGCTTGGTCGCAACGATGAAACACCAAGGTTGCTCGTTGAAAGACGAGGGTGCCCAGCGTGCAGCTTCTAAAATACTGTTCAACATCTCTGTCTCAATGAGCTGATCTGAAAAGGCTCGCGGACTCCAGCGCGATTGCAATAACTCATGAATTGGATATTAGGTTTTGGCAAGACCTTTCATGTCAAATGATCTCTAGTTATAAGTTTGATTAGTTGTAGTATCGAGACTCAAAATGTTGCAGCCTCTACCAACAAAGAACTCACAGATAAGAAATTATTGAGGATCGTCTAACATAGAACTGTGTGGTTGTGGCTCTTCGACTCGACGGTGCATACTACACCGTCGCGCTTTTGCAATCTCCTGATAGACTTTTTTTCGAGCTAAGTTGACACTTCCCAGGGGTATATGCTCAGGAAGCCTATGCCAGGGCATGAACGACAGTCCCTCATCTAGCCGCTTTTGCTCCTCGAAGTCAAACTTCTGAGCGGGAATTTTCAGAGTTGCCAGTTTGATAAAAGGTGAGTCTTGCTCTTTCCACTCTTGCATGGGATCTTCGATCAGAGTTTTTTCATCATCAACGTAGAGTTGCACCAACAAATCAAAGACGGCATCGTTGCTATCTTCCGACAAATATTGAACGGCTGCCTCACGTAGGTAGTTTTCTCAAGTGGGAGTTGAACCGGACGTATCTTGCTGATGAGGTTTTACAGAAAACTTGATCGTATGAGTGCCAAGTTGATAGGGTGTTATGCTCCAGTATTGAATGAGCAGTGGATTAGTAACTTGTTTGCTCATAATCACTTTAAGAATTTTGAATGTAGGTTCTAGCGATCGCAATTCTTCTTCGGTTGCTTGACCGATGCCTGCTTTCATCAGGGTGGCAAATCCTTGAGCATCTCGCACCATAAAAACCGAATGATTTACTAGCAGAAAGTCTTGGGTTTGTGCTCGATATCTAGTACTTTTTCACCCTGCACCTGCAAGAGTTTGATCGCCATCCCACGCGCATCTGGTTCAAGGTCTGAGGAGAGCTTGCCGTGCTTCTGTACGGGAGCAGCACTAGAGAATTGTACCCAAACTGGATAAGTCTTGGACTGAGCAAAGACACCAACCTCCAGCAATTGAGGAATGTTGTTCTCAACGCTAAATTCCCCCCAAACTAAACCGTGGCTCTTAGCATGGTCGTTTCGTAGGTCTGGTCCATTCTGGGCTTGACGGTTAAGATCAATGTCTAAGATAGTCTCGGTTGCTGCCGAAGCAGCAGCATTAGGCGAATTCGATTGATCCATGACTGATTCTGCTAAATTTTGCGATTTTGATCGAGACCGAGGTTCTGAAGATTGTCGTGAATGGCGGCAATCAGTAGTTTGTTAGGCTGTTCCTTAACTTGCGCCGTGCTCCTGCAATTTGGTCAGGAACCGAAACCAGCCGCCGACTGTTCGGGAAGTGGACTCAGGTTTAGAGAGAAAAGCTTGTTCGCGTTTTCACGACCGATTTTCAGCTTTGTGGCGTTCTCAAGCCGCATATCGTCGAACCAGCGCCCTCCCATGTCCATCTGCTCGTAAGGGTAATCCACGGAGAAGAGCACTCGGTTCTCACCCATCTGCTCAATGGCTTCCAAAAACGGTTTAGTGTGGAAGTGACCGCTCGTGGTAATCCAAAAGTTATTGCCAAAATAGTAGCTCGCGCGTCGTTTTGCCTTAGCACCTTTCTCACCTTCGCGCTGCTCGTCAAGGCGATGCTGCATACGTGGCAGCATGAAGGGGAGACCTTCTCCTAGATGACCCAGGATCACCTGCAAATTGGGGTACTCGTCGAAGATCCCGCTCAACATCAGGCGAATGGCGTGGCTGGCAGTCTCGTAGGCGAAAGCCCAAGCGGAGCCAACCAATTCTGGGTAGCCCTTGAGCACACGGGTCTGACTAGGCAGCGGTTCGCGCGGATGTAGATACACTGGGACATTGAGCTTGGAGACGCGCTCCCAAAACACCCGTATCGGCTCCTCATCCAGGTATTGAACGTGTTCGTCAGGACTGATCTTCGAGTAACCGTTGATCAAAGCGTCCTTGAGTCCGAGTTCGCTCGCTCACAGCCCGCTCCAGTTCGTCTGCTGCACCCTTGGGGTCCTGCATGGCCACCGCTGTGAAGGAGGCAAACCGCCCAGGGTATTTCTGAATGTAAGAGTACGCGTAGTCGTTCGCAGACCGCGCTAGCTCAGTGGCTTGCTTCGGATCGATAACCCCCTGCACGCCGGGCGAGGTGAGCGACATGATGCAAAGCTCGATGCCGGAGCGATCCATCTCGGCGATGCAGAGTTCAGGATCGAGCAAGCGACGCTCGATGTCTTGAGCGTAGGCGCGACCATTTCGACCCTCCTCACCCTTGGCATCCCAGTGCTTGTTGTTCAACTCTCTAGAGAAGTGTTCTTCGAGTGCGATCTTGCCTTCCATGTTTTTCTCCTTGGTAAGTGGTTGTTGGTTATTGGTGCAGTTAAACCTCAACCTCCCCACCTGCGGGGTTGCTCTGGAACTTCCAGGTACCGCCTGAGCGGAAGGTCGAACCTGTGCCAAAAGTATCCTCCATGTACTGCATATAGGTAATCAAGCCGTTCTTGACTTTCGCAAAGAAGACAAAGGGAGAGGTAAACTTTTTATCGAGTTTCACCGAGTGGGTGGTGAAGGTGCCGAAGAGCGCTACGTTCTCGCCTTCGCCAAAGGCATCTTGAACCTCTAAGTCTTCGATCCTCCAAAAGGTATTAAGCTCCTGGAAAACTTTGAGGACACTAGCCGGACCCTCTTTATGCGTGCCTGCCCAAGGCATAAGCTTTTTTAGATCGGGATTATTGTAGGTAAGTGATACGTAGATGGCATCGGGGGAGACAAGTCGATTGACGACCTCAGGCTTGGTGGCACCTTTGAGGAGTTCCTGCACGATTTTAACGTTGGTATTTGACATGGGTGTGTTCGTTTTCAGTTACAGTTGGTTTCTAGTAGTGAGAGTTCTACAGCGGGTCAGTGCCCTCTGGGTACATCAAGGTGTCAATGTTCTCTACCGCCATCAGATCGTTCATGTAAGTAGTAACGTCCGCGGAGATGAGCCGATTTCAAGCTCGACTATTGAGCAGAAACTCTAATACTGGGGATAGTGCCTGAGTTGAAGGCGATGTGTTTGTACTCTAGGAATTCATCCATCGCTGTCAGACCATTTAGCCTGCCGTTACCGCTGCTCTTGAATCCGCCTTCTTCAAACTCGTCCCAAACGATCGCCCAATCATTGATCCAAATAGTACCCGCGTCTATCTCGCGAGCGACGCGCAGTGGACGGTTAACATCGCGAGTCCAAATACTCGCAGCTAAACCATACTCGCTGTCATTTGCCAGCTGCACCGCTTCTGCCTCAGTATCAAAAATCTGCATGGTGAGGACTGGACCAAAGACCTCTTCCTGGACAATTGTCATTTTCGGATCGTTTACTTCCAGCAGAGTCGGACGGTAAAATGCACCGCTAGTCAATGGACCTTCCGTAATTGGACCACCGCGCACCAACACCTTTGCACCCGCCACGATTGCTTCCTCCACCATTTTGTTAACACGGGCGACATTCGGCTTATCCATCAGAGGTCTCATGTCGCTAGACGGATCAGATGCAGGTCCAGTTTTGACGTTCTCTAATCTTTGAGCAATCATCGAGCGAAATCGATCAGCAACACCACGGTGCACCAACAGGCGAGAACCCGTCATGCAGAATTGACCTGCAAAAGTCGTGAGTGCCTTCTCAACTTTGGGTGCAGCCGCTTCAAGATCAGCATCATCAAAGATGATCATCGGGGTTTTACCACCGAGTTCAGTTTGAAATAGCTTGAGTGTCGCTGCCCCTGTTGCGGAAATTGCTTTCCCGGTCTTTGTGCTTCCCGTAAAGCTAATCACTCGAACATCCTCTGACTCTATCAGAAAAGACGATCCGCCTCTGCCTTTGCTTTCACTAAAGACATTAATAACGCCTTTTGGTAAATCGGCAGCTTCAGCAAGGGTTTTACTAAACAGATAGTTGATCTGTGCTGTATTACCCGGCAATTTGATAACAGTCGTAACACCAGCAGCAAGAGCAGGTGCCAGAGATCGCACAGTTAGGACAAGCGGCGAGTTAAACGGTGCGACGATGCCAACAACTCCGATCGCAGATCGAGTCACGACCGAAAGGTGTCCGGGTTGGACTTCCATCGCCCGTCCATAATTCGTCAGCACAACCGATGCCCAGTATCGAAATTTGCTGGGAATCATATCAATTTCAAATGCTGCTTCGTCATGGACTTTGCCATTCTCAAGCGAGAGAATAGCGATCAGTTCATCTCTGCGGGCTTCAAAGCGATTGGCAATTTGATTCAGCACTCGCGCACGAAGTGCCCGATTTTCCTTCCAGTCCAATTCTCGGAACGCCCGTACCGCAGCATTAATTCCCTGAACTGCCTCGTCACGCCCACCATCCGCATAAGTTCCAATAACTTTGCCTGTAGCTGGATCAATGCTATCAGTATGCTTTTCCGAATCAATCCACTCACCATCAATCCAGTTTAGTGCGGGTGTTCCTAGTTCAATGTTTGGTACTGAGGATTTCTTATCTGTCGTTACTGCCATAGTAGCCGCTCCTTTTCTTCATAACTAAGTTTTTACTCAACGTTAAACCCTTACTTATCTGCTGGGTAATCATGATTTCTACTCTGTTGAGGATCCATCGACATACTGTTGACCACCGATCATGATGAATTTAACCGTGCTGGCTGGAGCAGCGAAATCCAATGCGGTAACTTCCTCTCTTTGAGCCTCGACTTGACCCAGCACAATGATCTCCTTTCCACTTGTGCCTGGTTTTAGACTCAGGGCGTGAGCGTCAAGTTGTACAACCACGCCACGCACCAAACTATTACCTCTACCACCTTTTGTGATCACGTCCCCCAGCACGAGGATATTCCCAAATGGTTTACTGGTCTGTATCCCAATCGAGCCATTGCCATGAGTGGTAATGCTTTTGAATTCTGCATAAGCCAAGGTTCCGTCGTATAGATTGAACCCCCGTGCCCCTTCGCCATAGGTAACTAAGTCGCCCTGGATAATCAGAGTCTGCAACTCTCCAAAATTCACGAATCCGATTCCACTGGTTCCATGAGATACGACAGACTGCCGAGCTAGCCAAAGACGGACATTGCCCCAGTTATCCAGCACCATGTCATTCGTCCCGTAGGTTGTCACAGAACCGTTGTTGACCACTTGCTGAGCCTTCACACCTGAGCCAACGAATATCCCACCTGTGATGAGATTACCAACACCAGCCGGGATGCTGCCATTCGTATGGATTTCACCCGTGGTTAACAATTTAAGGTCGATTGTGCCACCAGGAGAGCTAGGTGCTGGTCTACCTTGAGGGTCGGCGTTTGCAAGAACCGTCATGCCGCCGAAAATAAAGATGCCACTGCCCTTCAATGGCATCTCTTGAGTTCCCCCTGACAGGTTTTCGGCGCTCAGTGTCCAGTGACTTTTAGGATCGGTACAGCGGTTGTAGATGGTCAAGGCACCAGGAGCGACCTCTACGCCGTATCCAGATGGACGATGCGGGTCTGAGGTACTGTCACTGTCATACAGTTGAATGTCGTTGAGGATAAGGTCAGCCGTCATCACGGTGCTGGATTCCAGGTGCAGCCGA
Organism: Nostoc sp.; assembly: GCF_036916735.1. Classification (GTDB taxonomy): domain Bacteria; phylum Cyanobacteriota; class Cyanobacteriia; order Cyanobacteriales; family Nostocaceae; genus Nostoc. Next base: position 9,565 of record NZ_JBALFV010000096.1, read on the forward strand.
CCGTGGATGACGAGATGCTGCAACCTGAGTTGCCCCAGTGTTGTCATCGCCGGTTCTAGACTAAGCGCCAAGCGGCTCGAATCAGTTCGCAGGGTTAGGTTCTGAAGTGTGTGATTTGCCGTGAGCAATATTCCGTCTGAATCTGGTTTGAAGACTAATTCTGCGTCAGGAGTTGTACCTACTAAACTTGAGCCTTCAAGCAGTGTAAATTTCTCCAAGTCATGAAGGCGACCAGCCACTTCGATGACAACATGTGTATGCTGAACTGCCTCAGTCAGAGAAGCCGCATCCCGAACGACCGTATGGGTATTAGATGTACTATATGCCATAAAAGACTCAATCAACAGTTAGATTTATTTCAGCCGCAACACAACCATTGACCCAGTGTTGAACCTTCTCAATTAGAGTGAGAACAATTGATGCGCGTTTCCATGAGCGATTTTATGTTGATCGCCTTCTACAATGGGCAGAACTCCATGAAGTTTGTCGCTTCTATCACTTTGTCTAGAAAGTGGTGGAGCGGTATTGTTTAGAAGCGTGGATCAAATAGCCTAAGTAGGTGGAGCTTTGCGAAACCCGACCTACAAAAGTCTGACTGTCAGGACGCTTTGAAAGTAGTGTCCGCCGCGTCGAGGAAGGGCTGGAACAAGTCTATTGGCCAGTTGGGATCGCTCTTGGAGGTGCGCTCCAGACACTTCCAGACGCCATCACGACGTTCAAAGATGTCGTCGTAGGTGCCAGTCGAAACGGTTCCGACGTGTTCAGCCTTCCAGGACACGAACCATCGCCAGTGCGCTTCGGCTCTATCACCCGAGCCAGAAATTTCAAACGCGCCCATAGAATGGAACCACTTGTCCATCGGGAAGACGCTGTGTGCGTAGTCGAACATCTGCTTCATGCCCTCAAAACCCTCGAAGGTTGAAGTACGTAGATCGTAGACGTTGAATTTAGCCTCCGGCCAGTAAAGGCGGTTGTAGAGATCAACCTGCTCGCGTCCCCAACCCTTGTCGATGCAGCGCTGATGCAGGTTGAGCTGCTCGAATATGGTAAAGCGGTCGATCGCCGTGAGATCGTTGTTCTGAGACATTAAAGTTTCCCTTGACTTTTTTTTGAATTCAAAATTCAAAATGCAAAATTAGTAAGAAAATGAATTTTGAGTTAAGTAATTCCGAGTATAGTAGATCACTGGTTCTAAGAACAGTGGTCTACAATCAGTTGTGGGTTCAAGCCTCCACTCTCTTACAAAGTTCTGAGCGGAGGCTTCCTCCGATCAGACTTTGCGCTGATTGCAATTTTGAATTGATAATTTTGAATTTTGAATTGATTTGACATTGAAATTTTTGTGGGCAGCTGCTAACAAGTTGTTAGTGTTCCAAATTTGTTATCAAGACTCCTAAAACGTTTAATGCGTAAATTATTCAGGGAAAAGCAATAAATTTAGAACACCTCCTTTGTTGCTTCATTCATAGCTACTTCCTTGCCTAGAACACCGATTCAGTAATCAGATTTATCATGAAAAAACCAAGTCTTGTTAGGTTTAAACAAGAAAAGTTTAATTGGAAAAGACTTAAAAACAAGGCTTTTCAATCTTATGTTTTATTAATGAATCGGTGTTCTAGCTAGTTGATAATGCCATCTTCCTCAAATTACATTCATTTCTCATCGTTATACAAGTATCATTTTGTTGATGCTATGTTTCTTCTTAGGAAACTTTAGAACCACAATGGACACATTAATGAGTATGAAAGTGTTGTGTCGGGTAGTGGAATTAGGAAGTTTTGTGGCAGCCGCTGAGCAGCTCAACTTATCCACAGCCATGACTAGCAAGCATGTGATGCACTTGGAGCGAAACCTTGGCACGCGCTTGTTGAATCGAAGCAGCCGACACCTAAGCCTAACCGAGGCAGGAACGCTTTATTACGAGCAATGCCGGGAAATGCTGGATAACTTAGAAATGGTAGAGGCAGCGGTAAGACGATCAACCGTCGTCGTGCGTGGTGTACTCAAGATCACTGCCCCAGTTTGGTTCGCCAACCCGTTATTCACCAAAGCTCTGGCGGAGTATCGCTCTCGTTATCCAGACGTTGTGCTAGATATGAGTTTGAATGATCGGATAGTGGATTTAGTAGAAGAAGGGTTTGATCTTGCTTTACGTGTCGTGCACGGTAGTGAGCCTCGTTCTTCACTGCTCACCCGACGCATCTGCCCCATTCCGTTCCTGTTGGTCGGCTCATCTGACTATTTGCAAAAAAATGGACGCCCAAAAACCCCCAAGGAACTATCGAAGCATGTAGCCATCAGCTATCACTACTCACAGTTTGCCGATGAGATATTCTTTGAAGGTCCCAACGGGAGGGAGACAATTAAACTAACAGTCTCGATCCGCTCCAACAACACTATTATGGAGTATCAGGCGACCTTAGCCAGCATGGGGTTAGCGGTTTTGCCAGAGTGGTTGATTGCAGATGATCTTGCCAATCAACGGTTAGAGGTACTGGAGCTGGACTACACCTTGCCAACCACATTCCTCTATGCCATCTATACGAATCAGCGCTATCTATCGCCTAAGATAACGACTTTTGTAGATTTTCTGGTTGACTATTTTTCTGGTTGACTATTTTTCTGGTTGTGTCACAAAGTGGTAAAGGGGAGCAACGCGATTTTGTGAGGTGCTAAAACCTGGGACGTATATGGCTTGTTTCAGGATGCGATCGCAACTAAAAATTAAGATTTATTGAGAATAAAGAGGTCTAATTGAGAATTAAACTCTGATCTCACTTTTTTGCGTTGCTCCCATTACAACTGGGAGCAACGTGATTTGGTGAGGTCGGGCAAAAAGGTGCGATCACTAAAAACTAATTTTTAAGTATTTAAAATATATATTACTTTTAATACCGTATTAATACTGGCTTAAGTTTGCTGACAATTTTAGGATATGAATCTTACTTTTTTTTAGGACAAAAAACGGTAGGATTCCCGAATAATAAAAGTTTTAATATCTGACATCAAAACCGGTAATGCCTACACTGAATGGAAAATAACATATATTCTACCTTCGATTTGAGCAAATCATTGTCGGACTTTCAAGAAAAAATTACGAAACTTTTAGAATTAACGAACATATCAGAATTTGATGGACAAATTTTAAAGTTACGTGAGGACAAGATTACGGAATCAGCATTAATTTTAGCCGGAGAATGTATTGCTTTATTGCTTCATAATCTGTCTAAATCTCAAGATTTTTTAGAGAAATCAATGCAGCAGACACAGGGATGGTGGCATAAGACAACGCAAAAGCATGGTTATAAAAAGCGACAAATATTAACAGTTGGTAATGTGTAAGTAACTTTAAAACTGCCGTATGTAGTTGAACGTCTTGAGCAACCAAATAAAAATAAAAAATCTTTGTGCGAAGGATTTTGCCCATTCTTAAAATATTTAGGAATGGCTGAGGGCTTAACCCCGGTTGTTTTATCAACGGTTGCCCAATACGGTGCAATCGCTGGCTCCTTTGAAGCTGCACGTAGAACCCTAATTGATTGTGGAATAAATATTAGCTTAAAACGAATAGAACGACTAACATATTATTTTGGTCAACTGGGAATAGATTGACGAAATAATAAGTTAAATGATTTAAAATCTGGTAACTTATCTAACTTAAATACTCTTCAAGACCAACGTGTTGTAATCGCTGTGGATGGTGGGCGTACACGTATTCGCATACCTAAAAAAGGGAGACGTAGGGTTAAAACTAATCGTAGAGGCTTTACAGGAGAATGGATTGAGCCTAATCCCTCTTTTGTTACTTTGGGGAGAGTATAATCAGGAAGGAAACCGGAAATAGTAATTAGTAGGGATGGTTACGCCACGCAGAGAAGCA
>NZ_JBALFV010000097.1:0-102093 GCF_036916735.1 Nostoc sp.
GAAAGTGGACAAATCAAATCAGTCGCTAAAAAATTTTGTGTATGCTAACTTCTGGTTACCCTAATTTTCTCTCATCACAATGAATTAGCCCTGCCCAACAGGGGGCTGATTAATGACTGCCCAAAACAGTCCCACACCCTTGATAGCATCGGCAAACTCATGGTAATCAAGAGGCTTGACGACGTATGCATTAACGCCTAACTCATAGCATCGAACTAAGTCTGGTTCCTCACGCGAAGATGTTAAAACTACGACTGGAATCACTCGCATTATTGGATCAGATTTTAGTTCTGTCAGCACTTCTAATCCATCGATTTTAGGTAGTTTTAAATCGAGCAGTACCACAACCGGATGCCCTTCCATCCGCAACCGAAACAGTCCCCGGCGATAGAGATAATCTAGTGCTTCCTCTCCATCACGCAATACTACTACTTCGTTGGCGAGATGATTTTCCGATAAGGCGGCCAATATTAATTCTGCATCGTTGGCACTATCTTCTATCAGCAGAATTCGCTTAAGTTCTTTCATTCGCCCTCCTTCTTCGACAACTTAGGTAGTGAGAAATAGAAGGTGGCTCCACTATCAACTACAGACTCTGCCCAGACTCGACCATTATGCCGATGAATAATGCGTTGTACGTTTGCCAATCCAACACCAGTGCCTTCAAATTTTGGGTCGCTATGCAGGCGTTGAAATACTCCGAATAGCTTGTGTACATATTGCATATTAAAGCCTACGCCGTTATCTTGTACAAAAAAGACAACTTCGTTTTCATTGTCAGTACTGCCAACAGTAATTTCTGTTGGGTTTCGAGTCTGGGAATATTTTACGGCATTGTCTATGAGGTTGCGAAGCACAAGGCGCAGCATCGAGGGGTCACCTTGCACTTCTGGCAGTGACTCTATATGCCAATTGATTGTGTGTCCTGGGATTTGGATTTGCAAATCGCGTTTTATTTCTTCCACTAGTTGCTCCATATTAATGTTGATGTAACGCATCTCCGTGCGCCCCATGCGAGAAAATGTGAGCAACTCATCTATTAGTATTCCTGCCTGTTTGCTAGTTTCTGCAATTATTTTTAAATAACGTTGACTTACTTCATCTAATGTACTTGTTGAGCTATGCCGTTTCTGAAGCAATTCTATAAATCCGGCGATGTGACGAAGCGGCGATCGCAAGTCGTGAGAGACTGAATAGGAGAATGATTCAAGTTCCTTGTTCGCGGCTTCGAGTTGGGCTGTGCGCTCTTGAATCCGTTGCTCTAGCATTTCGTTGAGTTGTTGCAGGGCGGCTTCAACAACTTTGCGATCGTGAATGTCGCTGGCGATGCCTACCCACTTGATAATCTGTCCGGCTGCATCTCGAAATGGCAAACCCCGCACAATATGCCAACGATAGCTACCATCAGAAACTCGACGAAAGCGAATTTCTGTTTCGTAGTTTGTAGCGTTAGCAACAGCCTCCATCGAAGTTTTAAAAATGTGATCACGGTCATCGGGGTGAATGATATCAATCCAGCCATACCCAGCAGTCTGCTCCATTGTCAGTCCACTGTAGTCAAACCAGTATTGATTGCAATAAGTAATACCATTATGGCTATCGCCCATCCAAATAGCCTGCGGCGACACTTCTGTTAAAATTCGGTATTGCTCCTCGCTGTCACGTAGCGCAGCTTCTGCCTGATTGCGTTGGCGTAACGCAGCTTGCTGTTCGCGTAGCGCAGCTTGCTGCTCGCTGATGTTAGTAATTAACGCCGCATAACCTTCAACCGTTCCCTCTTGATTAAACTGGGGAACGTAGACAGCATGAATATAACGTGTGCCACCATCTTGATAAGGAACTTGACTTTCAAAAGTGACTTGCTCTCCTGCCAGTACTTGTTCCACATAAGGACGAACTACTTGATACGCGGATTCACCTAAAATTTCCCAAAGATGCTTTCCATAGATTTCTGTCGGCGAATACCCAAACCACTCTTGATATGCTCGGTTGTTGAAGCGGTAACGTTGTTCTGAATCTACAAAAGAAATCAGAACTGGCAACGTATCTGTAATTAAGCGAAGTTCTGTTTCTCGTTGCCGCAGTGCCTCCTCCATTTGCTTGCGGTTGGTGATATCGCGCCAGCAGTTGATTGCACCAATAATCTCACCTTGGGAATCCCGAACTGGTACTACATTAGCGCTGGCTGTAATCCGGGTTCCATCAGGACGTTCAATGATGCACTCTTCATCGCGGATTGTTTCACCGTAGCGCGTAGCACGATATAAAGGCAGTTGCTTTAGGTTGAGGCGCGTTACACCATCAGCCAAAAACACACCGTAAGACTGAACGTAATCGCCAGAAGTCATGCCAACGAGGGATTCACCAGGTCTGCCCAAAAGCTCTTGCGCGAGTTTGCTATTAGCGATGATTCGGAAATCAGGGGGGCCGCCAGCGATCGTAATTCCCTCTGGGACGTGTTCTAAGAGCATTTGCAGGATGCTCTGAGAAACTTCTGCTTGTTTGCGATCGCGCAGCGCAGCTTGCCGTTGGCTCAAGTCAAGAACAAAACCAATAATTGTCCTATCTCCCTGCTTGACAAAGCCAATCAAGACAGGAACTTGAGAGCCATCTTTGCAGATGTATTCTTGCTCAAAGGGCTTACAACTCCCAGTAATTCTAAGTTTTTCAATTGCTTGCTCACTCACCTCAATGTATTCGGGTGGAGTAATCTCGCCCCAGCGAATTCTACCAGAGCGCAAATCCTCGCGTGTATAATTGAGCATTTGTAGAAAGGCATCATTGGCTTCAATGATTAAGCCATTGAGATCAGCCACAATTACCCCGATAATATTGGACTCTGTTAAGCGACCAAACCTTGCTTCACTTTCGCGTAGCGACTTCAGACTTGCCTCAGCTTTCTGTTGGGCTGTACGGCGTGATTCGTTCAGGCAACTGATTAACACTGCTGCCAGTATGAACACAACCAGAGGTATTAATCTACTTAGATTTGTAATGTTATGCGGATTGAACAGCTTGAAAAAGAAGTAGTTGATTGCCAAAGTAGCACTAACGGTAGCTACTAACCCCGGGCCTAAGCCACCGTACCAGGCACTCACCATCACCGCAACATAAAATAGTGCCGCAGGCGTTGGTGTGAGATATGAGTTGAGCAGCAGAGTTGCTCCCAGTGCTAAGACAACAGATAGCAAAGCAATGCCATAGTGCAGCAATTGCTCTCTACTACAAGCAAAAATTTTTTTAGGTTTTGATGCCCTCACTTCATGAGTCATAACCCTACTCTGCTTCTGGAAAATACTGGTTTAGAAGCCTTTTGCCGGGTTTACTCATCTGCCGTAACATTTCTTCTATTAGTTTTAGCGTTATCCGTGAAGGCACTGTATACCCTTTTTCTCAACGATTGACTATTTTGAATGAAAGTCTTAATTTAGCAGCAAACTATTTCTGAGAATTTCTGAGAAAAATTGAGTTGTTATCGAAGCTCTCGAATTAAATCTAAAATCTCCAGCTGCTTTCGGACAGACATCTCCTTATTTTTTATCCTCATAGCAATGACTAGGATAGGACAGGTGTCCTATTTTTATCTCCTGCTGAAGGAATATTTCTCAAGTTATACCAGTAAGCTGGGTTTCGCTGTTACTCTAGCTAATGTTCTATCTTAAAAAAGCTCACGTTTGAGGTTAAAAGGCTCAACGTTGGAGTAAAAAGGCTCAACGTTGGAGTAAAAAGACTCAACGTTGGAGTAAAAAGACTCAACGTTGGAGTAAAAAGACTCAACGTTGGAGTAAAAAGACTCAACGTTGGAGTAAAAAGACTCAACGTTGGAGTAAAAAGGCTCAACGTTGGAGTAAAAAGGCTCAACGTTGGAGTAAAAAGGCTCAACGTTGGAGTAAAAAGGCTCAACGTTGGAGTAAAAAGACTCAACGTTGGAGTAAAAAGACTCAACGTTGGAGTAAAAAGGCTCAACGTTGAGGTTCAAAGGGTGAAACTTAAGCTTTCCAATGTTTGGGTGATTGAAGATTTTCCGGTAAGATTGTTGTGCGATCGCCTTTTGCCAATTCAATCTGCTCTTGTCCTAGATTTTCGGCACCCTGAAGGTTTGCGTTTTTGAGAGCAGCACCAATGAATTTTGTATCTTGGAGATTTGCTCCAGCAAAAATTGCTCCTTCCAAGCTAGTTGCTGATAGTTCTGCTTTGTAGAGGTTTGCGTGCAAGAAAATTGCCCCTTGTAACTTGGCTTCCATCAAGTTTGCCTCTTGTAACTTGGCTCCTCTGAGGTCTGCCATTGTCATATTAGTTTCTATAAAGACTGCCTCTTGTAATTCTGCTTTATCTAAAAACACATTTTCCAGATTGGCTCCTCTGAATAATGCTTTTTTAAGCTTGGCTTCCGTGAAGTCTGCTCCTCTGATATCGATATTACGTAAATCCAGTCTCTTATTTTCCAGGTCATTCTCAGACTTGCGCCGTCCAATGACGGTAAGAGCTGCTTGAATATCCGTCTTAAGTTTTGGTTTTCGCTCTATTTCCTCTGACTTGATTAACAGTTTTGCCTTCTCTGCTTTTTTCTTGTCTTTTTTCACAGGCGCATTCTCTCGCACAAAAGCTGTGAGGACTTCCATGATTGTCCAGTGATCGTCTTTAGAATCTTTGGCGATTCGCTCTAAAGTATAAATTGCCCCTAATCGTGTTTCAATCTTTTTATTTCCAAGCTGTTCAATCGCCTTGGTAAAGCGTTCTGTGATTTGCTTGTCTTGTGCTGCTTGGGCATTTTTTAAAGCAGCTTCAGCAGTTTTATTTGCAGCTTCAGCACTTTTATCCATAGCTTCCCAACGCTTGGCTGCATAGAAAGCATTGATTAATACTGCAAATCCACCGAAAATCGTCCCAAGAGTTGTTAAGGCTTTAGCTCCATAATCTAGCCTTTGCTCTGTTTCCAAACCTTTAGGATTCAAAAATGCAAAATCAGAAAATAAAAATATCAAGGTAACGGCAATTAAAAAGACGATAAATACAGTAGATAAAATTATCAACCAATCCTTAAGTGTGTCTGTCTTGCTATCAGACATAAATTATGTTTCTTCTTGATATCCCAAATATTTACGGAGACTTTTGGTGAAAACTATAGCATTAAGTGAAACTGGTAGAATGCGCCTAAATAAGGAATGATGCTGTGATAACTCAACTTGATTGTCGCCAATCTGTCGGTGCTTCCATATAATCAGGTAGACGAGTGGTGCGATCGCCAAGTGCTTTTCTAATCTGGTGCAACTCTAAGTTTTTCGCCCCTGTTAAAATTGTCCCTTCCAGTTTGACATCACTAAGGTCAGCTTCTGAAAAGTTAGCTCCCATCAGGTTTGCCTGAGTTAGGTTAGCTTGATAAAATGTCGCTCTATACAGGTTAGCTCCGATCAGGTTTGCTTGATAAAGGTCAGCTTCTGTTAAACTGGCTTCTAAGAGATTGGCAAAATAAACTTCTGTTTGGTGGAGTTTGGCTGCATTCAAATTAGCCCCAGAAAGGTTGGCACCATTTAAGTTAGCCCCTGAGAGGTTGGCACCAATCAAACCCGTCATCTGCAAGTTGGCTTTACCTAATTTTGCTCCTTGCAAGTTAGCTAAAAATAGCTTTGCCCCAGAGAGGTTGGCGATTTTTAAAGTAGCTTGTTGTAAGTTAGCTTTATACAGGTTTGCTCCTTGCAAATTAGCTACACGCAGACTTGCTCCAGAGAGGTTAGCTGAACGCATGTTTGCCCCACACAGATTGGTGCGGTTAAGATTAGCCCAACAGAGGTTTGCTCCACAAAGGCTAGCTTTTAGTAATTTGGTTTCATAGAGATTAGACCTCACGAGTTTAGCGCTATTCAGGTCAGCCTCACTCAAGTCTGCTCCCCGCAGGTCAGCGCCACTCAGGTCAGAACCACGTAAGTCTGCTTGTTGGAGATTAACTCCTAGTAGGTCTGCCCTTCTAATGTCGATATTACGTAAATCAAGTTTTTGATTTTTTGGGTCTTCGAGTAAATTACGTCTGCCGATGACAGTTAAAGCTGCTTGAATATCCGTGCGGATTGTTGGAAATTCTTCATGGAGGTTTTGCTCTAAATCCTGTGTCGGCCGCGACCCACCTCTATGCCTACCTGAGTAAGCTTCTGGTGAATATTCCGGGTTTTGTTGCTCTACCTTCACCTGCCCAATAGGTGCATTCTCTCGCACAAAGGCAGTGAGAATTTCCATGATTGTCCAGTGTTCTTTAGAAAAATCCTGAGCAACTCTTTCTAATGCATAAATTGCACCTGTCCGGGTTTCAACCTTTTCATGACCAAGCTGGGCAATTGCCCCCATAAAGCGCTCTGAAATCAATCTGTCTTGATTAACTTTTGCATTTTGAAGGCCAATTTCCAAGTTTTTCTCAGCTGCGATCGCATTTTTCTGCATCGCTTGGGCACGCTTTGCGGCATAATAAGTATTAAACATTGCTGCCGATACGAGAAAAACTATTGCAGTAGTTGTTAATGCTTGGTTTCTATACTGAATTTTTTCCTGAATTGATAATTCTTTAATACTGGACAAAATAAAAAAAATTACAGTCAATGAGAAGCCAAATATAACTGTTATACTTATCAACCAATTCAAAAGTGTGTCTGTCTTTTTAGAAGACATGGGAACGATTTTCCTTACAACCTAGAATTATTACTTAGATATTTAGGAAAAATAGTATAGCATTTAGCAGAAAATTATAATAGGTGTCAAAACACTCAATTAACTAGTTAATGACAATGAATTTTGAATTTTGACTTTTAACTTTTGACACTTCCACTCCGCTCAGTGTCAACGGTGAGCCACTTGTGCCGACTTGTACCGAGCTTGTCCTGAGTTCAGCCCGAGCGGACTTGTACTGAGTTTAGCCCGAGCGGAGCCGAGGGGCGTAGTCGTAAAGCCTGCGGCATAGCTACGCTTAGGGCGTAGCCTCTCGTAGAGAAGGGCGAAGTCGAGGTAGCGACTTGTACTGAGCTTGTCCTGAGTTCAGCCCGAGCGGACTTGTACTGAGTTTAGCCCGAGCGGAGCCGAGGGGCGTAGTCGAAGTAGCCAAGGGGTGTAGTCGAACCGTTGACTTTTGACTTCCCCACAGGGGCTGACTTTCTCTTTGCAGTCTAGTGTTTTACTCAGAGAATTTAGCTTCTCTGAGGTTTGCCGCATCGAGTATGGCATCATTGAGAACTGCTCCATGCAGCCTAGCTAGATATAAGCTTGCACAATATAGGTTAGCTCCAGAGAGGTTAGCTCCTTTTAGACTAGCTGCACTGAGAATTGCTCCTTCTAGGTTAGCTAAAGATAAGTTAGCACCTTCTAGGTTAGCTGCACTAAGAATTGCTCCCGCGAGATTAGCTTCTGTAAGGTTAGCTCCAGCAAGATTAGCTTGATAAAGATTTGTCTGTTCTAAGTTCGCCCGATTCAGATTTACTCCTCTCATATCCGTATTACTCAAATCAAGTTGCTCATTTTTTGGGTCTTTGTTTACATCTCTTCTAGCGATAATGCTAAGAGCTGCTTGAATATCTACACGAAGTTTTGTTGACAAATTGCTCGTTACTTTCTCTTGGGGCATGTAAGGAGCATTTTGTCGTACAAAAGTAGTAAGAATGTCTATAATTATCCAGTGGTACTGTGGATAATTTTGGGCAATTTGCTCTAAATCATTAATTACAACTAGACTGGTTTCTATTGTCTTATTCCCTAGTTGTTCAATTGCTATTCTTAAACGTTCTTTTGGCGACTGATGCTGAGTTTGGTTAACTTTTACCTGAAAAGCATGTATGATCATACATATTTTTGATAGGTGATTGTCATTTTTAGGTAAAATATTTTTTATGCCATGAAAAGCATTAATAATTACTGTCAACATTTTTAATTGATAAAATGAGGTTGAAAAAATTACTTGTACTTATTACTGTTCATTCTTCACTATCAATTAACCCCGCTCATGATGATTTTGATTGATGCTTGCACTCAAGCATCGACATATTTAAATGCAGCAAAAATTACAGCCTATAGTTAAAGACTTAGTGCTGATTGGTAGCGGTCACAACCATGCAATTGCCCTGAAAATGTTTGGGAGAAAGCCTTTACTTGGTGTCCGTTTGACGACGTTGATTACCGCAGCCGAAAATACAGCCTACTCTGGAATGTTACCAGGACATATTACCGGATTTTATAGCCATGATGAATGTCATATTGACTTGCAACCTTTAGTGAACTTTGATCAAGCACGGTTGTATATTGACAGAGTAGTTGCCCTAGACTTGGAAAATCACAAAGTTCTTTGTGCTAACAGACTTGTGGTAGATTTTGATGTGCTGTCTATTGATATTGGCAGCACTCCGGCTAGGTGTCTGTATCAGGTGCAGCAAAATATGCGATCGCACTTAAACTAGTATCGTACTCCTTTAGAGAAGCAAGCTATGTACAGCATCTGCCAAAGAAAGGGAATTGAATAGAAAAATTACAAATTACGAAGTTAGTTGTTCAATTAACTCAATAATTTGTTGGTAATATTGGATATTTCCTTCTTGATAATACAAGTCTGCTGATTTTTGGAAATCCGCAATTGCTCTTTGAGAGTTACCTAAATTACGATAGACATCTGCCCGAAGGATGTAAGCAGAAGCCCAATTAGGCTGACGCAGCAAGGCTTGATTTAAGTCTGTAAGCGCTCCCTGTAAATCTTTTAATAGAGAACGGCTACGACCCCGATTGTACCAGTCTTCAGCAAAGCTGGGGTCGATCGCGATCGCTCGACTATAATCTTCTATTGCCCCTTGATAATCTTCTAAGGCATAGCGAGCATTAGCGCGATCGCTGTAAAATGCAGCAGATTGGGGATTTATTTGTAATGCTTGGGTATAATCCGCGATCGCACTTTCATATTCTTCTAAAGCATAATGGGTTGAACCTCGGTTGTAATATGCTTCAATTAAATCGGGATTAATTTTTAATGCCTGATTATAATCTGCGATCGCTCCTTGTTCATCCCCCAAAAGACGACGAGCATTTCCTCGATTGCAGTACGCTTGAGAAAATTCCGGAACAAGTTCTATTGCTTGGGTGTTATCATCAATTGCTCCCTGTAAATCTTGCAGGGCTTCACGGGCAATTGAGCGACCGTAATAAGCTGCGGCTAAGTTATCATTAATTTGTAATGCCCGATCGTAATCTTTAATTGCTCCTTTATGATCTCCTAAAGAACGACGAGCCGCCGCGCGATCGCAATATCCTTCGGCTAAACTAGGATTGAGTTGTAATAGACGATTACTATCTTCAATTGCACCTTGATAGTCTCCTAATCGGCGACGAGCATTAGCCCGAAAGCCGTATACTAAAGCTAAAGTCGGGTTTTCTTGTAACGCTCGATCATAATCTGCGATCGCACCCTCATAGTCTTCAAGAGTACTACGAACCAGACCCCGCTCAGAATAGGCTTGCACATCATCAGGATTGAACTTTAATGCTTGGTTAAAATCCTCAATTGCTTGATGATATTTTTTAAGATGAGCAAGAATCAGACCCCGATTGTAATATGCTCCGGCAAACTTGGGATTGATTTCTAGGGCGCGGTTGTAATTAGCGATCGCACTTTGATAATCTGCTAAAGAGTAGTGGGCATTGCCTCGATTATGATAAGCCTCCGCCAAGTTTGGATCTAATTGTAATGCTCGGTTGTGGTCAGCGATCGCTTCGGGGAAATTTCCTAAGATATGGTGAATATTGCCCCGATTGCTGTAAGCTGCGGCAAAATTGGGATGCCATTGTAAGGCTTGCTGAAAATCAGCGAGCGCTCCTTGATAATCGCCGTTCTCAAAACAAGCTACACCTCGATTATGATAAGCATTGGCAATATCAATATTGATATTATCAGCTAACTGGGTACTAGTTTCGATGGTTTGGATATAATCAGCGATCGCTTTGTCGTAGTCTTCTAAGGCAAAGTAAGCATTACCCCGGCTGTGGTAAGATTGGGCGAGATTTGGATCGATTTGTAATGCTTGGTTATGATCGGCGATCGCTCCTTCGTAATCGGCTAAAAAGTAACGTGCATTAGCTCTGTGATAATAGGCTGTGGCAAAATTGGGATTGATTTCTATGGCGCGATTAAAATCTGCGATCGCACTGCGATAATCTTTGAGTTGACCACTTAGAAAAATCCCTCGATTATGGTAAGCTTCGGCATAGTTAGGATTGAGTTTGATTGCTTGGGTGTAAGCTGCGTTCGCTCCTTGATAATCCCCTTGCAAATTGTGGTTTAATCCTTGGTTTAATAAGTCTTCAGCATTCATATATTTTTTTGGATTTCGACATTCCCTAGCTTTCAGGCAACGGGATTCTTTACGATATGTTTTGAAAATAGTTCCAGTTACTATTGTGCCTCCTGTTAAGAGGATGTTTGAAAAGTAGGAAGTTGAGTAAAGCATACTCTAGCAACCTAACCCAAGATCAATGGGAATTGCAAGAACCGTTAATTCCGTAGCCAAAACAGGTGGTCATCCAAGAGTTGTAGAGATGTGGGAAGTAGTCAACGCGATTTTTTATGTATTAACACTCTTGATGTACTGGGCAAAACCTACTAGGAGACTTCCGCAATTGACAAACGGTATACATGTACTTTCGTAATTGGCGTTCGGAGACTTTATCTACCTTGCCATGATCCGGATTCTGGTGCGATGTTTGGCATAAATTTTTACCCCTCAAAACTTTTCAAACACCCTCTTATAATTTTATTTTTTGAAACTATTTTCAATCTGATAAGTTTTATTGATAGATATATATTTTTATACATCTATGTACGTAGAATTTAATTAGCGATCGCCCCTGAGAAAAACTTTACGATTTACTGAATTTGTTGTAAATCAATGGTACGGGGTGATTTACGCTCCGAACTAATCGTACATAAAATGCCTAAAAGACAATTAACCCCTAATTAGGCAAGGTAAATGTAATAATAAAACTTCAGATGAATCTAATTGATAATAACGGGAACATAAAAAATGCAAACATTAGAACTCTACGAGTCAATTCTTTTAATTGGTAAAACTACGACAGAAAGAGCTTTACAGTTGTTTGACGCTCTTGAACCAGTGAATTTAGACTTTATGCTCGGTCGTTGGCAAGGCTCTGGACTTCATACAGATCACCCTATGGATGGCTTATTAGAAATGTCTAATTGGTATGGGAAGGAATTTGTTGATCCTGAGAATGTTCACCCTTTGTTATTTTTAGATAGTCATGAAAGAATTTTTAAGGTAGCGCCCAATGCTACTATGATGAACTGGACTTTAAAGTTTCCAATTCCAAAAAATAATTCTTTGAAACCTTGGCTAATGCTGACTAATTCCTTACTGAAAACAGAGAAAAGTCAAGCCAGACTCCGAAGCATGGAATATCGAGGTAAAATTAGTGCCACGATGATCTATGATTATTTACCTATTAATGACTATTTTAGAAAAGTAGATGACAATACTGTGTTAGGAATTATGGATTTGAAAAACTTACCTCAACCTTTCTTTTTTGCCCTAAATCGACGTTCTTAGGTCTTTTAATTATTTGTTTTTTATCAAACCTTGTCTGAATAATATTTTCAGACGAGGCATGGCAGAAAAATGCGTCTTGGTTACTTTTACCCCAATTAAACTAGCGATAAGATTAAAGGAATTCAGCAGGGAGAACACTTGGTGGTGGAAAACTTGCTCGAAGTTCGCTTTGGTGAAATAGACAATGAGCTTCAAGCAATTATTGAACCTTTATTAGCGTTATCACTAGAAGAGTTTACGCCTTGACTATTGCAGTTATCCCGTAAAAAATTAATCGGTTTTGCTAGTATCAATTACATCTGTTTGAATTATTAAAATAAAGCTGAAAGGAGAAAGAAAAAGAGTTTAATTCTTCCCTTTTTGTTTTATCTACTTTTTAACTCACCTTAAAATGTAAAATAAAAGACATTAATACAGGATTATACAAATCATTCTCTAATTTTTTAAGCAATCAAAGTTTTATTTTGTAGGTTTGTATAAATGGATTTTCTGACAATTATAGGGTTAGCGGCTGCCACAATAACCACAATCTCTTTTTTGCCACAGATGTTTAAAACGTGGCAAACAAAATCAGCAAAAGATGTTTCTTTAGTGACGTTAATTACATTCATGATTGGTGTTTTTTTGTGGTTAGTTTATGGAATATATTTACAATCGTTACCGATTATTCTTGCTAACGGCATGACATTAGTTTTTAACTTCATTATTCTATGGCTTAAAATTAGATATAGATAAACTTGCCTCTAAAAAACACCTGTGACATCATCTGTATTTACCTCTGAACGCCTCCTTTTTACCCCCGTCACCCCAGATACCGACGCTATCCCAATAATTTTTGGCTTTCCCAATGAATACAGCGTAGGTATCACTAGCCTCGGCTATCAGGTGGTATGGGCAACCTTGGCAATGCGTGATGATGTGCAAGTAAGTCGCTTGTTTACAGATACTCACGAACAACTCCCCAGAACACCGGAAATTGTAGGATTTTCGATTTCCTGGGAACTGGATTATGTAAATATTTTAAATTTGCTGGAATCTTTAGAAATTCCCATTCTGGCAACTTCTCGTGATGATTCTCATCCAATAATTTTTGGTGGTGGCCCCGTTCTCACAGCGAATCCCGAACCTTTTGCAGATTTTTTTGATGTAATTTTACTGGGGGATGGTGAAAACCTACTGGGAAATTTCCTTGAGGCGTACAAAGAAGTGAGAAACGCTTCTAGACAAACTCAACTAAAAAGGCTTGCACAAGTCCCAGGAATTTATATTCCCAGTTTATATGAGGTGGAATATCACGCAATAGATGGTGCAGTAAAATCAATTAAACCAATTTCTCCAGAAATTCCCGCAGTGGTGCAAAAGCAAACTTATCGAGGAAATACGCTATCGGCATCAACTGTAGTCACCGAAAAAGCTGCATGGGAAAATATTTACATGGTGGAAGTTGTAAGAAGTTGTCCAGAAATGTGCCGCTTTTGTTTGGCGAGTTATCTCACACTGCCTTTTAGAACCGCCAGTCTTGAGACTTCATTAATTCCAGCCATTGAAAAAGGTTTAGAAGTTACAAATCGGCTAGGATTATTGGGGGCTTCAGTAACTCAACATCCAGAATTTGAGACTTTGCTAGATTATATTAGTCAGCCAAAGTACGATGATGTCCGTCTCAGTATTGCATCAGTGCGAACCAATACTGTAACTGTTCAGTTAGCAGAAACTTTGACGAAACGAGACACGCGATCGCTTACCATTGCAGTAGAAAGTGGTTCCGAGAAAATCCGCCAAATCGTCAACAAAAAGCTACATAACGACGAAATTATGCAAGCAGCGATAAATGCCAAAGCTGGTGGATTAAAAAGCTTAAAACTCTACGGAATGGCAGGAATTCCTGGTGAAGAAGCAGAGGATTTAGAACAAACCGTGGCGATGATGCGTAATATCAAAAAAGCTGCACCGGGATTGCGGTTAACATACGGATGCAGCACCTTTGTACCCAAAGCACACACACCATTTCAATGGTTTGGAGTGAATCGCCAAGCCGAAAAGCGGTTGCAGTTTTTGCAAAAACAGCTAAAATCACAGGGAATAGAGTTTCGCCCAGAAAGCTATAATTGGTCGATTATACAGGCTTTGTTGTCGAGAGGCGATCGCAGACTGTCCCAACTCCTCCAACTTACTCGTGACTTTGGCGACTCCTTGGGTAGCTACAAACGTGCTTTCAAGCAACTTAAAGGACAAATCCCCGATTTAGATTTCTACGTCCACACTGATTGGTCAACAGAACAAGTATTACCCTGGAGCCACTTGCAAGGGCCTCTGCCACAGTCTACACTACTAAAGCATTTGGCTGATGCTCAGATTTATATCAACCCATCCCCGAAGGAACTACAGCCAGTACTAGGGACTAGGGACTAGGGACTAGGAATTAAAAGTTAATATTCAACACCCAGTACCCAGTCCCCAATACCCAGTCCCCAACACCTTGAAAACTTGATGCAAAACACAGCCGAGTATTATTGCGCCTATTGCGGCGAACCAAACTTAACTTTTATTGATTTGAGTGCTGGAGGACAGCAATCTTATGTTGAAGATTGTCAAGTTTGCTGTAACCCAAATATTTTGTATGTTCGGGTAGATGAAGATACTTTAGATATCGAGATTGATACGGAATCCGAAAGTTGAATTTTAGGTCTTTCTTTCCATGCTGCACTTTAAACATTCTTCAGTAATTAATGCCCTACCAGAAGTAGTTTGGAAATTTCACGAAAGGGCAGATATTTTGCAACTGCTGAATCCACCCTGGCAGCCAGTCCAAATCGTTCATCGTGAGGGGGGACTGAACGTGGGCGCTATTACAGAATTTCGCCTGTTTCTTGGCCCATTACCCTTAACTTGGTTAGCGCGTCATACTGAATGTGAAAAATATTGCCTGTTTACCGACGAACAGATATCTGGCCCTTTTGAATCTTGGATACATCGACATGAATTTGAACCGGAAGCTGGCAAAACTAGGCTGACTGATGCTATTTCCTTCTCTATGCCTGGTGGAGGAACAGTTGAATTTGTTAGTGGTTGGTTAGTGCAAGTCCAACTAGAAGCAATGTTTCGCTATCGCCACTATGTAACGAAACGAGAATGTGAGTCACAATAGCAGAATATGCTTGTAAGAGTCATCCTTTAAGTTTGAAAAACCTATTCACTATTTCTCGTAAATAAAGGGTTAAACATCCCAATCATATCGTGTCCGGTTAAAGACTTATCATTTAGACCGCAATTCTTGCTGGGGGCAGGGGGCAGCAAGAAAGAAGCTTTTCTGATTTTTGCACAGATGCGGTAATTATAAGTGATTAACCGGACTTAATATCATTATTTGATAAATCTCGTTAAAATCTCATTCTTTAGAATTGTATCTACTTTGAAACTAGAGACAGATAGCGCCAAATGGGTAAGTTAAGTAATATGAACAAAGCAATTAGTTTCTTAAGGGAATTTAACAATAGCATTTTATCCTAGTGGTAAAACTTAAACTGCATACAATGGCAAAAACCGCAATGCTGCTGAACTTGGGCTAACTCCTCAGTCTGAACTTTGGAGCGATCGCAAGGCTATAATTAGTTTTCTAACTTACCTATTTTGGGATCTCTATGGTTATAACGTAGTGCAGAACCTACTTCACCTAATTTCTTAACTCTCTGCTATTATTGACCATCTTAATTGCAGGCTTAAATTATATTACCAAAGTATCAAATGTTATAAAATTTATTTATACCATTGTTTTCAGTATTATTACTAATATGACCCAACTTTATAATCGAAAACAGTTTTGAGAATAGCAGTTGCTTGTGCAATACTTGTTAAAGTATCTTAATATTTTTACATATTTATTTTTGTTCATTAGCATTGTCCAGTGTGAAACATTGACCATTAACAGATTTCTCTGTTAATTGTTCCTATCATGACTATATTTTTGGAATTTTCACCTAAATAGTAGCTAGGCGGAGTAAAAGCGTGATCCAGTTAGAACAACCACCCAGTCATCAAATAAAACTGACTCCAGTAGTGAAAAGTAAATTTCAGTTTAAGGGGCTTTTCATTGCTATTGTCATTGTTAGCGCATGGGTCATGAGCCTGAGTTTATTACTTTCTCTTGACATTTCCAAGCTAAAATTTTGGATGTTATTGCCTGTAATACTATGGCAGGCATTTTTATACACGGGATTATTTATTACATCTCATGATGCCATGCATGGGATAGTATTTCCCCAAAACCCTAAAATTAATCATTTTATTGGGACAGTAAGCCTATCTCTTTATGGTCTTTTACCCTATAAAAAATTATTGCAGAAACATTGGGTGCATCACCACAATCCAGCAAGTTCAATAGACCCAGATTTCCATAATGGAAAACACAAAAATTTCTTTGCTTGGTATTTTCATTTTATGAAGGGTTACTGGAGTTGGGGACAAATCATTGCTCTGACTATTATCTATCACTTTGCTAATCACATCCTTCATATACCCCATGCTAATTTAACAACTTTTTGGGTGATTCCCTCGCTTTTAAGTTCATTCCAATTGTTTTATTTTGGTACTTTTTTACCTCATAGCGAACCCATTGGAGGTTATATTCAGCCTCATTGTGCCCAAACG
Organism: Nostoc sp.; assembly: GCF_036916735.1. GTDB lineage: Bacteria > Cyanobacteriota > Cyanobacteriia > Cyanobacteriales > Nostocaceae > Nostoc. The sequence goes on from NZ_JBALFV010000097.1 coordinate 16,227, forward strand.
ATTAGTCGTCCAATTTGGTGGTCATTTATCACATGCTATCATTTCGGCTACCACGAAGAACATCACGAATATCCCCATATTTCTTGGTGGCAGTTACCAGAAATTTACAAAGCAAAATAGTTCTTGTTTATCTAATATAGATAATAGCAGCAAGAATCACACGGTAATCTATATAGTTTGAGCAAGGCATTCTTTTAGATTATCCTACTTATGCCAGTTAATAATTATCGTCTTGTCACCTATAGCCCTGCTTATACAATAGTTCCTACTTACGAGTGCTTTAATCGTTGTAGTTACTGCAACTTTCGCAGCGAACCGGGTAAAAGTCCCTGGATAAGTATTTCAGATGCAGAAAGTATTTTAAAATCGCTTCAAAGCGAAAAAGTATGTGAAATCCTCATCCTCAGTGGTGAAGTGCATCCCCATTCGCCAAGACGTCAGGCGTGGTTTAAGCGGATTTATGATTTGTGTGAATTAGCACTTTCAATGGGGTTTTTACCGCATAGCAATGCAGGCCCCCTGAGTTTTGAGGAAATGCAAAAGCTGAAACGTGTGAATGTTTCAATGGGGCTGATGTTAGAACAGTTAACACCAACATTGTTAAATACTGTACATCGGCACGCACCAAGTAAATTACCAGAGGTACGGCTACAACAATTACAATGGGCGGGAGAGTTGCAGATTCCTTTTACAACTGGGTTACTGTTGGGAATTGGAGAAACTGTAAATGATTGGTGGAAAACTTTGGAAGCTATATCTCAGCTGCATCAACATTATCACCATATTCAAGAAGTTATTCTGCAACCTCATAGTCCTGGACATCAGCAAACTTTTGATGCACCATCTTTTGATCCCCATGAATTACCAGAAGTAATTGCTAAAGCGCGTGAGATTTTACCGCCAGATATTACTATTCAAATTCCGCCTAATTTAGTTAAAGATAACTGCTGGTTACTCGCTTGTATCGAAGCTGGTGCGCGAGATTTAGGTGGAATTGGCCCAAAAGATGAAGTGAATCCCGATTATCCTCATGTTCAAGAACAAGCATTAAGAGAAATTTTACAACCTGCTGGGTGGGAATTGATGCCGCGATCGCCAGTTTATCCGCAATTTGATAGCTGGTTGTCGGGAGAATTACAAACAGCAGTGAAACGCTGGCGCAAAATAACACCAGTTTCTCTTTTGGCAGAATAACTAAGTAAAGATTTTCGTAATTCGTAATTAAGTTTTGACCATGATAACTGTGCAATTACTCTTGCGAGAAATATTTTCTGCAATATTTCCTTTAATCGCCTGTTGCAGTAGACTTTCACGGCTGGCTCCCAGAACAATCACATCACTGTTGTCTTCTTTGGCATACTTAAGGACAGCCTCAGAAACAGAATTGGCACGAACTGGAGTTCCCATAACTTCACCACTAACTCGGCGTTGGAGAAAGTGAACAGATTTATCTAGTAATGTTGTGTCAGGAATGGAGTTAGTAGGCTGGAAAACTTGACATAGCTTAATTTGGGGCGATGTACTTAAAGAAGCAAGAGCAGGTAATAACTTAATTGCTTGGCTGGAGTTAGGGCCGCCTGCCATTGGCAGCAACCAACGGTCAAAAGCTCTTTTATCATCCAATTTAGCCAGGATAACATCACAAGGAGCCTGTCGAATTACTGTATCAACCACTCGGCTGAAAACTCTACCAGGAGTTGATGTACTGCCTTTCCAACCCATCAGTACCAAGTCAATGTGTCGATTTTTGACAGTCTCCAAAATTGCCCCAGCAACATCATGAGCAACTCGAATTTGAGTGTGAACAGGAATCCGCCATTTCTCTCCTAATAATATTGCCTGTTGGAAAAGTTGAAGACTTTTGCTGATTTGCACTGGTGTTTCCGATGGAATGCGCCCAGATGGAACCATAATCACTTGTAGGCATTCTATTTCGTAATTGCGATTTTTAGCGATCGCAACTGCCATTTCTAGTAAAGTCTGGGCTGTCTGGGGATGTGAAAGCGGTACTAGCAAACGTCCTTTGCCTGTAGCCGGAGCGCGAGTTTGGTAAACCACATAAGAAGGTGCTGATTTCGGTTCTATTTGTTGGCTATTACCACTGAGTCGCTCTGCTTCCACGCGAATAATGTCACTACGAGTAATAATTCCTATTAGCTTGCGACCTTCTGTAACAGGTAAACAGCTTAAATGATAACGATTAAGTATATGCAGTACATCAGCAAGTGTCGCTGTGGGACTTACTGTTACTGGCTCTGGTGTCATAATTTCGCTGACAGTTCTATCTTTACCTAACTGTTGCGAAGCAATGTTAACTAAATCTTGTTGAGTGACAATACCAACAACTTTACCATTCTCTAAAACTGGAAAATTGCGATGGTGAGATTGGGAAAACGCCTGTACTGCTTCATCAGTACTCATTTGGCTAGAGAGAGTTTCGACACGCCGTTGCATTACATCTGCGGCACTCAATTGTGCTAAAAGCCCGTCTGTACTTGGCTCTTTGGTGATATGAATCCCTTTCCACTCTAGGAGAAGATCGTAGAGTGATCGGCGATCAATTTTTTCCGCTACTAAATAGGCAACCACAGACGCAATCATTAGCGGTAGTACCAGATTGAAATCAGTTGTCATCTCAAACACAATGACGACTGCTGTAATTGGTACCTTAGAGACGGCGCTAAAAAAAGCAGCCATGCCCACATGAGCATAGATTGTTGCAGCACTCATTCCCAGTAAACTGTGTTCCACAGCACCCACTAAGTAACCGAGGGCAGCTCCCAAGGCCAAAGTTGGAACTAGTAAACCCCCTGGCGCTCCAGAGCCGTAGGTAAAAATAATTAGGATAAACTGGACTAAAAGAGCGATCGCTGCAAATGACCAGTTAGTATTACCCACAAGCAAAATTTCTCTCAGCCCAGCATGATCGCGAAAGGTAACAGGTAATAAAGCGATCGCAACACCACTGGCTAATCCAACAATTCCGATTCGCCAGGTTAAACTCAGGTGTAGTACGCGGCGGTTAATTGCCAGACTGGCAAGAATACCCTTGTTAAATAGAATGCCTAGTAGTCCCGCTAGTACTCCCAAAATGAAGTAGAAGGGGATTTCCTGAGCAAAGAAAGTTGTCTCTGGCAAACCTAGATTCAGATGATTCAGATCCAGGCTATGACTACCATAGAGCCGGGAGATCACTGAAGCGATAAAAGAAGCCAAAATCGCAGTGCCAAGAGTAATACCTGATACATCTTGCAGTAATTCTTCGACTACAAATAGTACACCAGCGATCGGTGCATTAAAAGCCGCAGCCAACCCAGCCCCGGCTCCGGCGGCGATTAGTTGGCGACGATGCTCTGGTGAAGTCGGTGCCCAATTACTTAGTTGATTTGCCAAGGCTGCCCCAATTTGGACAGTTGGCCCTTCCCGTCCTAAAGGCATTCCAGAACCCAGCACTAATGTAGCGCTGATCAACTTGACCAAAGCAATCCGTAGATTTAACGGCATTGGCACGCGAGCCAATACAGCTTTGACTTCAGACATTCCACTACCTGATGCTTCAGGTGCAAACCGCTCTACTAGCCAACCGCCTAAGATCCCCCCGATCAGTCCAATGCCTGGTAGCACCAAGTAGGCAGGCCAATGGTAAGAAAGATGCACTCGCCATGCACCTGCCCAATCCACTGTCTGTCCTAATAGAACTGCCGCTAGCCCGGAAACAAGACCAATCAGGCAAGCTTCCACGAAAGCTAACCGTCTGGGTCGAAGCAGCTGACGGGAAAGCCTCAACCAGAGAATTTTACCTCTGGATAACATATTTTTAGCAATCACTTGTCATAAATGAAGGTATATAAATGTCTGAAATGTCTTACCGTTCACCCTATCCATAGCATTCCACAAAAAAATGAAATCGGAATTAAATTTTTATATACCTAAAGACAGATATGTGCAGTTCTCACCTTCCCAAAGATACTTCAGATAAACCTGCTGGTCGTAAAATCTCACCATCAAATGCTGTCTTGGTCGGGGCGCAAGAGGTGAAATAGGAGAGACTACGTGCCAAGCGTTATGCTCACACAGAAAAAGAACGGAATTACCTAACTGTGGTGGAATGTCTTGAAACACAGATTCGTGTTGCTCATTTTCTAAAATCTGGAGACTCCCTCCCCACTCGCTTTTCCAATCTTCACTGAAATAAAATAGGTGAGTCAGAGCCATTCCTGAGTCCCTATTGTTTATAAACCATGAGTCTTTATGAGGTGCTAAATCTTTGTTTACTGTGCTATCTAATTGAGATAAAGAAATACGAATTATCTGCCGTTCTAGATTTAATCCGGTTAGCTTGGCAACAGCTTCTCGATAAGGTAAACTCACTAATTCATCAACCAGAGTTTGCCAAACACTGCTCAATTTTGGACTAGGATTAATATAATATTTATTTTTGACGGCATCGTAAAACTTTTTTACATTTGGAAGCACTTTTGCTCCTTGATCCAAAATCATTCTGCAACGAAATTGCTCTCGATATTTATCATATTCAAAAGTATTAAGCAACTCAAAAAGCTCTTGTTTGGGTATGAGATTGTCAAAGAAAATCCAATGATAAGGATATTCTTGCATTACACCATTAGCAATCGCATCTAAATTAAGCATTTTGGTACTCCTTTGACCAAGAACTTTCAAATAATCCACTGGACTGCTTAACCAAATATCGGAATAAATCGTCAATGACTCGGTTGGCTGATATTGGCCCGTTTCCAGTCCAATAAACACCGACCATGAACACCTGGTTTTTCTGCACAACTTTTAACTTAGACCACAATGGAGACGCTTTGAGTTGTTCTACTGCTGGGTTTAAATTGCGATCGCCTACTGTATCTTGTACAAAGAGAAATAAGATATCCCCATCAATCTCATGCAGTAGTTCCCCTGAAACACGAGAAAAAAGACTGTACCCGAATTTGCGGAGACTTGTTTGAACATCGAACAACTGATTTAACGGACGTTTAATACCAGCATCATTGAGGATGACTCCGGCAAGAGTAGCCTTTTGGAGCAGAAAAAGCCCAGACTCACGCAACATACAGACCGAGACAACCGTAGTTTGTCGATCCCGACCCATCTCAGCTTGCAACTGAGTTAGACGTGCATAGTAGTTAGCCATAATCTGCTGTGCCTCCTGAGTTTTACCTAGAGCATCGGCAGTAAAGGCTAAAAACCCCTTCCAAGGTGTAAGGGGATCGAAAGTAGCCAAAACAGTTGGTGCAATGTGGGACAATAATGGATAAATGTTTTGATGGGATCTATAGCCCAAGATTAAGTCTGGCTTGAGTCGTAAAAGCTTTTCTAAATTGGGAGAAAAATAATCTACGTCCTCAATACTTTCCAGATTGCTCACTAATTGCTGCAACTCCAAGACAGCTAGCTTTGGGGCAGCGATCGGCTTGACTCCCAAAGCAAAAGCCGGTTCTAATAAACCGTGAGACAGAATTGCTACCCGTTGAGGATGGGCAGGAACTACCGTTTCACCCATGATGTGTTTGACCACGCGGACATCTACAAGAGATAATGATTTAGTCAACGGGCTGTGTATAGTTTGAAAAAAGCTGCAAGCAGATAGTATAAAAAGCAGCAAAATTGCAATTAGGACTCGTCGCACCTGGTGCTTTTCCACGTAAACGCGATCGTTTTCATTCATTATTACTCGAACTAGGGACTGACGATGCTGTTCGCTGCTCTATATAAAAAAATAGAAGGGGAAGAACTTATAAGCAGGAATTTTTTTAGAACTGCCACTTCAAACTCGCCTGAACCTCAAACGGTGTACCTGGATAAACACGTAGATTACTGTTGGCTGATTCATAGTAGTTAAGGTCAAACAGATTTTTGAAATTGAGTCCAATACTAACATCATTGCGTCGGTAGTAAAGAGCCGCGTCAACGGTTACATAGCTCGGTAGATGGAACGAGTTTTGTAAATCACCTTCCCTGTCGTCCACATAGTTAACGCCCAAACCACCTCCAAACCCTCGCAGGCTGCCTCTAGGAATGATGTAGGTTGTCCACAAAGACGCACTATTTGTGGGAACATTATTGAGCAAGTTTCCGACTCTGTATCGATTGTCAGTAGTACTAGTAATCCGGGCATCAGTATAACCATAGAAGCCAATAACATTCCACCCTGGAGCCAGTTCCCCTGTAAGACTCAGTTCAACACCCCGACTCCTCTGTTCCCCTGTTTGGATGTTGTAGAGCAAATTGTTGGGATCTGGCGTTGTCAAGTTTGTGTAAGTAATTTGATACAAAGACAGGATGGTAGATAGTTTGTTATTGAGCAAGTCTGCTTTCACACCCACTTCATACTGAGTGCCACCACTCGGCTTAAACAGATTGCCCTGTGCATCAGTGCCAGTCACTTGCGTAAAAGATTTGCTGTAGTTGGCGTAGAGGGAGATAGGCTGAATGGGTTGATAGACGATGCCAACGCGGGGACTAAATGCCGAGTCAGAATAATCGCTGACAAGTGAATTGATTAAGTTTTTACTGTTATTCTCTACTAAGTCAAAGCGTCCTCCTACAAGCATCTTTAGGTTGTTGGTTAGCACTATCAGGTCTTGAGCATAAAATCCGACATTATCCAACCTGGTTTTACGGTTCAAGGCTGTACCAGGAATAATAGCTCCAGGCTTCTGTCCATACTCCGGGTCGAAAAGATCGAGCGAACCGATTGTCTGCGAGAACCCCTGGTTATGGAATTGGAGAAAGCGGTAAAACTCAATGCCAGCCAGCAGTTGGTGCTGTATGTTGCCAGTTTTGAATTTGCCATCCACATGAGTGTCTAGATTATATTGGTTGTTATCAATTTCGAGGGAGGTACTATACTGTCGAGTTAAGGTGCGATCGTCTGGTCGCAGGGCAATAGGTAGGGCACTCAGTAGGTAGGGATTGCGTCCAATCCCGAACCGAAAGGCATTATGCAAAGTCCAATTGTCGTTAAAAGTATGCTCGAAATCGTAGCCGATGTGACCAATGGTACGCTTGGCAGTGTCCGTTGGCTCCCCAGAATAACGGTTGATGGGAATTTTACCATTCGGATTGGGCAGTACGCTTCCGATAGTGGGTAGACCAATTTCATTACTAGAAATACCCTGTACCTGTTGATAATCGGCATCAAAAACGATCCTAGTATCTTTTGCTGGTTGCCAACTGATGACTGGTGCCACCAGAAATCGCTCTTCGTGTAGAAAATCGACAAAGCTATCTGTATTTCGGTAAGCAGCATTCAAGCGATACGAAACTTTCCCATCTGTTGTTAGGGGACCAGATAAATCAAATGACGGTTCATAGAAGCTGTAAGAGCCGACTTTGAATTGTGCTACGTAATAGGGCTGCTGGAGGGGTTGTTTAGTGATAAAATTAATTGCACCACTTGGTGTCCCTTCACCGTAAAGTACTGATACTGGTCCACGTAGCACCTCTATCCGTTCTATATTAGCCAGGTTAGTCGTTCCGCCACCAGTAAATACACTATCCCTCAAGCCGTTCCTCAAGAAATTGTTACCATTAACGCTGAAGCCCCGAATAATAACGATATTGTCAGTGTTGCGACTTGGCAATCCGCCGCGTTGTACGCCAGCATCTCTAAGTACCTCTCCAGAAAAATCTGCTGCTTGGTCTTCAATCACTGCCCTTGGAATCACCTGAATCGATTGAGGGATGTCCCGTCTCGGTGTATTCGTTCTTGTTCCCGTAGTCGCATTACTTAGGTTGTAGCCTGTATCTGGCGGTGCTATCACCTCTAGTTCAATCGGTGGTTGGTTTTCACTAGATGACGGTTTTTGCGATGGCGGCGTAGGTTGTTGTCCTGTGATTTCACTACTGCTCACCCCAAAAACCAAACCTTCATCGCTATCAAACAACTCGACTGCTGGCGTAAGAGTTTCACCCGTCACTGTTACCCGCAGAGTGTTAGCATCAACATTGGTAACACTTACCTCAGTAATTCCGGCTACTGGCTTCTGTTGACGAAATGTATTGCCACTAGTCAAGCGCAACTGAGCGTTATGTATGTCTGCAATATAAGATTTGCCCTCAGTTTTTGGAGTTACTTGCAAGCGATGTCTATCGACAAGCCGCTGTGCGTCTACGCTCTTGACACCCGTTTCTAAAATCACCTCCAATCCTTTCTCTGTACTATTCACCTTCACACCCGTCACTGATATTAGTTCTGTTTGGCTAGTGGGTGTCGGCGACTGTACTAACTTTTGGAAGTCCGTGAGACGGCGAATCTCTCTAATCGGTGTAACTGACTTTGTAATTGTTTTTTGAGATAATATTTGCTGGTTACTAGCTGATATTGTGGACGCTATAATCGGAAGAGCGACAACAGGCACAGGTTTATTTATAAACACTACTGAAGTCGTCAGTAATAGACTTTGCCAGAAAAAATAGTTTCGTCTCTGGGGCTTCATTGCACCTTCCTCACACACTAGCTTAAAAGTCACTCACCACACACGTTAATTCAGGTATAAAGGGTAAGGTAGAATACCTATTACCTTTTATCCAAAACCCGATGACAAGCTCACCTAAAATTCTGCTCTTGGAATTAGGGTTGTTGCACTATTGCAAATTATTTAACGTAGTTTGAATATTACCAACTTTGTTGAGGAAAATAAAAAATATCTTTTGGCGATAAATCTTAAAAAATCTTGCTGGTACCCAGATTTTTACTGGTAATGAGGTCACGAAATTCGACTATTTCAGGCGTTTGAAGGAAAATTGTCTTTTGTCAGTACTGTTTGATTAACCCAAGTGTTTTGTCATCGTATCTTTACCAATTAGAGTCTTTTTAACCAATATTGTTGGTAATATCATCGTAATCTGTTCTACATATTTATCTGCAAAGCGATCGCTTACTTTCGAGAGAGTATTAAGATGTGAACACTCCACAGTTCAACTGGCAAGTTATTGCATTTTCCAACAAATTATAATTGTAATCATCAAGCCCTACGGAGAACACAGTCCTTGAAACCCAACGCCTAAGCCTCACTGACGACAGCAAAGCGATTATATCCGCTTTGAACCGTTAATACTAAAAGACAAGTTACTGCTTTAGTTGGCCCGAATGGTTGCGGTAAATATACTCTGTTGCGGGGCTTGGCTAGATTACTCAAACCACTGGTTGGTCTACTAATACCTTGACCATTTCATCAAATGTGCGTCGTTGTACTCCGAATAAACGCTTGAACTCTTGATTGGATAGTTACTTTGTTTGTTCGTATTGCATGAGCCAAGTCAGTTTCAGTCAAAACTATCTATCTTACTAGAAAATAATTTTGCAAGAGGTCTAATTTTTACAAATGATTTAGGACTGCTATATTAACCTTTTCCTCCGGTAAAGGTGACGCTTTGAATAAAGTAACGATTAAAAAAGGTGTAAATGCCTAAAGCTGGTAGAGTGAAGACTATAGAAGCCGCCATAATGTAATTCCAATAGCTGATGTATTGACCTTTGAAGGTGTTGAGACCTAAAGGGAGGGTAAACATTTCTGGGTCAAATAGGATAACTATAGGCAGTAAAAAATTATTCCAACTGCCCATAAACACAAAAACTGCCTGTGCTGCTAGTGCTGATTTTGCTAAAGGTAAGACAATATGCCGGAAAATTCCAAAAGTATTTAAGCCATCAAGTTGAGCTGCTTCTTCTAGTTCTTTAGGAAAATTAACGAAAAACTGCCGCATCATGAAGATAAAAGTGGCATTAACCATGCTAGGCACAATCATGCCTTGGTAAGAATTCAGCCAGCCGATCGCTTTTAAAATCAAAAATGTGGGAATTAGGGTGATTTGCGCTGGGACTGCTAATACTGCCAAGATTAAGAAGAACCAAAAGCGCTTGCCCATAAAGCGCAGTCTCGCCAAGGCATAACCAGCCATTGAATTGAACAACAAATTTAAAAACGTGACGCTAATGGCAATTACCACACTGTTGAACAACCAGCGCCAAAATAGCGGTTCTTGTAGAAAAATTTGCCTGTAGTTGTCAAAAGTAAAATTCTTGGGCAGAAAGTTGGGTTCAGCACTGACAATCTCTGATAGCGGCTTAAATGATGCTGAAAGTGCCCAGAGAAATGGAATTAGAGTAATGATGGCATAGAGTGTCAGCAAGACGTATAACAAGACTTTGAGCCAGGATAAGCCAAAGATGTTAGTCAAATCCGTTCACCTCCAAAAAGTCGTCGTTGAATTAAAGTGATGACAATGATCGCTGCTGCTAATAAAAATGCGATCGCAGCTGCATATCCCATTTGTAAATTCCGAAACACAGTTTGGTAAATTAGCAGCACCACAGTTAAGGTAGCGTTGTTTGGGCCACCAGTACCAGCAGAAAAGATGTAAGACTGGTCAAAAAGTTGAAAAGTGCTAATTACCCCCACTGCTACCACAAAGAAGGTTACAGGCTTCAGTAAGGGAAGAGTAATGTAGATAAATTGCTGCCACCCATTTGCGCCATCGAGTTGGGCCGCATCATAAAGTGTTTGGGGGATATCCTGCAACGCGGCTAGATAAATCACCATGAAAAACGGCGCAGTTGACCAAATGTTCATGATCATAATGCCTTTGAGCGCAACTGCTGGATTACCCAACCAGTTATAAGTAGGTAAGCCCACAAAAGCGAGAAAATCGTTTAGTAGCCCATCAGTGTTATAAATCCACATGAAAATGAGCGTTAGCACTGCTGAAGAAGTGACTGTAGGCAAAAAATAGAGAATGCGCCACCAGTTTTTACCACGAATCCCAGAATTGAGAGTTACCGCCAGAATCAAAGCCAAGATAGTTTGAGTTGGTACAACAATAGCTACATATTCGGCTGTGTTTCTCAAAGCAATCCCAACCCTTTCATCTTCAGCTAATCGCATGAAGTTCCGAAAACCGATGAACTCGTATTCAATACCGCCGAGAAGTTGGACTTTTTGCAGGGAAAGAAAAATCGCAAAGAGAATGGGTAAGACTACAAAAGTCCCCAAAACTAGGATGGTGGGCATCATGAACATATACCCAGCTAAGTCTTCGGTGATGTTCCACCTGGGGTTTATGCGCCGCCTGTTAATTTCAAACACTACTGAACCTCCACTTAATCCCGCACTAACCCCACTGTAGTGATGGGTCGTGCATGATTATTTATCGTACTCCGTGTTCAGAACTCGAAACTTCATGCTCAGAACTCGGAATTTCCAGAATTCGAGAATAAATGAAGACTTAGGTTTAAGAAATATGAAACTCAACCTATAATCTGACCTTTACAGCGCTGTTTGCGGCGATACCATACCTGATGACTACAGAATGAGATAAAGCCTTCAATGGCAGAAGTTGTAGTCATGGGGTATATATTTTACTGCTGAAACAAATATACTCAATTACGCGATCGCTTGAACCTGAATTGAATAAGTCTCTGGTTTAAGAAAGCGCTCGCTTTTGATTATGTATGGTTTTGTTGAGCGATCGCTTTCCACTTCCCATTGAAACTGAGTTTAGTAATAGGCGATCGCAACTGAATTAATTTATGAAAATTTGCCAAATATTTTTTCGATACGCGTAGCGCAAGAAAAAATACATCCTTGCCTCATCTATCTTTGGTTGAGATAATTTCTTGCGCTGTAACTCCACTTTCTCTGGCTTGAGTGCGCCGTAAAGAGTCTAGTAGTTGCTGCTTCACCTATGGCTTTACTTGTTTGCCTTCGTCAGGGTCAATCAGTAGGAATTGAATAGTTTCAGCAACAGTTTCCTGAATGAGTAGCTTGAGTTCTTCTATAGTCAAACTTTGACTTGCATAGGTCGATAAATAATAACTGTTTACCTGATTGTGGCATTTAGCAGTCTTTTGGTGGAGGAGATAAAAGCGCTGCTAGGCAGGATAGTATTTTTATTCATCAGTCTCAGGTACTACTTCTTCTGCTGTCGCTTCATTCTCAGAAATGTTAATGGCTTGTAGAACCTGTTTAACTATTTTTGGATGCAATATTTTTCCTGAATGAAAAGGAATCACTACTCTCACTTCTTCTCGAAAATAAATCCTGTGGCTTCCTTTGCTTCTAATTTGAATAAAGCCTGCATCTAATAATAGTTTTTCAGCTTCTGTTGCAATGAGGCGTGGCAGTTTAGGCAACTTTTACCTCCAAGGTTATTGTGAATGTTTCCTTGTTCTGAAGCGCCTGTTTTTCTGAATTTGACAAGGTTTCTATATAAAGCTCAACTGCTTCTTTAATATTTGCCTGTACTTCTTCTAGGGAATCACCTTGAGATTGACAACCAGGAAGTTCAGGACAATAAGCATAATATCCATATTCATCTTTTTCGATAACAATGCTAACTTTATACGACATATTAAAGTTACCTTTACTCGTTCAATAACTATTATCACCTCCCATCCCCCTCTCGTTAGGAAGCGTCAGGACGAGAAAATCAGGGTTTACCGATGAATTCGTTACAAAAACCGTAACCACAACTGCAACCTTAAACCGCAACCGTAAAATCAATCTAAAGTTTCAGCAATATTACTGGCGACAATTAAATAATTTACTGATAATCGGAATTGATGCCGACGGGATAGGGCTGCAAATAATCACTGATTGAGGGTGTGAGGCTAAAGAATGAAGAGAAGTGCAAAGTCTCAACGAGTTTGCTGGTGGTTTCTACCAAAATTGACCCGCTACAGTTTAACTTTATTGCTGAGTGCGGTTTTACTGTCTGATACAGTGAGTGCGACACTGAGAAGTCGAGGGTTGCAGATAGCACAGCAGCCAGGAACCACTCAACAAGATGCCACTCGCGCTGCTGCGGAACGGGTTTATGAAGAGGGAACGCAGCTTTATCAACAAGGGACAGCAAAATCACTGCGACAGGCGATTGGGAAATGGCAAGAAGCGCTGAAGTTTTGGCAGCAAGTTGATGATAAACGCTGGGAAGGCATTACCCTCCTTGGTATTAGCAGAGTCCACTACTCATTAGGAGAAAAGCAAGAAGCGCTCAAATACTACAACCAAGCTTTACCCATATTCCGTGCAGTGGGGGAAAGAACAGGGGAAGGCATTACCCTCCTTGGTATTGGCAGAGTCCACGACTCATTAGGAGAAAAGCAAGAAGCGCTCAAATACTACAACCAAGCCTTACCCATATTCCGTGCAGTGGGGGAAAGAACAGGGGAAGCCACCACCCTCCTTGGTATTGGCAGTGTCTACTACTCATTAGGAGAAAAGCAAGAAGCGCTCAAATACTACAACCAAGCTTTACCCATAGCCCGTGCAGTGGGGAACAGGGGAGTGGAAGCCACCACTCTCAACAAGATTGGCAAAGTCTACAACGATTTGGGAGAAAAGCAAGAAGCGCTCAAATACTTCAACCAAGCTTTACCCATAGCCCGTGCAGTGGAGGACAAGGAAGGAGAAGCAACCACCCTTAACAATATTGGCAGTGTCTACGACTCATTAGGAGAAAAGCAAGAAGCGCTCAAATACTTCAACCAAGCTTTACCCATAGCCCGTGCAGTGGAAGACAAGGAAGGAGAAGCAACCAGCCTTAACAATATTGGCGGTGTCTACGACTCATTAGGAGAAAAGCAAGAAGCGCTCAAATACTTCAACCAAGCTTTACTCATATTCCGTGCAGTGGGGGACAAGGAAGGAGAAGCAACCAGCCTTAACAATATTGGCGGTGTCTATTACTCATTAGGAGAAAAGCAAGAAGCACTCAAATACTACAACCAAGCTTTACTCATACAGCGTGCAGTCGGGGATAAGGGAGGAGAAGCAACCACCCTTAACAATATTGGCAAAGTCTACGACTCATTAGGAGAAAAGCAAGAAGCGCTTACATACTACAACCAAGCTTTACCCATAACCCGTGCAGTGGGGTACAGGAGAGGGGAAGCCACCATCCTCAGCAATATTGGTTTTGTCTATGACTTATTAGGAGAAAAGCAAGAAGCGCTTACATACTACAACCAAGCTTTACCCATAACCCGTACAGTGGAGGACAGGGCAGGAGAAGCAAGCACCCTCAACAAGATTGGCTTAGTCTACAACGATTTAGGAGAAAAGCAAGAAGCACTCAAATACTACAACCAAGCTTTACCCATAACTCGTGCAGTGGGGGATAAGGAAGGAGAAGCAAGCACCCTTAACAATATTGGTTTTGTCTACGACTTATTAGGAGAAAAGCAAGAAGCACTCAAATACTACAACCAAGCTTTATCCATAACCCGTGCAGTGGGGCATAAGGAAGGGGAAGCCACCATCCTCTTTGGCATGGCTTTCCTAGAACGTAATCGCGGTAATTTACAACTAGCCCAAACACATATTCAAGCAGCTATTAAAATCATTGAAGATTTACGCACCAAAATAGCTAATAAAGAACTACGCGCTTCTTACTTTGCCTCAGTCCAAAACTACTACAAGTTCTACACCGACCTGCTGATGCAACTGCACAAAAAAGACCCATCAAAAGGATACGATGCATTAGCACTGGAAGTTAGCGATCGCTCCCGCGCCCGTGGTCTGATTGAACTATTAACCGAAGCAAATATAGATATCAAAAAAGGCATTGACCCGAAACTTTTAGCAGAAGAAAATAGTTTGCGATCGCAAATCGGTGCTAGAGAAAAATTATTATCAGAACTAGCAAGTAAAAAAGAAACTTCAGAACAACTTTTAACCAACACCAAACAACAACTTGAAGACTTACTCAAACAACAGCGAGAACTTGAGGTCAAAATCCGCGCCAATAACCCTGAATATGCCGATTTGAAATATCCCCAACCTCTGACTCTCAAAGAAATTCAGCAACAACTAGATAAAGACACACTGCTATTGCAATATTCTTTAGATGAAGAACGTAGCTATCTTTGGGCTGTCACACCCGACTCTCTCTATAGCTATGAACTTCCAGGACATGAGAAGATAGACAAAGCAGCCAAGAATTTATACAACAATTATTTAAAAAATCCTGGATACCAGGGAGTTTCCCCAGAAGACACGGCGAAAGCTGCTAATGAACTGAGTCAACTTATCCTCGCGCCTGTTGCTGATAAATTGAGGCAAAAACGCCTAGTAATTGTTGGCGATGAAGCTTTACAATACATTCCCTTTGCGGCATTAACTACATCAACTAAATCGGCGGATGGGTCGGATTATCAACCATTGGTAGTCAACCATGAAATTATCAGTCTACCTTCCGCCTCCACTATTGCCATTCTCAGGAAACAAATCAAAGGGCACACAAAAGCAAAAGCATCGAAAACCCTCGCAATCCTTGCAGATCCAGTGTTTAGCACTAGTGATTGTCGATTTACTGGCAAATGCTCCAATAGTGATAAGCGATTTACTGGTAAATCCTCCAAGATTGCTAATAATAACATTGATCAGCAACTAGAAGAGTCTGCCCTGAAGCGGTCTACAAGAAACATCAACCGCAGCGAAATTCAAAGACTCGATCACACAGAACAAGAGGCGCGGGAAATTCTCAAACTTGTCTTACCCTCAGAGAACATCCAAGCTTTTGGTTTTGATGCTAATTACAACTGGGCTACTAATGACCAACTGAGTCAATACAAGATGCTGCATTTTGCTACCCACGGCTTCCTAGACAGCACTGACCCAGAGTTATCAGGAATTGTCCTTTCCCTGATAGATAAACAAGGTAAGTCCCAAAGAGGCTTTTTGCGACTCACTGATATCTTTAACCTCAACTTATCGGCGGAGTTAGTGGTGCTGAGTGCCTGCGAAACTGGGCTGGGTAAGGAAGTTAAAGGAGAAGGCTTAGTAGGGTTGACAAGAGGACTAATGTATGCGGGTGCATCGCGGGTGGTAGTGTCTTTATGGAACGTTGATGATGAAGCGACATCATTATTGATGAGCCAATTTTACAGCCAAATGTTGCAGCAAAGGAAAACTCCGGCTGCTGCCCTCAGAGCCGCACAACTCAAAATGTGGGAACAAGAAAAGTGGCGTAACCCCTATTCTTGGTCAGCTTTTACCCTGCTGGGTGAGTGGCGGTGAAATAATTCGTAATTCGTAATTAAGCATCGTATACTCCGCGTACCTTTGCGCTTACCTCCGCACCCCTTTAGCGTTTAAATTTCCACCTCAAAATTTACAGGAGTGATTTCTCATGAAAAGCATATTTACATCCAGACAATTTATTTTTCTAGCAACAATTGGGGCAGGAATTTTGGGGATTTGGGCTTCAGTTTCAGCTGAACCACAAACCCCACCCAAGTTTACCAAAGTTGAAAATCCCGGAGAATTTAAACTAGAAGGAAAAGGGGAGCCTTCGGTGCTAAATCAGAAAGAGGAACTCCCCGGACAACGGGTAATCATTGGTTCAAAGGATGACCGTATTCCCATGACTAGCAGAGACTACCCTTGGTCAGCCATTGGTAAAATCGAGGGGATAGGTGCTGATGGTAGGGGTTACAGTTGCACGGGAACGTTGATTGCTGAAGACGTTGTTTTGACAAATGCTCACTGTGTCGTTAACTCGGAAACCCGAAAAGTTAGTCAAGCGATCGCATTTGAGCCAAACTTAGTTAATGGTATCGTCAAAAGTAAAAATGATATAGCTTACGCAACTAATGTTCATTACGGTACAGACTTTAAAAATGGCGATTTAGCCGATTACTCAAACGATTGGGCGATTTTGAAGCTCAATAAGCCTATGGGTCAAAAATATGGTTATTTGGGATGGAAATCCCTACCATCTTCTCGTTTGGTTGGCGATACGAAAAAGTTCGCTTTGGTAGGCTATTCTGGTGATTTTCCCAACCCTAAGAAAAAAGGTTATGAAACTCTAACTGCTGGTGAAAGTATGACTGCTGGCGTTCACCTGGGATGCAGCATCTTACGCCGTCAGGGTAACTTATTGTACCATAACTGTGATACTAATCACGGTGCTTCTGGAGGTGCAATTATCGGTAATATAAACGGTAAGTATTATATTTTCGCGCTTCACTCCGGCTCAAACGAGGTTAATGGATTGCTGTTGAACCGTGCGGTGGAAATGTCTCGCTTGGATGAGTGGTTGCAAGGCAATTAAGGAAGTACCAAACCTAATAACTATATGCTAAATAGCAAATTTTTACTCAGAAGTGATTTGGTAGAGGTAAGAAGGATTACTTACTCCATCGCCTTAATCTGTTGATTAGCATCATTCTGACCTCGTGCGATCGCCTGCTTTAATGATTGTTGCCCCAATAAGGCGCTGAGAAACTGGTTATCAAAATTATTCATGATCGCAGATGAATACTTACCTACCTGCCACGGTGTAGCATAATCAACACCCGCTACTAATGGCGATCGCATAGGGTCTCGATCATAGCCCAAATTCTTTGCTACTGATTTACGTGTTGGCAAAGCAAATCCTGTTCCTGTCCACTTTTGCATTCCTTTTTTACCCGTGAGATATTCAATCAACTCCCAGGCTTCGGTTTTATGCTGTGCTTGCTTGTTCATCACGTAGGCTACTGTAAGTAACATTGTGCCTTTTTTGCCATTAATAGTAGGCACTGGTGCGGTAGCAAACTCTAGTTTGGGAAAGGTTTCAGTTAAATAAGGAATTGCCCAATTCCCCTCAATCACCATCGCCACCTTACTTTGACCAAGCATTTCACTACCTGAGTTTGTCCCTACATCAGATTTTTGGGCAGAGGAACGGTCTTTTTGATACTGGTCTACTACTAACTCCAAACCCTGTAAACCTGCTGCACTGGCAAAGGTAGCATAACCATTTTGATCGACGATTTGTCCACCAAAAGCTTTAATTTTATAAGCCTGACGCGCTAATTCTGGGTTTTCTCCAAAGCCGTATTTGTTAAGTTTACCTGTCAATTGTTTCGAGTAGTTACGTAATTCATCCCAAGTAGCAGGCGGACTACTCAAGCCTGCGGCAGCGAAGGCCTTTTTGTTATAAAACAGAGCAAGGGTGGAATAGTCTTTGGGAAGTCCATAAATCTGGTTCTGATATTTAAAGCTGTTGAGTAGGGCATCCTCGAAGTCTGGTAGGTCAAATTTGGGGGTGATGTAACCATCTAAGGGTTCCAGGACATTTTGACTCATTAAAAATGGAGCTTCTAGCGCATCCAGATAAAAGACATCAGGTGCGGCTTCCCCAACCAGACGAGTTTTAATCACATCCATATATTGGTCGGAGATTGCTTCATATCTGACCTTAATAGTTGGATGTTGTGCTTCAAAGTCTTGCAATACTTGGCTCAAGAGTTTTTGTTCAACAGGAGAGCCTCCCCAACCACTGAGTTTAATAGTGACTGCGGTAGATGCTAACGGTTTGCTTGGTAATTGTAGGCTTTGACAAGCAATAATAGCGATCGCGATCGCCATCACCAATCCCAAAAAATTAAACAATCTTTTTTTCATCACAAGACAGCGAAAAGTCTCTTTTCTTTTACTTATACCTTCTGTTGCTCCCGAGTGATATGTTACCGAAATTTCCATAGTGGTATTGGGCCAGATGTACCGAGGCTAAATCGCCCAAAAAGGCAATGGCGATCGCTTGAGCATGTCTCGGGCCCATGCTTCAATTGCTGCAACGTAAAGTTTTTCGCGATCCTTCGCCTGGATGCCAAATAAAGTAGCCACTTTGCGATGTGGTCAATAATTTGGCACTCAACATCTCCACCCACACTTACCACCAATTGGTAGAGGACTCAAAGCTCTGACAAAGTGTAGCTTTGTTACAAGAACCTGGAAAAGGGACAAGCAGGATAAGTGCGATCGCACTTGTGTTTACACCATAGGTTACTTGCTCCAAAGGCGTTTGTTGACCAACCCCAATGAGTAGCATTATGTGGATTTATTCGTCAAACTGTAAAACTGTCCACTTGTCAAGTATGTGTAATTTTTGTTAACATTAGTTTTAGGAATATATAAAGTTAATATTGCGAAACACCGGAGAGTAAAAACGATGGATATCCCGATGGAGCTTAACTTAGAGCAGAAATTCAACCTCAAACTTTACGAACAGCAAATTAAGGGGTTAAACCAGGAAGAATCTCAAAAATTGCTTTTAGAGGTGCTGCGGCAGTTAATGGTCAAAGACAATATGATTAAGCATCTTCTCAAGCAGGCTTAACTAACTAGGCATGTTTGTTAATTTCCTAAAGTAAAAGTAGAAACAATTTGTAAAAACTCATAAGCGCTTTTGAGTAGGGTTCGTCCTTTGAAAATTTCTGACAGCCCTTTGCCAAATCCTTGACTTAAAACAAAACCAATCGACATTGCACGTTTATTCAAAACGCGTGAGTTTCTCTATACGTTCCGGTCGTCGATTACGCCTGCTGATCAAATCGGGTGCGAAAGCCTCCGTATTTTAGCCAATATTGTTTCAAATTGTGGCAGGGCGTATGCAAACTGGCTCTTGCCTGATATAGAATCACTTGACGATGATCGCCCATCCAAATTTTGTCAATTGGCTCAACCGAAATAATAGTGCCTCCTAACGCTCCCACACACTGAGAAAAACGTTCAATAGCACTATAATCTACGGTTTCAAAAACAAAGAAATGACCTGAACAAATTAAATGCCTGCTGCGAATCCAGCACTGCATTTTTTTCTGCGCTTCTGGGGGTAGCATATTCGCTTTAATGACCAGATTAGGCAGGGAAAGATCATAGGATGTTTGGGACTTCATCGGCAAAACCCTCCCGCTTTTCAAACCGCAAAGGCCCAAAGGTAGATCCCCAAACCTGCTCGTGTGTATTGATATCCAGCCCTCTATCTAGGCTTACCCAAGTGGTTTGTGTGATTTCAACGTAACTATCGAGATAAGTCTGGCAGCCATTTTTTTCAATTAAGCACAAGTTTCCAGGCTCAACAGCGCCTATAAATCTATCACCCTCTCGTTTAAAAATCATCGAGCAGTTATATCTGCGTGCGATACAATCTGGGGTGATGGTTTTAAGAATGCTTAACTCACGGGCTGCACCAGCATAGTAAAGGGCATTTTTTAAACTGTAGTTTTCGATATAAATCTCATCGCCACGATCTACTAAACGATGTACTCCCTGTCTATAAGGTCTCCACAAATCATAGTCATAAACCTGTTCTGAATAAAGCCCGATTCCTGAGAAGAATTCAAATGGTAATGGACGAAATAATACGTGAATATGGGCGTAATCTTTAGGATTTTCAAATGCCTGTTTATAATTGCTGAAATCCCCTGCCATCCAACGAGCTAGGGTGATTAAATGATTCGATGTACTGTCGCAAATATGTGGTGGTGAAGAATTCATAAGTAGATGAGGATAAATAAATAATACAGAATTTGTCTTATAAAGTTGCTCCTCGTGGGCAAAGCTCAAGACCGCACTTTCCGCAAAATTCAAAGTTATGATATAACGAAACTAACGTGGTCAGTTCATATTGAGACTGCACGCTCTGACGTTGTATATATATGACTAGAAATGTCTAAAGAGCCATTTTTGGATCTAGGTTATTTGTGAATATCCTGACGGATTTCGGAAGAAAAAGAGGCAGTGACAACTCCTGTACCAGCACTGGTTTTAATTAGAGAAACCCGACAACGGACATTGGGGTTGACAAACCATATCTTTTCTTCGGCGGCGGCGCGATCGTAGGCGGTGACTAGCACAAATGTGCTGTCTTCTGTTAAGTAATAATCACCAGCTGCTGCAATCGTTTCGGCATAGCCTTGATCGCGCAGGAGTTTACCACGATGGGGATGAGTTGAATCGGGGATAGGAACTAGGACGCAACTACCTTTGATTTCATTGTCATCCCAGTCTGATTGGCCTTCCCAACTCATCCGAAAGGGAGAAACAACTGTTTGAGGATCAATGTTATAGGCTTTACACAAATCAATCACTGCCGGATCGTCATCTGGCAGAGCAATGATATCTATCTCAGACTGTACAGCTTCAAAGTGACCGAATGCTAAATGATGGGCACTGCGTTGCGATCGCCAACGCCCAATAGAATTTGCAACAAACTCCGTAATATTCATCAACTCTTTGATTTCTGTTTTTAGCTATTTGCTTTTGGATTGGAGAATCTGATCAGAAAAATGATAAATATCCCAATCTACCTTTATAGATCATCGATTGACAAAATGTTAGAGGTTAAGAAATTCTCCCTTGGTAGCGTTAAGCTATTTCCGTGATACTAAGAATCTTGCCTCCTGTTTTCTGGATGCTCTGAATTTTTTGGGCTAGCTGGTTGTATCCTACGTCAAAGGTTGCCATGCTTTTAGTCACCCGAACACCAAAATTGCCTTTGGAGATAGCGACACGGAACCGCTTCCCTGTATTGCTGATAGCACCGGAACCACGAGGCGGGGAAACAATTTTGGTCGCCAGGTTAGCGCCAATGTCGCTAATCAATTTTGCTGATTTGCCTAAATCATTGGCAGCAAATCCCCGTATCAATGCAAAGGTACGGTTAAAACCGACATTCTTGACCCCAGCTTGGGTACGACTACCACGGGCAGAGGGTACAATATTCTTGCCAAAACTCCTGATATATTCATCGCTATCAATGTAGGAGTTGATTTCTGCTGCGTAGCCCTGAGTGTTGTAAATTTGCACATGCTCTGCCACTTCAGCCTGATCTTGGGGGGAGCGACCAAGCAAATGTTTGAAGTTTAATTCGATAAAACGATAGGGAGAGGAAGTTTCAAAAAACAGCGAACGGTATAGATCAGATTGAGCCACGGCTCTGACAAAGCCAGTAACAGTAATGTCACCATTCCGTAATTGAGACTCGGCACTGGTAAGCCGTTGGTTTTCAAATACATGAGCATTGCCCAAAACTTGCCGATACACTGCTCGGATCGCGGCTTGCAGATCATCTTCGGTGGCGTTGTTGGGGCGTAATTCAAAAGACTCAGCTTCTATCCAAAGTGTCATGTTAATGCCTTGTAAATTTAGGATTTTTGTGTGATTTTTTGAAAAATTGCAAATTAAAAAAGTTAATCATCTTGGTAGGCAATGCCCCAATCCGGTTCAGTTAAAAAAATTTATCTATTAAGGCAGGCAGGGAGGCAGGGGAGGCAGGGGGAAAGAAAAAAACTTAACTAAACGGTATTGGGCAATGCCCACCTTGTTAAAGGTTACACAATTTCAGTAATACTGACGATTTTGCCAGAAGTACGATTAATTCGCTGAATTTGTGGGGTCATCTTACTAGCTGGAACAATGTACTCAGTAGCACTGATGCGGCGGGGGCTGTCGAATTTGGAACCTGTCACCACAATTTTGAACCGTTTTTCGGTGCCAGAACCAATCACATTTGCCGAAGAGGCTTTAATGGCATTGGCACTGTTGGTTGCAACTGCATAAACTAATTGGGCAGTTTTAACTGAACTATCAATTTGAGCAGGGCCGCGATCAAGAGCAAATATCCGGTTGTAGCCTACTTGCTTGGAGTTGGCTTCGCTGCTTCTACCGCGATCGTAAGGCACTACGTTTTCGCCAAAGGCTGCTTGATATTCACTGCTATCGATGTAGGAATCAATTTCAGCATCGTAGCCCTCGGCGACAGCGCGAACAATATGCTCGGAAACTTCTCTTTGATCCTGGGGTGCGCGACCAAGCAAGTGCAGAAAGTTAAGTTCTACAAAACGGTAGGGAGCGCAAGACTCGAAGTAGCGGGTACGATAAAAATCAGACTTGGCAACGGCACGGACAAAATCCCGCACACTGATGGAGCGATCGCACAATTGTGATTCTGCTGTGACCAACCGTTCGCTCTCCATCACATGAGGGTTGCCTAAAACTTGTTTGTAAATTGCACGGATGATAGTTTGAACTTCTTCTAAGCCACTAGTGGGCCAAAGTTCAAGAATTGTCTGGGATGCCATTGAAATCTATGTTCCTTAATTTTTAAGTTTGCACCTGAATTTATACAGCAGTGATACTTGCTATCACACCGCCCTGCTGGTGAATCCGTTGATACTCTTGAGAGAGCTTTTCGTATGGCACCAGAAAGACTTGGTTAGAACGGCGAAACTTGGAAATATTATTGAAGGTTTTGGCACGATAACCTGTAACTTCAATGCGGTAAACTTTACCACTAGCACTAGCATCGACTCCAAGACGAGTACGCGCACCGGTCGGAGGTGTAGAGAAGGTTGCTCCAGCACTAGCAGGTGAGATTACTGCTGTGGGTGTGCCTTGAATTACTAATGAATTTAGCTTGGGAGCTTTACCCGACAGGTCACCCTTCAGGCTGCTGCTAGAAGCACCCCGCACCAACAAGAAGGTGTGAGTAAATTGCACCATGCTCTCAAGAGCTTCGGTTTTGTAGCCTCGGATATAAGGCACAAAGTTTTCCCCAAAAGTAGATTGATACTCATCACTATCGAGATAAGAATCGATCTCAGCTTCAAACCCTTGATTATCAAGAATGGTGCTGTGTCTCCGCATTTCTTCTAAATCAAGCGGTGGACGACCCAGCAGATGGCGGAAGTTGAGTTCGATCGCCCGGTAGCGCGCACAACTGGTGAAAAAGCGAGAACGATAGAGTTCAGATTTAGCCACTGCTCTGACAAACTCGCGGACGCTCAATTCACCCCGCTTAAACTGGGACTCGGGCACAGCAAGGCGCTCACTTTCCATCACATAGGCATTGCCTAATACTTGCCGATAGACTGCCCGAATGATTGTTTCTGCTTCTTCTTGTGAGCGACCTGGCACCCACTCAACGGGAGGGGTTTCATCAAATAGACTTACTCCCAGGCGTGAAGCTGGTCCAAATGGCATTAATTGTTTCTCCTGTTAACGAAAGTTTAAGAAATTTGTTTCAATTTATAAAGAAATTTCAGATTGCTCACCCAGACCAATCAAATCGCTGGATTAATTTGTTGCAACTCTAATTGCCAGCATCTATAAGCATGGAAGTTTTTATTTCCTAAATGCTTAAGCTTTTTTGGCGTTTTATACGCTTTGTTATGATCATTTTCTTATGAGCGTGTAACGATGAACATCAAGATTTGTAAATTATAATCAAATCAGAGAATTTTGCACTCAATTTGCACAAACGATTCTTATATCATGGTGCATTCGTGAGAGTTTTAGATAACATCACTTTTGTCAATTAGTAATTTTGCTTAAATTCAGAAACAGCAAAGGTTACGATATTAACTTTTGTCCTGAACTGATGGAGCAAAAATAAATGATCGGTATCAAGATTAAGCGTAGGCGTAGTCCGCTAACTTTTAAAAATGCTTTGCGTAACTTGCTTCCACGTTCGTGCAGCGTGCCGTAGGCAAGTGGTACGGCATCGCTTGCTTAAAAATTTTGTTTCTAATCCCAAATTTAGGGATATTTTAAGTACTATTGCTTATTGACAAATGAGGTATGATAATAAGGTTTGACGAATGATATAGGTGTCTAAACGTTCTTCTAAGCAGCGATTCCTTCGCTTTGAGACGCTACGCGAACCGACAGCTTCTCTGCCAGAGGCTTTGCTAAAGCAATCTGGCGCGAAAAAATCTAAACATCAACGACGCACTTACAAGCGTCTGATTCAAATTTTATTTAAAAACGCCCGTGATGCGATCGCCCTAATTGATGATCGCTTATGTTTTGTAGACATGAATATTGCGGCTTGTGATTTATTCGGTGTACCGCCTCAGCAACTTAAAGGGCAAGCTTTAGCTAACTTCATCACTGCGGAATTTGTTGATCAACCCAACTCTCTTAGTTTTTCACCGGGACAATCATTGATGGGGGAACTGTTAGTTTCATCTTCTGCTCAGAACCAGCGAGAGATGGAGTATACTTTAACATTTAACGTACTTCCCCACTGTCATCTGCTGTTATTACGAGATATTAGTCAGCGTCGGGAATCAATGCAGGCAGAATTACGACAGCAACAGCAACGGGTAGAATTATTTTCGGAAGTGACGCTGAAAATTCGCCAGTCGTTACAGCTAAAGGAAATTTTGCATACTACCGTCACGGAAGTGCAACGGATTCTGCAAGCTGATCGCGTGCTAATTTATCACGTATTGCCGGATCGTACAGGAAGAACCATCAGCGAATCAGTTTTACCAGACTATCCTACACTGATGGATCTGGAATTTCCGCAAGAAGTTTTTCCCCAAGAGTATCAACAACTGTATGCTCAGGGACGGGTGCGTGCGATCGCGAATGTCCACGATCCGGCGGCTGGCTTGGTAGATTGTTTAGTGGAATTTGTCGATCAATACCAGATCAAAGCCAAATTAATTGTACCGATTGTGCAAAACCTCAATGCCCAGTCCCAGAATCAGCTTTGGGGTTTGTTAATCGCGCACCAATGCGACAGGGTTCGCCATTGGGTAGATTTTGAGTTGGAATTAATGCAACAACTGGCCGATCAAATCAGTATTGCTTTATCTCAAGCTCAACTACTAGAACGCTTAGAAGAGGTTGTAGCAGCTCGCACCGCAGAATTGCAAGAGGAAATTAATGTGCGGATGCAGGCAGAAGCGGCACTGCGACAGAGTGAGGAGCAATTGCGCTTAATTACCAATGCACTGCCAGTACTGATCGCCTATGTGGACGATCAACAACAATATCGCTTTAATAATCAAGCATATCAAGATTGGCTGGGACAATCTCCTAAAGAAATTTATGGTTCCCATCTGCGTCAGGTTTGGGGAGAAGATTGCTACCGAAGAATGCAAGTTTATGTAAAAACAGCTTTATCTGGGCAAGCCGTTAACTATGAAAATGATATTCTTTTAAAAGATGGGAGTTGGCGATCAGTTGATGTAACTTACATCCCAGATGTAGATGACCAGAACACGGTCAAGGGATTTTTCGCCTTGAGTAGTGATATTAGCGATCGCAAAGCCATTGAAAGGATGAAAGATGAATTCATTTCTGTAATTAGCCATGAATTGCGGACTCCCTTAACTTCGTTGCACAGTGCCTTGAAAATCTTAGCTACAGGGCGATTGGGTAGTCTCTCCACCGAAGGACAACAAATGCTAGGAATTGCCGATGACAGTACTGAACGGTTAGTGCGTTTAGTCAACAACGTCCTCGATTTACAGCGAATTGAGTCTGGCAAAGTCATCATGGAGTGCCAAGCCTGTAATGCTGCTAATTTGATGATCCAAGCAGCAGAGGCAATGCAAGCAATGGCACAGCAGCATGAAATAACTCTGGTTAAACAACCACAAGATATCTCAGTGTGGGCAGATGCAGACTATATCATGCAAGCTTTGACAAATTTACTCAGTAATGCTATTAAGTTTTCATCACCTGGTTCCACCGTTTGGCTAACAGTAGAACCAGGAAAAGGCTCTCCAAACCTCCCCAAAGAATTAGTATTTCGGGTGCGAGACGAAGGGCAAGGCATTCCTGCTGACCAACTCGAACGGATTTTTGAACGGTTTCAACAAGTAGATTCATCAGATTCCCGCAAAAAAGGTGGTACTGGTTTAGGGCTGACTATTTGTCGCAAAATTATTGAACAGCACAACGGCAGAATTTGGGCTGAGAGTACTCCAGGGTGTGGAAGCACCTTTGCATTCACATTACCTACCCTTGAGTGGGTCAATATCTCATGAAGGGGGATTTAGGGACTTTCAAATAAAAAAGTATACCATCGCTATAGAGGCAGGGGGGCAGGGGGACTCGGGGCCCCCACGGAGTGGGGATTGGGGGAGAGGGCGCAGGGAGAAAGAAAATCGTTTTAAATTCGGTGAAATTGGATAATTTATTTCTTGGAAGTCCCTTATGCATACAAAGCGGATTTTAATTATTGATGATGAAGAAACCATTCAAACCGTTGTGCAATTTGGCATCAAAATGGCAGCAGGTTGGGAAGTTTTCACAGCTAGTTCTGGCTTTGAAGGCATCCAGACTGCCCAAACCAAAAAGCCTGATGTGATTTTGTTGGATGTGATGATGCCAGATATGGATGGTATTACTACCTTCAAAGAACTCCAGTCTCATTCTGAAACAGAAAAAATACCAGTGATTCTTTTAACTGCCAAAGCACAAACGGCAGAAAAGCGGCAGTTTAATGATTTGGGAGTTAGTGGTGTCATTACAAAACCCTTTAACTCCCTGAATTTACCGGAGCAAATTAGTAGAATCCTCCATTGGTAGCCGCATCAATGAAAATCTTGCTTGTGGATGATGACGACTTATTAATTAAAGTCCTAACTATAAATCTGGTAACCCATCACTATATTGTAGATGTAGTTAAAGATGGGGAAATGGGTTGGACTTATGGCTCCACCTTTGAGTATGACCTGATTGTACTCGATATCATGCTGCCGAAGTTGGATGGTATCAGCTTATGCAAGCGTCTGCGGACACAGGGATACACCGTCCCGATTCTATTACTTACGGCTCAAGATAATATTACTGCTAAAGTGCAGGGATTGGATGCAGGTGCAGATGACTATGTTGTAAAACCTTTCAATACCACAGAACTGATTGCCAGAATTCGGGCATTGCTGAGACGGGGAAGTAACAATCCCTTTCCTTTACTAACTTGGGGGGATTTACTCCTTAATCCCAGTAGTTGTGAAGTGAGTTACAATGGTCGCCCTCTGAAGTTGACAACGATGGAGTATGATTTGCTAGAACTTTTGCTGCAAAACTGTCAGCATGTTTTTAGTAGTGAACAACTTCTAGATAAATTATGGTCTTCAGAAGATTTTCCATCTGAGGCCACAGTACGTTCTCATATCCGTCGGGTGCGACACAAGCTAGTTGCAGCCGGTGCGCCTCATGATTTTATCGCTACTATGCATGGACGGGGTTACTACTTAAAAGCACCAAGCACAGAACAATCAACTACTCAATCGGCAACACCTGCTGTAAATAATCCTGCGGGTGACTCTCAAGTAGCTGTATCTCTAGAAACGTTGAGTGATTTGCCAAACTATGGTCTTCCTAACAATTCCCAACAACAATACTTGGCTTTTCTCAACGAGACTTGGAAAACTACAAAACCGAAAAGTCTTGACCAGATGACGATTTTGTTACAAGCTGTCAAAGACTTACAAACAAATCAACTCAAACCCCAACAACAAGGACAGGCGCAACAAGTTGCTCACAAACTGACAGGGACTTTGGGAATCTTTGGGTTAAGCAAAACAATGCATATCGCACGGCAGTTAGAGTATTGGTTGGGTGGTCAAGAACCGCTACAACCGAAACACGCGCCGTTGATGAAAACCCTGGTAATGGATCTCCAGCAAGACATTAAGCAGACTACACTGATTCAACTGTCTCAGGTTCCCAATGGGCAATTACCGCTTTTACTGATTGTGAGTTTGGATATCGAGTTTAACCAGTCCTTAGAAGCTGTGGCGGTAAGCCGAGGAATTCGCATTCAGATTGCGCCGATGCTGAAGAATATGGCTAAAGCTTTGCTCACAAGAGATTCAGTTTTTGATAGCTTAGACCAAAATCCTGATATCATACTGTTACATTTTCCCTCAATTCCATCCAAACCCCATACTAACCAAGTAAGTAATTTTTGGGAAACATTGCAGATATTAGCACAGCGTTACCCTGGCTTGCCAATTGTGGTGATTAGCGATCGCAATGAATTGTGCGATCGCTTGGAGGCAATGCGACGGGGTGGAAAACTGTTTTTGACAGCACCAATTCCTTCTGAACAGGTGATTGACACAGCATTAAACTTGTTGCGCGGTACTGAGATAACCAAGAAAGTGATGATTCTTGATGACGATCAAGACTGGTTACATACTCTTCCCACCCTACTGAAACCCTGGGGATTTAAAGTCACAACTCTTGCCGATCCGCAACAATTTTGGAGAGTACTGGAAGCTGTCACCCCTGATGCCCTAGTATTAGATATCAATATGCCACAGATAAGCGGATTTGAACTCTGCCAGATTCTCCGCAGTGACCCTCTTTGGCAGCGTTTGCCAGTTTTATTTCTGAGTGTGCTGACAGATTCCGCCAGTCAGAATCAAGCTTTTAGTGTTGGTGCTGATGACTATCTGTGTAAACCCGTTAAGGGAGTCGAACTAGCTAACCGAATTTTGCGACGATTACAAAGAGTTAAGGCTTGGGCAAAATAAGGCTGAGTTAGGAGTTGAGTTAGGAGTTAGGAATTATTCTCCCTTCTGTCTACTCCCCAGTCAGCACTTTTGAGGGGCATTGGGCATTGGCAAGAGACAAGGGGACAAGGAAAATTGGGGACAAGGGGAAGGGAAAGACAGCGTTGCAAGTTCTAACTTTTGTCATCTTGTCCTCAATCCCTTGATACCCCAACCGTTCGCCCTACAGCCCTTCGCGCATCCTACGGCAGGCGTTGGCAACAATACGCTTGGGTTAAGAATTTATTTCTTCTCTCTGCGTCCTTGGCGTTCTTGGCGGTTCGTTAAAAAAATTCACTTTCACTAAGAGTTTTAGCCTTAACTGAACCGTATTGGCGTTGGCAAGCCATCGCAACAACAATTAACGAAATTGTTTTAATTCCTCAATCAGATGATCGAAGTAGGGAGCAACGATCGCTTGCTGCTCGGGTTCCACTCGCTTTAAACTGGCAGTTTTAATACCTTCTAACCCTACAATCATTGCATTTAATGGTACTTGCAATTCTTCATACAACAGTTGCATATAGTGCAATCCTTCGGTGCTGGTATAGTCAGTGTGCTGTCCGGCGATGCCGTAAGTAATACAGCGTAAGAAGTGCCAGAAATCACGCCAGCAGGCGTCTGCTCTTACTGCTGGGTAGAGTCCACCACCAAGTTGGGTAATGTTAGGGAATGTAGTTATTACCTGGGTTCTGGCTTCATCTACTATTTCATGGACGCGATCGCGTAGTCCCTGACTTATAGCAATGAGTGCAGTATTTGCTGATACAAGTTGCTGAATCTGCTGCAAATCTTCATCAGTAAGATAGCGTCCTTGATTGTCAGCCGCCTGGAATAGCTGAATAGCCTCTGCTGGATGGGTATTTTGCCAAGTAGCAAAACTGACAATCCTTGCTTTTTGAATCAGTTCTCGAACTTTTTCACTCAATTGTG
This sequence comes from Nostoc sp., assembly GCF_036916735.1. Lineage (GTDB taxonomy): Bacteria > Cyanobacteriota > Cyanobacteriia > Cyanobacteriales > Nostocaceae > Nostoc. The sequence goes on from NZ_JBALFV010000097.1 coordinate 46,261, forward strand.
GCTGAGTCATGGTCAAAATTATTAATAGACTAGTTGAAAGTTAGAACTCCTGCCCTTTTTGAAATTTCCAGCAGGGCTATTAGTAACACTGTAGCGGTAAATTGTTAGGAAACTCGAAAGGCAAACTATGAACAATTCAGAAGACTACATAGTTAATAACCTTGATTTCTATAGAAAGCATCATGGTCAGCAGCTTTACTATCGCTGGGAGGGAGAAGTCTTGTGGCAAGAAACAGGCGATGTCTGGCGACAAGCCGCTTCTGGTAGAGAAGCTTCTTTTTCAGAGACGCTAACGCCAACACGTCTACGCCAACAGCAGAAATTATTCTCGATTATTAGCATGAATGCAACCAAGGTTTTCATTCGTCCCGATCCTGAGTTTCAACAGGTAGGTTACCGGATCAATCGGGAGTTAGGTCTATTTTGCGATCCACAGACCCAAGAAATCCTGCATACATGGCAGCCCGATTCAACCAGTTCTGCTGTAGCGATCGTGCATATTGCCAATCGCATAGTGCAGGGGGCTGTTCGGCCGAAAATGACGGTGATTCCCAAAGGACAAGACTATGTTACCTCTGTCGTACAAATTCCCCTGACCTATCCTCATCCATTAGCAGTAGATCCCAAATACCGAGATTATTGTCCCGGTGAAACCTTTAATGGGACAGAATACTTCACCAGTCACATTTCCCGGCCAGAGGTGAAGGATCTTCCTCCAGCCACTTGGGCGCGAGACTGTCCCTGGTTACCCTGGATGAAACTGGGCTATGGTCATCCAGCCCGCTTACGATTTGAGACAACAACGACTCGGGTTGAATCCTTTGAACAACTCCATCCTAATCTGATTCAACTGATTCGCGAACAAGTGCCGATATATGAATTTACACCTGACCAGAGTAACGAACCAAATATGACCAGTACACTGTACTTTAGGCAGCACTTTGCCGCTTACCTCAAAGGAGAACGCTTTCCCATTCCTGAAGGGCTTTGAGAAAGGTTTGAAACTGTAACTTAATTTCAGAGTGTCAATTTTATGGATCTCAGTCAAATCGAAACTGATCTGCAAAACTCGGATTTTCAATACCGCCTGAAGGCGATCTCTGCCCTGCAAGATTATCCGGCTGATATCGCTTTTCCTTTGCTCAATCGCCATATCCAAGACCCAGAGTTTCTGGTGCGAACCTTTGTTGCTAGAGAGTTAGGTAAGCAAAAAACCTCAGAATCCTTTGCTGCTCTGTTGCAAATTATGAAGTTTGATAACACCCCCAATGTCCGAGCAGAAGCGTCTAACTCGTTGTCCTTATTTGGCAGAATTTCAGCCTCTCATCTGGTGCAGACATTTTTACGAGACGATCACTGGTTAGTACGTCGCAGTATTTCATCAGCCCTGGTAGAAATGGATTGCCCTGAAGAAGTTGTAGAGGTTTGTATTCTGGGGCTAGAAGGTGACGATGCCACAGTCCAAGAAGCATCTGTAGATGCGCTGGGGTCATTGGCGACTTCCCGTCAGTCTGAGGTAGCTTTGTCCCAACTCCTAAACCTGAAAAATTCTGAGTCTGAATATATTCGGGTACGAGTTGCTTATGCTCTCAAGCAGTTTAATACTTCTGAAGCCAAGGAAGCCCTGTCCCAACTGAAACAGGATGCCGATCATCGGGTGGTAGGGGCGGCAATGGAAAATTTAATCTCTTGAGGAGCAAAGGGACAAGGGACAGGGGGCAGGGGCAAGGGAAAATGACTTTTGACACTTTGACTCCTTTCGACTGCGCTCAAGGCAAGTCGCTCAGTGTTAACTTTTGACTTCCCCGAACACGAGTGCGTCCCGTAGGGAAGGGGCTGACTCCATAGGTATCAACTTAAAAAAAATCTGCTTTGAAGGACGTTTTGCCCTCATCCCTTAACCTCTTCTCCCAACTTGGGATTCGGGGAACTGGAGAATTTGCTCGCCTCTAGCAAAATTGCGAGAGGGGTTGGGGGTAAGGGTGAAACCTGGAAAGTTCGCCAAATCTAGCTTATACATTAAGTTGACACCAATAAGTTGACTCCACCTCCAGGTGGAGAAGAAAACTATTTCTTTGAGTTATGCCTAACTCAGTGAAGAATACCTATAAATTATCCATGTCTATACAGCAATTCGACACAAAAGTCAATAGTAATTGTAGCAAGATTGACATAAATTAATATTTAGACTGGCAGAATTGGGAAAGAGCAAACTGTGACTAAGTATTATTGTTTGCACCATAGGAGAAACAAATGGCTGAAATTCCCACAGGCGGTCAAATGCTCTGGAAATTAGAAGGGGACGATCGCGTTTTGCACTTGCGGCATAATTCCTCAGAGCCGTGGCGGCCGTATGAGGAATTTCCGCAGTATGTTCTACCCGACCCCCAAGGATTTTCTAAAGGAATTGCTACCTTTCTGGCGTTGCTGAAAAAAGATTGGACAGCAACTAAATCTTAAGAAGGGAATAGGGAATAGGAAATAACTTTGAATTGTTTCTCCTCGTTGTCCCCTTGTCTCCCTGCCTCCTACTTACTTAGTTTCTAGGCTGGTGCGTGTGGTGCGACGGGTTAAAACGTGTGGTGTATCTAGCTCTTGTGCAGGTTGGCTAAGGAGGCGCGATCGCATTTCGTCACTCAGCCCTTGAACATGGGTAAAATCTGCTCCAGCAATGCTTTCAAGATGCTCGAAATCAACGCCAGTCAAATCTGCGGCTCGTAAATCAGCTCCTGCGAGGTTGGCTCCATTTAAGCGAGCATTGCGTAAAGATACTCCTGGCAACCAGGCTTTCCGTAAGTCAGCCTGACTTAGCCGCGCTCCCTGAAGATTAGCACGAGTTAAATCAGCCCCCCCTAAATATGCTCCCAACATATTTGCACCTTGCAAATCAGCATGACGCAAGTTGGCTGTATTCAGCTGGGCACCATTCAAATAGGCATTTGGCCCAATCGCCCCAGAGGATTTGTAATTAAAGCCTTCGGGAAATAGGGTTTGGCTATCATATCTTGCCCCTTGCAGCTTGGTGTTGGTCAAAATAGCTCCTTGTAAATCTGCGCCACTTAGATCGACTCGATACAAACAAGCTGCCTCTAAATTAGCATCCCTTAAAATCGCTTGGCTGAGATCGGCTGCCCGTAAATCAGCACCACTGAGATCAGCTGCACTCAGATCCGCTTTGCTAAGATTCGCTCGAATCAAAGTAGCTTGATGCAAATTAGCTCTTTGCAGTTCTAAACCACTGAGGTTGAATTGATATAAATCTTCTTGAGTTAGAGCAAACCCTGCCTTGAGGACAGCCAAAACCTCTTGGGGTGTCTTATGAGTTTCCCTGCTGATCATGGGTTGAAATCGTGAGATTATTTAGGGGTATTGTACCGCGACCCATCTACAATCATTAGGGTCTAAGAAAGGATCAAGTTTTATTAGAGGATCAGCTATGCCTTTTGTACCACCAATGACCATGATGGAGTTTTTCAGTAAGAGTGAAGGGGTCTGGTTTACCCAGCGCACGGTGCATCACTTTGATACGGTGCCGGATCAGTCGGGAGAATCCAAGCTTTATGTAGGCGCGATCGCACTTGATGACCCACGGGTAAAAGCAATTTGTCAGCCGCAAGGTATTGATCTAGCTAGTGCTAAGGGAGCTGCTAGCTTTATGTGGCAAGAACATGACGACGATCAAGAACCCAATCTGGATCGTGTCGCTGTCTTAATTGATGTACCAGATGATCAAACAGGGCGATCGGGAAAATTGCTCCGCAACCAAGGCTATGTGGAAAGAATTCCGGTAGTTAGCCGTTACTGGTTTGGACAAGATGGCATTTTAACCATCGATACCGAATATGAAACCAACCAAGGTCAAGAACGCTGCTGGTTCATGACCGATGATTTTCGGGTGCGCGTCAGCACAGTGCGGATGATGAATGGAGTATATTTGATGACCTATTGTTCTGAACGACGCTATTTAACTGAGGCAAATTTAGCACAAATGGTGCAACACAATTTATCTAGAGCATCCGTATGATCGTCTGGTTGCTGATAATCTTGAAGGACTTGCTGTCGGTTCTAGTCCATAATTCTGTTGATCGCTATCTGTAAGCATTGCACCATCACCTAATGCTAACGTTAAGGATCGTTACTTTGTTTAACATATTCGAGACGGCGTATCTGAGAATCCCGTATTCTCTGGGGTTAAGGCAAATTAATCTCTAAATTTTATGTATAAGTGCTTCCTTGAGCATCTGGAACAATCGCTTTTGCAACGGTTTACATTAGAGAGTCGCCCAATTCCCCCAGGACTAGAGTATCAGGTGAGCGATCGCGGTAGAAATCCCGCCACAATTCAGAGTTGGTGCTATCAGTGTCCACAGTTGCGAAAAATCCGCTATACATACATTGATGCAGGCGCAAGTGCCCAGATTCTTAATAGTGTGATTTATCCCAGTCATAAATACGAGTTGCCCTTACTCGGCATTGATTTTCTCTCTTTCGGTCAGGTGAAAAACCTGATTGTGATGGATTTCCAGCCTTTATTTCAAGATGAAACTTACTTGAAGAAGTATATACATCCATTGCAGACATTGCATGAGAAATATCCAGACTTGGCACAAGGCTTGGAAATGAAATTTTACGATGCTAATCAGTACTTCTCAAAATATCTCTTATTTGCCAAAACCGATGTAGAAACAGTAAAAACAAGGGTCTTTGAAGCATTCAAAGATTATTTGAATTTGTATTGGCAAATGCTAGCCCAAGCTGAACCTCTAATCGACGAGTCAGATATTCAACGGATTGTCAAAGCGCAAAAAGACTACGATCAATATAGTGCCGATCGCGATCCGGCATCTGGTTTGTTCAGTAGCTACTTTGGACATCAATGGTCAGAGCGATTTTTGCATGAATTTTTGTTTGAGGATGCTGTGCCATTAGTAGCTAGTGCAGTTAAATAGTGATTTAAATCGACATCACCACAACAAAATATGGTGATTGTTAATTTTGAATTCGGAGCGAAGCGACATTGACTCTCTATCAGCCATTTTTAGATTACGCGATCACCCTTTTGCAAGAACGTTTGAATTTGCAGCCTTATGCAATTCCTCAAGGGTTTGAGTCGAAGCAAGCAACAGTGGGCAAAGGCAAACATCAACAAGAGGTCTTAACGACTAGCTATGCCTATCAAACTACCAAACTCCGGCAAATACGAGCCGCCCATGTACAGGGGGGTAACTCACTTCAGGTATTAAATTTCGTTATTTTCCCCCATCTGAATTACGATTTGCCCTTCTTTGGCGCAGATTTAGTTACCTTGCCAGGAGGACACTTAATTGCCCTCGATATGCAACCCCTATTTCGAGATGATTTGGGGTATCAGGCAAAGTATACCCAGCCTATCCTGACAACTTTTCAAGCACATCAGCAGCATCTACCTTGGGGAGGCGACTTTCCCGAAGAAGCCCAGCCCTTTTTCTCACCCGCCTTTCTCTGGACGCGCCCCCAGCAAACTGAGGTAGTGGAAACCCATGTGTTTGCAGCCTTCAAAGATTATCTACAAGCCTACCTGGATTTTGTTGACCAGGCGCAACCGATAACCGATTCTAAATATTTAGCAGACATTGAACAGGCTCAACTGCGTTATCTCCGCTATCGAGCCGAAAAAGACCCAGCACGGGGAATGTTCACCCGTTTTTACGGTGCTGAGTGGACAGAAGAATATATCCACGGGTTTTTATTCGATTTGGAAAGAAAGCTGGCATCAGTTATTAGATGAAGAAATACCAATTTTGGATTTTAGATTTTGGATAATAGAATTGAAAATCTTGATTGATAAACTCTTCTATAAGTTTGAAACAAGATTACCTATGCGAAGTTGGTATCAAAGGTAGAACCAGGACGAGCGAAAAGGTTTGTCTGTTGGTAACTGAATCTGAGAAAATCGAACATAGGCATTTTAAATCTACTTTTAGGAAACACAACGGATATGGCTGATACTACAGAACTCACCTTAAGCGCTCAAGCCAGCCCTGAAGAACTGACAGAAGCGATCGCTGAATTAGAAGAATATCGAGAACGCCTGGTTAACGATACCTTGTCAATGGCGCAGCGTGCCAAAATTATGAAAGCACAAGCACTTGCTAGCCTGCAACCTCAGCTTGCCCAGCTAGATGCAACTCTTGAGTCACTACGACAGCAGCAATCTAGTCTGGTATCCGGTAACTAGTACAGCAAGGCAAAAGTCAGTCCCTTTGGGGAAGTCAAAAGTCAAAAGTCAAGGCTTCGGCTTCGCTCAGCCTTGACCCTGAGCACAGTCGATGGGTCAAAAGTCAAAAGTCAAAAAGTTTTAGTTTTAGCCTTTCTGGCTGTAATGAACAGTTATCAGTTATCAGTTAATTTGTCGGTTGGGAGTCAGAGTCCTCCACTTATAACAAGTGGTGTGTTTGGTGTCTTTCTTCAAATCCCTGACTGCTTCCAATGATTAACTGTTCATTGTTCACTGTTCACTGATTTAAGGGGAGGTTTATTTCCACGCCCCCTGTACTAGATCATTTAACAATAACGGTGATAGGAAATTTGTCATGAGTCAATCGCTCAACTCCAAAGCTCCAGCAGTTGATGATCCGATCCTGCGAGTGCAAGCTGAAAATGATGATCTGGTTCACAGGGTAAATGAGCAGATTACACTAGAAACCTTCGATTCTACAGATCAAAAAGTTCTTAAACAACTAGTGGAGGGTTTAGGAGATCCACGGGGAATGGTGCGACTGCGGTTTGCCGAAACCTTGGGTGAAATTGGTGAAGCAGCAACACCATTTCTCATAGAAGCACTGGCAAATCATTCCAATGTAGTTGTGCGGCGGGCTGCTGCCAAGACACTCACTATCATATCTGACCCGCGTGCTGTGCCAAACTTGCTTCATGCTTTTCTAAATGATGAAGATAGAGTAGTCAGAAGTTCAGCTGCCGGAGCCTTGGCTAGAACAGGAGAAGCATCTGTACCAGCGTTGCTGGAAATTTTAGCATCAGATGAGCATCCACAGGATATTAAAGGTCTTGCCGCATGGGCGTTAGCGTTTATTGGATCGGAAGCAGCAGACCATCTATACAAAGCATTGAACGCCGCCTCTTTGGATGTCCGATGTGCTGTCATCGGGGCTTTTGGTCATGTGGCGCAAGAACAGTCAGACGAAAAGTCCTGCAACCTTCTGGTTTCTGCTCTGACTGATCCAGAAGCGCTCATCCGCACTGAAGCAGCCGCAGCCTTGGGACAAATAAATTATCCTCCCTCTGTGCCGCATTTAATTCTGGCAATTCAAGATACTGATTTAGATGTGAGGAAAGCAGCAATCAATTCTCTTGGTAAAATTGGCGATCGCACCGCATTAAAATCATTACAGCCGCTACTTAATGACGAACAAGAGGTGGTGCGGGTTCTGGCTAAACTAGCGATCGCGCAAATTGAACGCCAGTCCGAAGCAGATGATTGGTAATATTCCCGTTCAGCTGTTTGCTGCCTACAACAATTGTTAATTTTAGCTGCCGTCTATTAATAATCACTGTCAGCTACGCAAATTCCCTTACATTTGATGCCGTTTGTCGCTGTGCGTTGACAATGAGGACAGAGAATTTTTTCTGTTTCTGGAGCGATATTTGTAGTGGTACTTTCTTGTGGTTTATCTTTGCCGATTTGGAGGTTCACGCTTATCAGGGTAAAGGAAGTTTGTTGTGGTTTATTTTTATATTTTAACAACCACAGAAATTCCCTCTACCAAGCTATTTTTCTGCCTGTGGGTATTATTTTTCTCTCCGAGCAAACTTCATTGTCATTTCTAGGCGAGATAATGCACTAGTGGCAGACTCGCGTACATAGGAGTCGGTGGATTCATCCTGAATGAGAGATTGTAGCACTTCCACACCTCGGCTATCACCAATCGAGCCAAGGGCATTCACGATAGAGATTCCCAGCGCTGGGTTATCTGTGGTTTGCAATGCTTCAATCAAAACATCTACCACGGGAGAACCAATTTCACCTAAAGCCATGACAGCAGCAATATTCACTACAGGATTGGGGTCATTGAGAGCAGTCCTTAAACCCTGCACACCTTCAGCTGCAAAGGGAACATCTGGATGATTAATGGCGACTTGTGCCAGTGCTTTGGCGGCACTTCCCCGGACGGTGACATTATCACTATTGAGTAAGGCTGCAACTAGAGGAGTCACTGCATCAGGGCCGATCGCTCCTAAAGCTTTGACGGCAGCTCGTCGATAGGTGGTATCTTCTTCATCGAGAATACTCATCAACCGGGGAATAGTTGTCTCATCGGCATTCTCAGCCAATGCCCACATTGCTTGGTCGCGTAAGTGGGGGTTGGGGTGTTTCAGTTGTTGGAATAGTTCTTCTGTGGACATAACAAGGTTTTAATAAATAAATTATCAAAAATGTGCAATTAATGTGCAATTAATCTCTCAACTCAACACTCAGCGCTCACCACTCGGTACTGTCGCTGTGACTTGGCTTTTTCGCGAATCAGCCAATCATCATCGTTGACGACTTGTTCATAACCACTGGTATCACCAAGTTTTTCTAGCGCCATCAATGCTGCATACTTCAGATCCCAAATTTTGGTTTCTAGACAGGGTTTCAGTTCGAGAATTGCCCGTGGATCGCCGAGTTGACCAAGAGCGATCGCTGCTGCCGCCCGTGATTTTTGAAACTGTGGTTGTTTATTATGCAAGCCTTCAACTAGTAAATCGTAAGCTGGGGAATGTTTTAACCAACCGAACAGCTTGATCACATGGAAGTGGGCACCATAATCATTATTTGCTTCTTCAGCGTAGGTGGCAAACAAAGCCTCAGGAGCAGCATCAGCGTGATGGTCAAGAATGGTTTTAGCTGCCAAATAACAGCGCCCAAAGTCTGTTTCATACAATCCCCGAATCAGAACTGGTAAAGTGGGAGGACTTGGGTAACTATGCACCAAACTCAGATCATTTGGGTGGTCGTATAACGTCTGCTCTAAATGAGGTTGAATCGTAGCAAAAGTAATTGCTCCCGCACAGATGCCGACTTCTGCCAATGTCCGAATTCCTCGCAGCCGAAACACCAAAGATACTGGACATCGGGCAATATAGGGAATTGCATCATAGTAACGGGCATCCATTAAATCTTGGATAGACAACCGCCGTCCTAACACATTTGGGTGTTGTAACATTGCCACTACCTTGCCCATCTGGGAATAGTCGCCAGTTAAACGGCAAACTGCGGCCATTGCCGCACTAGCTGTCGGTGGATCGGCATCATCTACAAATTTGCGAATTCGTTCCAGGGCAGGTTGATAATTAAACTTTGTTAATGTGTGAATAATCACTCGATAAGTTTGCCCTGGCTTGTCTAGCAATTGAGCAACATCTTTTAATATGTCGGGGTCTTGAGTTCCAATTTCACCGATCGCCCAAACAGCATTTTCCACAGTGTAGCAGTCTTCATCAAAAAGACAGGTGCGGATCACTGGTAAGGCTGACTTAGCTTGCAGTCGCCCCAAAGTCTCTACCGACTTGCGGCGGACGATGCGGTTATCCAACGAGGGATCAGTGCGCTGCACCGCCCGGAGCAGGGCGTTGATTGATCGCTCTGTGGGAAAATTGATTAAATGAGAAGCGGCAATATAACGTGAATCATCCTCACTCAATTGGTCTTGAGGCGTATCCAAAAGAGTGATCGCCTGGTCTTCTGTGAGATTAAAAAAATTAAAAAAGCGTTTATCCATATATCTATATATATCAACTTGCCCAATCTTATTAAAACAAAACAAACCCAGAGATTCTTTGCCATTACTCAACCTTAACAGGCAAAGCAAAGAGCCAAGAACCTCCAGGCTTGTGGATCACAATGTATCCTTACCACCAAATGACAAGTTTGGCAACTAACTAGGAGAGGGAGTTAATAGCGTAGTCAAGTAAAGCATTGTACTCAGTCAATGCTTGAGCAGACATATCACGAGGCGCACAACCACGGTTACGAGCAAAGCTTAAAGCTTCAACGTAAGGAGCAGTAGGCAAGCTTAAAGCGCGGTAAACTTCACGTTGTCCAGCAATACCCCACTCATCCAATGGGCCAGTACCGCCAACTACCAAGCTGTACTGAATAAGGCGCATGTAGTGCTTGATGTCACGAGCACACTTGGACTTGAAGGTATCGGTGGAATTAGCTTCACCAGCATTGTTCAAGTAGGGATACTTCTTGATACAAGCGTTGTAAGCTTCGGTTGCGACTTCATCAAGGTTGTTAGCTAGCTTTTCAGCAGCTTCCAAACGAGCAGCAGCACGTTGGATAGAACCTTGTACTGATTCTAAATCAGAGGTGCTGGGGAAACGACCTGCGGCATCAGCAGATGCAATAACGGTAGTAACAACTGATTTCATTTGTTAAATCTCCCAAAAGGCTTTTAATTTAAACTGTGTTGGATGTCAATCTGTTGAGTGAATTGCGAATCACAAGTTCCTTAGCTCAGAGCAGAAATTACGCGATCAAAGTAGCTAGAAGATTCAGCAACTAGGCTAGCGCAGCGATCTTCTACAACAGGAGAACCCATTTTACGTAATTTTGAACCAGCACGAGCCTCACTGGGGGTGTCTTGAATGTGAGCAGCTGCACAGGCCTTCATGATTTGAACGGCACGCACGGTAGAGGTGGTGGGTACGCCAAGAGCTGCATAGGTTTCTTTCAAACCGTTCAAACAACGATCATCTAGAACTGAAGCATCACCAGCTAATAAAGCGTAGGTTATATAGCGTAAGATGATTTCAGCATCGCGCAGACAAGCAGCCATGCGACGGTTAGGATAGCAGTTACCACCAGCTTGGATCAAACCTTGGTTTTCGCAGATCATTCCAGCAATAGAATCAGAGACGATACAGCTAGCGTTGCTAGCGATCGCATTTACAGCATCCAAACGTCTGTTACCATTAGCAACGAAGGCTCTGAGGGCAGCAATATCAGATACGCTAGAAGTGCTGGCATCTGCTGAAACTACAGCTCTAGAAAAAGCGTCAAGCATTTAGCTCTCCTTAAAAATTGGTTTTCTCTGAAACTTGATTGCCTGTTCCCTGAACAAGACAATATAGAAGATAAAAGATGACACCTATCTTAGTCTCAGTTATGAGAAACTAAGTAATAATCCTTAACAAACCATCCCCAGTCACAAAACATATAAGACTTACGCACGGACTAAGATTTTACGTCATTACCAGCGTTCGCAAAGCATCTCGTAGAGAAGCGAAGTAATCGCAAAGGCTTAGTTTTTCGTCACGAGTGCGTAAGTCCTAAAAATGTTTAAGTGAACTGTATTGGGGGCGCAAGGCCTTGCGCTCTTATAACAGATGTGGTTCAAATACATGAAAACTGCTGTAATCTAGTTATTTCAAATGCTTTTGCATAAATCCTCAATCAACTTCTGTTACATGTAACAGGATTGACTTTTTGGCGTTGCTGATTCCATGTATGAAAATGATTTTGCATAATACCAAAATCTTTGTAGAGACGTAGCACTGCTACGTCTCTACATCCTGATTCATACTTTAATTCAGCAACGCCGACTTTTTTTCGTTGTGGTAGGGGCAATACAAGGCTTAGTCAATCAACATAAAGAACTTTGCACTGTACTTAAGTCTTAAGCTCTTAAATCCGATAATAAATAATCAGGCAACTGTCTTAGTTTTCAGGAATGAATATATGAGTACTCACTTACCAAATAAAACCAGTTCTTCACACGGTGGTGTTCGTGGAGCAAGCTTTAATCCTCGTTCCCCACAATTTGAGGGACGCTTTGGGCGAATTTTCCGCAGCTTACCCGCAGCCACTTGGTCTGAAGAGGCTCTACGGAAGTTAGCAGGCGATGGTCAAGAAGAAAATCGAATGTCAGCAGAGCCAGAAAAAGATGAGCACAATTTACCCACAGCTCCTCGTGAAGATGTTGATGAACAAGGTAAAGCCCGTGAAAGTCGTCTTCACGATGATGAAGAAAATAGCGGTATTGATGCGGGGTACACCTACTTCGGTCAGTTTATCGACCACGACATTACCTTTGATCCTGCCAGCAGCTTACAGCAACGTAACGATGTCAATGCCTTAGTAGATTTTAGAACCCCAGCCCTAGATCTAGATTCTGTTTATGGCAGTGGACCTGACGATCAACCCTATATGTATACAGCAAACGGTCGCAAATTTCAGTTGGGACGCGATTTATTAGAAGGTTTAAAAGGCAAAGTTATTGCCAAAGATTTACCACGTCATACCTGGACTGATGATGATGGTGAACATCACCGCGCACTCATTGGAGACAAGCGCAATGATGAAAATGTCATTGTTTCTCAATTACACGGAGTATTTTTACAATTTCACAACCGACTTGCAGACGAGCATTCAAATTGGGATTTTACCGAAATTCAGCGTCAATTACGCTGGCATTATCAGTATGTAGTACTCAACGATTTTCTACCGAGAATTACTTCTTCTGATGTATACAAAGATATCCTTCCCCACTTAAATAATAATGGCTCAATTTTTGAGTATCCTCCACGTTTACACTTCTATAAACCGCGTAATGATGCTTTTATGCCCATTGAGTTTGCGGTTGCGGCTTATCGTTTTGGACATTCAATGGTGCGCCCTATCTATCGTCTCAATACTAAGCTTACAGGCGGTAACAATCCTGATAATACCACTCCTAATGAGCAGGCGCGAGGTATTGACGGACGGCAATTCATCTTTGCTGGTCTAAAAGAACGTGGACTTAATGGGTTTGACAAATTTCCACAGGAATGGGGAATTGACTGGAATTTATTTTTCGACTTAACAGGAGATAAGGATTCTCGTAAAAATAAGAATCGCACTCAGCCTGCTTACAAAATCGATCCTTCTTTGGTTAATCCATTGGCGTTCCTGCCAGAGTTTTCTAAGATTGATAAGCAACCTCCACTAGATGACATCAGTAAACTTCAGCCTCAGCCTCAAGCAGGACAATTTAACAATCTAGCCTTCCGAAACCTTCTGCGTGGAATGTCTATGGGTCTGCCATCAGGGCAAGATGTTGCAAGGGCAATGGGGTATCAACCTCTTAGCGATAAAGAACTAAAAGTAGGGAAAGCCACTACTTCTGAGGAGTTTGATGCACTGCCAATCCTGTCTTCTATCCATAGTGAATTTAGTGGTAAGGCTCCACTCTGGTACTATATATTGGCTGAAGCTGCCCATAATTGGCGAGAAAAAGGTGGGGGGAAACCTGAAACACCAGTAAGCCTTGGTAAAGTTGGTAGTCGAATAGTCCTAGAAACATTTGTAGGCTTGCTTTTACACGACAGTCACTCGTTCCTGCGTCAAGCACCTGCATGGACACCCGAAATCGGTAAAAAAAAGAAATTTGATATGCCCGACTTGATTAAATACGCATTGAAACTCTAATCTGGATCTTCTATATTTTATATTTTTGCAGGAAAAATTTACTCAAAGATGCAATCGTCGTTGCCCTCTGTCCATCCCCACCTTTAATACCAATTCACAATACTTCGGCTAACCTCGGCTTCTCTACTAGACGCTACGCGAACGCTCGGCACAAGTCGCTCAGTACAAGTTCACAATTAAAAAACTTAGAGATACTTGCCTTTGAGGGTTTACATCTGTTTCAGAATTTTAGTGAATTGGTATAAGTAGGGTGGGGACTTTTGCGAATCCGTTAAAAAACTGTAGAATTCCTTAGCAAATTAAGGAGATGAGTAGATTGCAAATTCGCTTAAATGACCTCAGAGGTAAAGAGATCGCTGACCTGATGAGGGAACATCTTGAAAATATGCACGAGATTACCCCACCTCAAAGCGTTCATGCTCTTGATTTAGAGGCATTGCGTAGGCGTAGCCCATCGTAGACATCGCCTGATATTACTTTCTTTTCGGCTTGGCAGGGGGATGAATTACTGGGATGTGGGGCATTCAAAGAACTAGATTCAAGAAGCGGTGAAGTCAAATCAATGCGTACCGCCAAGGCTCACCGACGTAAGGGTGTCGCCTCAAAGATTCTTGAACACATTATCAAAGAAGCCGAACAACGTGGTTACGATCGCCTGAATTTAGAAACAGGGGTAATTCCAGAGTTTGCCCCAGCACGAGCCTTGTACATACGATATGGGTTCGAGTACCGAGGCCCTTTTGCTGACTACATTGATGATCTAAATAGCGTATTTATGACGAAAAAGCTCTAAAGCTCTATTGAAACGATCAAGTTTATGTGGTAAATTTAGCAACGTTTGCCAATAAAACCAATTCGGTGACTATATGAACGAATTGAGAGCAAGAACAAACACAAGCTGGAACTTAAAGACATTCACTTTCAAAATGTAAATTAGATGTGGAACAGCTTATGACATCTTCTCAATCACCTCATCAGTCAGCTTAATTTGGTTTTTTCCTATATTACGTTTCAGCAAAAAAATACCCGCATCATGTGCCTGTTGACCACCATCACTAAAGCAAGCATCCTCGATAATGACTGGTTCAATACTACGCTCAAAAGAGTCAATTGCTGTTTTTAAAATACAGCTATCAGTTTCAACTCCACAAAGATATATTTTGCTGATTTGATGAAGAAAAATAAAACTCGAAAATTTTTCTGTAAACGCTGAGTAATAATATTTATCAAAAATATTATTTATATATGGCTGAAGTTCATCAATAATGCTTGTTTCTGGTTCTTTTATCAACCTTGACCAATGAATTAGCTTGACATAATTACTGTCAGCAGTATTGATAAATCTGGTGAATCCAACGAGTTTACCAGCCGCTAAAAAACGCTCAATTAGTTTAATTACAGTAGGAATAACATGTCTGCATTTCTCCGACATAAACCCGTTTTGCATATCTACTACAAGAAGTATTTCGCTCATTTGTGCCATAATTGATTTGGATTAAGAGTTACAACTTTAAATAAAGCAATATTATAAACTGTTAATGTTGGCTATTGGAGTGATAAGTGGTGTCTTGTTGATTCAAGTTAATCAGGATAACATATACGCCGATTAACAACAGGAAACTTCAAATGAGAATTTTTGTTCCAGGGCGTCTTTGTTTGTTCGGAGAACATAGCGATTGGGCAGGAGAATATCGCAGTGTTAATCCTCATATCGAAAAGGGCTACACCTTAATTGTTGGTACTAATCAAGGAATTTATGCTGATGTCAAACCAAATTCTACTGAGTTAATTATTCGTGCTTCTCTTAATGATGGCACAGGTTATGGACCACTAAGATTACCTATGGAATCTAATACCCTGAAATGCATAGCAACAAAGGGCGGTTTTTTTAGTTATGCTGCTGGTACGGCATATCAAATTCTGACTCACTATGGTGTCGGCGGACTTGAGGTTGATAATTATCTAACCGACTTACCTATCCAAAAGGGATTATCTTCGAGTGCTGCCTTTTGCGTTTTGATTGCGAGGGCTTTTAATCGTCTGTATGACTTGAAAATGACAATTCGTGAAGAAATGGAGTTTGCCTACCTGGGAGAAAGAACCACTCCTAGTCTTTGCGGTCGTATGGATCAGGCTTGTGCTTATGGAAATCGCCCAATATTGATGATATTTGATGGTGAAGAAATCGACCTGCTCGAACTGAAAGTTAGTGAGGATTTGTTTTTTATAATTGTCGATCTCGGCGGTAGCAAAAACACACAAGAAATATTACAAAGATTGAATCAGTGTTATCCTTTTGCTACTAATCCAATACAGCAAAATGTTCAAAAATATTTTGGTTCTATTAGCTCTGAAATTACCCAGGCGGCAGTTGAAGCAATACAACGAGGAGATGCTCAACTTCTTGGAGCTTTAATGACAAAAGCCCAAGCGGAATTTGATCAGTACGTAGTTCCGGCTTGTCCTGATCAATTAACTGCAAAAAAGCTGCATCTCCTTCTTCATCACGAGCCACTTGAGCCTTATATCTTCGGAGGAAAAGGCGTAGGTTCTCAGGGCGATGGCACTGCACAACTAATCGTTAAAAATCAAAAGAGTCAAAGAAAAGCTATCAAAATTATTAAGCGAGATTTTCCTCAAATGCAAGCGTTACAGTTAACTATTTCAAAACTACCAACTTCTATGATTGACTTAGCTGAGGACAAAAAGCATTAGAGGATGTTTGTCAAGTTTTTGATAAGTTTGCGATAGAGGGGTATGCAAATCTAAAGAAAGTATTAAGGTAATACCCAGGTAAGATGGGTAAAAATTGGGTAGTTCTGCGGTATTTTTGAGCAAATGATTGAGCGATGATAATGTGTATAGAAAGCGCTGGCAAACGTTTTTAGCTGGCATTTAGTAAACCGCATATAAAAGAAAACCCTGGTAAAAACCAGGGTTTTTTAAATTGAAAATTCGATTTTCAACCAAAAATATACAGAGCTAAATGAATGTAAAAAAGTTGATGTGGTAATTCTCTCTTTTTGAAACCTGCTTATTGCCCAATACAGTTGAGTTAACCATTTCTCTCTTCTCTGTATGTTCTCTGCGCCTCTGCGGTTCGTTAAAAAAATTGACTTTAGACAGCCTTAACTGAACCGTATTGGCTTATTGCCGGACTTTTTGTAGCTTTTCTATATTACTGAGTAAGGTTTTGAGCGAGTTTAAAATATTGTCACTATCTAAGGGATTTTGCACTGGTTGAGCTATATCCTCGGTCAAAAGTGTTTATAAAGGACAAATGACAAAACCTCGTGACTGGATGAGGGACCCCAGGGAACAATCCTATTGGCGTTGCATAAATGCGGAATGAACCAGTTAAACACGGGTATTTGCCTATACTTTAAATAGTGAAGTAACAATCGAATTGAGTATTTAAGCATATCTAGTGCTTTGGAATAGCACAATGTTTTACGGTGTAAGCGTGCTAGATAATGACGTAAACGTGTATTTTTGATCGAATACAGTCCAAAATTTCGGAGTTAAACATGAAACTCATCTCTCTCAACGTCGGACTTCCACGCGAAGTTACCTGGAAAGGGAAAACAGTTATTACTGGAATTTTTAAAGAGCCAGTTAACGATCGCGTCATGTTGCGATCGCTTAATTTAGACGGAGATGGACAGGCTGATTTAACCGTTCATGGAGGAGCAGATAAAGCAGTCTATCTATACCCGTTTGAGCATTACGATTACTGGCGAGGTGAATTGCCTGACACAGAATTGTCGCTAGGCATATTTGGCGAAAATTTTACGACCACCGGACTTAGAGAAGAGGAAGTGAACATTGGCGATCGCTTTCGTATCGGCACTGTAACATTAATGGTGACACAACCTCGCTTGCCCTGCTACAAATTGGGGATTCGCTTTGGACAACCTAATATAGTTAAACAATTTCTCGCAAGTCGTCGAACCGGATTTTACTTCCGTGTTTTGCAGGAGGGCGAAGTTGGAGCCGGAGACACTTTAGAGTTGATCAGCCGGGATAGTAATAATATCACGGTTGCCAATATCACTCAACTTTATGTGCGCGATCAGAACAATCCAGAGTTACTTCGCCGTGCTGCTCAACTTGAAGCCTTACCCCAAAGTTGGCGCGACTATTTCCAGAGACAATGAACGCGCCAGAATCAAGAGAAAGGAAAAGTCATTATAAATATGCATTATGAATAACCACGAAAATCCTCGACTACCCCTGCCGCCTTTTGATAATGAATCCGCCATCCAAAAAGTCCGAATTGCAGAAGATGCTTGGAATACACGTAACCCAGAACTAGTATCACTTGCTTACACGTCAGATAGCATTTGGCGCAACCGATCAGAATTTCTATCTGGTCGTGAGGCGATCGTAGAGTTCTTGACCCGTAAGTGGCTTAAAGAATTAGATTACCGTCTGATCAAAGAGCTTTGGGCTTTTAGAGACAACCGAATTGCTGTCCGATTTGCTTACGAATGGCATGATGATTCCGGCAACTGGTTCCGCTCTTACGGCAATGAGAATTGGGAGTTTGACGAACACGGATTCATGCGATGGCGTATTGCCAGCATTAACGACTTGCCAATTTTAAAGAGCGAACGCAAATATCACTGGATACTTGGTCGTCGTCCCAACGATCATCCCGGATTGTCCAACCTTAATCTTTGAGAATTAGATTGCACTTACGTCCAAGTAACGAAAAACTCCAGCCGAAGCATTCGTGCTGCGTTTGTTTCAGGAAGAAAGGCGAAATACCTCCACTCCCTGCAAGATATCAAACTACGTCAAAATTTAAATAAACGCGATCGCACTTACCGACGATGCAGATTACCCAAAGTCTCCATACAGCAATTCTCGTGACTGACTTAGAACGCTCTGAACACTTTTATGGCAAAATCTTAGGATTAGCCAAAATAGATCGTTCCCTGAAATACGCTGGTGCATGGTATCAAGTCGGCAACTATCAAATTCACCTGATAGTTGCACCTACTGTCCCCACCGAAAACCCAAACGAAAAATGGGGGCGCAACCCCCACTTCGCCTTCTCAGTAGATAACTTAGATACCGCCAAACAAGAATTGCTCAATCATAATTATCCCATTCAACCCAGTGCCTCAGGCCGCCCTGCTCTGTTCACTCAAGATCCTGATGGCAATATTGTTGAGTTGAGTCAGCAGTGAGGGGAGTATGAATTTTAGATTTTAGATTTTGGATTTTGGATTAATTTCAATCTAAAAGCCGTTCGCAGACTCGCTCTAAGCGTACCCCTGCTCTTAAGCAAGCTACGCGTAGCGTCTTTAAGAGTTGGCTTTATAGGCTGCGCTATCGTCAATCCAAAATCTAAAATTGAATTGTCCAATGACAAATGACCAATGAAAATAATTGCCTACTCTTACACCAATCCGCTATTAGAATCTACTCCCGATCAAGCTGATTGGGGATGGGAGGTGGATCGGGTTTATGAAGATTTGGGTAAACCAGAGTCTTCTGGACACGCTACGCGAAGGCAATTACAACAATTATTTACTGATTGCGAAACTGAACCAGCAGATTATCTTTTGATTCGTCGGTTAGAAGAATTAGGGGATACTGTAGAGGAAATTAGCGATCACTTACATCAACTCGAAGTAATGGGAGTAGCGATAATCGCCACAGAGCAACCCTACACTTCCGAAAGTTATCCTCTGGGCGCAGACTTGCTGAATTTGCTACACGCAATCCAACGTCAGCAACGTAGCCGTCGCATCCGTCAAGGACACGCCCGTAATCGTCTTGAGGTTGCACCGCCACCGGGCAAAGTTCCCTACGGCTATCGCAGAGGTAACGGAAAATATACTATTGATCGCAGTACTTCACCAGTAGTCAAAGATTTTTTTGAACACTTTTTACTCTATGGTTCCCTGCGGGGTTCAGTTCGTTACTTGGCGAAAAAATACGGCAAAAAAATCTCTGTCACCACAGGAAGACGCTGGCTAACTAATCCAGTTTATCGCGGTAATACAGCTTACCAAAATGGTGAAATTATCTCTAATACCCATATTCCAATAATTTCTAAAGAAGAAGCTGCCCAAATTGACCGACTTTTACGCCGTAACAGCCGTTTACCATCCCGAACTGCTAGTGCTAGGCGTTCTTTAGCTGGGTTGGTTGTCTGTGCTGAGTGTCAGTCACATCTGACAGTTACTCGTGTCACCCAACGCAATCAAGATAAGGAGTATCTTTATTTACGTTCTACTAGCTGTCCTCAACACCCCAAGTGTAAGGCTATTCCCTACCAAGAGGTTTTAGAACATACAATTGAAACCGTTTGCTGTAACTTACCCTTAGCTGTAGCGGGGATGAATTTTCCCCAGTTGGATGCAGTCAAGAATAGTTTAGGGCAAGCGATCGCTCGTCAGCAAGAAATACTTGCTCAGTTACCTACTTTAATTGAAACTGGAATTTTAGATGTTGAAACAGCAAAGTTAAGGGCTTACAAACTCCGCACAGAAATTTCTGCACTCGAAGCAAAGTTAGCAACTCTTCCCCCAGTCAACTTGCGTTCTGTTGCTCAAGCTGTCTCAATACCACAATTTTGGTTAGATTTGTCAGAAACAGAGCGAAGATTTTACTTTCGAGAATTTATCAGGCAAATTGACATTACTGTTGAGAATAAAGAATTAAAACTCCAAGTTATTTTTATTTTTTAATTAAAACGCTATTTCTGAGGCAATACAGTTCAGTTAACCCTAAAAACCTTAAACTGTGTAGGTTGGGGAGCCACTGCACCCTAGCGGTTTCCTGACTTGTTCGCTCTTAGCGTTCCCGTAGGGTAGCAAGTGGCGTTTGAGCAACGTAGCAAGATTTTGCAGGGTAACCCAACATTTCGGGGGCTTTGTTGGGTTGCGCTTTGCTTAACCTAACAAAGCAATTTTTCACAAAGCCAAACTTATTTCTGAGGCGGTTGATCTTTAGTATACGCAACAGGTTTTGGCCCTGCATTTCGCACATTGACAAGTTTATTCAGGAAATCAAACCAAAAAGGCGCACCCATCCCAATAGCCAAACCACTCACAATCCAACCACAAATTAATTTAAAACCCTGCCAAGTTCTGATTAATAAAACCTTTTCACTATTAAAGTTTGGAACATCTAATAACTTAAACTGTTGATTAATATTTTGCCATCCAATAGGAACAGAATTATCTCCTAAAACTTTTTCAATTTGCCTTCTGGCTTCTGGAACTTTGATAAAATCGACTCGTTCACTTGCACTTTGAGTAATAGCAGAGCGGATAATCGAATCTTGCGATAATCTACTAACTAGGTGAAATGTATCAGTATTGGTGAATATGGCGATTGATATCCCAATTAAAATTGCGACACCTTTGGCATTGCGCTTATAAACGCCACTGGCTCGATCCATAGAGCGATCAAACCATGTTTCAATTTCATTTTGAAACTGATTCATTTCTTCGGTAAGGTCACCAATCTTTATCCTACTTCGTTGAGCAATTACGCTAAGACTCTTAATTAAATTATCAGGTACATCATCCGGTAAATCTTGATTAACAAAATCTATAAATTTTTGGTCGATATCTCCATAAATTGTTTGGATTTTTTTGTATTCTTCACTATCTGGATTATTAATACCTATTTTAATTTGTCTGTATAATGCTAATATTATATGCAAATTAGTTTTAGTATCTTCACTAGGATGTTTAACATAATTAATTAGCTGGGGAAGTTTTAAGGTATCTAATAAAGTAATTGCAAATGTTTCAGAAGGAAGATATGAAGGGCCGCTTTGTTTTCCTCCTAGTCCTTTTATATCAATACTTTTACTCATTCCCTGAAACTGTTTTTCTATTTTCCCTTCGCTTGTTGATTTAAGGTATTAATCAAAGGATCAGAATAAAGTTTATCTACCAGCTTTTCTGCTTTAGTAATATCTGATTCTTCAGTTTCGCTACCACCTGCTAAAAGTAATTCAATTGAATTTTTTAAATTTTTAGCTCTCCATTGTAAACATGTAGAAATCAACTCTTGAATTTCAGAAGCTATCAGGCTCAAAATCAAGTAAATAACAACTAAACCAATAGTGATATCCACAACCACAGGTAAATTCATTGACAGCTCCCATGATTTTATCGAGGTTTATTATTCTAAAAACACTTTGACAAAATTTTATAACATAGATATTTAAATTAGATAATTACTTAATTAAATTTAAACTAAGACTTACGCATTGACAATAAGTATCAAATCTGGATAAATAATAGTTAGATAATCAAAAGAAAATTTGATGAATAAATATACTTATTATTCTAGATTCCTTCTAATTTCTGACTCGGGAGTGCTGAATTATAACAATTATGAATTATAAAATAAAATTTTATAAAATTATTAATCAAAAACATAGATTTTTTCTTAATTAAGCAGGTTATTAATATTATGTAGCAATTGCTTTTTATTTTACTGAATTTAAACAGACAAATAACTAAGTATATAAAATTTAAATTAAGCGTTCCTTTCAAAGGAATACAAGTTGATTTACGGACTGTGCAACAGGTAACAAATAATTTATCGGATGTATTATTTTTATCATTTTTTGGTTAAAATGTTATTTAAACAACCAATATAAATTTTTTAAAAAATAGGGCTAATTAGAGAAAATTGAGTTAATCTTGGAAACTAGCAATTGTTAATAACATACGTTGTTACTGGGTGACAACATTGGAGATTCGCTAGATGTCTCTATGTAATCAAACCAGAAAGTAAAATGATTAACATAGAATATGCAAGAAGGAAGCTTTATTTGGAGTCCTCTAGAAAAACAGCATCGCACGGTTGGCAAATGGATTGATTGGGTATGGCTAATAATATTGCTATTGGCAGCAGTGTTACTGTTTAGCATCAATCTGGGAGGATTGCCGTTGCGAGATTGGGATGAAGGGACTGTGGCACAAATTGCTCGTGAGATTTGGCACGCTCCAGCAGGTTCAATGCGTTGGCTTTACCCAACGTTAGGAGGTGAACCATATCATAACAAGCCGCCTTTGATGCATTTGCTAATTGCTTGGGCTTATTCTCTTGGAGGCGAAAATGAGTTCACAACGCGCCTACCGGGAGCAATTTTAACAGCGACATCTGTACCTTTACTGTATTGCATAGCTAGAGAGATATTTCGCCAACGTTGGGCTGCTATTTATAGCGCCTTGATTTATCTAACAATGCTGCCTGTGGTGCGTCATGGGCGGTTGGCAATGTTGGATGGGGCGATGGTAAGTTTTTTGATGGTGATGATGTTGTGCGTGTTACGATCACGCCGAGATTTACGCTATTGCCTTGGTGTTGGTGTTAGTTTTGGGCTGATTTGCCTGACTCAAGGATTGCTAGGTGTATTACTAGGTGCGATCGCGATCATATTTCTGTTTTGGGATACACCACGACTGCTCACTTGTTACTATCTGTGGATAGCAATCTTAATTGGCATTTTGCCTGTAGCTACTTGGTATAGTGCCCAACTAATTCACTATGGTTATATGTTCGCCCAAGTTGGGCTTGTAAACCCATCAATAGGCCGAATTGGCTCATTTGTAGAAAGTAATCCTGAACCTCCTTGGTACTATGTTATTGAACTTCTCAAATACACATGGCCATGGCTATTATTCTTACCGCAAACTATCCGCTTAACCTGGGAAAACCGCAACCTTAGTTGGGCAAAACTTGTAATGGCGTGGAGTGGTGTTTATCTGCTGGTAATTTCTTTCATGATTACCAAAGTTCCCTGGTATTTATTCCCGATTTACCCTAGTTTAGCCTTAGCTTTTGGTATCCAATTATCAGATACAGAAAATTCGCCTTTACTCTCATCTTATCCCCGTGCTTGGGTTGCTGGTCTGGCGATACTTGCTATAGCAGCTTCTGCTGGTAGTATTTATTTCAGTTGGGGTACAACACCGAAAATAGACTTACAACTGATTTTTGCAGCAGTAGCTTTAACTATGACCTTAGCAGCTATTTTGGCAGAACGAGGTGATGGACAATTTCTGAAGATTTTGTTTTGGGGAAGTTATATTTCGCTGCTACTGTTAATGAAATCTAACTACTGGGTTTGGGAATTATCGGAAGCTTATCCAGTTAAACCAGTCGCCGCCATGATCGTGCGGGCAAATCCAGCTACGAAGAAAATTTACACATCTTTTCCCTATCATCGTCCCTCGTTGGATTTTTATAGCGATCGCACCATCATACCCGCCTCTGTTGGCGAACTCGAATATTATTGGCACTACAACGGGCAACCCTACTTTCTCCTTCATGCATCTGCTTTCAACAATCTCGAACTAGAGTCAATGAAGCTAGTTGACGAAGCTGAAAGCTGGAAGTTAGTTACAAAAGATATTAATCGTCTTTAAGTTTTGGGCATGGGGCATTGCTCAAGAATCAATCAATAATTCTTCTTCTCCTGCTCCCCCTGCCTTGGGCATCTTCTTGCCTCTTTTCACCATCTGCTTGAGCGATCGCTCTCGATCATCTCTGCACATAAGCGCAGAGATGATTTGATACAGGGAAACTCAAAGCCTAAAAACTATAAATAACACGCCAAAAGTTCCAGAACCAGGGAGCGACGCGAAAAAGTGAGATCATCATAAAAAGAGCAGGGAGAACAGGGTGCGATCGCACTCTTGATTTTCTCTAAGATCAGAATATCATAAATATCGCCAATTTATTTGCAACGGGTCAAATTTTTTGCTCTGATTCATCTGCTACTTGCACAAGAGTGATTCTGGCTGCTTAATTCTTTTTTTCAGTAACTTCGCTTTATACCAATTAATTTGCTTTAAAGCAGCGATTGATACAGTTTTAATAATTGGTTTCAGCTTTGATTCTTGATAGGAAAGTAACAAAAGCCATAGAAAACTTTCCAACAAATTCTGCCGCATGGGTAAATTTTACCTCAACTAAAACTTGTTAATTTTACTGAGATATTAATACACACAGCATTAGCAATACTGCGTCAAGTTTACTGTACACAAATGAGATGAAATTACAGTTTTTAGCACAAGAGCAATGGAGAGAGTAATGATTACTGAAGAAGACTTAGCCCAACAATTTACCCTTATTATTGAGCAAGCTCACCCAAGAGCATGGAAATTACTACAGTACTGCTATATAAAAGTACTAAATTATAAATCAAAAGAAGCGTATATCCCTCATGCCAAATATATAAGAATTTACTGTCCTGACAGACTGATTGCTGCTGTAGTAGCAGAAAAAAATTTACTGATAGAAGTGGCAGCATATCTGGGTCTAGTTGAAGTTGTTTGCGTGAATGCTACAAATTTGTTACACGATCCCAAATCGCAAATTAAGAAGGTTTATCCTAAATTGTGGTTAGATTTGATGTGGATTGTTACACAAAAGCAAGAATTATGAAAAATTGAATATTGTGTAATAATATTAATCCTACAAAATCCTCAGCTTGTTAATTTATTAAACAGTACAAAAATCTTATAAAAAACTCCACACTACTTGCGGGATGGAGTTTTTGGGCATGGGGCATGGGGAAGAAACTACCTGTTTGGCCAATGCCCAAAGCGACGGGGGGAACAACGTCGTCCATCCACGGAGTGCGTAGCAAGATGAAGTCCGGGGATGGAGTTTCCTGTCGCTTTCAATGAAATCTTGTTTAAAGAAGACTCACCCATTATCTGATAAATAAATTATCTATCCAAAATAACTAGTTCAGACCTCAATACGCTTGGGTTAATGCCAAAAACCTTAAACTGTGTAGGTTGGATTGAGGAACAAAACTCAACATTTCTGAGGCTTTGTTGGGTTGCGCTTTGCTTAACCCAGCCTACAATTTTCCTTAACTAAACCGTATTAGTTCATACCTTCTGTTTCTGGCTTAATTGCTACAATTGTGTCCCTTTTAATTTGGATATACTTGTTACGTAAGATTAAGTTGCAGATGGCGTGAAAAGATTGTATTTACTACTGCTGACATGTCAAGACTGTGTTTTCTACTGCCTTTTTTAGCTGCTGGAATTAGTCTCGATAGCAATTCTTGCTGTAATTAAGTCAAGCTACTTAGGTATGATGGATTCATGGCTCTTGTAACTCTGTCATACTTAAGTATTTTTTCTACTGACAGGATACCGTTGGATGGGCTTTCTTAGTTTTCAGACATTTTCTTAGATTAAAACATCAACAGGTTTAAAACATCATTTAAGCAAGGAGAATAAGATGGCTAACACAAATAATCTCACAGTTGCGAGTGAGCAGGCTGTTGTGATCATCCCTTCTCTGACTGGTAGCACTAATCCAAATACTGCCGAGAAATTGGAAGTTACAGGTCAAGGAGAAGTTAACGTTCCCACTACTTTAACTGACGTGCAATTGGGGATTCAAGTAGAGGGAAAAACCGCAACCGAAGTTCAAGAAGAAGTTGCTCAACGTTCAACAGCAGTAGTTGATTTGCTAAAAAACCTTGGGGCGCAAGAACTTCAAACTACATCTATTCAACTAAATCCCGTATATAGCTTTAAAGATGATACTCAAACTTTAACTGGCTTTAGAGGACTCAATACACTTCAGTTTGAGTTACCGACGGTTCAAGCTGGGGCAGCAATTGACAAAGCTATCCAAGCAGGCGCGAATCTAATCCAGAATATCAGCTTCACTGCCTCAGATGAAGCATTGCAACAGGCACGCTTGCAGGTTCTTAGCGAAGCAGTTAAAGACGCCCAAGCTCAGGCTGGCGCTGTTTTTAGTACCTTGCAGTTAACCCCCGAAAAGATTATTGACATCGATATTAACTCAGCTAGCAATCCTAGCCCATCTCCTTTGCTGTTTGAAGCAGTAAATAAAGCGGCAGATACTACAACTCCTATAATTGGTAGTCCTCAGACTGTAAAAGCTAGTGTTTCTCTAGATATTGGTTATTCTCCAAATTCAGCAGGCACTCTGGCTTCAGCTACTGATAATCTCACAGGTGCGATTAAGCAGGCTCTTGCGATCGTCGATCCCCTGACTGGTAGCACTAATCCAAACACTGCTCAGATATTGAAGGTTACTGGTCAAGGAAAGGTCACTGTTCCCACTACTTTAACTGAGGTACAATTGGGAATTCAAGTAGATGAAAAAACCGCAACCGAAGTTCAAGAAGAAGTTGCTCAACGTTCAACAGCAGTAGTTGATGTGCTAAAAAAGCTTGGGGCGCAAGAACTTCAAACTACATCTATTCAACTAAATCCTGTCTATAGTGATAAAGATGGGACTCAAACCCTAACTGGCTTTGAAGGACTCAACACACTTCAGTTTGAGTTACCAACAGATCAAGCTGGGGCAGCAATTGATAAAGCTATCCAAGCAGGCGCGAATCTAATCCAGAATATCAGCTTCACTGCCTCAGACGAAGCATTGCAACAGGCACGCTTGCAGGTTCTTAGCGAAGCAGTTAAGGACGCTCAAGCTCAGGCTGGCGCTGTTTTTAATACCTTGCAGTTAACCCCTGGAAAGATTATTGACATTGATATTAACTCAGCTAGCAATCCTAGCCCATCTCCTTTAGAGTTTAATCTAGTAGCAGATAAAGCTTTTGCAACAGGTATTAAAACTCCTTTACTTGGTGGGCCTCAGACAATAGAAGCTAGTGTTTCTCTAGATATCGCTTATTCTTCAGCTCCAGCAGGTACTCTCGGTCTAGCTCTTTATGGATTGCAACAATCTACTTAATCAAAACTTACGCAACTGTCAAACAACTAGGCCATAGACATAGGAATATTTCGGACATTTTACTCGAATTATGAATGAGGATTTATTAACTTCCAGATTTCCTGCATAGAAGCATTTGAGTGCTATGCCCCTAGAAAAAAGTTATGGATCTAATTTAATCCTCATTCCTTAGTACAGCCAGGACTTACGCAAAATCATGATAAAACGAACCGCAAAGGACGCAAAGAACACAAAGGAATAAGAGTTTCAGAGAGTTATTGCGTAAGTCCTGACAGCTTTGCATAAAATCGTAGCGTTTTTAATGCAAGGGGACGGGTTGGCATTGTTAGCCGATGGGTTGGCATTGCAAGGTATCGCCAAATTTAATTCACTACGAATTAATGAAATGCTGTACTTAGTCCTTATATGACTCCAAAATCCCACTGCGAATCATTAGTTGTGGCCAAAACAACACAAAAAATCCCATCCATATCATTACAGGGATAGAGACGAGAACTGTTAGCCAGATAGTTTTAAATAGTAACCAGCTACCACCAATCAGAGTTATACCTGTGAGAACTATAGACCAAGGCTGACACCACCAAGGTTTGTAGTTCCACGGACTTATGGGCTTTTGTTCAGACATTGGTTTTATTTGTTGATATGAGTGTTACGAGTTGGCAAGATATGCATCAATCCTCCAGTATCTCTAACAACTGCGGCTCGCTTAATTGCGTAATTCCCAAGGAAACCGCTTTTTCTAATTTAGAACCTGCATCTTCGCCTACTACCAAATAATCTGTTTTTTTACTCACTGATTCAGTCACTTTACCACCAGCTTTTTGAATCAAAGCCTTCGCTTCATCTCGCTTTAAGGTTGGCAATGTTCCCGTAATTACAAAAGTTTTACCTGCTAACTTTTGATTACCATCACCAACTGTTTTTGTTTCCTCTGTGGCAGCTAATTGCAATCCTTCTGCTTGTAAGCGTTCTATTAACTTTTGGTTGGCATCAATCCGAAACCACTGGTATACAGATTGGGCAATTTCAGCACCGATACCGTAAATTCCTTCAATATCTGATTGCTTTGCTGTAGCTAACTGATCTACAGTGAAATATTTCTGAGTCAACAATTGGGCATTCACACTGCCAACGTGACGGATGCCTAAACCATACAATACCCTTGACCAAGGTTGGTTTTTCGATTGAGCGATCGCATCCACTAATTTCTCTGCCGATTTTTCCCCCATCCTTTCTAACTCACACAATTTGCTTTTTGTCAACTCATATAAATCGGCAACAGAATGCACCAAACCTTTATCAACGAGTTGATGCACCAGCTTTTCGCCCAAGCCTTTAATATCCAAGGCATCACGACTTACCCAATGTTCAATAGAACCTTTGAGAATCGCTGCACAGGAAGCATTGACGCACCGAGTTACCGCCTCACCTGATTCTCGCACCACTGGTTGACCACAAACTGGGCAATGGGTGGGCATAACGAAAGGTTCAGTGTCAGAGGGACGGAGTTCTTTTAATACCCTCAGCACTTCTGGGATAATTTCTCCAGCTTTGCGGACAATCACAGTATCGCCAATGCGAATGTCTAATTGAGTAATGCGATCGCTGTTATGTAAAGTAGCGCGAGAAACCGTTGTCCCCGCCAGTTGCACAGGGCGCATCTCGGCTAACGGCGTTAACGCCCCTGTTCGTCCCACATTCACAGCAATATTTTCTACACGAGTAGGTGCTTCTTCGGCTGGGTACTTTAGAGCGATCGCCCAGCGAGGGAATTTCTGCGTAAACCCTAGCTGTTCCTGAAGTTTAAAAGAATTCAGCTTTACTACTACCCCATCAGTCATGTAGGGTAAATTCAGCCGTTCCGTATCCCAGTATTCGTAATATTTTGCCACTTCTGCGATCGAGGCACACAGTTTATGGTTAGGGTTGACTCGAAAACCCATCTTTTCCAATAACTCCAATGCTTCCCATTGGGTATTGGCAATACTAGCGTCATCTCTACCAGGGATGTGTAACGTGTAGCCAAAGAAATCCAACCGCCGTTTAGCGACAATGCGCGAGTCTAATTGCCTGAGTGTACCAGCTGCGGCATTACGAGGATTGGCAAATAATTGCTCACCTGCTTTTTGTCTTTCCTGGTTAATTTGTTTAAATACTTCCAATGGTAAAAATGCCTCACCACGTACTTCCACCCTTTCTAGAATTTCTAACCCTTCAAAATTCAAACGCAAGGGAATTGAGCGAATTGTCCGCACATTTTGGGTGATATCTTCACCCGTCACCCCATCACCCCTAGTTGCACCCCTAACTAGAATGCCATTTTGATAGGTAAGAGCCAAAGCAGAACCATCAATTTTGAGTTCACTGACATATTCCACCGATTCTATTTTCGGTACTTGTCGCCGCCAACGATGATCCCAGGCTTGCAACTCATCGATATTAAATGCATTCTCTAGACTGTACAGGGGGATATTATGCCGCACCGAGGTAAACTGCGTTGCTGGCCTCTCACCCACGCGCACAGTCGGACTATCAGGAGTCACCAATTCTGGATATTGAATTTCCAGTTGTTGCAATTCTCGATATAACTGGTCATAGACTGCATCCTCCATAATTGGAGCATCTAAAACGTAATAAGCATAGCTGGCTTGTTGCAATAACTGGCGCAATTCTTCTGTACGTTTTACTTCAGGCTTAATCTGGGTCATTAGACTTATTACAAAATACCTAGAAAATACAATTTAAAGACAAGCAAACCTGCTTTGACAGGCTTTGTTTGGATAGCCGCGACTTTCTGTCATCGGGTCAACGGACAAACACTACGGGCTTTTCTAGGTTACTCAATTTAATCCCAATCATTGCATCTAACGGTATATCTAACATTTTACGTGTAGCACTTCCTGACAAGAAATCATTTCCTGTTCAATACCTCAAAATAATTTTTTCTTCTTATATAGATAATTTTAAGATACTAAGTCTTCTAGACTCAAATCAAAGCACCAATACCATACATAAAATATATAAGTAATAATACCAGTATTACGATTTTCGAAATTGTCTGTAAATCGAGTGTATCCACAATTGCTAGTACTGCTAAGAAGTATTGTATAAAAAACAAATGCCAATATATTTAGTTAGTGCAGCCCAAAAACCCAATGTTATAGTTTTAGTTCACTAATTATGTTCATGCGCTCTTTAACATATACTGCCTCTAGTGTAGTATTGCTTTTAACTTTAGTCAGTTCCGCTTTTGCTACTCCCAGCAACTTTGCTAATATTGTCAGCAAGACCGAGACAAAGACAAAGGTACTTGGTCAAAATGTCATCCAGTTACAGAGAAGTCCTCAAGGCATAAGACAAGCAATAGCTAACGGACAAGACCGATATGCCGCTATTTGGGTAAAGTCTGACGGTCCGGCTTGGCAGGCGCGATCTGGATTGACCTCAGCCCAGTATCAAACGACTTTTGATCAATTGGTTAGTCAAGGATATCGGTTGGTTGATGTCAGTGGTTATGATGTCAATGGACAAGACCGATATGCTGCTATTTGGGAACAGTCTAGTGGTCCAGCTTGGCAAGCGCGATCTGGATTGACCTCAGCCCAGTATCAAGCGACTTTTGATCAATTGGTTGGTCAGGGATATCGATTAGTTCACGTTAGTGGTTACAGTGTAAACGGACAAGACCGATATGCTGCTATTTGGGTAAAGTCTGACGGTCCAGCTTGGCAAGCGCGATCTGGATTGACTTCAGCCCAGTATCAAGCGACTTTTGATCAATTGGTTGGTCAAGGATATCGGTTGGTTGATGTCAGTGGTTATGATGTCAACGGACAAGACCGATACGCCGCTATTTGGGAACAGTCTAGTGGTCCAGCTTGGCAAGCGCGATCTGGATTGACTTCAGCCCAGTATCAAGCGACTTTTGATCAATTGGTTGGTCAAGGATATCGATTAGTTCACGTTAGTGGTTACCGTGTAAACGGGGAAGACAGATATGCTGCTATTTGGGAACAGTCTAGTGGTTCGGCTTGGCAGGCGCGACATGGATTAACCTCAGCCGAGTATCAAGCGACTTTTGATCAATTGGTTGGTCAAGGATATCGATTAGTTAATGTTAGTGGCTACTAATACAAGCATCTTTTCCTAACTTTTCACGGGAAGTCATCAAGCCTCAAAAAAACGTGGCTTTTTCCACAAGTTAATTCTCAATAGCTCTGAGTTAATGAAAATAGCTAACCGAACAATAAGGGATTGGGAAACCCCTAAAATGAGCTTTTCCACATCCCGTGAAAAGTCAGGCATCTTTTCCCCTTTTTAAGGCAGGGCTGTTTCATTCCCTGAAAGACCCTAATTTACAAGCGTATCAACCAAAAAAATCAGCTAGTTCAAAAGTTTAGAAAGCTTATGAGCCTGGCGATGCCTTCTCTACGAGACGCTACGCGAACGGCAAGGCTTTGCCAACGCACTTAAATTTACTGGTTGAAACAGTAATTTTTCGATTCCCAACTCACTAAAATTTCTGGCTGAGACCTTGACAAAATTTTGACCTGAGCGAACGAAACAGCCCTGCTTTTTAAGGGGGTTAGAATCTTCGAGTTTGAAAACAGTCCCTAGTGGTTGGCACTTAGCGATCCCAGTCTTCGACTTCATATAAAAATCGAGTTTTGCCAATCAGTTTACGATTAGCAGAGGTACTTTGGACAAACACAACATACTTTTCTAGGTTACTCGGTTTAATCCGAATCGTTGCATCCATCGGTAGATTTAACATTTCTCGTGCAGCACCTCCTTCAAATAAATCACCCGTTGTTCGATCCATTAATATAATTTCTTTTTGAGCCTGGATAGTTTCTGTTTTTGTAAATTCGTAGAAACCCCGCCCAACTTTAAAACTCAAACCATTTTCCAAAACAAACGCTTTAATTGAAATATCTTGTTCAACCTCTAAAATCTGGAAACGTCCTGGAGAAACTGCCCGTAAATCAGCTGATTCGTAATAGGATGTTGCTTCCCGATTCATCATGGTGTTAAATATTTTATTTAACCCCCGACTCATGCGCCCTTGGTCAATTACTTCTTGTTCATAAGCTTGGAGCTGGTCATTAGATGATTGTTGGTAGCAAACTGCTAAAAACAAGTCACTAATATACGAAAACTGGTCTAAGTTGATATGAAAACCGCCAGACTTTTCTGCAAGTTCTTGATAAAAAGGAGTGGCATGAGGGCGATTGAGTGCTTGAACTCCGTAAACTGTAATTTCTGCCTCAGCTAATTTATTTAACTCTTTGCGCCAATTCAGTTTTTTCGGATTGTGTGCTGGAGGATGGGGAATATCATCGCCAATCAAAACTAGTGATTTTGTTGCTGACTTTGACCAAGATAAAGATTGAGATTCATGTAATATCAATTCGTAACATTCTGGTGCATCTCCACCACCAGTAGGTTCGACATTTTGCACAAAATCACAGATAGCATCAACATCACCGGATATATTAAATATTTTGGTGACATAAGTTGAGCCTGCATCGCAGTAGTCACCATGAGCAATAATCCCAATCCGAATCAAGGGAATTTCGTCAATCAGTCTGGTAACAGTATTTTTGATTTTTCGCCGTACCTGGGTAAGGCAAGGATACATACTTCCAGTTGTATCAAAACTGAAAACAATCTCAATGTTATTACTTGTCATCCGCTTACCTAAATTAATATTTAATTTTTAACTTACAAAATTACAAATGGCACACAATCGGCATCACCTTTCTTACTTTAGATAAGAGTATTTTTTTATACTTTAATATTTTTATAAGTATTTTTACATAGATTGAGACATGAGGAATTGATGTACATTTTTGTGCGATGTCTCTTGACTCGCAGATGCAACGTCTAGGCTTTGGTTCAATTCTTGCGATCGCCCTAGAGTCCTTCTCCTAAAAGAGACGCACTCGGGTTCGGGCATCCTACGGCAGGCGTTGGCAAAGCCATCGCTTTTGTATTTAATAAAAGCAAGTTTGCTAAATTCCTATATTAGACTTCTTGCATAGGGAGCAATGCGATTTTATCGCATTGCTCCCTTGCGCTAACCGAGAAGTATTGGGGGTTGGGGGATGTAGCAAGATCCCGCAGGGTGGGCGAATTTTGCATTGGTGCAGTCGTTGATTGAATTCGGGCAGTTGTTGATTGAATTCAGGCAGTCGTTGATTGAATTCGGACAGTCGTTGATTGAATTCAGGCAGTCGTTGATTGAATTCGGACAGATACTTAGTGCTAATGAACGCACATATATAGATTTAGTCACAGCATCAGGTTTAGAAGAAATTGCTAAATATGCACAGGCGGTTGGTATTCATAAAAATTTGTTGGTTCCTAAAGACAGCAGTGGTAAGCTGCGATCGCCAACATCTCTAGTCATCAATGCTCATGCAGTTGGTTTGCTGGTTCATGTCTGGACTTTCTGCAATGAAGACTGTTTTTTGCTACTGGACTTTCAAGGAAATCCCCAAGGCGAATATGAACTATTTTTCAGCTTAGGTGTTAATGGCGTATTTAGTGACTATCCAGATACAACAGGTTTTCACTTTACTGTTCAGTGGTAATTTAATAAGGGAATAAAAAATTACGGAAAAGTCAGATGCTTTTACTTAAGTGGAAATCCTGTATAACAGCAATAACCTTGACTGCAATCAGTTTTACTGTATCCAAGTCGGCATTAGCAGTATCTCTTTACTCAGTTACTGACTTAGGCAGTCTTACAGGAGAAACCTACAGTTACGCTACAGACATCAATGACTCAGGTGAGGTAGCCATTAATTCTTTGGGTCGTTCTTTTTTTTACAGCAATGGTTCAGTTAAAAAAATTAGTCCCCTACCTGGCGATAATCAACTTTCAGTAACTGGTATCAATAACTTGGGGCAAATAGTCGGTAATTCGGTTAATAGTAATAACTTTACTGCGAATAACCCTTTCATATACAGCAACGGCATCACCCAACCCCTCGCTATCAAAAACGCTATTCCTTATGCCATTAATGATCGCACCCAAATAGTAGGAGGAGCAAGCGGATTTGGGCCTTTTTTATACAGTGATGGTACAGCAACCAGCATCGGAACTCCTGGTAATGTTGCCTACAGTATAAATAATTTGGGACAAATAGTAGGCTTACTCAGTTCAAACACAGCTTTTCTCTACCAAAACGGCCTAACTACTAATTTGGGAACTTTGCCAGTTTACCAGTACAGCGTAGCAAATGATATTAATGACTTAGGACAAGTGGTAGGTAGTTCTGGACTCAGTGAAGTAGATGATGGTCGTGCTTTTCTGTATAATTCCAGCACGGGACTCCAAGACCTCGGTAGGTTACGTCCTACAGATTTGTTCAGTTTTGGTGTAGGGATCAATAATTTAGGTCAAGCAGTTGGGTTTTCTGGGAGTAACAGTAACTTTTTTACAACAGATGGTGATGGTTTGCGGGCTTTTCTTTATAGTGATAACACTTTGTACGACTTAAATGACCTGATTGCTCCTGGTTCAGACGCTGGCTTTACCTTAACAGCAGCATCTGCCATTAATAATAAGGGACAAATTGCTGGTCGTGGTGCAGTTAATGGTGAATTACATGCCTTCCTGTTGACGCCAACCTCATCTGTCTCTGTACCTGAACCAACTTCAGGCTTTCCTATTTTGTCGTTCGGTGCTGTTGTAATTTTATTTGCATCACTCAAGCGCCAACTTCACTCTACCAGTGCAGTCATACAACAAAAACTTCAGGTAAACAAAGCGATTACTTGAGAATACGGATTTATTTAGTCTGTATTCAATACTTCTCAGATAAAGATTGAGTCGTCCTAAATTCAGATCCCCCCGCCTACAGCGATCCCCTTAAAAAGCAGGGCTGTTTCATCCCCTAAAAGGCGTAAAATGACAAGCATCTAGGGGATGAAAAATCATGGGTGCAAACTTGATTGAACAACTGCGGCAAGTTAAAGACTTTCGGACTAAGGACGGGCAAAGGCACCAATTGTGGCTGGTGTTGCTGTTTGTGATTATGGGAACAATGAGTGGCTACGTAGGTTATCGTGCATGGGGGGACTTTGTCAAACGCCATCGTCGTGTATTGATCGAGAAATTTGGAATTGAAAAACATGGCGTGCCTTCCTACTCGACGATCAGGAGGATACTAATAGGAGTAGACTTTGATATTCTGGCAAAAATCTTCAATCAGTGGGCGCAAAACTACGTTCATGTGGATGCATCTGAGTGGTTTGGAATTGATGGTAAAAGTATTAAATGAACTGTAAAAGAATAGAGAATTGAGTATCAAAGTTTTTATATATTATACCGATATTTACTGATAAAAGAGGGCTAGTCTTAAGTATGGGCAAATTGGAGAACAAGCAGGGTAGTGAAATTAGCACAGTCCAAAATTTAATTGCGTTATTAGATATTCAGGATGTCGTTTTCAGTTTAGATGCTCTACATTGCCAAAAAAAACTTGCCAGCTAATTATTGATGGTGGCAATGACTATGCGGTAAGCGAAGCCATGCCGTTGGGCTTATCGCACTGAAAGCAAATCAAAAAAACTTGTATTGCCAAATTCGACAAAATACCGAGAACTCCAAGTCAACAAGTCGCTACATCACAGTTGAAAAACAAGGGAACCGAGTTACAAAGCGTACTGTAGAAGTTTTTCATGATTTAACTGGTATCAGTCGAGAATGGGTTGGGTTAGAATCCTTAATTAAAGTTGAAACAATAGGCACTCGTGAAGGCAAACCATATCACCAAGTTGCTTACTACATCAGTAGCAAGGTCTATTCAGCAATTGATTTTGCCAAGGGGATTCACGGACATTGGGGTATTGAGAATCGTCTTCATTGGGGAGGCAGCGAGCGCTGTGGGCGGGTTTCCCGACTTGAGGCGACTGCCGTTCAAGGATGTAATTTTTGATCAAGATCATTCGACCATACGTATGGGTAACGCCCCTGCAAATCTGTCGGTTATGCGAACGATGCCTTCGGCAAAGCTTCGCTAACGCACTCAATATTTTGCGCCGAAATAGTTATTCCTCCATCACCCAAGCCCAGAGATTTACCTTTAATGATATTGACAAACTCTTATCCCTTGTGGAATGAAACAGCCCTGCTTTTTAAGGGGGTCGCCGTAGGCGGGGGGATCTTAACTGAACCGTATTGATAGGCGATCGCTCAAGTAAAGAACCAAATAATTCTCAACAACCTCAAGGCCAAGGATGCGGAATTGGTAGAAGGGCTTAATCAGCACTGGCAACAGCAAAAGTAGTCGTACCTTGGCTCTAAAGTCAACACAATTGCCCGACCAATACCTTTTACTGCACCTGTAACAATGGCAACCTAATCTTTAAGTTACTCTGACACAAAATAAATTCCTTCTACATTACCCTATATAGGTTACTCCTTCCTGGTAGAAAAACTTTAGGCACTTACTATAACAAAGTCATCACTACTTGGTAAGATTATACAGGGTTGAATTTTATAACCACCGTTGTATTTACAAGAGTTATCATGGAGCAGTTTGATATTTAACGATTTTTTATCTAAACTCTGATGAATAATCGTTAAGCAAAGAAAATCTATCTTAAGATATCAATTCTTTGTACAAAAGATAGTTGCTCACAATATAAGTATTGTGAGAAAAGACATGGTAATCATCTACTTTGCCTAACAGAAAGGAGGGACAATTTGTCAGACAACTATTTGGATGACTATAGACTTTCAAAAGGTGAAGCAGAGAATAGCCTTAATTACTGCTCAGATTGAGGAAGTGCTAATTAAGTACCATACTCTAGATTAAATCTCCAAATTGAAAGGCGAGAAAAACTAATTCGGGTAATAATTTGTTATTCGATAGATATTGCTTGTGACTGACTGATCCAACTCCTATTAGCACAGATCGCTGGAAATAAACTTACTATTTCATTACAGCCAAAGTCCAAAATTAGAGCTTTTGACTTGCGCCTTGCGGTACTAGCCTGTCTCTCGGATTATTCCAGATAAAAGTGTTGTAACTATAATGAAGCACTCTCCAAAATCAGAAAATAACCAGAAACCATTTAATCGTCGTTTATGGCTCCTGATCTTAGGACGTAGCAGTTTGGCTCTCGGTGTCGTTTTGCTGGTTGGAATTGCAGTCGGTGCTTGGTGGGCTAGAAACTACATATATAAAGATTTAGCACCATTAGTACAGCAAAATCTCGAACAATTGCTTGGACGTCCAGTAAAAGTAGGGAAAGTTGATCGTTTTTCGCTAACTAGTTTAAGATTTAGCTCTCTATCAATACCAGCAACTTCCACCGATCCAGATCAGGTAGTGGCAAAAGCCTTAGATGTGCAGTTCTCGCCCTTGCAACTCCTCCTTACCCGAAAATTAGCATTAAATGTTACGTTAGTTCAACCCAATGTCTACATCCAACAGGATCAAGATGGCCGCTGGGTCACAGCCCAAGTTAAGGCTGCGGAAGGAAAAGGTACTATTCAAACTGAGTTGGAAACACTTCAAATTCAAGATGGGAATGTAGAGTTATCCCCAGCCTCCGCACCAACTAGACCGAAAGGGTCAGTAATATTAAATCAATTTGGTGGTATTGCCCGATTTTTTGATCAAAATCAACGAATTGGTTATGACATTAATGGTCAACTTGCTAGAGGAGGTACAGTTAAAATCTCTGGTGAGACACAAACAAAAGCTCAAGAAACTAACCTAAAGCTGCAAACACAAAATTTACAAGCATCTGATATAAGTCGATTAATTGAGTTGCCAATTGCCTTGCAAGCAGGGCGTTTAGATGTTGACTTAGGGGTTCAAATTCCACCAAAACTGTCAGAAATAGCCGTTACAGGAACAGCTACAGCTAATCAAATCGCTGCTAAAATTTCTAAGATTCCTCAGCAAGTTTCTAATTTAAATGGCAGATTTATATTTCAAGGTCAGACGGTTTCTTTAGAAAATCTGAATACGAACTTTGGCAAAGTTCCTCTTGTGGCTAATGGAACAATTAATACCCAAACAGGTTTTAATCTCTCTGCTCAAATAAAACCTGTTAGCGCGAAAAATATCTTAGACACGCTGAATGTAAATTCGTCAATCCCAGCTAGTGGCGAAGTTCAAGCAAATATTAAGGTAGGCGGCGCACTACAGCAACCAGTCGTTAACGGTACGGTAAGCAATACAAAACCTATTCAAGTTGATCGCGTTCTCTTCACAGCCGTAAATACTGATTTCCGCTTGAATGTATCTCAAACTGTATCTCAAATTGCTGTCTCTAATCTGAAAATAGTCCCCGCAGCAGGTGGTCAAATCACAGGAGGCGGTCAAGCTTATATCGGAGCCAAACATGACGTAATATTTAATGCTCAAGTTGATGGTGTATCTGGGGATATACTAGCGCGTAGCTACGGCGTTGCTCTACCGATCGCAGTTGGCAATATTTCAGCAAAAGCAGAAGTTACTGGTTCATTTGGCAAACAACCATTAAAACTTGATGTTTCCAGTGTTCAAGTAACGCCGCCAACAGGAGGAAAAATTACCGCCAGTGGTCAAGTTCAACTAGCTCCCCAAGGTGAAGTAGCTTTAGGTATTCAAGCTCAAAATTTACCAGGAAATGCGATCGCTCAAGGTTACGGTATTTCAACTCCAATTAATATTGGTGGTATATCTGCAAACGCCAAAGTTACTGGTTCTCTAAATAGACCATTAAACGTAAATGTTGCTAACGTTCAAGCAAATCCAGAGGTGGGAGGGCAAGTAACAGCTAGCGGTCAACTTCAGCTTGCACCGCAAGGTAGGGTGGCGTTGAATGTCCAAGCACAAAATTTACCAGGAGATGCGATCGCAAAAGCATACAACTCATCACCATCCATCACCATTGGGAATGTATCAGCAAATGCCAATATTTCTGGTACACTGAGCAATCTGCAAACAGTAGCGCGGGTGCAAGCGCCGAAAGCCACCTATCCCACTAGCGGACGAGTTGTTGTTACCAAACAAGGACAGAATATCGTCTTTCCAGATGCGGTTTTGAACGTAGCAGGTGGGACAATCAGAGCTAGTGGTCAACTTGCACAACAACGCTGGCAGGCTTCTGTGAATGCCCAACAGCTGCAATTGAGCCGTTTTAAACAGATACCACCCCAGTTCCAGGGAGTTTTAAGCAATGCGGCGTTGAATTTGTCAGGAAGCACTGCTTCTTTCCAACCCTCAACCATTCAAGCTACAGGGCAAGCAAGACTGAATGTAGCAGGAGGTGCGGTTAATGTCAGCAATATTAACCTTGATGCTGGTCGCTGGCAAGGGGTTGTCAACGCTTCTCAAATTCAACTCAACCGGTTCTCACCACAACTACGAGGACGGCTCAATAGCAATATTAAGTTAACAGGCACAACACAATCTTTCCAGCTTGCAGATATTCGCGCCGCCGGACAAATCAGCCTTCCCCAAGGAGTAGCGCAGCTGGCAAAACCACTGACTGCACAATTTCAGTGGAATGGACAGCAGATTATCGTTGAAAACGCAAGTACCTCAGGATTCAGTGCTAATGGTGCGATCGCTATTCAGTCTCCACCAAGTGGCACACCTCAGATTGCCGGATTTAATTTAAATGTACTGGCACAGAATTTCAACTTAAAAAATACAGGCTTTCAAGTTCTTGGAGATGTAGCCATAGCGGGGTTACTTGATTTTAATGGGCAAGTTACAGGTACTCCAGATGTACCGCAAGCTAACGGTAATATCCGCCTGCGGAATTTCAATGTAAGTAACTTGAAATTTGACCCACTTTTAACTGGAAACGTGAATTTTCAGGGAGGACAAGGAGGAAGTCTGCGATTAGGCGGGAAGCAAGATAGGATAGCGCTTAACGTGGGTGCAGATTATCGTCCGACTTCATTTTTAGTCAAGCGGGGTGAGGCAGTTTCCACAGGTAGAACTGAGGGAGATAACTTATTCATCAACGCTCAACAGTTTCCTATAGCTTTGGTTGGCGGCTTTTTACCTAACAATCAATTGAAACCTTTGGGGGGGCAACTATCGGGGAATTTAGTTGTCAATCTGAATAATTATGCCATTGCGGGAGACGTTGCGATCGCTGGGCCTCGTGTTGCCAGAGTCGCAGCAGATGAATTTCGCGGCAGCATCAATTATGCTGATGGTACTGCTAGCTTGACTAATGGTCAATTGCGGATTGCAGATAGCAACATTGCCCTGAGTGGAAATGTAAAAACAGGGAATGACCCGCAATTTCAATTCCAAGCTAATTTAGACCAAGCCAGAGTTGAAAGACTTCTACAAGCGTTTAATATCTTTGATTAT
The DNA here is from genome assembly GCF_036916735.1 of Nostoc sp. Taxonomy (GTDB): domain Bacteria; phylum Cyanobacteriota; class Cyanobacteriia; order Cyanobacteriales; family Nostocaceae; genus Nostoc. The sequence continues at coordinate 86,794 of NZ_JBALFV010000097.1, forward strand.
AAAGACCTTGGTACAGGATTGCAGCCTCCGAAGTTGGCTGGAGCAGAAGTACTTGATACCAATCCTGTCAGTTTGCCCAATGCAGATTTGAAAACCCAGTTAGCATATTATTCTAATATTGCAACATCCGTAGCAAAACAACAGCAACAAGAAACCAGAAAAGAGGCATCTTTGCCTACCCTTGCAGAATTAACGGGTGTTTTGAGCGGAGGAATTACAGCTAATGGCTCGTTAAAATCTGGGTTAAATGTCGGCTTTAATTTCCAAGGTGCTAATTGGCAATGGGGTGAATACTCCATTAATCAAGTCGTTGCTCAAGGCAATTTTGCTGATGGTGTAGTCACACTTTCGCCCTTGAGTATTGGGATAAATCAAGGACTGGTGGCTTTTAACGGACAGTTAGGAACTGAGCAACTATCTGGAAAGTTGAATGTAGCAAGTCTACCTCTATCGCTTTTACAACCTTTTATAGAAAAATACCCGATAGATATCACTGGTAATGTAAATGCTGATGCCACCTTGGGAGGTAATTTACAAGATCCGAGAGTGCAAGGAAAAGTGGCACTAGCCAATGCAACTCTCAACAAGCAACCTGTGCAAACAGGACAGGTGAACTTTGACTACAACAATGCTCGCTTGAATTTTGACAGTACTTTGTTAGTGACTGGAACCCAACCAGTTACAGTTACAGGTAGCGTACCTGCTGCTTTGCCTTTTGCCAAAGTGCAACCAGATAGCAATCAAATCAACATCAACGCCAACGTGAACAATGAAGGGTTGGCACTGTTAAACCTGTTGACCAACAATCAAGTCGCTTGGGTAGACGGTCAAGGGCAAGTAGATTTAAACGTTCGGGGTACTTTAAACGAACCAATTATTAACGGAAATGCTACACTCAACAATGCAACTTTTCGCGCTCAAGCCTTATCTGAACCCCTAACAAATGTCACAGGGACAGCGCAGTTTAATGGTGATACAGTGAATGTCTCAGGTATCCAAGGTATTTACAATAAGGGGCAAATAAATGCGTCAGGTATCCTGCCAATTTTAAATCCTCAGCAAGCCCTAGCGAATCCCCTGACAGTATCAATAGCAGACAAACTCAATTTTAAGCTTCCAGGACTGTATCAAGGCGGTGTCGGCGGCGATATTGTAATTCGCGGAACAGCACTAAAACCTGTAATTGGTGGAGAGATTCAGCTCAGTGATGGTCAGGTAATCATTGGAAATTCTACTCCTAAGACAAAAAAATCAGCAGCTACAGAGCAAGCTAATACTAACGTCATAAATAGAGAAGAGGTTACAGTTAATCTCACACCTACAGCAGAGAGTAATGCTACCCCAGTTACTACAGCAGATACTAACGCTAGTGCAGTAACTCCACCCAATTTACCTATACAGTTTGGAGATTTAAGATTAAGTTTAGACGACAAGATTCGTGTTATTACTCAGTCACCACTCGACTTTATACCAGGAGGAGCCGTATTCAGTCAGCCGCTATTGAGCTTTGACGCCAAAGGTGACTTGACGATTAATGGTACATTAGCCAAGCCGCTTCCTGAAGGAGTAATTCGTTTGACAGGAGGACGAATCAGCTTATTTTCCACTGAGTTTACCTTAGCCCGAGGTTACGAACAAACTGCGCGGTTTACTCCAAGTCAAGGGCTTGACCCTACTTTGAATGTCCGACTTACCGCAATTGTACCGGAAACATCAGCAAGAAACAGTCAAGTTTTGGAATCACCATTGTCTGCTGAAGTCAGCGATATTTCTGCTAGCAACTTTGGGACTTTACGTACCGTTACCGTTCAAGCCAGGGTCAACGGCCCTGCTAGTAAATTAGGCGACAGTCTAGAGTTGACAAGTGAACCTAGCCGTAGTAAGGGAGAAATAGTTGCTTTACTGGGTGGCTCGATTCTGAATTCTTTTGGTCAACAAGCAGATGCAGGACAAGGGCTGACTAATTTCGCTAGCTCTACTATTTTAGGTGGTTTGCAAGGAACTATTACTGCGATCGGACAGGCTGTTGGTTTCAGCGAATTTCGGATATTTCCCACGCCTACCACTAGTAATGAAACAAGGACAGCTTCAGTTCTGAATTTATCAGCAGAAGGTGTATTTGACATCAATAGAAATTTCTCTGCCTCTTTATCACGGCCTTTATCTACAGATGAGTCTTTTCGTTATAACGTGCTTTACAGACTCAATGATGAAATTTTGATGCGAGGCTCAACTAATTTAGGGGATGAAAATCAATTACAAGTTGAGTATGAAACTAGATTTTAGATAAATACAGTTTAACTTTCGTAGTGGCGGGCTAAAAGTTTTTTCTCTTGTCTCTGTTTCCTCTGTACCTCTGCAGTAAGCTGCTTTGCGTCTACATTAAAAAATTAATTGACTTTGATAAAGAGTTTTAGCCTTAACCCAACTGTATTGTACTATATCGCAATAAAGTTAACAGATGTTTCAATGTCTTCTTGTTTGATGAAGATTTGCCAATTTTGTATAATCAGTATTTGTAGATTCTATTGCAACTTCTGGATATTTTATCGTTAGTAATTTGTCATGGTATTGGCAGCAGAGTTCAAATTAGAGGAAATCTTAGTAGGTATAATGCCAGTCCCAACGTTTAATGGGATCGGTGTTTTGAGACTGTTGTTCTCCAGATCGAGAATTTCTTGGATTATTGCAAATTATGACAGGTTAAAACGGCGAACAGACATAATATGGTTCCAATTTTTAAGGTTAGAAAAAGATACCTTCTACGCTCCTTCCTTCTAGAAATGACATGAAAGACGCTTTTCCAAAGCTATTTGCTGTTAACAGTTAGCTGCTAACTTTGTTACATCATGACAATGACATTTCTCATGGCAAGAGAGCGATCGCACAAATACATAACATTCAAATAGCAATATAGTTGATGCATCATAACATCATTATATTATATTCTGCACTTCAAAATGTCATTCTTAAATGCTTCAAAAAGTATTACAAATAATAAATTTTTAAGTATTAACACTGAGGTAATTTAGGCTTTTGGCGATGCTGATAGCGACTCTTACCTACGGTAGGCTGCGCGAACGAGCGTGATAGCCCGTCGTAGACATTGCTATTCAACTATCATTAGGACAAGAATTGTAATATTTGTATATTACAAAACGAAGTGCGGAATGTGGGGTAAAAGCCAATATAGTTTAGTTAAGCTTTTTTCTCTCATCCTGCCTTAACAGATAAATTTGCTTAACCCAAGCGTATTGGGGTAAAAGCATTCAACATAAAAAACCCTACAATCGCGTGTGCTTGTGATTGTAGGGCTGGAGTATATGAGGTGTCGCATTATGAAATCTTTTAGATTGTATGTAAAGATTTGAAACGGATTAAACAACTGCGGGAGGATATCTCGATAATGCTGGGGTTATAGTTTGAAGATAGATTATCGAAACTAACTGTGCTTCCCAAAACAAATGCTTAGTTTACATTATCAGAAAACTTAAATCTTAATCGGCTCAACCATGACCAAGAAAAATTTGCTTGGCAACGAAATTTTCACATTAGACAATATTCTTTCACCACAAGAATGTGCTGAGTATATTACTTTAACCGAAAACATTGGTTATACAGATGCTCCTATTACTACCATCCGAGGTTTTGAAATACGTCCCGACATTCGCAATAATCAGCGTGTCATCCTAGATGACCAGGAACGGGCTTTTCATTTATGGCAGCGTGTATCAAATTATATACCTAGTACCATTGGCCGATGGCAAGCGGTAGGATTGAATGAGCGTTTTCGTTTCTATCGCTATGACCCAGGTCAGAGGTTTGCGCTTCATCATGATGGTTCTTATCGGCGGACTAACGGTGAGGAAAGTCTATTGACTTTCATGATTTACCTTAATGAAGGTTTTGAAGGCGGTAATACCCTTTTTCATCTTTCTCGCCGATACTATGAAGATTTGCCTAATATTGCTGTGATTCCCGTAACAGGTATGGTTTTATGTTTTGTCCATGAATTACTACATGAAGGCGCTCCTATTATCCAAGGACGGAAGTACGTTTTACGCTCAGATATTATGTACCGTCACAGCCTCAACCAGCATCATTCCTTCAACGCTCAGGTTTAACACCCCGCTTTATCAGTCACTAAATTCACTTAATAGTATGTCTTATTAATTACAAAAAGTGAATAAGTAAGTTCGTAATAAGGACTAAAGTCCTAGATTTTTAAGCGCTGAAGTACTTATTATGAACCCAGCAAAATTAATCAGACAGACCAATATTGTCAGCAAAGTTAGAAGTGTAACTACCTCTAGCCTATCACTGATGATTTGGATGTTCATGATTTGTGGTTACAGATGATACTGCTGTTACCACACTTTCTTCTTGGGCTTGCATTTCCAGTAATTGGGGAATCGTCACAAATCGATAGCCTTGGGCCTTCAAACCTGCGATCATCTCTGGTAAAGCCTTGACAGATTTGGAACGATTACCGCCCCCATCATGCAACAGTACAATTGCACCTGGTTTTGCTTGTTTGAGCACATTTTTTACCAGCATTGGCACTTGAGGCGAACGACGTTCAGCGTCTCCCGACTGTTCTGACCACATCATGACAGCGTACTTCTCGTTTCTGGCGTATTGGGCTAGTCCATTATTCAGAAAGCCACCGGGGGGACGAAATAGAGTCGTTTTCTCTCCTGTCGTCTTGTAGATGATGTCTGCTGTGCGATCAATTTCACTAGATGCAGTGGCTCCATCCATTTGAAAATACCAATGATGCCATGTATGATTGCCAATTACATGACCATCAGCAGCCACTTGCTTGGCAACTTGGGGAAAATATTTCACCATTTGCCCAACCATGAAGAATGTCGCCTTGATATTATTTTTCTTTAAAATTTCTAAAATCTGCGCCGTATTTTTGGGACTAGGGCCATCATCAAAAGTCAGGGCAATGACTTTCTCATTTGCTTTTAGTTTCGCTTGATAAACAATTGTTCCTTCAAAAGGCTTTGGCACTTCATTCATCTTGACTGTGGCTAGGGTGATAGCCACAGCAGATGCACTCATTACCCTATCTGAATTCGTTTTAGCACTCTCGCCTTTTGGCTTTTGAATTCCCAACAGTTGGTCAAGTCTAGTTATGCCTACAAGCAGACTAATACTTACACTACTGACACCAACAGCCAATATAACAGTTACTACCTTTAGTAACAGCGATAATTTTCGATTAGACACATTAAATCTCCTTAAATATTTAGTCATTAGTCATTAGTTATTAGTCACTTGTACTGAACGACTTGTGCCGAACATCTCGACTACTTCGACTATGCCTTTCAATTACGCCCCTCGGCTACTTCGACTGACTTCGACTACGCTCAGTACAAGTCGCTCAGTACAAGTCCGCTCGGGCTGAACTCAGGACAAGGTAAGTACAAGTTCGCTCGATGGAACCAGAGCCGAGGTAAGCCGAAGTATTGGTCATTAAGTCAATAGTTAATCTCCCCCCTACCTTCCCTTGCCTTGCCTGCCCCCTTACTTCTTATTCTCCAATTCCCTGTTACCTCACTCGTACTTGGTTGTAAATTAATATATCTGTTGCTAAAAGAATAAAAGAATAAAATACATTGAAACATCGCAGCTAAAGCTAAAGAAAGTCCCAATTTAATCTACACTAATTGGTCGCTTATGTACAAAAGTGTTTTTAGTAAGCTGAATAAAATAATACCCAGTGGATTTAATCGACTAATAATGGCAGTATAACCGTAACTAAGAGAAATGCCAGTCCGTAGGTGAACAAAAGAGACCAAAAGTTTGCATACAGCAGCTAAGGGACTGACAAATAAAAAAATATCTCATCACTTTTAGGGCAAGGGAGTAGGGAACAGGGGGAGGAAAAATCGTTTTGATTCCAAAAATTGGATAATTTACTTTTTAGTGTTCCCTAAACTTGTTAATCCACCACTAATTAACAGAGTTAGCCAAATTGTGGAACGCCAAATAGCCCATCGTAGGCATCGCTTTTTATCCCAGTATATATCGCAGCCTTAGTATTAATGCTTCATATTATTAATTCTGAGGGGTAAGAGAACGAACCGCATAGACGCAAAGCGTCCGTGGCTCTACTCCTGATTTGTACTGTAAAATGTATTAAATGAAGCGAAAATTCCAACAATATTTTTGGCATTGTGCCTTAGTTGTGTTTTTGGCATTAACTGGATGTGGATGGAATATGCAGTCAGCACAAGCACTGCTGCGTCAACACCATGATTCTCCTGGTGTTTTACGCTACCACTCACAAGTATCTATCAAAGATGAAAAAGGACATGCTTGGCAAGTGCTACTGTTCAAACAGAATTACAATAGTCCGATAAAAGAGTTGCGGTTGCGCTTGGTTGCTTTTCCAGGCGTTGTTGAAATTGTTCACCCCCAACCATTGTTGATTGAGACAGCAGTAGGAAAATTGCTAAATGCATCGGATGCATACGCTTTAAATGCACCCGTTCCTAATGTAGGCGAATATAACTTAACTGATATCTTGCCTAAATTGCCAACAACTGATGGACTTAAACTCTATGTGCCACTCTCTAGTGGACAGCAATTGGTTCTTAATATATCTAACACTGTAGTAACTGAGTGGCAATTACTAGTTACAGAAATTGATTAACTGTATCCACCAATGGTAAAGTTTAATCTAAAAGGATTCAACATAAAAATAAACCAATGGTGATGTGGGGTATGATAACTGCCTTCAAGCTAGAAATCCCAGTCTTCATGCGCTGATAGCTTCCCACATCACATGCAACACTTGTAATATTAGTCTTGAGACTCCTCAGAATTAGGTTCTGATTCGGTTTCAAGTTCTTCTGTTTTAACTTTGACTGGAGGTTTAACAGGTTTTGGACCGCGTGCTAGGGCAGGATTCCCTTGCTGCCTGTTTTCTTCTCCAGATGATGCTTTTTTACCCTTGTCAGACGAGCGATTACGGCTCGGTTTTGAGCTTTTAGGGTTGGATTCAATAGGAGGTATAAAATCCTTATTTTTGGAATTGTTGTCAGTGCTTCCTTGGGACTGACGTTCCGATTTCTTAATTGGGCGTTCTACCATTGTTTATTTTTATAAATTTATCTGTATAGTACATCGGTTTGGTGACTATAAAATCTGCTTTTTTAGGCAAAACCTACGCAGTATTAGGTGCGTTGTAAATAATGTAACGCACCCTAAAACTAATCAACAAAATCAGGTCGTGCCTTTCTGGTTGATTTCAACTTTTGCTCTAAAACTGCCCAATTTTCTTGCTCAATTAAGTTAGTCAACTCATCGAGATTGTGACGATACTGTTGGAGCGATCGCAGCAATGCTTGACGATTATACCGGGCCATCATCACACCCAACTCTGGATTCCCACCACCCACACGGCTGGTATCCCGAAAACCTGAACTAGCTAACTTTTGAGCTAATTCCAAAACATCGGGGTCAGTTTCACTCAAACAAGCAGCAATCAACGAGGAACTGACCATTACAGGTAAATGAGAAATCCAACTAACAGCGCGGTCATGTTGCTCTGGTTGACAATAGTAAATTTTAGCCCCAAGCGATCGCACAATTTCCTCCACAACTGTAATTGCACTAGTTTTTGTTGTAGTTATCGGTGTTAGTACATAAGGTTTATCAACAAATAAATCTCGCTGTGCAGCTTCTATGCCACTATCTGTTCTTCCCGCCATTGGGTGACCGCCGATAAAATTATCCCAAAGAGGAGAAATCGCCTTGACTATCTGTGCTTTCGCCGAACCTACATCAGTAACAACGCAAGAAGCAGACAAATAAGCGATCATTTCCTGAAATTGGGGCACAATAAGCGCTAGAGGTGTACAAATAAATACAACCTCTGCGGCTGCCAATAGGCTCAGATCAACAGATGCTTGATCGACACAGCCCAGAGCAACTGCCTTTTGACAAGTGGATTCACGGCGACTGACTCCTAAGATATGATGTCCAAGCGATCGCAAATCAAAACCCAAAGATCCGCCTATCAGTCCCAATCCTAAAATCCCAATATTCATTTTTGATTTTGACATTCCGTTTTTTATGACTTTACCAACTATTAAAGTTGGCATCCAAGGGGTAGCATCGATGACTGTAGACGAATTATTGGAACAATACGCGGCAGGAGTCTTAAACTTTAATGGTGTTGACCTCGCAGAAGCTAACCTGAGTGGGGCTAAACTCAGTGGCGTGAATCTTAGCGATGCTAATTTGAGTATAGTCAACCTGAGCGGCGCGAATCTGAGTGAAGCTAACTTGAGCAATGCCAAGCTGAATGTAGCAAGACTGAGTGGCGCAAATTTATGTAGCGCTATCTTAAACAACGCCAGTCTTAACGTCGCTAATTTGATTCGAGCCGATCTGGCCCGTGCTCAACTTAAAGGAACCTCATTGATCCGCGCTGAATTAATTCGTGCTGACCTCAGTCGCGCCGATCTGTTGGAGGCTAATCTCACCAGTGCCGATTTGCGGGAGGCGACACTCCGCCAAGCCAATCTCCGTCACGCTAACTTGAGTGAGACCCTATTGAAAGGCGCTTCCTTGACGGGAGCCAACTTAGAGATGGCTAACTTAAATGCCAGTGACCTGAGTCGTTGTGACATTAGCGGCGCAAATTTGCGAGATGCCGAACTCAGACAAGCAAATCTCAGACATGCTAACTTGAGCGGAGCAGATTTGAGCGGCGCGAACCTCCGATGGGCAGATTTGAGCGGCGCAAATCTCCGGTGGACAGATTTGAGCGGCGCAAAATTGAGCGGAGCTACTTTAATTGGTGCAGATTTAAGCAATGCCAATTTAACGAATACAATTTTCATCCACGCCGATTTAACTCAGACAAAATTAATCAGAGCGGAATGGATTGGTGCTGACTTAACAGGAGCAACATTAACTGGGGCAAAACTTTATGCCACCTCCAGGTTTGGTTTAAAAACTGAAGGCATGATTTGTGAATGGGTTGATCTTAGCCCGGCAGGCGATCGCTCCATTATCCAAAACTTCCATTCCCAAGAGTCACGAGATTTTTTTAACGAAACACCGCCAACAATCCGAATTATTGTTGATGCAGCTATAGAACACGAAGCCAATTTTGCTCTTGCTGGTGCTTATTATCAAATTGCTCAAGAATACCGGGGGCTGAAACAACCCCCAAGCATGGAAAGTGGGGCCCGTCGAACTGTTTTCACATTTTATCTAGATAGCGACGAAGCATTATTTCCCACTGCTTACATTGTGATTCTTCCCTTTCTAGATGCGGTATCTACCCAAAAGAATATTTCCAGGATGATGGAAATGATTAACAATGAAGTTGTTGATAACCAAAATTTAAAATCGCTAAAATCACCACAAATCGTAAAAGAATTAAATATTCTTGTAGAGCAAGCGATGAGTCAGGCTACAACCATTAAACAGATGAAAAAAAATATTGAAGTAGCTGCAAAGTTAAATTTTTGTAAAGCACCTAGCCAAATAATTTTAACGAATTCCAGCGCCCACACTTTGATTGTTCATGACAATCCTCTATTTGGAAAAAGATTTATTAATCGCTCCGCTCTCAATGCTGCTTCAGCTTATGATGATATATCCAGTGAACCAATAAAATATATATTGCCTTCGTTAAATATGGTTATAGATTTTGTCAAAGGATTTCACTATATTAATCATTAGTCATTGGGCATTAGGCATTAGACAAATGACAAATGACAAATGAATTTTGGAGGAAAGAATGCGCGATACCTTTAATAAAATGATCGGTCGAACTCGCTATGTAGTCTTTCGCCTATTTCTGCACTTAGGAGGAGGCGAGGTAGCACCAATTTTGGGAGTATTAAATAGTGCTGGACGAGATGCGATCGATGCCGATGGCAACTTAGAAGTTTTGGGAGAAGGATTGGTAGAAATTAGCCAAACCTTGCTGCAATACGATGAATATTGGCTTTCTGCTGCCAACGAAGGTGATGTATTTTTTGATGAAGGCGAGGCAGGAGATTATGTGAATGAATTATTTACTGACTCTGCCCAAAGATATCTTAGCGATCTAGGTTACAGTTCTGACTCTGGATTGAACGAGCCTTTATCTATACCTGTAACCCGCAACGTCATTGTGATGATTACAGTAGCTTATGAAGGAGAAGTACCACAGTTAGAAACTGATCTTTCTAACGTACAGGCACTTAAGGAAGGCTTCAAAGCATTGATAAATTTGCATTATAAACATAGATTTAGAGCAATCCAGGTACATTTTTCACCAGCACAATTAGGTGATGAACTCACTAGCGATCAACTGTTGCAATATTACCCGGAATTGATTCCTTTATAATATGTTGGGTAGTCCGTACTTACTACTCACATCCAGAAATTGTTAAGCTCAGAGATAGGACAATAATCCAATGATCATGACGATAGTACGTAAATTTACAGCCGTTTTTTTAGCTCTGAGTTTGTGTATGACAACTGTTGCTTGTGGTGGGGGAAACGAAGCTAATCCCCCAGCTAGGAACGTTAGTCAAAACTCTACTAACACGAAGCTAAGTGACGGTCAGTATCAAATACAACAAGCTACTTATGACGATGCAACTGGTGAATACAGCTTGTTTTTACTTAACAATAACCCCCCAACCTTTGCAACCGAAAATTTGCAAATGGCACGGTTAAGTGATGATGAAATCAAGCAGGGTAAGAAAACTTATCTAAAGATAGAAAAAGGTCAACCAATTTTATATCTGACGGAAGACTTTAAAATTGAGTACGTCCACAACGTCACGGAAAATAAAACTAATCCTCAAACAGGACAACAAGAGACTGTTGTAGTTCGTCGAGAAAATAGCTTCTGGGCACCATTTGCTGGATCTGTGGCTGGTAGCTTGGCTGGTCAGGCAATTGGTAGTATGTTGTTTAGACCCCAATATTATGTACCCCCTGTCTATCAATCAGGCCGAGGATTAACTGGCTTCGGTGGATATGGCGGAAGCTATGGCCAAGCAGTTGAGAGCTACCAAACTCGCTATAATGCACCACCAGCAGCAGTGACAAATCGCACTGCATTTCGCAGTACAGGAACAATTAGAAGGTCATATCCAGGAAATTCAACTATACGTAACACACCGCGTAGCACTACAGGTAATAACCGTCCTTCTGGTTCTGGTTTTGGTGGTAGTACGTTACGGCCATCTGGCAGAGCCACTTCACCTAGACGCGATTCTGGTAGTAGTTTTGGTAGTGGGCGTAGTTCAGCACCCCGCCGCTCAACTGGTTTCGGCAGCAGACGCCGTTAAACCAATTCGCAATGGGCAACTCTTGGAGACGCTAAAAGCGAATGCCCTGCTACGTTTGCAAAGCGTCTCGTAGAGAAAAGAGCAATTCCTACTCTTGCTACGCCCCGCTTCGCTATAAGCAAAGCTATGCCGCAGGCTTTAAGCAATTATGTTTTGTGACAGGGATTTAGATTTAGACTTCCATTTGCGCTGCTTGATAGAAGCTATACAACTTCAACGCCAAACTAGGTTGAAAAATTCCAAATTCAATCAATAGACTGCCTAAGAAGTAAAGGTAGTCTGGTGTATAAAGAAGTCGGAGACTTGACTTGTGAGTTTCCGGCTTCTCTTTATATATAGCAATCCTAAATGAGTTGTGAAAAATTATAGATAAGGAAACGAACCGCCTTTCCTTCACTAGAGAACGCTACGCGATGGCGCAGCCTCTCGTTATGCCAATTCTGTATGAAGATGCGCTAAACCATGTTTAAGGATAAGAAAGAAAAACGTAAACGCTGCATCGGCTTGCCGCAGGCTACCGCAAAGGACGCAAAGGAAAAAAGGAAGAGATATATAATTTTCACAAATGATTTAGGAATGCTATATATGCAATTTGTGAGAATTAATTATGAATTATTCGGTTAAATAATATGAAATACTAAATACAAATATTGCTAAGAGAACAGGAACCATTTTATTAAAATCTATTTGCTTTTTTTGAAACATTTCTAAATAAGACATTAGAATCATCAGAGGCCAGAAGATAGTTGTTACCAAAAACATCACACCTGATAACAATTTATCTTCTGGAGTAGAAGTAGGATGACGTAGAGAAAATATTAACCAATTGCTTAGAAAATAGCATGTCATGAATAGGTAAACAATACTTAAAGTCAGTTGTATCTGATTCATTGTGAGTACTCCTGAAGTTATGTGAGCTTCACTATATCCCAATCCAGATAATACAGATACTCGTAGGTACACGGTAATGGCGTGTCCCTAGCCAGTACCCATTCACCAGTACTCATTCAAATGAGAATCGCTATAAATTTTCTCTTCCCCTACCTCCCCCTGCTCCCTCTGCTCCCTTTGCCTCCCCTGCTCTCCTTTCTTCCTCACCCCCCGACATGAACGCCAGGACGCTTATTGGGATTCTTTTCAGCCCGACGGAGTACTTCACGGGTGACTACAGCAATATCACCTTCCCCAAACAAGATAAAACGCAGTAAATATTGTATGGGGTTGCCCTCAACCCAGCCAAAGTAAGCATGGGGAATCTTATTTGTTTGGTCACGAATATAGAGTAGTAAAGCCGCGATCGCATTAGGTACTGCTGCACTCTCAGCCCGGAGGATGCGGTAATCACCAACTTGCACCCCTTTTACTTTGATCACATCCGCAAATTCCGAAGCATCGGATACCTTAATTTCTAGAAACAGAATTGGATCGTTGGGTGGAATATGGTTGTCCTCGCGTACCTCTTTCTCTTTCATAAAATACTCTAGGACATCGCCCTTATTCAATCGATTAGCAATCAGCCTGATCGCTCCCTGGCTTTCTTCGGCAAGGAATTGGCCAGCAAGTTCGTCAACTTCGATCCGCTCTGTTCGCAGTTCCGTTGAACGCCAAACACGAGAAACCAGCGAGGTAAAAATGATCGCCCCGATGAAAAACCCAGCAATCCTAATACCTTCTGGTCTTTCGATGATATTGACAACAGTAGTATATATAAACAACAGTGTGATGATTCCAAAGACGAGTTTTGCCCGCTTCTGTCTGTGACGGTGAGCTGATAGGGTGACGGCAAAGGCAGCTGAGGTAATCAACACAAGCACACCAGTTGCGTAAGCCCCACCTTGGGCTTCCACATTTGCCCGGAAGATAATTGTGACCACAAAAGCGATCACTGTGTAGACTAACACTAAAGGTCGTGTTACTCGGGCCCAATTGGGTGCCATGCCATAGCGTGGTAGGTAGCGAGGCACAATATTCAGCAACCCTGCCATTGCAGATGCACCTGCAAACCACAAAATTGAAATAGTACTTAAATCGTAAATTGTGCCAAAGCCATTGCCTAGATATAGATGCGCCAGGTAAGCTAGGGCCCGTCCATTGGCTTTCCCCCCAGATGCAAATTCTGCGGCTGGAATCAGTAAAGTGGTTATAAAGCTGGTAGTAAGCAAAAAGAAGCTCATAATCACAGCAGCATTGGTGAGCAGCTTGCGTGTATTCCGAAGCCGCCCTTTGGAATGCTCTTGAGTGTCCTCACTGCTGCTCCCTTTTACCAGACCCATAACGGTCACGCCAGTCTCAAAGCCTGACAATCCCAGTGCTAGCTTGGGGAATATCAAAAGAGCGATACCGATTAGTATCAAAGGGTTGGAATGGCTTGCAAAAAGTGCAGTCTGCCAGTTAGCGATCACTCCCGGGTGAGTTAGGATCTGATATACACCGACGCCAACGACAATGAAGTTTAACACCAGATAAACTCCCACCAAAACTACTGCAATACCAATTGCTTCTCGGAAACCTTTGAGGAAAACTGCACCTAGTAATGCAACTAATACCAGGGTGATTTCAATCGTCTGATTGTGAAGCCAATTTGGAGCCAGCGGATTTTCGATGATATGGGCTGTAGCATCAGCAGCCGACAGGGTAATGGTAATAATAAAGTCGGTTGCCACAAAGCCTAGTAGGCACAGTACAAGTAATTTGCCTTGCCACCAAGGGAGCAAACGCTCTAACATTGCGATCGACCCTTCACCATGAGGGCTTTCGGCAGCAATGCGCCGATAGATTGGCAATGCTCCAAAGAGCGTCAGCAAAACCAGAATCAGGGTAGCCAGAGGAGAAAGAGCGCCAGCTGCCAGTGCTGCAATCCCAGGTTGATAGCCAAGAGTCGAGAAATAATCTACACCAGTCAAGCACATCACTTGCCACCAAGGATGCTGGCGATGTATTTCTTGCTTGCGGTGAGGTCTTTCCTTCTCTCGTCGGTCTTCTTCAAGCAACCAGTGGATGAACTGTCTGCTGAGGCGTTTTGTTGAAACAATTGATTTAGCCATCAAATACGGTTGTATTGCAAAAGTCGGCTTTGTGATTTTTAAGCCTTTGTGGTTTATTAAAATTTTCAACTACAAAGGTATAGCATTATTATTGTATGTTAAGCATCCTGTTCGATTTGCAAAATATATCGTAGCTGTTTGTAGCCGTCTAGCGTATTAAGTTAAATTGCAGACTTCAGTATATAAATAATAAATACTGTATCCGTATATTTTCGGTTTAACCCTTTAGCACTGTTTGCACCTTCAAGCTGCATCAGTTCTAAAAAAAGGGCACTGCTAAATAAGGCAGCTACGCAATTAGCAAATTTGTCCTAAGAGGTTGTTGTAAAAGAATGTTTAAAAAGTATTTTTGGTAACATCTTAGCCGCGTAAACCTGACCTACGGAGCGAGCTTTCCCTACAAGAGAATGGGGGTTTCAAAGCATCATTTCCTTTTGGGAAAGAAATAGAAGCGGGGTTTATAGTATACTTTGCGACTTTTCAAACAGTGTCAATTTTTCAGATTGGGAAGGTTGCTCATTATACTTACGTACTTGGTGGTATAGAGTTAAACCAGGCAATGCACCCTTAATAATCATACTCTTGCTTTATGCGATCGCACTTCTAGTGAGAAGTTTAAAACAGGCGATCACATCTAATACTTTACTACAGGCGAAGTCTACGACGGCCTACACTTACGCACTTCTGCTGATAGAGTTCAAGCTGGCGACACACCCTTAAGAATCATAATCTCGCTTCATGCGATCGCACCTCAACTTTCTCATGCATTCAACGTAGGAGAATATCATCTAAGCGAAGTTGCAAGCCAGGTAAAAGCGACGAATTAATTGCTTGATTTAGATATAGACGATTGACTCTTGTTGATACTTCTGAATATATTCTCGAAATTATTGTCGTTTAACTTCATCTCTTTCTTGATAACCATAAGTTTTTTT
>NZ_JBALFV010000098.1:0-24508 GCF_036916735.1 Nostoc sp.
TACTTCAAAGTTGTGTTGAGGTACTTCAAAGTTGTGTTGAGGTACTTCAAAGTTGTGTTGAGGTACTTCAAAGTTGTGTTGAGGTACTTCAAAGTCGTGTTGAGGTATTAGATGATGAGTTTTCTTGCCTTAACCCGATTTACGGCGAAGGCGATCGCGCTGAAAACTATAGCTGTCGCCAAGTCGTTTAGGACATAAACCTAATATCAAACCCAGACACCAAGCGACTTTCGACCCTGTTCCCTGTTCCCTGTTCCCTGTCCCCTGCTATATCATAAATATAATTCAACTTTTTACTTCTCTGTTTTAACCAAATACAAGAAGGCTACAAGCAGACACTTTTTTAGTACATAGTTACTAAATAATCCAGTCAGAACTCAAATACCAACTTATAACCCTAAGTTGGTAAAACACACTTATGTGGTGACACCGCTCACGAGCACGAGTAATGAATACTTTCAGCCACCCATTCTACTTAATAGCCCAATTGTGGAATGCGGTTTATCCAATGCGACTTATCCAATGCGACATCGCATTGGATAAATGTAACCAACATCTTACAGGTAACTCAGGCTTTCTTCCAAAGTCCTTTGCACGGTTCGGGGGATAGCTGTGTATATCGAACGGTATGCTGAATATTTTTATGTCCTAAGTACCCCTGAATAGTGCGGGTAAGCTAATCGTCACTCATTTTTCCAGAATGATTCGTTTGTAGTAAGGGCTTCAGTCCTAGCTTCATGCAACTTAAATGCCGATTAGCTTATCCGTCTTCTCTCTAGCAAAATAATATCCATAGGCGTGGCATAGCATATGGGCATGGATGGGAAAGGGGAGCCACGCGAAGACATGAAGAGTCAGGGGCTATTGGGATAATCTCGCCGCAGTTGCCGGAGCGCCCGTAGTTCATCGCCATAGAGAGAGAGGGTGTGTTGCTGGGGAACCGTTTTTGAGGCGGTTGACATGGAGCGTTGCGCCTGCAAAGTCTACCTGCTCCCAACGAAGCGCCGCGACCTCACCTACCCGCAAACCGTGACGATAGAGCAGCAGTATCAAGGTGCATTAGAATAACAAGAAGATTTGTTGCTAGCACCAGTATAAAGTTCGTTTTCGAGGGATGCTAATTTCTGAGGTATGTTTTTTATTTATATAGATATATGCCTAACTGGTAGGCAATCACGCTTGTTTGTCTAATACCCTATGCCAAGATTTATCCAATATTGGTTGCTACCACTGCTACAGACATTCATCAGTAATGTTGCGCTTGCTTATCTAGTTAATCAGTTGCAACCAAGCGGCAATAATAACCAAACTTTTTTACTGATGGCAGTATGTATTGTTGCAATTATTATAATCAACTTTTGGCAATCCCAATCTCAGCAGTCTCAGCAGAATTCAGTCCCAGCAAACCAAAATGGGATTGTTGGCTTTTTACCTCTGCTAGGAGGTGTTACCCTTTATTCAATAAGCAGCTATTTACCTACTGAATACAGGCAAACAGTTTCTTATATATCCCTGTTTCTGTTTGCTGTGGGAACTGTACTGCCAGCAGGAGTACTTTTACCAAGAAAGTGGCGTTGGCGGCTAATATGGACTATTCCTGGTGCTGGACTGTTCATAACCCTTTATTTTCTTATCAAATTTCAATTGATAGCAGCCGTTCTGTGGTCTCTACTGACAGCAATTCTGGTGATACTGGCATTTTTAAGCTCATTTATTTATGGAGTTATAAATCGAGTTTTAGAAAATATTAAGCAATGGCTGGAACAGACGGAACCGCTTGTTGCTGATCTCATCGTCAGTAAATTTTGGGAATCAACTTCACCATTTCAGAGGGAATATTACCAAAGTTTGATTTATACTTCTCGAGATTATCAGACACAGGGATTGGATAAAGACCGCATCCTAAAATTGCAACAGGTATTTGTGCCACTTAAGATTGTTACAAAAGAAGCAAGTCTGGCAGGTTCCAGAATTATTCCACAAAAGAAGAGAGAAGAGAATAACCCGAGGGAAAAACAAATTTGGGATTTTTTAGCAGCAATTGGTGATGATGAACCGACGTTTCAGCGTATGGCAGTGCTAGGCGCACCAGGAACGGGAAAAACTACACTTCTAAGATATTTAACCCTGATTTATGCTACCAAACAACAGCGAAAACGGCATCCTAAAGCGCCAAAATTAATTCCAGTCTTATTATATCTCAATGATGTGTACCAGAGAATTGTCAATAGGCAATTGCCTCTGGCAGAGTTGATTACTGAGCAAGTAAAGCAGCAACGAAAAATTCAGCCGCTCAATCCACCTCCTAAGTGGTTTGCTGAAAAATTACGTCAAAACAAATGTTTGGTAATGCTGGATGGGTTGGATGAAGTGGCAGATGAACATCAGCGCCGAATAGTTACCCGTTGGGTAGATGAACAGATGCAGGCATACCCAGACACAGCTTTTATTTTAACTTCTCGACCATTTGGCTATAAAAATGCACAGCTACAACAAGAGGTAACAGTCCTAGAGGTGCAACCTTTCAGCTTGAAGCAAATACAGCAGTTTGTTCATAACTGGTATTTGGAAACAGAGGTCATGAGCCGCGCTGGGGAAGAAGACTTAGGAGTGCGGGAAGAAGCCAAAAAACAAGCTGATGATTTAATTAAGCGAATTAGAGATAGTACACCTTTAAGAGACATGGCAGTGAATCCTTTGCTACTAACAATGATTGCCACGGTTCATCGTCGTGGTAGCGCCCTGCCAGGAAAACGAGTCGAGCTTTACAAGGAAATTTGCCAGGTTTTATTAGAAAGGCGACCGAGAGCTAAGAATATTGGCGATTCTCTAACCGCTACCCAAAAGCAATCTGTGTTACAAGTGCTGGCATTAATGTTGATGCAACAGAAGACTCGTGATTTCAAGCTATTTGAAGGAATTTCAATAATTAAAAATAAGTTAGAAACCGTTGCTGGCAAGAAAGCGAAACCAGAAGATTTTCTCGAGCAAATTCGGGATGTCAATGGACTGTTAGTAGAAAAGGAGTTAGGTGTTTATGAATTTGCTCATTTAAGTTTTCAGGAATACTTAGCAGCAGTTCAGGTAAAGGAATCGAACCAAGAAAATGTTTTAATCAAAAATATTAATAATTCCTGGTGGGCTGAAACCATTCGTCTCTATGCTGCTCAAAGTAATGCTACCAATATAATTAATGAAATCTTAAACATACCAACTCAATCAGTTGAGGCTATGGCACTTGTTTATGATTGCTTGGAAGAAGGTTTAAGTGTAGATCCAGATTTACGAAAAAAAATTGAACAAAAGCAAGATGCAGATTTAGAAAGTCGATGACAGATAATTTTGAACTCACAGTTAAGACATTGCTATTACGGCGACTGCGAAACAACCTATTTCAAATTGAGCAGAATGTTGCAATTGACAAGAGCTACATTACCTGCTCGGAATATCAATTGTTTATTGATGAAAAGTTAAAAGTAGGTGAACATCGTCAGCCTGATCATTGGACAAGTTACAGGTTTCCACCTGGAGATGCGACAAAACCAGTCACTGGAGTAAGAGCTAGTGATGCTGAGGAGTTTTGTGAATGGTTGACTCAACATAACTCTACACCAGGATTTAAATACAGACTGCCAACATTAACAGAAGCAGAAAACTACTCAGTAAATGAAACGCAAATTGGATGCTGGTGTAAGGATGGAGAAAAGAAGGTAATTGCGGGAATAGAGCATAGTCAATGGCAAGTTTGGCAAGACCAAGTCTGGATAAGCAATTTAGCTCACGTCGATAAGCATACCCCTGCATTTGCCCGTAGCTCTGCCCGTGCCGTCGATTTTAACGGTGCCCTTGCTGGGGATCTTGCCAGTTCTCTTTCTAGTAACTTTGCCCTTGGTAAAGATCTTACCAGTGCCCTTACCCTTGCCTATATCCTTACCCTTGTCCGTGTTTTTATTAATGCTGGTGTTCGTATCCGCACTCTTGTAGTTGACTTTCTCCGTGCTTCTGTTGGTAATCTTGTTAATGTCCTTGCTGCTAGACTTGTTATGGATGAAAATCGTATACGTGAGATTGTTCGTACCTTGGGCTATGAGTTTGTCCGTACGATTGCTAATGACCGAAAGCTTGCCCATCAAAATGCTCAAGAGCTTGCCGATGTCCTTGCCAATACTCGTGACCTTGTGCGTAACCGTGCTCGTGTCCGTGCTCATCACCTTGACGTTGACTGTGACCTTGCCCGTGACCGTAACCTTACCTTTGCTCCTGGTAATCTTACCCTTACCCGCTCCTACTTGCTTTTAATTTGTGTTCTCTGGTGCTGGTTATCAGATATGTATATGTATGAAAAAATATCTGGAAAGCTAAGAGTATTGCCATTGAGTAAATTAACTCGTGAATTTTATGACAATTTAACATTGGACTATATAAAGAAAAGAAATAAAACTTTTAATTTATATGCTTTCTTTGTATTACTTGATGAGCGAATAGCAGGGCGGATGGTAGCGTGGGAGGGCATTCGGATTGTTAAGGAAAACATTTAGCAAATTTTTCAAGTATATGAACTTTTTATTCCGCCAAATAAATTATAGCAGGTTGAGAGTCAATACTTTTCAGATAAGCACTCTTAAGCTCACTGCTAAAGTGGGTGTTTTAACTCACAGATCCCCTTTTTATGAATTGGTGACATCCTAACTATAATTAGACTTTTATTGTTTTACCAACAATGGGTCATAAGTTGGTATTTACAAAGGAATTTTTCTCACTCTAAGCGTGTGTTCCACCAAAGAGCCATTAGGTGGAACACACCCCAATAACGGGTTATTTTCGACGGTGAGCACACCTCGCTTGTCAAAAATAACCCGCTATCATGAAGGCAACTAAAATAAACGCCCTTAAAAATATTTTGTAAATCCAACAAATAACCGAATGTTGGTAAAACGATAAAAATCTGGCATACTGACGGTAACGCTACCTCTTGTTCCGTCGAGTTTCATCATTAGTCTGCCCTGGATATCTTAGCCGATCGCCAATCACCGAAAGTTGGTAAAACGGAAAAAACTCAGCCTGCTGTATCCAGACGCAAGTCGCCAAATCAGCGCAGATATAAGGGTGTGCGATCGCTCCTTTGATGAAACCGCGATTGCCTCCTCCACATTAGAAAAGCGATCGCTCTCTTAAGTCGATTGACTTCATTTTAAGGTGCATCGTTATCTCAAGTCGATTAATTTCATTTTGACCCGCGATCGCCATTACAATCAAGAAAAGGGAATGAAAAGGATCTGACCTTCATATTCACCAAACTTACTGCAACGAACGAATAAATATAAGTCGTCAATGACCTGTCCGATCGGAGCCGTTGCAATAACTTCAACAACTCCAGGCATAGACAAACCTTTGTTGATTCGCTCACAAGCATAAACAGTAATCGTTGCTACATCATGGGTAAGCAAGATGCGTTCTTCATTGGCTGCCCACTCTAAGATAGTGGAATCATCAGTATGGATTAAACCTACATCTTGGACACAAACAATGTCCAATCCAGGTAAACGTCTGAGCAAGCCCCGCAATATCGAGCCATTGAAGTTCTCATCAGTCAATAGACGCACTGGCTAGAATTCTCCTTGGGGCTGATAACGATCGCGCAAGCGCTGCCTAAGATTAGCTAAATTATACTGATGGACAAATTGATTTCGCTGTTGTTGAGCTTTTTTGCGACGCTGCTCTAGGTAATTGTCAATTTCTTGGCGATGAGTGAGATAATATGCGATCACTGCGTATATCTCCCCTAAACAGAGAACGGGATACTGAACAGCAATTTCTTCAGGTGTAGAGCCGTTATGGTATGTTGCTAGCAAGCTATCGAGAGTAACGCGGCTTTGACCGATGCGAATACCTCCAGCTTCATCCCAACGAAACGGTGGAGCGGTAACCTGAAATTCGATTTGAACGCTCATGGGGGCAATTCTTGGATTTGTGGTATTTCTATCTTCAGTTTACTTTACCCGTTAAAGAGCGATCGCCCTTACATCAAAATTCAAAATTGAGGAAAAAGACTGGAGGGGATGTAAGTCTTTCCCCTCCACCTTTTTTGCCCAATACTTCGACTCCTTTCAACTTACCTCGGCTTACTTCGACTACGGTTCCATCGAGCGAAGTCGAGATGCTCAGTACAAGTCGCTACCTCAGCTTACTTCGACTACGGTTCCATCGAGCGAAGTCGAGATGCTCAGTACAAGTCGCTCGGTACAAGTCGGCACAAGTCGCTCAAGGCAAGTCGCGGTTCCTGAGCGTACTCGTAAAGCCTGCGGCATAGCTACGCTTAGGGCGCAGCCTCTCGTAGAGAAGGGCAGTACAAGTGTCCAATGCCCAATTAATTCAATGGCTCCATAATGGCTCTTAAACCTTTATTAGAGAGTGTTTTGAGCATTTCTTTAGCGTTATATTCACTGCTAAATACTCCTGCTTGCATAACTCTTTGACCATCCCAAACTGTGAGAAACGCATCAGGAGCAAGGAATTTTACCAAATCTCGATCCTTATCAGTTGCAAGTGGCACTACTACGCGATAACGTACACCAAATTGTCTTGCAGAGTTACCATTATAGGGAATACTTGCAGAACTTGTTTGCAGATTGCGAGTATTACCAATGGGGATATTGTGATGGGCAAGTGGTAAAAGTGCCGAAGCAGCTGAGGGAGAAGTTTCTTGTATTGGTAATGGCTGCTGTGTTTGATCCGTCATATTTGAGACTTGTGGCTGTGCAACTGAATTGGATGGATACTCAGGAGCAGTAAACTCAATCGTCTTAGGCTCAATCTGCACATAATTTAACTGTGCTGCATCAGGTGGCTGTGCTGGGCTATAAGTTGCAACTCTTGAAGTGTTAGTTGGTATTTGTCTAGCCAACAAGCTGCTAGGAGTAGGAAAACCAGCAACTTTAGAGGTGGCTTGCTGTTGATTGGATATAGGCACAGAAAGCGATATATTAGCTGGCAACAATGGCAGCAGTTGACTGTTTAATTGTGTAGGAACAGGATTATTTGCTGAAGTGCTGTTGCTGGTTTGCCCATTGGTAGTATCAGAGATTTCAGGAGCCGAGAAGGTGATTTCCCCACTTGGTGGTATTTGTTGTAATACGCTGTTGGGAGCGGGTTGAGAATTTTCGGTTACTAGTGCTGTTGTACCGTTAATATCTACCTTACCAGTGATGCGATCGCTCACAAGGTTGTTTCCAGCAGCAAAAATCATCTGTTTAGCAGCACTGGCGTTAATATCGTAGCGGGCATTATTTTGAAATTGATTACCCCCTGGTTCGGATGCGTTGCCTAAATCTGGCATTGCTTGAGCGATCGCAACTAAACCATCTTCTTTATTATCTTGAATAATATTATTCCGTAAAATCGGGCGGGCATTTGCTTGTACGACAATTCCCGATCTATTGTTCTGAATTTGATTACTTATAAGTATAGGGGCGGCATTTTGGGCAATATTGATCCCAAAACCCGTTTCGTGAAAGACATTTTCTTTCACTTGGGGACTGGAATTACCAGCAATTGTAATGCCATTGGCTCCATTGCGATCAAAGTAATTCTTGCTAATAGTGGGTGCAGCATTACCACAGACAGAAATCCCATCTTGAGTACTGCCAATAAATGTATTTTCTGCGATTACTGGATTACTAGATTCAACCCATAAACCATAACCACGGCGGTTTGGGTTCGTCACCGTTACCCCAGTGACTAAGGTTTGGTTTGCTCCAACAATTGCGACATTTTGACCGGCAAAGCTCCGGCTCAGGTAATCACCACCTCCCTGAATTACAATATCCTTACCTTGATTGCTAGGGTTGCCTTGAATTGAAATACCCGGTTTCAATATTAAGGGAAATTCTTCTCCTGTCTCGGCGCTATAAGTGCCTGTAGAGAGCATAATTACAGTGTTGGCGTTAGCTAATCGTAAAGCTTGGGTAATTGTTTTCACAGGAGCGGATTCGCTACCATTACCTGCTTTGTCATCTCCACCATTTGGGTTGACAAACAGCATGTTAACCTGAGAATTTGTTTTCTCAACCAGAGGTGCTGAATTTGGTATTGATGGCATCTGAGCAATGCTTTCTCTACGAGAGGCTTTGCCAACGGCGAGCTTTGCTAACGCGCTACCCAGAAACGCCATACTTGCCGCTCCCATGCTTATGGTAAAAGATAATACTGATAAACTAAAAAATAAAAGCTTTGCTGATTTGAAAAACTTAAGCTTCGCAAGCATAATATCTACCCTATGGTACTTAGGAAACATCCGATGGTGAATCATATTTAACACAACTCCTTGGAAGTAACCATAAATTCTTATACTCTCTAAGAGTATTATGTCGATAATATTACTCACATATTGGCCGAGTGAGGATTTTTAAGACAGTGTAATAAATGATATTGTGTCTGTTCAACAATACCTTGTCCTAAAGGACACGCTATGCAAACGCCAAAATACCCCCACTGTAAAATTTGTTAATTATTAGTGAGACTATATATACAGTGAGTTTCAATAATTGGCTCAGATAATGTTTTGGGCGAGAAAGCGCTCTATTTCAAAGTTAAAATTTACTGTATAAATGCTCTCTAAATAGTATCCATGCAGTCTCAAATTTAATTTGTTCATTGTGGATTTTCTAGTGCATAAGCTACGCGCAGCGTCTCGTAGGGAAGGGGTTGACTAACCTTAGTGTGAAACTGTAGCCTCAAACTACCCTTATCACTGCCTGTAGGAACATGGGATAATTTCCCTTAACCCTTACTACTACGTTATTTTACGTAAATCCTGCAAAAATTGAGTAAAAAAAGCAAATTAATTAACTTATGGTTACTAGGATATATGATAATTCACATTCCGATGAAAGCACTAACAGGGTTGTTGTAATGGTCGAGCCATACAGCCAAAAAGAACAAATACAACAAGTTATCTACCGCATTTTAGATGCTAATTTAGATCGCGCTCGTGAGGGCTTGCGAATTATTGAGGAATGGTGTCGGTTTGGGTTGAACAATGCCCAGTTGGCTCTTGAATGTAAGCGTTTGCGGCAAGAGATCGCCAAGTGGCATACCCCAGAATTACGAGCGGCGCGAGATACACCAGGCGATCCTGGGACTGAGTTAACCCATCCTCAAGAAGAACAACGAGCTAGTATCAAATCGGTGTTGCAAGCTAATTTTTGTCGGATAGAAGAAGCATTGCGGGTGTTGGAAGAATACGGTAAGCTTTATCACCCAACTATGGCTAAAGCTTGTAAACAGATGCGCTATCAGGTTTATACCTTAGAAAGTAGTTTAATGGGTCATCAGCGCCATCAATTATTGTCGCGATCGCGTTTGTATCTTGTAACTTCCCCTAGTGAAAATTTGTTGAACACTGTCGAAGCTGCACTCAAAGGGGGATTAACGCTATTACAATACCGTGACAAAACCGCCGATGATTCTTTGCGTCTGGAACAAGCGAGAAAATTACGACAGTTATGCCACATCTACGGCGCTTTGTTCATTGTTAATGATCGCGTGGATGTGGCTTTAGCTGTCGATGCCGATGGTGTGCATCTGGGACAACAAGATATGCCTATTGCTGTTGCTCGGCAACTACTCGGTTCACAACGTCTGATCGGGCTGTCTACCACAAATAAAGAAGAAATGCAAGCAGCAATTGCTGAAGATGTAGATTATATTGGCGTAGGGCCAGTTTATGAAACTCCCACAAAAGTAGGTAAGGCAGCAACAGGGCTAGAATACGTCAGCTATGCAGCCAAAAATTGCTCAATTCCTTGGTTTGCAATTGGAGGAATAGATGCAAATAATATCAATGATGCGATCGATGCCGGAGCCGAACGTGTAGCAGTGGTGCGATCGCTCATGCAAGCCGAACAGCCTACCCTAGTAACTCAATATTTGCTCTCTCAACTCAATCGCATTAAACCAGAACTTTAAAAAAGTCATTTGTCACTTGTACTGAGCTTGTCCTGAGTTTAGCCCGAGCTT
The DNA here is from genome assembly GCF_036916735.1 of Nostoc sp. Classification (GTDB taxonomy): domain Bacteria; phylum Cyanobacteriota; class Cyanobacteriia; order Cyanobacteriales; family Nostocaceae; genus Nostoc. The sequence continues at coordinate 10,018 of NZ_JBALFV010000098.1, forward strand.
GTCCTGAGCGTAGTCGTTGGCGCAGCCTCTCGTAGAGAAGGGCAAAGCCGAGGGGCGTAGTCGAAGTATTAATCATTTGTCCAAAGTAAGTAACCAATACCCAATTCCCCATTCCCACTCCCCACATTTATGTCTAATGAGATTACGGTTCAGGTAAATGGAGAAACCCATAGCTGCTCATTTCAAACTTCTTTACCCGATTTGCTCCAACAGTTGGGTTTTAACCCCCGCTTGGTAGCTGTAGAGTATAACGGCGAAATTTTACATCGCCAGTTTTGGACGGAAACAAAAGTGCAGCCAGGCGATCGCTTAGAAGTAGTAACTATTGTTGGTGGTGGTTAGTTGATTTGAGCCAGTTTTAATCTGTTTCAACTTCAAGGGTTTTCGGCATATTTCTGATCAACCAATTTGGGGTTGCAAAATTATCGTTAGATTCTAAAACTCGCATTATCTGTGAACTTTAAATAATAAAAAACCTTCTACAATCAATGTAAATTGAATTTTATCTATTTATACCCAATTTTATAAGTTAGTTGTGAAACGCATAGTAGAATTTTCTCTTGAAAGTGGCGAATCCATTCTTGTTGAAGTAGACGAAGCCGCACAGACCGACGATCGCATCGGTTTGCGAGACCAAGTGGTTGATAAAGCTACACAAACTTTCGAGTCAGCCCTAGAAACCGTTAAGCCGATAGCTAATGCGATTATTACTAAAATAGGCAGCATCAAACAACCGGCAGATGAAGTAGAAGTCAAGTTTGGCATCAAAATTAGCGCTCAACTTGGGGCGGTTGTAGCTTCTGGTAATAGTGAAGTCAACTATGAAATCACCCTGAAATGGAATAGAGATTCACAAAATGGCAGCACCCCTTGAGTCATCTATTGTCAGGATTTACTCCAACAGTGGCAAAGTAATTGGTGCTGGTTTGTTAGTTTCCCAAAAATACATCCTCACCTGCGCCCATGTAGTAGCTGATGCCTTGGGACTTTCTAGAACAACTGCCCAAATGCCAGATGCAGAAATCACCTTAGATTTTCCCCTAGTTGCAGCTAAACAACTCCTCCAAGCTAAGGTTGTTTTCTGGCGACCTGTGAATCCTAGTATGGCAGTAGAAGATATTGCTGGATTGGAATTAAAACATTCTCCTCCAAATAAAGCTCTACTCGAACCATTAATTACATCTGATGATTGGGCAAGACATCGTTTCCGAGTATTAGGTTTTCCAGGGGGACAACCAGATGGTGTTTGGGCTACTGGCGTTTTACGTGGACGCACAGCTAAAGGTTGGGTGCAGGTAGAGGATGTGAAACAAGCTGGTTATAAACTAGAGCCTGGTTTCAGTGGTGCGCCTATATGGGATGGTGAGCTTCAGGGTATAGCAGGAATAGCAGTAGCAGTAGACATCAACCGACCAGAAGCTAAAGTTGGGTTTATGATTCCCACACAAGTGTTGGTGAGTGCATGGTCTGTGTTAAGTGAGCAAGCTATTGCCTCTTGTCCCTATCGTGGTTTATTTCCTTTCCGGGAAGAAGATACAAGATTTTTCTTTGGGCGGGATATTTTCACCCAAAAACTAGTAGATACAGTCCAAAAACAGTCATTGGTAGCGGTGATTGGGGCGTCTGGTAGTGGTAAATCTAGCGTAGTGTTTGCAGGTTTGATTCCGCATCTACGCCAACAAGGCAATTGGCTCATCGAATCTTTTCGCCCAAAAACTCATCCTGTAGATGAACTAGCAGCAGTAATTGTACGCCTGCGTGAACCAAATGAAACGAAAATACAACAAGATATTGATGCTAGAAAATTAGCTGGTGCGTTGCGAGAGGGAGAACTAGCACATACTTTTTTATCCCAGATTTTGTCAGAGAACGAAGATAAGCGCCTGTTACTGGTAGTCGATCAATTGGAGGAACTTTATACTTCTTGCTCAGATATTAAAGAGCGCCAGCTATTTTTAAATCAATTACTAGAAGCGGCTAAACTGGTACAAAATTTTACCCTTTTACTGACTTTGCGGGCTGACTTTCTAGGATATGCACTTTCTGATCGTCGTTTCGCCGATGCTTTGCAGAATACTGATTTAAAACTTGCTCCGATGAACCGAGAAGAATTGCAGCAAGTGATCGCTCGACCTGCAAATAAGCAAGGAGTAAGGTTAGAAGAGGGTCTTGCAGAGCGGATTCTCAGAGCAGTGGCGGATTCACCAGGGAATTTGCCTTTACTAGAATTTACTTTGACGCAACTATGGGCAAAACAGCAAAATTGTCAAATGACTCATGCTGCTTATGAAGCGATCGGCGGTGTGGAAAAGTCGTTGGCGAACCATGCAGAAGCTGAGTTTGCCAAGCTCAAACCAGACGAACAAAAACGGGTACAGCAAGTATTCGTACAACTTGTGCGTCCTGGGGAAGGGACAGAAGACACCCGCAGACTCGCTACCAGAAATGAAGTGGCAGAAAATAACTGGAATTTGGTCACGCGCCTAGCTGATGCGCGGCTAGTAGTAACTGGACGTGATGAAACTACTAGTAAAGAAACAGTAGAGATTGTCCATGAAACCTTGATTCGGGAATGGGGACGACTGCACGGATGGATGGAGAGTGATCGCTCTTTCCGCACTTGGCAAGAATTATTGCGATCAAGAATGCGTCAGTGGGAAAATGCCGGACAAGATGAGGGGCCATTGCTGCGAGGTGTCCCCCTAGCGGAGGCAGAAAATTGGCTCAAGCACCGCCAAGATGAGTTGAGCCAAGCAGAGCAAGGTTTCATCCAGCAGAGTTTGGCACTGCGTGATCGCGATCGTCAGCAAAAAGAACGTCGTCGCAAGCTTACTCTATTTGGGCTGACAGGTGGTTTAGTAGTAGTCTCAATGCTGGCTGTGATAGCTTTTTGGCTACGATGGACAGCTGAAGTTGAAGCCTCTGGAGTCACTGCTTTAAGAAATTTTGAATCCGGTGCTGGAGAAATCGAGTTTTTAGTGTCAGCGATGGAAGCCGGACAAGAAGTTAAAAAGATGGCTTTTTGGAATGGTAATTGTTTGCAAGACTGTCCAGCCACAAGTCCACTGCTAGCTTTGCAGAAGATTCTGGATAATATTCATCAAACAAATCAAATCAATACTTACCAAAGAGGTGTAAACAGTATCCGTTTTATTCAAAAGGATAAGCAACAGGAATTAATTGTTGCTAGTGGAGAAGATGGCACAGTCACATGGCGGGATTTCCAGGGAAAGCAATTGATAACATTGAAAAATTCTAAACTGTACAATAACAGTATCAAAAGTATCGATTTTAACGAAGAGCAAACAATATTGGCGACAGGTACAAGTAATGGTTGGGTAAAACTGTGGGATGTCTCACAGATGTGGAATTTTTTATCAGCACCTCAGAATTGGTCTCCACCTTCCATAACATCTATGCATCATCAATGTGACATAAAAGAATACGAATTAGCAAAAGAGGGTGATAAATGTAGTGTTAACAATGTTCGTTTTCTTCCCAAGATAAATCTATTAGCAACAACTGGAGATGATGGCTATGTCAGACTGTGGACTCTCCAAGGAAAAATTTTTAAAACAATACCTGCTCACAGAGGTAGTATCAAAAGTCTTAATCCCAACCCTTATAATAACCAACAATTTGCCACGGCTGGAGAGGATGGACTGGCAAAACTTTGGGATATAAATAAGACAGAACCGATAGCAATATTTAAAGGTCATCAATGCAATGTTAAAGACACTAAAAAATGTAGTGTTAACAGTGTCTGGTTTCATCCCAAAGAAAAGCAACTTGCTACTGGTGGAGATGATGGTACCGTCAGGCTGTGGGATTTTTCAGGAAAAGAACTGGCAGAAAAAAAATTTGAGGCTCACCCTGAAGGTGTGGAGGCAGTTCGTATTAGTGATGATGAGCTGATTGCTACATCAGGTAGCGATGGCAAAGTCAGGCTGTGGAAGGATTTTAATAGAACACTGGAAGCAGAATTTAAGGGTCATCAGGGCAGTGTTGTCAGCATTCGCTTTAATAGGAAGGGCGATACTCTTGCCACTGCTGGAAAAGATGATGGTACGGTGAGATTTTGGGCAGTTTCAGAAAAATCATTAATCAAACCCAAAAATCCCTTAATCAAACTAGAGGGGCATGAAAAAGCTGTTGGTAGTGTTCGTTTTAACCCAGAAGGCAACTTACTGGTTACAGCTTCAGATGATGACTATATTAGGCTTTGGAACCTTGAAGGTAAACTGGTAACAAAATTTAAAGCCGGTCAAGGTGGTGTCAATACTGTACGTTTTAGCCCAGACAAAGCAGAAAACCTAATTGTTACAGGTGGAAAAGATGGCACAATAAAGCTCTGGACGCGCACCGGAGAACCATTAAAGCCTTTGAAACCTTTTGAGGGGCATTCTCAAGCAATATGGAGTATCAATTTTAATACCGCAGGAAATAAGCTTGTTAGTGCTGGAGATGATGGCAAACCGATACTGTGGGATCTCAACGCAAAAAAGAAGTTGCAAGAATTTCCGCACGAAGGCAAAGTTAAGGGCGTTACATTTAGTCCAGATGACAAGCTTATAGCTATAGTTGGAGAAAATAGTGAGGCATTTCTATGGGATATTAGTAGTAAGAAGCCGTCTATAAAATTGATCGGTCATAAGGGCAATGTCAACACGGTCAATTTTAGTCTCAAAGAAAATAAACTGGCTACAGCTGGAGATGATGGGACGGTTATCTTATGGGATTATTTCGGAAATAAGTTAAAACAATTTAAGACTTATCAAGGCAGGGTTACACAAGTACGTTTCACATGGGACGGTAAGCTCCTAGCGACAGCTTCTGCTACTAACAAAATTCGGCTGTGGAATTTATCAGGACAACAAGTTGCAGAATTCACAGCTCATCAAGGTAATATTAATAGTACAGATTTTAGCCCGGATGACAAACTGCTGGCTACAGCTAGTGAAGACAAGACGGTAATTGTGTGGCGTATGCGGGGATTAGATGAACTGTTGAAGGAAGGATGCGATCGCCTTAAAGATTACCTTGTAACTAACCCTGATGAAAAGAAAAAACTGAGTGTATGCCCTTGAATGTAATAAAAGTCCACAAATCTGATTAGTAAAGCGATCGATGAAGAGTTCTACGCTTGGCTAATTCTTTACCTTTACGACCGAGTTGCTCACGTAGTTGCTGGTCTTTGCACAACCGATTGAAAGCTTGAAACACTTCATAACCAGAATTGGAATTAACCAGTATCCCATTCTCCTCATGCTGAACTGTATCTAAAACACCGCCTAAGCGAGGGGCAATTACAGGCTTACCGAAATAACTTGCTTCTAAATAAACCATACCAAAACCTTCCATATCATTAGCTTTAGTATCCAATAAAGTCAGCATGGCAAATATGTCGCAAGCAGCATAATAACCTGCTAATTCTCGCTCAGGTATATATCCGGCAAAGTGGACGCGCTTATCTACCCGCAAACGATGCGCCAAAGATTTTAGTTCCGATTCACTTGACCCTTGACCGCAGATTATATAGTGGACATCGACCCCAAAAGTTAGCAATAGTGGGATGTTATCAATTACTCGGTCGAAACCTTTATGTTTTACTAGCCTGCCGATGGAGAGAATAACTATTGCTGATTTGGGAATGTTGTACGCCTGACGCACGCGAACACGTAAATCGTCAAGGCTACTGGGACTCGCTACATTATTACCAAATTTCTCTGGTCTGATTTCTGGGTTAATAACGTGTGTAGGAGTATCCAATCGCAAAGCAGTTCTGAGGTAATCTCTTGTATAAGAACTGTTACAAACAATGCCTTCGGCGCGTTTGAGTGTTAATTTAAATAGCGATCGCAGCACGGGATTGTGTAAAGTACAATGAAGATCGTTACCGTGTAGATAGATAAAAAAGCGAATAGGTAATAAATAACTCAATAGCAACAGTGAAGGGAAATCATAGCCGTGGGCCCACTCTATATAACGGTAGTGATAGCGAAAATAGAGTTTGATTGCTAGGACAAATGAGCAGACGATATTCACCAAAGGCTTCAGGACACTTTCCACAAAGCCACTACGCCAGTATCTAGGATAAAACCAGCGATATACGGGAAACTGTTGACCTTGATCAAATACTTTGTCTCCTGAGCAACTAGCCGCCAGTACAATTACTCGTTCTGGATCTTGGAGACAGCGATTATAGATATATTCCCCAATTACAGCTTCTTTCGGCAAGAAAATCCGGGATATGACTAAGATATCTGGGTATGCAGCTTTGTCTGTGATTTCGGCTGTTAGTTGAGAAATATGTTCCATAATAAAGCTGATAACTTTACTTCAAATAATTTTTAATTTATTTACAATTAGGATTATTTTCAAAGCCTTTATTCTTATTTTATTTCTTTTAAAACGAATGTGTTAGACAAATTTGAAGCCGATTTTACAAAATTAGCCAATAAAATTGTTTTTTATTGTCTGACTTGATTTTTGCTCAAAATTTCTCACTACTTGAGAATTTCTGTGCATGATGAACAATAAAAAACTCCATGCCACTTGCTCTGTGGAATTTTTGGGCATGCAAAATAGGGCACTTGTATCGAACGTAGTCGAAGTATGGAGCATGGGGAAGAAACTACCAAGAACATATCTTAAGGTACGGTTCCCCTGTCGAGAAATCCCCCCTGTGATCGCTGCTTACCCAACAGAAGACGCGGTAGATTGAATATGTAGCCTTAAAAAAGCTATGCTACGTGAATGCTACAAAGCAAGCTTTTACAGGCTGGCGTTAGCGACAGATTAAAACACTCCTACCAGCATCGGGAGAAATCATAAATAATTCAGTTTTCCAAGCGATAGTATTATGCGTAAAAAACTACAACAAACCATCAAACCATTGTTAAAAAGCTTCTTAGCGCTAGGACTGGTGTTAACTTTGGTTCTTAGCCACGCCGATGGAGCATTAGCGGCCCGTAGTGGGGGTCGAATCGGTGGTGGTTCTTTTAGAGTACCTTCTAGCCGCACCTATACACCACGTACATACGCACCTCCTGGTGGCGGCGGATACTATCCCGGTGGTGGTTTTGGTGGTGGTTTTGGCTTTCCCTTCCTACTTCCTTTCTGGGGTATTGGGGGAGGATTTGGTGGTCTATTTAGCATCTTAATTTTCTTTGCGATCGCTAATTTTATATTGCAAACTTTCCGCCGCGTCTCTAGCGCTGAAACTACAGAAGAAGATTACAGCAGTAACTCTCCGGTTTCTGTAACTCGTTTGCAAGTAGGTTTGTTAGCTCAAGCCCGTGAATTGCAAAATGAACTCAACCACATTGCTGAAACTGCTGATACTAACACCCCACAAGGGAGAGCAGAAGTTTTACAAGAAGCCAGCCTAGCTTTACTCCGCCATCCAGAATACTTTGTATATGCAGGCGGTGGTACTCAACAAGCCAGTTTAAATTCAGCTGAAAGTCAGTTCAATCGGCTATTACTGGCAGAACGCAGCAAGTTTAGTGAAGAAACTCTTTCTAACGTCAACAACCAGCTAAAAGCAGCCCTTGCCAAAGATACTTTACCTCCGGCTGGTGAACTCGATAACCCCACCCGCCTATTTACCGAAGGTCCTGGAGAATATATTATCGTCACCTTGCTGGCGGCGACATTAGGTAAGTTTGAAATTCCTACAGCAATTAACAGTGCTGATGATTTGCGTCAAGCTTTGCGCCAAATTGGTAGTATCCCCAGTGAGAAACTTCTGGCAATTGAAGTTCTTTGGACTCCGCAAGCTGAAAATGATACCTTGACATCTGATGATGTACTGGCAAATTATCCAGATTTAAGACTTGTTTAATTTCTAAAAAATTTCGCGCTTTAGTGCTAAGAAAGAACTTGACATGTTGGCGCATCAAATAAGTTGCCTTTTTAGGGCAATAATTAAAAAACCGTTTGTCAATGATAAGCGGTTTTTTGTATAACTTAGATATAGCAGGACTTACGCACTGAAAACTCAAACTAGATCCCCCCTAATCCCGCTTAAAAAGGAGATAGCTCTAAAAGCCTCCTTATTAAGGGTTTGAGGTAAGCTGTTACGTAAGTCCTATATACTTAATATTTTGTAGAAAAATTATTCCCAGGCTAGACTTTGGTAATATTATCAAAATGCATTATACGTAGAGTGTTATCTTATGCCTAGTGTTGAAGCCGACGAAAACCGAGAGCATCGCATTAAAACAGAGATCATTGTAGATGCTGAAGATAAAGAAGATCGGGCAATGGGTTGGTACTATTACCTCGAAGAGACTCTGAATTTTCCCTTTATGGCTAAATGGGCTAAGAAGGGACGCAAATCAGGTTCTACGGAGGAGAAACCAGTGGAAGTGCTGGGAATGGCCCCAGATGATGAGTGCTTAAAAGATATGCTTGTAGAAGTAGCTTACATTAATGGTAAGGATGATGATGTATATTCTGCAAAGTTATCTGAAATAACAGCAATTGATGTTGACAGCGAAACTCAAGAAGCGATCGCAGACTGGCTCTATTGGGTTGCCAGAGGATATAAATTTTAAATTTTAGGATAAATACCGAATGACGCGGCAGGGATTGCCAGCAGCGACAACATTTTCCGGTATATCTTTGACAACTACACTGCCAGCACCAATGGTTGTGTTATTGCCAATAGTTACACCTGGACAAATAATTGCACTCCCACCAATCCAGACATTGTTACCAATGTTAATTGGGGCAGCTAATTCTCTTTCATAAAGACGAATTTCTGGCTCTGTTGGGTGATAAGCAGTATAAATTTGCACATAAGGAGCGCACAAGACATTTTCACCAATGTGAACTGTATTGCAGTCTAAAATTACACAGCCATAGTTCATATAAAATCTGTCGCCAGCGAAAATATTACTGCCATAGTCACAGTGAAAGGGTGGCACAATTGATATTTTGTCACCGATTTTTCCAAATAATTCTTGCAAAATTTGCTGCCGTTGCTCTTGCTGTTCTTCGGTTGTAGAATTGTACCTTCGCAACAGACGACTAGCTCGCTTATTTTCGCTAGCTAATTCTGGATCATCCGCCAGATATAATTCGCCTGCGAGCATTTTCTGTTTTTCGGTTTTTTCCATGACATACACCTTAGTAGCGGCTAGAGTAATTAACTAAATATGGCATAAGTAGCTTTTCCCTGCCGTTTAGCTTGGTACATAGCAATATCAGCATCCCGTAGCAGAGTTGCAGGTTCCTCATAATTACTAAAATTCCAAGTAATACCAATGCTAGCTGTAGTAGATAATTGATATCCATTCAGGTTAATTGGCAATCGTAAGGAGTCTTGAATTCGTTTGGCAACATTGGTAGCGTCGGTAATATCTTTAATATCCTCTAAAAGAACTGTAAACTCATCACCACCAAATCGTGCTACAGTATCACCACCGCGTAAGCATGACTCTAGGCGTCTAGCGATCGCTACTAAAAAATCATCCCCTATTCCATGCCCAAAGCGATCATTAATCTCCTTGAAGCCATCTAAATCCAAAAATAAAACTGCAAAATAATAATCGTTTCTACGTTTGCTACGTTCAATTGTTTGTCTGAGCCGATCTAAAAATAAAACCCGATTCGGTAATTCTGTAAGCCCATCATAAAAAGCATTACGAATCAGTTGCGCCTCTGTCTGCTTGCGTTTGGTGATGTCTTGAAAAACTAAAACTGCGCCAGTAATATTGCCATTTTGATCACGGATAGGTGCAACATTATCCCCAATCGCTATTTCTCTACCATCTTTAGTAATCAATGTACAGTTTTCTGGGAAATTGAAAATTTCGCCTGATTCGATTACGTATGTAGCTAAATTTTCAATTCTTTCTCCTAAATTTTTGTCAACTAAGCTAACGACTTCTACTAAATCTTTTCCCAATGCTTCACTTTGCTTCCAGCCAGTGATTACTTCTGCTTTGGGATTCATCATTTGAATACAACCATTTACAGAAGTGACAATCACTGCACAGCCCATGCTGTTAATAATTGCCGTCAGCATCTGTTTTTCTTCCTATAATATCTTTTTGCTTTGATGTTTATACAGAGCCATTTCAATCGTAAAATGTAAATCACTTTCAATAAATGGTTTGACTTTGTAACTAAAAGGCTCACTTAACTGATTTTTTGTAATGTTTTATAGTCCGAACACTTTGTTAGATATACTACAGGTACATGGAAATGATTTTGAATCGTGTTCGCTAAGTGTACACCGTCAATTTCCCCAGCTAGGCAGATATCAATTAATAATAAATGTGGATGAGTTTCTGCTACCTTTTTTATTACCTCCTCACCAGACTTAGTTATTTTTGAAACCGAGTAACCTAATTTTTGTAACCTTTTTCTAATATTTGAGGCTAGGATTTTCTCATTCTCAACAACTAGGATTTTGTACGCGAACATGTTACAATAACCCTTTTGCTAAGGTTAAGATTTTGTTGTGAGTATCAACTCATGTAAAATTTCATTATTTTATCATAAACAATCTCTAGCTATTCTGTCTTTTTGTTTGATATAAATACTGAGTCTCAATCAAATAACATCATGTTATTAAGCTCCAATAATTTACGTATTTGGCAGAGCTAATTATGATTCTTTTATATAGCTAATATCAAGCTATTAGCATCAAAGACAAATTTCCATGTAATTACTAGCAATTAAAAGCGATTTTCATAAATTATGTAATAATTTTTCTCAACAAAATAAGTATTTAGTATAGTATTGTATGTAAAAATTAATCAAGGCTAAAAAATAATTAAATAACAGCATAGTACTTTTATGTAAGTGAAAACATTATAGTATACTATATTTAATATAATAGTATACACTCACTATAATATTACTAAAAATTAATGATTATCTAGAATTAAAAGTTTTAATAAGTAGGTAGGCGTAATTAAACATAAGATCAAACCTTCTTCTCAATCCGTCTCTTTAGTAAGGAGAGGGAAGCCGGAGGCAGGGTGAGGTTTTTTATTTAATTTGACCCACCTACTTACCGCTTTCTCTACAAATAGTTTTTGTCTCAGTCGGTGTCTAAATTATCGTCTAAGAGAATGTTTTAAATTTTCAATAATAAATGAAATAATATTATTTAAAACTATTCATAGCAGTTTCTGGATAAAGAGGGTACATAAAAAATAATTAACTACAGATGAACGTATATACTCGTAGGGACGCACATCTGTACGTTGGTGTCAATTCAAACTAGAAATAGTTTAACTGTTGGCTGACTCACCCGCCTGAAACTAAAGTTCCAGGCTAACAGCTAAAGTCTATTGAAGTAGACTTTAGATTTTTGGTGTATTTAGTCATCAAGAATAGATATTTAGAAAGAACACCTTTTGGACTTTAGAGATTAAACTTACTTTTAGTCAGTTCAATGCTAATTTTGCCACCAAAGTCTGGAATAGGTGCAGCAGGCTTGCTCAGAATGACTTGAACTTGTGTTACACGATCGCACTCTTGGAGAATAGAATCTGCGATCGTTGTTACCAATTTCTCTATTAAAGCAAACTTAGAGGTTTTGACCAGATGTTGTATCAAGCTAATGACGCTGCGATAATCTAAAGTGTCTTCGATCGCGTCAGTCTTGGCCGCTGTGGAGATATCTAACCATAACCTCACATCCACCTCAAACCATTGTCCTAGCACCTGTTCTTCTGGCAGATACCCAGTGTAGCCATAGCAGCGAATTCCCGTTAAATGAATGCAGTCCATAAATGTTTGAGAGCAAATTGTGCATTTTGTAGAAACTTGAGCAAGTTTGCTTGGAGATTTTCTTTCCCACAAACTCGCATAGCGGTGTTGGGTTCCATCTTTGCATTTGTCAAATCCCAGATGGATTTTAAATTGATCCCTAAACAAAATCTAAAATTTAAGATTGTTTTATAGCTATGTTTGATTTAATGCCGATCGCTTATAGGAATGTTAATCAACTTTGGGCTTATATTTTAACAGAGACGCTAAAGCGGTTGGGATTGACTTGTGCTATTATTTGTCCTGGATCGCGCTCTACACCCTTAGCGATCGCCTTTGCTCAACAAGCACCTGAGATTGAAGCAATTTCCATTCTCGATGAACGTTCCGCCGCCTTTTTTGCCTTGGGACAAGCTAAAGCAACCGGTCGTCCAGTGGTACTAGTTTGCACCTCTGGTACAGCAGGAGCAAATTTTTATTCAGCAGTAATCGAAGCCTCATATAGTAGCGTCCCACTTTTGATATTAACCACCGATAGACCTCCAGAATTGCGAGATTGTCACTCTGGGCAAACTGTAGATCAATTGAGATTATATGGAAACTACCCAAATTGGCAAACAGAGTTAGCCTTACCCTCTACGGATCTGGGAATGCTAGCTTATCTGCGACAAACAGTAATTTATAGCTGGGAAAGAGCGCAAACTCCTACAAAGGGACCAGTACACTTGAATATTCCCTTTCGCGATCCTTTAGCACCTGTTCTGGGTGGAACTGATTTGAGCTATTTGCAATCACAGTTTCACCCAGAAGACTTTTTCGCAGGAATAGCAAGTACTACCCAATTCCCAATTCCCCATGCCCCATGCCCCATGCCCAAAGAATGGAAACAATCCGATCGCGGCATTATTATCGCAGGTGTTGCCCAACCATCGCAACCACAGGAATATGCAAAAGCGATCGCGCACCTTTCCCAAACTCTCAAATGGCCCGTGCTAGCTGAGGGACTCTCCCCAGTCAGAAATTATGCCGAACTCAACCCTTATTTGATTTCTACATACGACCTGATTTTGCGAAATCAGCAACTAGCAAAGCAGCTAGCGCCCGAAATGGTGATTCAGGTAGGTGAAATGCCTACGAGTAAAGAACTGCGTACCTGGATAGATGCAACCCAGCCGCGACGCTGGGTAATTGATAAGAGTGACCAAAACCTCGACCCTTTGCATGGGAGGACGACGCATTTACGGATATCTGTAGAAGATATAAAAGCAGAGGAGATAAATTTATCTTTATCCTCAGACTATTTGCAGCAATGGTGTGATGTGGAAGCTAAGGTTAGGTTAGTTGTTGACCAGACGATGGGGAAAATAGATGAAATAATTGAGAGTAAAGCAGCTTGGTTAATTTCTCAGATTTTACCGCCAGGAACGCCTCTGTTTATTGCCAATAGTATGCCTGTGCGGGATGTAGAATATTTTTGGAAACCGAATAATTTAGAAGTGCGATCGCACTTTAATCGGGGTGCAAATGGCATTGATGGCACATTATCTACAGCTTTAGGAATTGCCCATCGCCAGCAAAGTAGTGTGATGTTAACGGGAGATTTAGCTCTATTGCATGATACCAATGGTTTTTTAATCCGTAATAAATTTGTCGGACATCTCACAATTTTGTTAATCAATAACAATGGCGGTGGAATTTTTGAAATGTTACCCATTGCCAAATTTGACCCGCCATTTGAAGAGTTTTTTGGCACTCCCCAGGATATTGATTTTGCTCAGTTGTGCGCTACTTATAATGTGCAGCATGAATTGATTACTTCTTGGCAACAGTTACAGCAAAGATTCAACCTACTTCCAAATACAGGAATTCGGGTTTTAGAGTTGCGGACAAATCGTAAAGCTGATGCCAAGTGGCGACAGGAGAATTTAAGGAAGTTTGCGGCAGATGTTGTCATTTAATTATTCTGTTCGGTCTTGCTAAATAGCGGAATGAAATATAGCGATTAGGGAAATATTAAGAAACGCTCGTGGTATCACAGTTACCCAAAGATACTTTGTCGTTGATATTACTATGCGTTAGGGATCTGGTGGCTATCCTTTTTTTCTGCCCATGCTAAAGCCAGCGAAATTAATACGCTTTTTTTACATATTTTTATCCCAAGTAAAATAAGTAATATTATCAAAAAAATAGTTATTTATATTACTTAAACTACTGAAGTTTATGACTAATAGGATCAGCAGATTTGATATAAGAGGTAGAAAAGTATAAATAAGATTAATCATTTGTTTTGTTCGCGTATAGTTTACGCGAACAACTCTTTTTTGTCCAAAGTCAATTATCCTTGAAGCTTGTATTTTATGAACTCAGCATTGCTAGGTCATTTATTGCTGCTTAGTCTAAACTTCAGATAGTATTATCCCCCTGTCAATAGGGTTTGAGACGCGCTAACCCTGGGTTTAGCACGCCTTGCACAGTTGTGCAATGATAACTACCTTCAAGAGCAACAGCAAATATTAACGTAAGCAATTAAGTTGGCACGAAGTACTCTATTTTTATCCAATCTATTTATCGTATTAATTAAGTAAACACATCTTGGAATTTAAACAAATTGTCCAAACTCTCACCTAAAAATTAGCGGGATAAATGAAGTTTCCAGTTGCTCAAAATTTGGGTATTTATGGGGCTGAAAGGGTTGGAACCCTTGCAGCCTATACTTGTGTGTACACCGTAGCTTGGGAAGGGGGATGCCAAAGGCGGG
>NZ_JBALFV010000099.1:0-61860 GCF_036916735.1 Nostoc sp.
GGACAATTTTTGTAACTCGATTTTTAATTCTTTCCTTTACCTCAGCAGTGCTTGAACAATTTTATACAGAAGTTTTCTCATCTTCAGCTTTTTGTAATGATTAATACTTAGTATAAAAAGGGAATTATTAACAAATTACCCATCAGTAATCTTTTTGAGATAACTTATCAAGATTAATTCTCGTCTTTTTAAGTATAAATTATGTGATAAAAATAACTATTAACTTCAATAGATATTTTAGCGATGGCTGCGCCCGCCGTTCGCGTAGCGTCTCGTAGAGAAGGCATCGCTCATTTTTTATTCAACTTCAGAAAATCGCGTTGCTCCCGAATTACCTCAGACGAGTAAGCGTTCTCCCCGCAAAGCCTAGCTGGCTGTACGATTTTGTCCGGTGAATCTTCGTACCCCCTATCTTTTGACAACCGCGATCCTCTACTGGTATATGCTGTTTATGCCACGGAAGTTAATTGTCTAGAGAGTGAAACGCCTGTCGAATGGGTGTTGCTCACCACGGAAGTTGTCACAGATATCGAGATGGCTTCTACGATTTTACGTTGGTATTCTTACCGTTGGCGAGTAGAAGAATATCACAAAATCTTCAAATCGGGTTGCCAGGTGGAACGATACAGACTTGCTGCTGATGGGATGAAAGCAATAGTTCTGTTTCTTGAGTGTAATTGCTGTAGAACTCTTGCTATTGACTTATCTACATCGTACCCAGGCTTTAGCACCAGCCATTGAAATTCTTAATTCCCTTCAACTCCGCATTTTGAAAGCTAAATCTCCCAAACGACCCAAGCTGTTAACAGTTAGTTGGGCTGTAGAAGCGATCGCTCGTCTTGGAGGACATCTTGAACATCGACATAAAACTCCTATTGGTATCCAAGTACTGTGGCGAGGTTGGTTAAAATTGCATGACAAGAGTGAGGGTTGGCTGCTTGCCAGAGAGACTTAACGGGAAAAGTCAGATACACTTACCATCTCAAGCGACGGGTTAAGCAGGTGCTTGACATTCTTCGATAATATATTTAATCTAGTAGTTAATTAACCATTAGGTTAAAGAACAATGTCTACTGAGCAACTCAACCTTACCTTTGCTGCCCTTGCCGATCCTACACGGCGTGCAATTCTGGCTCACCTTGCCAAAAAAGGTGAGGTATCAGTAAGTGAGTTAGCCAAGCCTTTTAAAATGAGTCTTCCTGCAATTTCAAAGCATATAAAGGTGCTAGAGCGTGCTGGACTGATCGTGCGGGGTCGCGAAGCTCAATGGCGACCCTGCCAGATTAAAGCACAGCCGCTTAAAGAAGCGGTGGATTGGATCGAGCAATATTGCCAATTGTGGGAACAGAGGCTTGATCAGTTGGATGATTACCTGCACGAATTACAAACCCAGGAGAAACAAGATGAGCAACAAAAATGATTCCACTGATGCTCAATCCCGACATGATATCATCATTACTCGCATCTTGAAAGCGCCGCGCTCCCTTGTGTTTAAAGCATGGACTGACCCCAAACACATAGCGCAGTGGTGGGGACCAAAAGGCTTTACGACCCAGGTGAGGGAGATGGATCTACGTCCAGGCGGGAAATGGCGCTACGTGATGATTGGTCCAGACGGCACACAGTACCCAGTCAAAGGTGTCTTTCGCGAAATCATACCCTTTGAGAAAATTGTTACCAGTGATGAATTTGATCAAGGCTTTGAAAAGGTCGTAAATGTTGATTTACCAAAGGGAATAGTTGTGACGGCGGTTTTCGAGGATTTGGATGGCAATACCAAACTCACACTCCAGATTATGCATGAGTCTATTGAGGATCGACGTCGGCATGAACAGATGGGGGTGATCGAAGGATGGAACTCCACTTTTGACTGCCTCGATGAGTTTTTGGCGAAAGCTTGAGTCTCTCTTGCTAGGGATCAGGTGGTTAACTAGTAGTCTGCATAAAACACTCAAGTAGAACATTAGCCTTAACAGGGCAAACGCATCTTAATTTACTAATAAAAACTAAAGGAGATTTCAAAATGACATAGATAATTGTAAAAGTTAAGATAATAAATAAAACCTGACTTTTCCGTTAAGTCTCGAAATGCTTGCTCACAAAGGATTTAGGAAAAAGCACAGCATATACGGTACAGGAATTAAAATTTGGTGCTAAAGGTGACAAGCAATGCTGGACTGGTGGGAGAAAAATTTTGCTACTTGTGAATTGGGCGATAAGCCTGACGGCATGGCTACGCTTACCGCCGATTGAATGAGCGTGCAATGTCAATTTATCAAAGTGTTGAGCGCTGGTGGGAACTAATTTTTAGTGCTTACTTGCTCGTGAGCATTCAGGCTACTTATTTTCAACTTAATTCCCAATCAAACCCAACAACTATATCATTAGTATCGTCATCAAGTGACTCTAATATTTCTCAACATAGTCAACATCCCAATTGGGAATCTGGTATAACATGGAAGAGTGCCTTGAATAACCTGAGATTGATCATTCAACCATATATTTTTTATTCTTTAATTCAACCTTGGCTTACAGTATTTAACATTCCTGGCATGAAACGTTGCTTTTTGAAATTAGTTGACTTCATGAATGATTTTCGGGCGAGTCCAGTCAGTTTTCCTATTGCTAGTTAAATATCTGACTTATTTTTCTTTCCCTAAAGTAACAAAAGAGGGATTAGTACGTGCGGCTCACAACCGTAGCTTGGATCAAAACAGTGAACGTCTGTGGGCAAAACTGTCAGCGCAACCCATCTGTTTTCAGCAGGAAATTGATCTACCAGAAACGAGCAAACGTTCTGCCCGCAAAGCTAAATTAGTGATTCGATTTTGTCCAGTAAATCTGCGTACTCCCTACCGTTTTGACAACTGTGACCCTCTACTGGTGTATGCTATTTATGCTACTGAGATTGATTGTCCAGAAGGCGAAACCCCTGTAGAATGGATGTTGTTAACCACTAAAGTTGTCGCAGATATCCAGACGGTTTCTAGGATTTTACGTTGGTATTCTTACCGTTGGCACGTGGAAGAGTATCACAAAATTTTTAAATCCGGCTGCCAAGTCGAATGATACAGACTTGCTGCTGATGGTATGAAGACCTTAATTGGTTTCTTGAGTGTAATTGCTGTTGAACTGTTGCAATTGACTTATCTACACTGCACCCAGCCAACCACCAATGCAATTGTTGTTCTCAATTCTCTTCAGCTTCAGGTTTTAAAAGCCAATCAGCAAAACTACCCAAGCTGTTAACTGTTGGTTGGGCTGTGGAAGCGATCGCTCGTTTAGGGGGTTACTTGGAACATCGACGTAATACACCGATTGGTATCCAGGTACTGTGGCGAGGTTGGTTAAAGTTGCACGACCTCTGTGAAGGTTGGCAACTTGCAAAAGAGACTTAACGGGAAAAGTCAGTAATAGGAGTTACGCATTGACAAAAAATCATATTCATGGGTATTAAGCAGTACAAGTATTAGTAAGAGTTTCTACAATGTAATCACGCACAACTCCAGTGAACAAGTTTCTTTGCAATTCATCCCAACTAGAAATCGTGTTTTCAACACGCATTTTTTCTAAACGAACAAATGCTTGAAGCGAACAGAATATGTGTTTTAATTGCATGAGTGTCTCACACCATGAATCGACAAATCCCAGATACTTGTTTTATGGCTCTATGAAAACTTTCAATTCTTCTTCGGAGTATCATGAATTGTCACAAATTCACTTCTGGTTATTTGCCGGAGAGTTTCTTGATCTGGAAAATACAATATATAGTGCCTAGAGTCTTCTTTTTTTGAAGGCTTTCCTAAACAACTTGATAAATCCAAATTCTCTTAGATGCGTGACTAACTGTTGCTCAGGAATTTCTAAACTGCTTACCTGATTATACTTTCCTAGTTCATTAGAGACAGTTCTGTTTTTCTCAACCCCAAATAGAAAACCCAATTTCTGGTTTATTAAAAATTTTAAGTTTTCTACTCCTGAGTACCAACTGTCCCCTGTTACTATTCTTGGTTTTACACTCCTTGTGCTTGTAGGAACAATGAAGGGCATTGCTTCTAGGTTCTGTTGCTGATATCTAGAGGGCATCAACGACAGCAGAGTGTAAACTAGCTTTTGGGCGTGGGCAAGAATTGAAACCATTTTTCTTGCTTTGATATACGCTTTTCACGCCCTTTTTCTCATATTTCTGCTATTAAGTGCAAATCCATCTACTCTTTCAAGTTAGTGATCGCCTGCTCCTTAGTAATTTACGTAATCTCACCCTTTGTTTAGTTATATAAATTTATTTTGTCTACTTAAATATTTACTCATTGCTGAAGTCACTTTTTTTACACTTATATTTGCCTATTAGTGGTTTATGCTCAGATGTGCAAGATATAAGTTACTATCGAAGACTTTTGCTCTCTATGAGCGAGAAAAACAGCGCAATAATCCTGTTTACGATTTAGGTGATAGTCCAGATCACTGGCAAAATTATAACGGAGTAATCAATGAAACTCCTAGTACTTATGCCGCCGTCGATAGAACCGATAAGCAAGTACTAACTTATAAAGACAGTATTATTCTCTCAGTTTTTCATGATTGTTCTGGAGAACATACTGAAAATGTCGAAGATGTTTAGGGAAGTCACGAGCCTTACCTTCGTGCTGTTGAAGATTACGATCAAAATGTTAGCGAGTGCAAATGGGTGAAAACTTTCTCCCAAAAAGAAATTAGCGCCAGAATTTCTAATGTCGGCAATGTTTTAGATATGAATGGGACTAAGAAAAGCTGTAAGGTTTGCAGGATAAGGATTATAGCTTTGAAACCCAAAGAGGAGAGTAATGGCATGAGTAACTGTGATCGCCAAAGGAGAAATGATGTATGGTTGCCCAAAAATTTTTGGAGGTATAAACCTAAAAGATGCCCACAAGGATTGAGCCTGGATGAATTTGATGCTCTACCTTCTGCCATAACTGTAAGAGAAGTTTACTAATACATTGTTATTCCTGGATTTCGTACAGAGCGGGTCAGCTTAATTACTACTCTTTTAGACAAAACAACCTATTCTACTCTCGAAATTGTTGGACTTTACGGTAAACGTTGGGATGTTGAATTGGATTTGAGACATATAAAAACTACCTTGGGTATAGATATTTTGCGATGTAAAACTCCTTCAATGATACGCAAAGAAATTCATGTTTATTTACTGGCGTACAATTTACTTCGTAGCTTGATGTGGTCGGCTGGAACTACTTATAAGATTCCTTCCTTACGTTTATCCCTGCAAGGTACTCGTCATCATTTACTTAACTTTCTCCCCAAATTAGAGGTTGCTGGCTCTAAAAAACGGCTTAGACTTTACCGTACAATGCTTAAAATTATTGTTCACAAGGTAGTAAGCGATGCCTGCGGCGGTAAACTACGCCCCGCCAGAAATGAACCACGAGCTACTAAACGTCGCCCCAAAGCTTACCCCAGATTGACCCAGAAGAGGCAAGAATTACGTAAACAATTGCAGACTGCTTAAACGGCAAGTCTTTCGGCTTTTCTTAGTGCCATTCGGAACTAAATCACCTTACGACGGAGATACAGCCTACTGGAGCGTGCGTGGACGACCTGTTAAGTTCTCATCTGGAATAAGGCTTGATAGTAATTCCCACTGTCCCAAAGTTAAATCACGCAGGATAGATTTAGACATGGCTCAATTAACGCTGTCGCATTTGTTTCTACTGACACAGTACCGTTACTTGAGCTTTTTTTGACTTTCCAAACATCCTCTTAGCCGACTGAGTTGGTATTTCGTTGAAAACACGATTTCTAGTTGGGATGAATTGCAAAGAAACTTGTTCACTGGAGTTGTGCGTGATTACATTGTAGAAACTCTTACTAATACTTATACTGCTTAATACCCATGAATATGATTTTTTGTCAATGCGTAACTCCTATAGAATTAATCTACCGCTGGATGTACATTTCATGACTTTACAATTGCAGGAAATTATGGTCTAATTACGGTCATTTTGAAGGGGCCACCATTGGCAGCAGCGTGCGCGACGGCTTTGTTCGCGTCGTCTAGATCGAATACTGTAACGTCGAAGTTGTCCAGCCTCAGAAGACCAGACCGGATCAGCCCGACTAGGCGGATGGCGGCCTCAGGTAGATACATCCACTGACCACGTACGGTGATACAATTTCTCATGATCCACGGATAGGGCAATTCTAGCCCAGCGCCTCCTAGCATCCCAACACCCCCCATCAACACAACCCTGCCGTAAGGTCGTACCGTCATGATGGCGGCGCGTACCGTCGTTGTACTAACCGAAGGCGGCAGGATATCGAGCACGCAGTCGATCGGGGCCGATGCCGCCTGCCGCATCCGCTCCCGGTCATCGTCCTCGTTGCCCAAGAGCTTCACAGGTTGGAGACGATCGCCAAAACGACGCGTTAGATCCTCAAGCGTCTTTTCGTTCCGACCCGCCGCAACGACGCATCTCACCCCCATCGCCAAGGCGACGGCGACGGCCGCACTGCCGAAGTTACCAGTAGCACCGCTGATCAGGATTGTCTCTCCCGCCTGCAAGTTCGCCGCAAGAAGACCACCATACGGCACGAGAAACGTATTTAGCCCGCACCATCGCGCTGCATCCGCCTCATCAAGCAAACCGATCCGGATGGCGTTTTCTGTCGGAACTAAGATTTGCTCGGCAAAGGGGCCATGACAAAAGTGTTTCTGTAGGCGCAAGCCTCCTTCACCACGGGCGCTCCAGCCTTGCAGCGTTATGTCAGGCATTAACGCATCATCACGTGATCGCACAGTAGGATCGCAAAAGACCCAATCGCCGGCGACAAGATGCGTCGCGTCCGGCCCGACAGCACGCACGCGGCCGATCGCCCCGCATCCCGGTACTACAGGCAGATCCAGCAGATATTTTCGCTCGCCACTAAAGACTTCGTTTGCGTAGGATAGAACAGGGGCTGCCACGACATCGACGATGACCTCTCCTGTGCCCAGAATCGGATCGGGCAAAGTCTCGACAACAAGTGGCGAGCCGAACGCCTTCAATATTGCACCTTTCATGGTCATTCTATATAGTATGGAACTATTCTCGCAGGCTTTCCTTGTGTAACAAGGCCTGGTATTATCCTAGTATTGACTAGTCCCTCCTTGAGGATAAAGTAAAGGTCATGGCAGATGCGAGTCGAAACGAATTTGGTGACTTCCTGCGCTCGCGCCGAGAAAAGCTGAACCCCAAGGCTGTGGGTCTTCCAAATCGGCAAAGACGTCGGACTCCAGGATTGAGACGCGAGGAGGTGGCTGAACTCGCGGGCATCAGCGTTGACTGGTATATCCGGCTAGAACAGGGACGAACTGTCAGCCCTTCTGTTACTACAATTGATGCGTTGGCTAGCGCACTGCGCCTCAGCAAGGTAGAACATGCCCATTTGCGGACACTGGCGCAAAACGGCGATCGCCGCGCATTCTTTTGCGAGAGTGTACCTGAAGTGGTTCGACGCATGGTTGAGAGCCTTAATCAACCTGCCTATGTCACCGGTCGTCGATGGGACATCTTAGCGTGGAATGCCGCAGCTGCGGAATTATTCACAGATTTCGGTCGTCTGTCCGAAGCAGATCGCAATATCCTTACCTATGTGCTGACCGATCCGGATGCCCGGCACCTCTTCGGCGCAACCTGGGTTGATGAGGCGAAACGCATGGTAGCCCAATTTCGTATAACATATGACCTTTGGGCTGACGATCCAGCGTTCCTCGACCTCTTGGAAAGCCTTCAGCAAGCCAGCCCTGAGTTCGTGACCTGGTGGGAGGCGCACGACATACGCAGCGTCGCGTCCGGACAGAAACTACTGAACCATCCCAAAAAGGGCTTGCTGTGCTTTGAGTATGCTACCTTTCAGTCCAATGACGATCCGGCGCTGAAGCTCGCCATCTATACTCCGTGCGATCTATCACATATCATTTCAGGAAAACCTTGATACAGATAGATTTCTCGTAGTAGTCTGCCAAAGTCTTTTTGACAGGCAAAAAAGATTAAGTGATAAAGGTTTTAGAATAGCACTAAGAAAAGGGGAAATGGTTACCAGATAGAGATTACAGCTTTTAATCAATGAATAGTGAGCGAATGGTCAAGCGATCGCTGCCGCATCAAATACAGCAAAATGGTGGGGTGATGCAGGAGTTGCCCAAAAATTATTTGAAAGAGGAAAAGCTTACTCGTTCATGAAATACTTTCTTTCATACGAATAAGCCAATAACATAACTACTACTGTGACACTGCAAGTACAAATTCTCAATAATAAATTTGCTAAAACTCTGGGATTACCTTTTAAAGAACTGTTACCATCCTCAGTAATCGGGCAAGCGCTCTCTGAGTTAAAAATTAAATACTATCAGAGGTTATTTAATCCATTCGTAACATTATGGGCATTTTTATCTCAGGTTTTAAGTACTGATAAGACTTGCCATAATGCCGTAAGTAAAATAATTGTTGACTGGGAGCGACGCAACAGCAATGCAAATTTAATTTATCGCACTTTACTTAAAGTTATTGCTCACAAGGCTGTGAGCGTAGACGCGAAGCGGCTTGTCGTCAGACATCGCCCTGCTAGAAACGAACCACGTGTTCGTAAACGTTGTCCAAAAGCTTACCCCTTAATGACAAAACCAAGGAATGAATTACGCAAGCAATTGCAAACTGCTTAAACCAAAAGGGTTTCGGCTTTTCTTAGTGCCATTCCACTTAAAGCTAAAAAAGAACTGTTACTGAAAGTGGAACTGCGGCAGAATAAGTCTCTCAATCAGAGAATCGAACAGGACCACAGATTTATCAAATGGTTAATCAAACTGGGAATGAGGTTCAAATCATTTGACACAGCAAGACGAACGATAAAGAGTTACGAAATTATGCACATGCTCAAGAAAGGGCAAATTGAAACAGTCAACAAAGGAACCGTCAAAGAACGGATCAAATTTATATCTGAAATTTTTAGAGTGATAGTATAATCAATCTTCTTCCAAAGAAGTTTTTTGTCCTTAATTAGTTTTTGCAACACAACCAAATATAGCGACTAAGCTTGCGGATCTAAAGCTTTTTCAGAATGTTCTGTTGTCAAGTGAGCAAAAGTTAATAGCACAGAGGGACGACAATACAATTTGCAAGCGGCTCAAAGGAATGATAAACAGCGATCGCATATCATCTTTCTTATGGATGAATTCATAATCTACTGTCAGACAGTTTTTATAATGTAAAAAAACTAAACTATATATACTCAGGACTTACGCAACTGGCACAAGTAATGGTGCGCTTCGCGCACCGAGCGCCCAAAAACTACACAGAAGACATAGCAATATCTGGACGTTTTAGTTGCTAGAAAAGAAACTAAGGATATAAAAAAATATTTAATAGAACAATTTGGTGAAAACCATTAGCGTTCATCAGTTTTGAAATTTATTGGTGAGGGTTTTGTTTTAAGATTTTTGGTGGGGCGATCGCAAAGATCATCGAGTTAAGTTGTTAAGCTAGCCAGTAAAAAAAATTCAAGGACAGACTTCCATCGCTTGGATCAAGCCATGCTCAATAGTGAAACGGTGTCCAACGTGTTCATCGGTAAGCACGGCTCCGGTCAGATCGCGCACGACCTGATGCACCTCGACCAAGACCTGCCCAGCATCCTCTAGGTGAAAGGCAACCGGCTCGACGTGTGGATTGATCTCGCTCCACTGCTCCGTCCAGTAAGCGCGGACTTCTTCAGGCCCATGGACAAAACCGCCTTTGAATGCTTTCGGCCAAGCCACGTCGGGAGTCATGAGGGCGAGGGCGGCATCAATGTCACGCGCGTTAAAGGCCGCATACGCTGCGCGTAGCAGCTCGATTAGGAGTGGAGGTTGATCTGGCATAAGAGGTAGGTGAAGGAGATGGGACAGTGCCTAGCTATCATAGTGCCTAACGACACAGCTCACCCGCCGCCGAAAGCAAAGCGACGAAGTGAGGAACGAACGAAGGAGCAAAGCTTTCGGCGGTCGGGTGCAGCGCTTTGTTCTGTCGCTTGTTAGACCGTTAAAGTTTTCTTGTTACCATAAGCAAATATCTTTCTTTTTTCAGGATTAGAAATTACTTCGCGCCAAAAAACGCCAGCATTTTTTCGAGCGCGCCTGCACTGTGCATCCGATTTCCATTTTCTAAAGACTCCTGCGCTGCCTGTGCCGCTCTTTTTCTCATTTGGTTTTCGTAAGAAGCAATAGCAGTTTGTATCTCACTAAAATTTTCGTTGCACAAACACTGGCTCAATTCCAAAGCATCAAGCATAGCCATGTTTGCGCCTTCTCCTGCAAAGGGCGGCATTACATGTGCGGCATCGCCGAGCATGGTTAAGTTGGGCAGAGCTTCCCAGTTTTGATTCAAACGCATACAATAAATGGGTCGTGGAATAAAAGGTGTGGCTGCATTTTCAAACAGTTCGTACCAGATACTGCTCCATTCGGAATATTCTTCTTTAAACCATGCCAGCATTTGTGTTTTATTATAATAATCTAAGCCACTATTTGCTGCCCAGTTTTCATCTGTTTTGAAACTTGCATAAAAAGTTAGGTCACCATTGCCTTTGGAACCCATCAATAAATTCTTTGTATTTCCGAAAGCCATTATTTTTCCGCCATTCAGCAATGTATAAATATGAGGCGTTGCTTTTTCTGCATCATAAATATTGCCTTCAAGCATTGTAATGCCTGAATAAAAAGCTTTGATGTCTGTGATGTATGGACGGATTTTAGAATTGGTGCCATCAGCAGCAATGACAATATCTCCGTAAGCAGATGAACCGCTTTTGAAATGCAACAACCAGCCCACATTTTGTTTTTCCATTGAAATAAAATGGCTGTCCCACACAACTGTTTCCAGTTGTAAAGATTCCAGCAACATATTTCGTAATGGACCACGGTCTATTTCCGGACGAAAATGTTCATTGTCAAAATCTTCATCAGGTTTGGTTTCGTGGTTGCTAAAAAATATTTCTGCACGTTCATTCACGATAACCATTTTATCGGCACCGGGACGAAAATTCTTTTTAAACTCGCTTAATAAATTTGCTTTGCGTAAAGCCGCCATTCCTGACCCTTCATGCATATCAAGCGGCGAGCCTATCATACGAGCATCTTTATTAAAATCTCGCTCATACACTTTTACGTTTGCACCTTTGAGTTGTAAAAGTCGTGCTAAGGTTAGTCCACCGGGACCGCCACCAACTATAGCGATTTGTTTATTTTGTATCCACTTAGCTGCGACTTCATCCATAAGTTCCATAAATCTCATTTTAACGTATGCAGCAAAGCCGCGCGCGAGCGACAGAACTATTTATTATACGGAAACTATCTGTATAATCTTTTTCTCAGTCCTAATATATCAAGCATTATAACGAACCCCTGTCTAAATATACGGAAAACTTCTTTTTTACATCCTTATTTGGATATTATGCCGAATTTTTCTGTATAACCACCTTTTACTGGAGGATTATAAAGAATTTTTGCGTGTGCGATTCGTTTTTAGGTAAATTCATAACCTATCCTGATTGTTAGGAATTCTAGTTCAGAATGAGTATCTGCATATTCGACTAGTTTTTCAATCTGGGATTTGATTTGGAGAAGGAGGATTGACCGGATACCCTTACTTAAGTCTTTGGTTGCGATCGCCCAAGATTGTCCCTGCCTTCCTTGGGGATTACCGTATTCTGCATTGCAGTACTGTCGCGCAAATAAAGCACTTCCAGCACCATGTCTTCCTTCAGTGTTGCTGCCAAATACCAAAATCTGGTATGAAGCTAGTTTGGTAATTCTGTCAGGAATAATTTTGTCGGGATGATTATTTGACATTTGGTTCTTTTACCTAAAAGAAAAGATTAGGGTATCTGTGATTAAATTTTTCTACTTCTGCTTGAGCAGCAGTTAGGTTGTCCCATAATTCCATCTCTCCATAATCACCTCTTATCATTGACATCTGTCAGTCACCTAGAGCAAGTCGTTGATCGCTTCATCCCTTACGCGACAGTCACAACTTCTATTGTGCTTTCAGTTCCTATTGCTGAACGCATCATCAGCGATGCAATCTTCCCAAAAGCACCTCAAGCAGACTAATGCGTAGACGCAAAGCGGCTTGCCGTTAGGCATCGCCTGATTACAGCAATCTTGCTTGCCGCAATGCGTAATCTTTGCCTTCAAAAACAACGCTGGGAAGAAAATATCACCGTCAAAATGCACCGCAACTTCAAATAAATTTTCATCTTCATCTTCTGCTTCTGTTACCTTGATGATTCCAGCCTTATATAGTTCGGTCATTTCCCTGCATTGCTTCGTCAGATGTACCCCTACATAATTAAAATTTTAGCTTTCAGTTACACAGAATAATCAGAACAGTCTGTTGGTTATAGCTCAGCTGTGAAACTAATCAATGCAAAGGGACATAGAATTTCAACCAAATTATGAGGTGATGGATGTATTAAGTTCACTTCTTAAACTGGGACGACCTCTTTCGGATAGTGGTTCGCGCTTGTGTATCGTTCCTAGGAAGTGCTGAGTTATGAGCTATGATATGATGTCCGGCAAATCACCCATAATATAGATAGAGGTGCATGAATTGGTGCGATCGCAATGCCAAAAATCATCAAAATTGAGCCACATCTGAGTTTGTCAGAGTTAGAGGCAGGTTATCGCCTAGTTTTAATTGTTGACCAAGCAGGATGGCATAAGAGGTTGTTTTAAAAGTCGGCAATTGAGTAAAAAAGCTCTCTCAGTATACGCTGTGAATAGATAGTAAACAGCACCGAGAGAGCAGTATGAGTAAAGCTTACCCCAGCAACCTGAGCTGGGAACAATATAAATTGATTAGTGATCTAATTCCAGAAGCGAAACAGGGAGGTCGTAAGCGTGAAGTCGAGATGTGGGAAGTCCTCAATGCGATTTTCTATATTTTGGTAGAAGGAATCAGATGGTGATGCCTTTGGCAACCCGAAGCGGGAACGCTACCAGGAGATTTTCCTGCTTGGCAGACGGTTTATACATACTTCCGCAATTGGCGTCAAGACGGAACTTGGCTGAAAATCCATCACAGCCTCAGAGAGTGGGAACGCAAACGAACATCAACGTCATCCAAGCCCATCTGAAGCAATAATTGACAGTCAAAGTGTTAAAAGTGCAGCAATGGTGAGCCAGTCAGTTGGTTTTGATGCAGGTAAAAAGATCAAAGGACGTAAGCGATTTATGACCGTCGATACCTTGGGATTAGTTTTAAGAGTTTTAGTCACAGCAGCCAATATTGGTGAACGAGAAGGAGGAAAACAAGTTCTAAAACAGGTCAAACAGTCCAATCAAAAGATATCTCGCTTGACAACGATCTGGGTAGATGGTGGCTTTAACGGAGAACCTTTCATGCAGTGGGTTATGAATTTTTGCCGTTGGATTGTACAGGTGGTTCTACGGGGAGCAAGAAGTTAAGGGCTTTGTTTTGCTCAAAAAACGTTGGGTTGTTGAGCGGACTTTTGGTTGGTTGATGAGATGTCGGCGATTGGTTCAAGACTATGAGTTATTGCCCGAAACATCCGAGACTTTTATTTATATTGCTATGATCCGTATTATGGTGAGGCGATTAGCATAAGTTTTGACCCCTAAAAACTTTTCAAACAACCTCTAACATGGCGAAAAAGTACATTGTTGACTTGAATGAAGATGAAGTTTTTCAACTACAATCGATAATTAAGAAAGGTAAATAAAGCAAGAACCATAACCCGTGCAAACATTCTTCTGATGGCTTCTGAAGGAGAAACGGATCAAGCGATGCCTACGGCGGGCTTCGCCTACGCTGGCATAGTTAGAGCGTATGTTGCAACAGTGCAACGAATACGAGAAAAATTTGTCGTTGGGGGGTTAGATTTTGTTTTAAAGGATGAAGTTCATCCACCAAAACCTAAAAAGTTAGATGAAACTCAAGTTGCATTTTTGATTGCAACTGCTTGTTCTAATCCACCAGTTGGAAGAGTACGTTGGACAATGCAATTATTAGCAGATCATTTAGTGAATGTTGGTATCATAGATTCAATCTCAGATGAAACAGTACGTCAGACTTTAAAAAAAATGAAATCAAGCCTTGGTTGAAAGAACAATGGTGTATTCAGCCAAGTAAATTCGGAATATATTTTCCGAATGGAAGATGTGTTGGATTTATACAATGAGCTTTATGATCCTAAACGCCCTGTAATCTGCTTTGATGAACGTCCATACCAATTAGAAGAAGAAGTAAGACTTCCTTTGCCACCAGAGCCGGAGCAACCCGAACGTTATGATTTTGAGTATAAACGTAACGAAACAGTAAATTTATTTGCGTGTTTTCAACCCTTGGCAGGTTGGCGGCACATCGAAGTTACAGAACGCCGAACTAAAGCCGATTTTGCTAAACAGATGAAAAATCTAGTAGATGTTTGCTACCAAGATGCCGATGTTATTGGTTTAGTAGTTTCTTCTACTTTTACAATGACTTTACCATCAAAGTCCGATTGCTTACCCCCACTCTGCTAGCGATCGCTCCAGATCCCCCTCATTAGTTTATCTGTACTACTTTTTCCCCGCTCTACCTATCACTTTGTCTATATTTAGTTTAGATGCGTTTGCCCTGCTGTTTACCGTATCCGTGATGCCGAACAAGGCTACCCCCCAGGGCGAACGCATCTTAAGTATAAAAATCCTTTAATAGCAACGATTTCGGCGTTTTTCCCTTGAGCCGATTTTTTGATCGATATCCTTATGTCATAAGGGTTTCAGAAATACCGTACGTTTGCCCTGGGCTACCCCCTACGGGATTTATTGCGTGTCATTGCCGAACAAATTGATGTTGTTGAAGCAGATATTGCTCAACTTTATGAAAACTGGTTTATTGAAACTTGTCAAGATTGGGTAGTACCATACATTGGCGATCTAATTGGTTATCAAAATGTTCGCAGTTATGGTACAAATGCGATCGCTGATGAAAAAGGCAATAATATTTTAATTCCCGGCGTTGCTGAATTGAAGTATGAATCCGGATGTAGAGACGTAGTACTGCTACGTCTCTACAAGGATTTTGGTATTATGCAAAATCATTTTCATACATGGAATCAGCAACGCCTAATTCCCCGTCGTGAAGTCGCAAATACTATTCGCTACCGACGGCGCAAGAGGACGTTGGCTTTGTTGGAATTGCTGGTTGATAAAGTGGCTGGCCGGCACAAGTTGTAGAATATCATCAGCTAGTTAGCAAAACACAACATATCAATCACCTGCATTCGTCAAGCTTAACAACAGTGAATCTGCATCAAGTTGATGCAATTACCAAGTTAAATAACGCATTGGATGAATTAGCTCATACAGTAGATATCCACCAGATTGGTTCACAATATCAACCTGGAAAGCACAACACTCCAAATGTTGGTGTTTTTGTTTGGTGATTAAAACCTTATTCCATGACTCTGACACCAGCTTTTTGTTTAGAAGAAGTTAGCTCTAACTGCTACACCTTTAGTATTACGGGTAATGACACCCCAATACGGTTCGGTTAACGTGTTTATTGCTCGAAGATCCCCCCAACCCCCCGATAAATTGGGGGGCTTTTTTTCTAATTACCCCCTTAAAAAGGGGGTCGCCACAGGCAGGGGGATCTTATCCGATTTTTCTCGTATTCGTTGCACTGTCGCAACATGCGCTCTAACTATGCCAGCGTAGGCGAAGCCCGCCGTAGGCATCGCCAAAATCTCATTGAAAAACCTAACTATAAGCCTTGAAACCTATACCTGTTATTTTGGCTTTTCTGTCAATGCTTAAGTCCTACGAATATTGCTTTAGGACTAGAAACAAATTTTTTTGTCACTCTTAGTACTTACGCACTCTAGAAAATAACTATCTTGTGAATTAACGTAAATACGTTGTTTCAGGCTTTTGTCAATCACCATTGATTGGGTGCGTAGGCGTAGCCCGCACTTCTCTACGAGACGCTGCGCGAACGGCTGCGCTCAGTGACCACCGCAGGCATCACCAAAATCTCATTGAAAAACCTAGCTATAAGCCTTGAAAACTATAGCTGTTATTTTGGCTTTTCTGTCAATGCGTAAGTCCTAGCAATAGAGATGGCTATTCCAGCAACTTTAATCGAAGAGGCGATGCCTTCACCAAGCTGCTAAGGGACTCCCAAGCTTATGTTCTCTGTTGAAGAAGGCAGCTATGCTAAGGGCAGTGTTTCGACTACGCTCAACAAACGGGCAGAAGGAACAAGTCACTTATGAAATTCAGACTCCTCCTGACTTGGAGCTACTGAACAATAGTTCAGTAGGGGTCTTAAACCCTTTCTCTGATCGGTCACGGGCAGAAAGCAGGAATCAGAATTCCCAACTGAGTCTCCTGCCTCCTTCCTTCTGCCTTTATTGATAACAAATATAGCTCGTTTGGTAGTTTCATAATTTAAGTAAGAAAATGTATATATTACTCGTGTGAGCTAAATAAGCTGATAATCTCAGCGATTGTATCAAGTAAAATTGTATCAAGTAAAAATATAGTTCTATTAGATATGGGATCGCATATCTTTTTAAAATGCCAAACTCCAGCTTGAAAAATGACCCATTATGGTTTAAAAATGCAATTATCTACGAACTAGGTGTTCGCACATTCGCCGATAGTAATGGTGATGGTATTGGTGATTTTCCAGGGCTGACAGAAAAACTAGACTATCTACAAGATTTAGGTATTACAGCTATCTGGTTGTTACCTTTTTTTCCTTCACCACTCAGGGATGATGGTTACGATATTGCCGATTACACTAGTGTCAATCCTATCTATGGCACGTTGGAAGACTTTAAAGCGTTCTTGAGCGCTGCTCATCAGCGCGGTATTCGGGTAATTATTGAGTTAATTATTAACCATACCTCTGACCAACATCCTTGGTTTCAAAGAGCACGTCGCGCCCCGAAAGGAAGTCAGGAGCGAGATTTTTATGTTTGGAATGATACTCCTGAAAAATACCAAGAAGCGCGAATTATCTTCCAAGATTTTGAGACATCTAACTGGACTTGGGATTCAGTAGCCCAAGCTTATTGCTGGCATCGTTTCTATTCCCATCAGCCGGATTTGAATTATGACAATCCCTTGGTGCGCGAGGCAGTATTTGATGTTCTAGATTTTTGGTTGGAAATGGGTGTAGACGGACTACGCATGGATGCTGTGCCTTATCTCTATGAACGGCAAGGAACAAACTGCGAAAATTTACCCGAAACTCATGCGTATTTGAAGGAGTTGCGATCGCACATCGACGCAAAATTCCCTAACCGGATGTTACTAGCTGAGGCGAACCAATGGCCTGAAGATGCAGCGCAATATTACGGTGCGGGGGATGAGTGTCACATGAACTTTCATTTTCCCTTAATGCCGCGCTTGTTTATGGCAGTGCGGATGGAAGATAATTTCCCGATTGTAGATATTCTCCAGCAAACTCCATCAATTCCTGATAACTGTCAGTGGGCATTGTTCCTCCGCAACCATGACGAACTGACTTTAGAAATGGTGACAGATGAAGACCGAGATTTTATGTATGGGGCCTATGCACAAGACCCGATGATGCGGGTAAATTTAGGCATCCGCCGCAGATTAGCGCCGCTTTTGGGCAACGATCGCCGCCAAATTGAGTTACTCAATAGTTTACTATTATCTTTGCCAGGAACCCCCGTACTGTACTACGGTGATGAAATTGGCATGGGAGATAATGTTTATCTAGGCGATCGCAATGGTGTTCGCACACCTATGCAGTGGAGTTCTGACCGCAACGCCGGTTTTAGTCGCGCCAACCCGCAACGCTTGTATCTACCCGTGATCGTTGATTCAGAATATCACTACGAAGCACTCAACGTTGAGGCACAACGGACTAATACCAATTCTCTCTGGTATTGGATGAAACGTTTAATTGCTACTCGCAAACGGTTTGCGGCATTGGGTGAAGGACGTTTTGAATTGCTACAGTCTAATAATCGTAAAGTTTTTGCCTTCAGCCGAATTACCTCTGAAGAAGATGTCTTGGTAGTAGCAAATTTATCTCGTTACGTGCAAACGGTGGCATTAGATTTATCAACCTTTAATGGGCTAATACCAGTAGAAATTTTTGGTTCCACTGAGTTTCCAGCGATTACAGAATCGCCCTATTTCCTCAGCTTAAGTCCTTACGGGTTTTACTGGTTCACCTTACAACGTAAACTTAGCTCAACTCAAGAGCCTAAACCTCAAGCAGATTTAGTAACTCTGCTGGTAAATGGTTCTTGGCAAAATGTGATTGGGCAACGAGAGTCAAAAAGCATTCTAGAATCAACACTGCGGGATTATCTCTATACCTGTAGCTGGTTTGGCGGTAAAACTCAGACTGTACAATCAGTACAAATTATTGAAGCGATTTCTTTACCCTATAATCAGCAGATAGCTCAAATTGTTTGGTTGCAGGTAGATTATACCCAGGGAAATCACGAAACTTATCTGTTATTTCTCGCCTATGCAGAAGGTGAGCAAGCAACACATCTTTTGGCAGAAATGCCGCAAGCTATAATTGCACGGCTTGGGGTGCAAGGCAAAATAGATACTCCAGCTAATACTCAAGAAGTTGGAATTTTATTTGATGCTTTAGCAGACAAGAACTTTCTCACCTCACTGCTAGATGATGCGATCGCTAATCATCACTCTTATAAAGGGATAACCGGAGAATTATTTGGCACTACTACTGATTCATTCTCTGAATTGCGCCGACAGTTAACCAATCATGAGCCGACTGTCCTGAATAAAGAAGAACAAACCAATACTTATATAGTTTATGGCGATCGCTTGTTGTTGAAACTCTTCCGTAAAGTTGAGGAGGGTTTGCAGCCAGATTTAGAAATTCGGCGTTTTCTACATCAGAAAAAACGCTTGCAACACTCATTTTTCCTAGCTGGTGCTTTAGAATATCGCCGTACAAATAAAACAGGCAATAAAACTGCCCTACCCACGACTATAGGCATATTACAAGAGTTTATTTCAGATATTCGCAGTGGCTGGGACTATACCCTTGATAGTTTGCAAAAGTACTTTGATTTAGTGACCACAGAACACGCCACTATTACCGAAGTGCCTCTGCCATCAGGTTCCTTGTTAGATTTACAGAGAATTGAGATTCCCGAATTGGCAATTGCAACTATCACTTCTTACCTGCAAAGTGTTGAACTATTGGGTAAATCCACAGCTGAATTCCATATAGCACTGGCTACAAATATAGATAGCTCAGACTTTGCTCCAGAATCTTTTTCATCACTTTATCAACGTTCAATATATCAAAGTGCACGTAATTTAACTGGACAAGTATTTCGGTTGTTAAAAGAACGAGCAAACTACTTGCCAACTGACACTCAACCATTAGCATTAGAAGTTCTTAATAGCCAAGAGAAAATATTAGAACGCTTTCAGTTAGTTGTCGGGCAAAAAATTACTGCATTGCGTACTCGTCATCATGGAAACTACCATTTATCCCAAGTATTTTATACAGGAAAAGACTTTATTCTTGCTGATTTTGAAGGCGAAAAAGATCGCAGTTTAAGCGAACGACGTATAAAGCGATCGCCTCTACGAGATGTAGCAGGAATGTTGCTATCTTTCAACTATGCAGTTAACGAAGCTCTGGCATATCAAAAAGAATCTGGGATGATCCTGCCGGAAAATTTACCCCTTATAGAACAATGGGGACAGTTCTGGTATACCTGGGTCAGTACTAGCTTTCTCAATTCTTATTTAGAAACTGCTAATCAAGAATCTTTCCTGCCAAAGACAACACAAGAACTCGATGTGCTGCTTTTTGCCTATCTTCTAGAGCAAGCAATTGATGCACTGGGCAATGAACTAAATAATCGCTCTGATCGGATAGAAATTCCACTCAAATTTATTCTGCAATTATTGAGTGAAACTGTTAATCATAGTTTTTGATAGTACTTGACAAGGCGACAACAAAGGCTAAAATATTGAAAGAAACTCGATTGCATCAAAATATCTTGAGGCAGATATCCCAAGCGCCGACTTGATAGCGATCGCTGCTGCATCGTATTTTGCTGCGTTAAAAAGTCGCCTTTTCTAAATGTGATAATTTTGGTAACGGTTCAGGGGGTCAGGACAAACGCATCTAAATATTGACAAAATAGTACAAATAAACTAGACAAGGGCATCAGGAGCGATCGCTGACAAAATACTATCGAGATGGTCAGTGCCTGGGCGACTAAAAATAGAGTGGTACTAGGTCAGGTAAAAGTAGATGAAAAATCAAATGAGATTACAGCAATTCCAGAATTATTAGACCTCTTGCAAAAGTCGCTCAGGCAAATTCGGATTGTGGGAGATGAAGTTCGTAATTGGAAAGAGCAGCAATCAGATTAAACCTCAAACCAAATCTTTTTCGGCGATTTCTATAAGTAAGGTACAAAATTTTAAATATCTTGAGCAACAGAAGTACATGCTCACCTAAAACCCTGATTTTAGCTAATTCTTGATTACTCTGCACTTGATTGAATCCCCAGATTATTCGCGAGTATTCATCGCGAATAATCTGACTTCTTTTATTTTTACTAAATTGGGATGCTCTTATAATAGTTAGTAAAAAATTGCGTAATTTCATGGAGTTATTTTCAGGATAAATTTATTTATTCAACAAGAGTCTTTGGACTCCAGGTAAATTACCCCTCTTTTGTCATTTTCCGAGAGGGCGATCGCTAGAAGCTTTATGAGGCAATCAATACAAGCTATACTATTAGAAAAAATTTGTCTTGCATTTGTTATTAGACAAGAATCGCGCAATCGCTTGCTATATAAAAGCTCTAAAATTCAGAAATGGCAAATGTTTTCGGAGAGTGACAGAAGAGGGGTAGTTAGACTGCTTATCTTATGTGGTAGTTTTAGTCTGAGTTTAATCATCTTGAGAAAAATAAATTTTTTTCAGTTGGAATCAAAACAGACTCTAAATGTAAATAATGTAGCGGCAAATGTCGGAACTAAACAGCGAGTTGAGGAATTCAAGACAGCAATGCTTAAAAGTTGGCAGGGAGAAGCACAAGTGAAGGGTTTTGCTGACTCTATTCCATCAAGTTTTCAAGGTGCGATAATTGAGTCGGCAAAACTCTCTCCCCAACAGAAAGTCATTGCTCTCACCTTTGATGATGGCCCTTGGCCTGAAAGTTCAGCACAAGTGTTAGATATCCATATTTTATTTCTTGTAGATCCCTTAACTCAGGCGTGCTGGGTCGTTTTTCATGGTTTAGTCTAATAGTCTATCAAGAACTAATTGACGGATAAATTCACTGTAGAGACAGCGATTTATCCCGTCTCTCTAACCGTCAAAATGAATTTGACAGACTACTAGTTTCCGGTGTGAAACTAAATTTCAAAAAATAAGGATATGGATTTAAGATGTTTTCAGGAACTAAAACCTTGGTTTTTAGGCTTTATAGAATGAGCCTTCTGAGTCTTGCACTCCTGACTAATCTAAACTCCAGAAGGTCTTCAATCGCTTCCATTGTTGCTCTGTCAAGTCGCCTCGACACTGCGGTGTAAGAATCATAGTTAAATGAGGAAATTCAATTTAAAACAGCGATATCATACTTAAAGTTACTTTAAATATGATGTCTTATGTTTTCTCAAAAAAGTATTTACGTTAATTGGATTAGTATCTCATTAATTCTTTCAATCTCACCTTTATTTCATTATCCAACTTCTTTCTTTGAATACCAAGTATCGGCTAAAACCTTACCTGTCCCTCGAACCAAGGTAAACCAATTATTATCTAAACCACTTGAACAGCCCCAAAGTAAGCAAAATGGCCTTGCTGTCTTAAATCCTTCTTGGCAACCAGGAACTGTTGACGTGTTGACGATTGGTCGTGGCGAAGGAGGACATACACTTCCAGTTCGTTCCGTCGGCTTTAGTCCAGACGGTCAATACCTGGCCAGTGGTAGTGCAGACAAAACGATCAAAATCTGGAATTTAGCACAGCAGAAACTAGAACGCACCCTTGATGATCAAAAACAACCAGCTCAAGTTAATGCCCTTGCCTTTAGCCCAGATGGTCAATTCCTGGGTAGTGGTGGTTTAGATGGTGCTGTTAGGCTATGGGATTGGAGGAATGGAAATCTGATCAAGACCTTTCCTAAGCATTCCAATATTGTTACAAGTGTCGTTTTCAGCCCTGATAGTCAGACTCTTGCTAGTGGTAGTGGTGACAAGACTATTGAATTGTGGAATGTTAGGACGGGTGATTTACGTCGTACCATAGCAGAGAAACAATGGGTTACTTCATTAGCCTTTAGCCCAGATAATCGAACCCTTGCTACTGGTGGTTTAGGTGGGACTGTTGAGTTGTGGAATCTAAAAACTGGCAAATTTCTCCGTACGGTTGCCAAGCATACACATCCTGTTAACTCTATTGCTTTTAGCCCAGATGGCAAAATTATCGCCAGCGGCGGTGGAGATAAGATAATTAAACTATCGGTTGTGGAGACAGGGAATTTGCAAGCCTCTCTAGCAGGTCATTCAGATGAAATTACTTCCATTACTTTCAGCCCTAATGGTCAGATCCTCGTGAGTGGTAGTTGGGACAAAACTGTAAAAATATGGAATGTGAAAACTAGACAAAAAATTCGTGATTTTGCAGAAAACTCCCAGCGAATCTTGTC
Source organism: Nostoc sp. (assembly GCF_036916735.1). Classification (GTDB taxonomy): domain Bacteria; phylum Cyanobacteriota; class Cyanobacteriia; order Cyanobacteriales; family Nostocaceae; genus Nostoc. Next base: position 22,726 of record NZ_JBALFV010000099.1, read on the forward strand.
TGTTGCCTTTAGTCCAAATGGAAAAACCTTTGCCAGTGTTAGCGGAGACAATACTATCAAAGTTTGGCAATCAGTGAAGTAATTCACAAGGGTAGGGGGGCAGAGGAGCAGGGGGAGAAAAATTACTAATGACAACTAACAACTGACAACTAACTCTTTTACAATCTCTTTTTGCTCCAACCTGTATTTGGTGCAGACTCAGACTGGGTTTTTCGCGGGGGTTTAGACTGAACTAGTTTTAGTGGTGGCTGAGGTTGAGTTTTTTGTGGTGATTTAATCCGAACTGATTTTGGTGCTGATTCAGACCTCACTACTTTTGGTAAAGATTTAGTCCGAACTGGTTTTGATGGCGATTCATATTTAACTACTTTTGGTGTTGATTCAGACTTAACTGGTCTTGGTAGCGACTCAGACCGATCTAGTTGTGGAAGAATTGTTGGTTTGGGAATATTTTTACTAGCTATTATGTGTTCCTCTGCTTTTTCAATAATTGGCTTCATCTTAGTTTGCCAATAGTGGGTATCTTGCTTTACTGGTTGCCTAAGTAGCCTTACATGATTAGCTTGATTTATTGCTTCTGCCCACTTGCTTTCATTGAGTGCATTCTGAGCTAATTGTAGATAATTTTCATTGTTTTTCCACTCAGTTTGCCATTTCTGGATGGTTTCGTTAGCATTTTTGGCAACAGAGCTAGTTTTCGGAATAGCTTTGATGATATTAATTGCATTTTCAAAGCCTTGGGAGTTGTAAGATTTGAGGTATAGTTCTTGAGCTTGTGTAAAAAGCTTTTCAGACCATTGGCTAATTAACTGTTGAGCTTCTTGGTAAAAACTACTATTTGATGCGATGATAGTGAGTTTTGCGATCGCATCCTTAATATTGTTATTTTGGGCCAAATCTTTAGCTTGTGCAAGCTGACACTCGTTTATTATATTTTGAGCAGCAACATAAATACTTGATTTCTGTGGCACTGCTTGTGCTTTCTTGACGCACTCGTCAAATTTTTTTCCAGCTTTTAGCTGCTTGGCGCTCTCTAAAACAGCCTGATGCGGGTCGGCTTGCAATTGAGTAAAAGTGTAAATAGCCAAACTTATACTTGTGGCAAGAGCAGCAGTCACAAGTGTTGCTTTACGTAAAAGTGGCTGTAATTTTTTCTGATCCTGCCCTTTTTCCTCTCCTTGTTCTTTTGTCTCCTCTATTAAAGTATTTGGGATTAAATCATATGTTCTAACTTTTTCTATTGATTCTGCAACTGTTTGATCCAAATAGAAAATACTTTTATTAGGGGGGTTCGGCTCATCAGTGTCTACAGGAATTTCTTGCCCAAAATGGATAGTAGATTTGCTTAACTCGCTTTCATTAGCAAAAGCCAATTGCAGCACTCGTTTCAAGTCATCTACTGTGGCAAAGCGATCATCTGGGGTCTTTTGTAAACACTGCATAACCGCCGCTTCTATTTCTGGCTGAATGTACTCACAATTTAGTTGTGACCTGAGCGGTATAGGTTGCTCAGAGGTGTGAGCTACAAACCACGACATCGGGCTGATTTCTTGGGGATTGCGACCAAGCCCAAACGGATCAGTTCCACTGAGCATTTCGTACAGTAGCATTCCCAAACTGTAAATATCTGCCCGCCTATCCACGCCTGTTGTCTTAGTTGCAAATTGCTCAGGGGCAGCGTAGTGGATTGTACCAATGAACATACTTGTTAATTTTGTATGTTCAGAATAGTCATTACGGATTTTAGCAATGCCAAAGTCCAAAATCTTCACTAGTTCGCCTAACGATATAGGCATTAGAAAAATATTGTCTGGCTTTAAGTCACGATGGATTACCTGTACATGCTCACTGCACCTTCCTCGATCTCGCCAGAGGGTGACCCCTTCATGAGCAAGTTTAAGTCCGTCACATACCTGGCTAATAATGGTAACCGTCCGCTCTACAGTTAGCCGTTTTTGTTGCTGCAATAATTGTCTAAGTGTCTGCCCACTTAGATACTCCATGACGTAAAAGGGTTGCACTTCATCAGTCACCCCATAATCACTGACTTCAACAATATGCTCACTTTTGAGGGCAGCAGAGACAGTTACTTCACGTTCAAAACGCTTTCTTAAATCTGCTGACCCTACAAATGTATCCTTGAGTAGCTTTAGCGCTACTTGCTTACCTATCAAGGTATCCGTTGCTAAGAATACATCTGCCATGCCGCCCGTCCCTAGACGCTTGTCTAGACGATAACGCTGACCATCGCCTATACGGCGACCTATCCAAGGCTCTGACAAATGAGTTGAGTTCATCTAGCAGGCTCCATCTAATTACTTGCAGTTGAATTGCGCAAAAATTCGCACCGGAACTACTAAGTTAAAAGTGCTGTATTTAACACACTTTTCTTTAGCGTGCATCTGACTTTATGCATAAGTCTACTTACTCAAGTTTCAGTTTTCCGCATTTCTTCCTAGAGTAGCATCTCCCGGCTCTGTGTGTTCCTCACAGCTACTTATCTCAGCAATTCTAAATTTGGCTTGTCTTCAAGGAATTTGGCTAGACAGATGGGGTCAAATTCATCAAGCATAATAAGAAATCAGATGCCGCCACGAGTCAAAAATAAAGTAAGGACAGGTTCAAGCGATCGCTACAATTGATTGAGAATTAGCAAAAAAATCACAAAAAAATGCCGAGACTAAAAATATCTAACAAAAATCAGGTCTCGGCTATGTTTACCATTGTATCTCGCCCAGAGGCAAAGCGTCTCCGGCTTTGCTTGATATCACGCAAATTTTCTGCGACGTAGATGATTTCTATAAGCAATGGGAAAATTTATGGCAGCAAGTACCACTGTTTTGCGAGACTGACAAAACAGGATTAAAAAAGAAAAATTGCGGGGACTGTATAAAGAACGAATGCGACAAGCATCTTGTGCGAAGTTAGATGCGAGTATTATGTCTAGAAATCGTCTGATGAGTTAGTTTGCCATTGCTTTGTGTGCTTGGAGTGAAACGCCATTTGCGGCTTTAATTAAATCAGCTGCTTTTTCACCGATCATAATGGCGGGTGCGTTCGTATGTCCCGTGTTTAGCGTTGGCATAATGGATGCATCAACGACACGCAATCCCTCAACTCCATGTACCTGTAGATCGGGGTTTACAACCGCCATTGGGTCAGTTCCCATCTTGCAGGTACCAATGGGATGATATACAGTACCGCAAGTTTCCCGGATGTAGGCTTCGAGCGCTGTATCACTAGTCACGTCAGCACCCGGAGCGACTTCCCTACCTCGGAACTCATCGAAAGCACTGGTTTGGAATAATTGGCGAATTAGTCTAACTCCCTCAACCAGCTTTTGCACATCGGATTGACTTTGCAGATAGTTCATGCGAATTACAGGTGCATCTTGAGGATCGGGCGATCGCAAACTGACACTACCAATATTCTCAGGATGAACCAAAGCGATTATACCGGTGAAACCCACACCAGAGTTGGGATAGCCAGGCGGTGCCCACACAGTTGGGCCGAAAATTAATTCTAAATCTGGTGCAGCCTCCTGATTCCTCTGGCTATGCAAAAATAATCCAGCTTCAGCGCACCCATTGCTGCTCATTGCTGTATGTAAATCACCAGTTGCTTCGTAGGGCACAGGAACGAGAATATGGTCTTGCAGGTTTTGACCCACACCTGGCAAATCGACAACAATTGGAATATCCATTGCTTGTAATTGTGCTTTATCTCCAATGCCGGAAAGCATCAGCAGCTTGGGCGACTCGAACGCACCTGCACTTAAAATCACTTCTTGATTGACCCTCACTTGGTGTAGCATTCCTTCATGTAAATATTCCACTCCAACCGTGCGGGTTCCCTCAAACAACAACCGTGTCACCAATGCACCCGTTTGCACCGTTAAGTTCGGACGATGCAGAATCGGCACGAGAAATGCAGCAGCAGCACTGTGCCTTTTACCATCTTTGACCGTTAACTGAATCGGACCCGCCCCTTCCTGCTGCGTTCCATTGAAATCAGGATTATAGTCGTAGCCCAGTGCGACTGCTGCATCGATAAATCGTTTCGAGATGGGAGCGGGGGAGATGACATCGGTAACGCTCAATTCCCCATTAACTCCGTGATACTCAGAGGCACCGCGTTGCTGGTGTTCAGATTTCTTGAAATAAGGCAGGACATCCTGGTACGACCAACCGGGATTTCCCAACTCCTGCCAGTAGTCATAATCGTGCTGATTACCCCGGATGTACACCAGAAAATTAATCGAACTGCTGCCCCCCAAGACTTTGCCACGAGGACAGAAGATTTGGCGATTATTCAGGTAAGATTCTGGTTCAGAGAAATAACTCCAGTCTACCTCTGTGCCGGGTAGGCGCGTACATTCCACTGGGATATGAATCTCTGGTTTCGTATCTGGATTGCCTGCTTCGAGCAACAACACTGTTGTTTGACGCTCTTGTGTTAGACGGTTGGCAACAACACAGCCTGCTGAACCTGCACCAATCACAATGTAGTCATATTGAGTCATAATTACCTCTCCTTCTACAATCGAGATTCAATTTATTGTTGATTACGAGTCTCGAACAGCACATAAGTTGATATATGCCAACTCTTATTAGTGTTGAGTCAAGACTCGTCGTATTGTCGGGATACAGAGAATTACACGCTAAGTTAAAAGGTTTCAGGCAATCTGCGCTGTACGGGCTACACCTTCGTCTTGTAGCACCTGTACCGTGCTTTTTCGCCGATCATATTTCCTGTGGAGAGCGCTGGCATCATGGATGCATTGACCAAGACCCGAAATGTTCTATTATCCCTGTCCGTATTTACAGCTCAGTACAAGCAAATGAGCCATCACCGGGAGCTATAATTTAAGATTGCAGCCTGCCGCATCACATCATTAAATGAGCGAAATGTCCCCACTCCATGAATATCGCTAGGCGGTGTGGTGAAATTACGAGTTATCGCTTGACCAAAAGCTGAAATTGAATCCCAACTAGTCTCAAGCTCTCGCTGCCAAGTGGTCAATCTGTGACTAGATGCGCCAGCCATTGCATTTTGCATTACGTCCTGAATTTCGTAGAATCTAGCAGCTTCAGAAGTCCATGTAATCAGCAGCAGCGTTGCTTGGGCTATTTCTTGCCCGTTTCCAGGAGGATTAGCATTAGCTAAGACGTTAAGTGCATCTCGTATAGATTGGTAGCTGATCGGGATATCGTGTCTTTCCAGGTGTGCAGCGTTTTCTAAGCTATTATACTGACTACTAAATCTCAAAGTGTGTGCTTCTGTAAGTGGTGTATTAAACCTTTGAGCAAGCGTACCCCCCAGGTCATAGTCATTGAAAGAGAATATTTGACCATCAGTGTTCATAAAACCACGAAAGTACAAATTTGAAGCTGTAAAAATGAGGCTAACGTCAGTGTGGTTGGGAAGATTCACATTTAGAAAAACCAGTCCGTGCTCATTGCTCTGAGTGATTGCGACACTCTGGCGGTATGGGTGACCGGCGGCATTCCGTAAATTACGTAACATCTGGTCATATCTGGATCTCAATGAAAGGCTTGCAGAGTTCGTCAGATTAAAATTGACATAGCTAATATCTGGCCCAAAGCCTGGAGTGTCAGCGTGGACGATTCCAACATCAGTAAAGAACGTTTCTGTAAAGACGGTAGTACCTAAGAAGACTGGGAGAACACTCATAGCTAGTAACACTCGCGGTAATTTACGATGATAAAACATGGATACTCCTTGTTTTGTTTGATGTAAAATTGAACAACATTCGCGCAAAAAATAATTTGCCTTTGAATTATTTTTCATTTTTGTAATCCCAAAATATTGATGAAAAATTTTCTAATTTTTGGAGCGTTAACAAGTTGAGATAATTTTGTAGAGACTTCTCCTGTATGTGTTCTCTCCACAAAATAGGTGACTCCTCGATAACTTAATTGATAAGTAACTGGCGGTGTAGAGACTTGCAAAGGCTCGATATTCGGGTCAACACGATAGGTTATTCCACGATAATTAAGGTTATAAGCAGAACTTTGATGACGAACTGGTGCAAATGGTCGTATTGATTTTTTGGTTGTTTCTTTTGAGTTATATTCGTAAGTAAGACCGCGATAGTAAAGTTTCATTTTTCGCTCCTAATCTATTTATTTTTACAGGTAATGACATACCGATTTGGTGTTTCCTTAATTGGTGCAGGCTTCATTCTGGGTTTAACTGTGGGATAGCAAGAGACATATACAACAGAATTGTCTGTCCAAGTGAGTAGATAAGATTTGTTGCCGAGTTTAGTCAATTCTGGTGGAATATTTGGTGCAGTAGCAAAAGCTTTGAAGTTAACTTGAGATGCAGCAATTCCTAAAGCAGAAGTGCTGATAAGTAAACCAAGAACTACTATCCGAGCTGTTGATGATTTCATCTGAATTTCTCCTGATAAATTAAATATTTCGAGTTTCACCCAATTTTCTGCTCATGCTGTTGGTAAATTATTTACTGATATTTAAGCAGTAAAGACTTTTCACCATAGTTGTTACCCCGCTAGATAATGTTTGTTCAAGCAAATCTAGGCGATCGCCAATTATCATCGCAGTGGCAAGATTGTGATATCAGACTTGTCTGTAATAGATTAATTTCAGGAACGAACGAGAATTGATTGGTTTAAAGACCGTTCACTGAAAAACTGTTGAGTCATTCGCTCATAGTGATTGCAGAGATTTGCTCGTTGGAGAGCATAGTCAACAATTGGGCTGCCATAAGGTGGCTTAATAAAATTACCAACGTAGGCATAAGCAGTTGCATCTAAAGTTGTGGGCTGCTCTCCCATAAAAAACGGTTTATCTGCCAGAAAGTCTGAGAGAGCTTGGAAATCTGCACAGATAATCTGAGTGATTTCCTCACTGCTATGACGACCCATTCCATGACCATGCATTTGAGAAAGTACCGTTTTACGAAACTTTTCAATAAACGATTCTGACGATTCTAGTGGAGTCTCAAGGCATAGTGCCTGCATTAACACTGCTCGAAAGTGTTGCCAGTTTTCTTCTATTCTGTAGCGAATGTATGTATTTTCCAAAAGGTGTTCTCTTTGATCGTGCGGCGAAACGCTAGAGATATTGCTCGCTCAACGAAAGTCAAATCAGCATCGAGATTAATCGCTTGTTGTTGCTTGAACATCTCGATAATTAAAGTGGCATCACCTACCAGTTTTCCTGGATAATCAATGAACGGAACTTTACCCTTGGGAGCTAACTTAAGATTGTCTGCTGTAACAACGATTGTGTTGTAAGGCAGCTTTGCCATGCGAAGCCAGGTTTCAAGCTCCATACAGGCTGGGCTAATACTCGGTAGCCCCCATAGAGAAAGAGCAGTATATAAAGTAATCATTTGAAATCAACCTCTATGATTTCCTTGGCGTTGAAGCAACGCTGGTTTTAGCCTTGAATCTTGGGAAACCAGCGTTTTGACTACAGGCTACTTGACTGGAGTAATTTTTGCTGAGTAGAGATGCCATCTACGCTGCTCTGGAGTTGAGCCAGGAACATCATTGACTCGTCGCAGCACATAGCTACCGCGAAATCGCTGCGGGGTTCCATTGGTGGCGATCGCAGTAACAGTGACTGGAATCTCAATGTAGATTGAGCCTGCACCTGGGTCTGGTCTACCGGGTTTTCCAACCTCTACAGCAACGGATGTAGTGTTGGCAAAACCTTGCTTGAACTGCTCAAACGACTGCTTGCTAGCGGCGCCATTTCCATCCCAAGCTGAATAAGCTTGTTTATAGTCTTGACGAGCGATCGCACTATAATAGTCACGAATCACTTGGACTGCTTGCTGCTCAGGCGGTTTGGTATTAGCAGCGCTTTGCGTAGGAGTGGCCGATGCTGGGGTTGGACTGGAGGCGATGAGATTTGCAACCGATTGGGTATTGGCAGGTGGCTGCGATTTAACAGAGGCATTACAGCCTGTGATGGCGATCGCAAATAGCATTGCTCCAACAATCATACGGTGCTGTTTTAACCAGAGATATAAAGAAAAGTTCATCATTGACAAAGATACTTCCTTAGGATTCCACATACTGGAAATGTAATCTATACAATCATTGACAATTTTAGCTGAGTATGCACTTTTAACTAAAAATATCTCTGGCTAAAGGTTTCAGCATACTTGCAGTTAGTGTAGTTTCGCTGATTGCTGAGAATTTATGTTTGCAGTTGGCTACACCTGCGGCAGTTAGGCGCTGAACCCTCCATCAATCATTAAGTTTGCACCAGTAATGTAAGCTGCCTCAGACCCAGCTAGATAAGCGACCATCCCTGCAACCTCCTCAACAGTACCGTAGCGGGGCAGTGCTAGCTGCTTTTTGAGCATCTCGGCAAACTCACCCTCTGAGGGATTTATATCTGTAGCGATCGGCCCAGGCTGCACGTTATTGATCGTAATTCCACGCGGGCCGAGGTCACGCGCCAGCCCTTGCACAAGCCCTTGCAAAGCAGATTTGCTCATGGCATAAACAGAGGAGCCGGCAAATGACACACGTTCGGCGCTGGTGCTGCCAATGTTGATGATGCGTCCGCCTTCTTGCATATGCTTGACTGCGGCTTGGGTGGCCACAAATACGGCACGCACATTAATGGCAAAGGTGCGATCAAAGTCCGCAAGCGTGAAATCATCAATAGGAGCCATCTGCACTACACCTGCATTATTCACAAGGATATCAATGCCACCCAATTTCTCTACTGTCTGTTCAACAGCAGCCACTACCTCACTAGCTTCAGCGCTGTTGGCTTGGATATCCAAAGCCTGAACACCGAGCGCCTGCACCGCCTGCGTGATTTCCTTGGCGCGATCAGGCGAGCTGATGTAGGTGAAAGCAACATCAGCACCTTCAGTTGCCAAACGCTTAACGATCGCCGCCCCGATACCGCGACTTCCTCCAGTGACGAGTGCGCGTTTATTTTTGAGTGTGTAGTTCATATTCGATACCGTCGATTAGAAATTGGATAATTTGCTATTAGTAATTATCTCGTCAAACTTCTGCTTCGCTCGATAAAACTTTTGTCACTTCAAAAACTGTATGGGGACTTTTGAAGGTTAGCCGCGCTTGTGGTTTCTGGAGTGCCACCATAGTTTTCACATGTTCGCATTCGTCATCACGGATGTTCACAAACACGTCGTATAAATTATCTACTTTGGGACGGCGAAATTCATGACCTGGTGCAGTCTGAACTTCATCAAACATATACAAATCGCCATCGCGGTAGAAGTTGATTGCAACCTGGGGCGCTTTTTGAGCTTTCAGTTGGGCTTCATTGGTTTGCAAGTATTCGTCATAGGTGTGGTAGGCATGACCTTCAATCAGTTCCATCAGGTAGTAGGCGTAAGCGGGAAACAACATATAAATCGGCACAACCACCCAGTAGTAAGCCACAGCAACGTGTTGAGCGATGAAGCGATCAATCCAGAGGCGACCGCCGCCCAGTGATTCCATAATCAACAAATGATGTAATTCGTTCCAAGTTTCAGCAAAGTGAACTTTCAACAAATCAGCTTTGCGCCAGTAACCCAATGTCTCGTAAAAATGCAGCACCGATAGATAAGAAAAGTAAGGAACGCGGGCGATGGTTTCCAACATATAAAACCGAGCGTAGGAACGATTTCCGTACACGACATCTACAATGAATACGAAAAAACTGACGATCGCCCTAATCAAAACTTTCATAATGCATTTCTCCAAAATCAGAACAGATTACTAAATTTAAGCGCCATAAAACGCTTGTTGTCAGATATGTGATACCACGCTCGCTTGACTTTCAGGCTGGTTGAGTCATTTTATCGGCAAAATTCTTGGTTACGATCAACTTTTGCTAGTCTTTGTTAAAGCCATAAGTTTTACTCTCAATATGTAAACGTTTAGGGAAACACAAGTTTGGATGCAGGTGAATGACCCAAGTAAATGTGAGCAGATGATTTCAGCACAATTTCAGAGTAAATAATTTTTTGAATCTCTAAACTGGGGACTCGATTTGCAAGTGTGCGGTAAGCAGTGATTTCTCCTTCAAGGCTAAAGTCAGCATCTGCTACACAGTGGTAATAATCGTGAATTGCCAGGAATGCAAAACCATAAAAAGGATTCGGATAAATCTCGCTATCGTAACTATCAGCCGACACCCAAAGCTGCTGTTGGGAAATATCTGCACACATTTGGGCAGCCGTGTGATAGCGCATGTAATTAGAGAACATGGGATTAATTGGAAGTTGTTGGAACTCGCTCATCAGCCAGTCACAAAGTTCTAGTTGAGATATGTCTGAGATTTCGACAGATTCTCCTTCCAGGTAGAGTTTGGCAAGGGTATCTACTTTAGGTGTCATTGAAATCACCTCTGAGCAAATTACTGATTTGACGCTTTCGAGATATTACTTCCGCCAGTAGTTATTAGCAGTTGCAATCATGGCAAACTCTGTTGCAACTGTTTGAAGTTTTCAAATCTAACTTTTACATTACCACCAACATAGATATTCATAGCCTGTTATTAATGAACTACCTGGACTTGATTGACTACAGGTACTTCATGTTTGAGAGCAACTGGAGCAAAAACGACATGCACAGAACAAGGAGCATGATGAAATACATAATTACTCACGCTACCTAAAATCAACTCATTCAAGCCAGAATGTCCTCTACGACCGATCACAATTAAGTCAGCACCCCAACCTTGAGCAACTTCACAAATATTTCGACTGGGGTTGCCAGAATTTTGGGTGAATTCAGTACTCACGCCTGCATTGGTTGCTTGTTCTGTATACGATCGCAATAAATCAATACCCTGTTCTTCGTAAGTTTGCCACTGCTTCCAATAATCCTCTAGAAGTTCTCCATGTAATGGGTGGTATTCGAGAGTAACCAGTGTAGGTATTTGGGGGCTATTCTTTTCTTCATTAGACAGGATATGTAATAGCATCAGGCTTCCTTTGGTTGCCTTCGCCAAAGCAAGCGCTGTATCAAAAACAGCATTACCATTTGCAGAACGGTCAATTGCAACTAGAATTTTGCTATACATAGAATCTCCTAAATTAAACAATTTTTAAATACCGAATGATTGCTGTTTTACAAGGCAAAATCACATCACTTAATCAGACTAGCTTCACCTGCGGTTAAAGAGAGTTTTAGTAAAAGTTCATCTGCTTTAATCATGCAGGAGTAGTTCAATCGCTTTGATCGCCCTTCAACAACAAAGACTTTTTCACTAACCAGAATTGCTCGCGTTCTTGTACATAGACCATTAATTCATTTGAGTGTTTCACTGACTTTGCTATCAAGAGGGTGGGCTGTTTCTCGCAATTCTCGTACTTCTCGTTGTAAAAAGAAGTTGAGGAAGGTACGGATTCCAGTAATCGCTGCAAGTTTTGCCACTGCATCCCACGAGGGGGAAATAGCTGTACCGACAATATCGGCAGCTAAGAGAAATTCCAGCGCTAAGGCTAAAACCACTCCTAGTTCTAAACGGATCGTTTCTTGGAGAACCCGATCGCGTCTCCAAAAACGCAAGATTTTTCGGAGTGTAAGAATCACAGCGATTGCAACTGTTAAAATTGCAACACCTTCCAAAAAAACTTTCAAAAACATTGCAAATTCTTGCAATAATCCTTCTGCCAAAAGCGTTAATCCAAAGGTGTGTTCTGCACTAGAGGCATCTAAGCTAATGGCTATCCGATAAACTGACATACCCAGGCTCATTTGTGCAAGTGGGGGTGATGCTGGAAATGAGGCAGTTTGACATTTTTGAAAATACTAGGGTAATCAAAAGCGTAATAAAGCTTTCCAGTCAGAACATCCCGTTCGCCTAGCGCGATTAGCCGAAATGCCCCCACGGCGATCGCCGCACCCATTGGCGGAGCAATCCCATAAATCCACTGATCATGCCAATTTCCTGTTACCAGTGCCGGAGCGAAACTCCGGGCTGGATTGAGACTTGTTCCCGAAATTGGCGCTTCTTGCCACACCATTCCAGCAATTAACAGCCAGACTACCAAAGGTGTCCAACGCATCAGCCGATGATGACTGATAAAGATAAAAATCGTCAATACCAAGAGAAATGTAATCGTGACTTCTGAGAAAAATACAATCCACAATGGATAATTCAACCCAGGTAGCGTCATGCCGTTACTAACGCTTCTGGCATAATCTCCCCATAAAGTCACCAGCAGTAATACAGCAGCGATCGCTCCGAGAAACTGTCCAATCACAAAGCCAACAAAATCTTTAAGGTGCATTTTGCCATGTATCCAAAATGCGAGTGAGACAGAAGGATTGATGTGAGAGCCACTCAGTTTACCAATCGGAGAAACGGCTACAATCGCTCCACTTCCAGCAAAAATTAGTCCCGTAATCAGTCGCCGAATGCTTGAATCAGGCACAAACTGTTCTATTGGCAAACCGTGTCCAAAGTTAAAGACGATTGCACTCAAGCCGATGAAAATATTAAAAGCAGCTCCGAGGAATTCTGCAAAGTATTCACGCCAATGCCACTGATTCTGAATGCCTGATTTCATAGTTGGTGAGTTTTGTCAAGGGGCTTGTGTTAATGTCGATCAATTAGCTAAAAGAGCAATCGTTAGTGTAGCTATTGCCAGACACCACTTCCGTCAACAATTTTTAGTGGAAGTAGTTGACAAGCAAGATTATTGAGGATCGTCCAAGACTGAACTATATGCTTGCGGTTTTTCCATGCGGTGGTGTATGTTGCTCCGTCGAGCCTTTACTACCTCTTGGTAAACTTTTTTGCGAGCTAAATTAACACTACCCAGGGGTTCGTGTTCTGGGAGGGTATGCCAAGCCATGAACGATAACCCCTCATCCAACCGTTTCCGCTCCTCGAAGTCAAATTTCTGAGCGGGAACTGTGATGGTTGCAAGCTTAATAAACGGTGAGTCTTCCTCCTTCCACTCTTGCATGGGATTTTCAATAGGAGTTTTTTCATCGTCAACGTAAAGCTGCACCAAAAATTCAAAGGTAGCATCGTTGCCCTCTTCTGTGAGGTATTTGACAACTGCCTCACGTAAATAAGTCTCCGAAGTAGGGGTTGCACCCAGAGTATCTGAGGAGTGAGGTTTGACCGAAAATTTGATCGTCTGAGAGCCAAGTTTATAGGGAGTCGTACTCCAATATTGGATCAGCAGCGGATTTGCCACTTGTATGCTCGTAACTGCTTTGAGGATCTCAAAAGTGGGTGCTAGCGATCGCAACTCTTCTTCATTTGCCTGACCGACGCTTGCTTTGGTCAGGTTGGCAAATCCTTGGGCATCGCGGACAAAGAACACCGGATAATTAATCAGCAAAAAGTCTTGGGTTTCCTGCTCATCATCCAGAACTTTTTCACCTTCTACCTGTAAAAGTTTAATAGCAAGCGCCCGAACATCGGGATCAAGGTCTGACGCAAGTTTACCACGCTTTTGGGCGGGGGAAGCATTGGAAAGCCTCATCCAAAGCGGATAGGTTTTGGGCTGGGCAAAGATACCCACTTTCAACGATTCCGGAATATCTTCCTCAACTTTGAACTCTCCCCAAACTAAGGCATGACTTTTAGGATGGTCCTTTCGCAGGTCTGGGCCTTTCTCGGCTTGAACTTTGAGATCGATGTCCACGATGGTATCGGTAGCCGCTTCTTGGATAGCAGTGTCCAAGATGGTATCAGTAGCTCCTTCTTGGGTAGCAGTGGATAGATTAGATTGGCTCATGGTTCTCTTTCTCCTTATTGTGAGTGTTTCAAGACTAAGAAAATGAGGATTATACCAATTCAAAATTCAAGACTTGTACTGAGCTTGTCGAAGTATTCAAAATTCATGCATTAAGAAAATCAAATGATACCTGGGTTTGGGGATTTGTATCTGTTGCTTGATTTTGGAGAATTTTTATTACAGATAGGTTTTTATAAACTCTAACTGCTTATCGATTACTAGTTCGCAGTGCTGTTTCCACCAGTGCTGCAATCTATGGGAACCATGATGGCTACAAACTCATAAGACCTCCTCTGGTTGCTGGATTGTTTTTAATGCCCATCTGCCAATCCAACATCCTAATCCATCTACAATTAATATTAGGATAGCTGTGATTTGGAACAGCAAACCCCAACCTGCAAAGGAAACTTGAGAAACATGATCGGGGCTAATTACGATTAAATGATTGTAAATTGCAAAAAGCAGCGATCCTGCCATTGAAAAGAGCAACAGCCAGCTACCAAGGCGATAGAACTGTGTCCAAAGTAAAACGGCTGCAACGATGGGAGTCAGAAAAATTACAAAAACCACAAACGAACTTTGAAGCAAAGACAGTGCAACAGGGATTTCCACATGCGCTAAACCATGTAATCCGTTGGCAAGCGTATGGATAACTACAATAGTTGTTCCATATTGAGCAATCTTCATCTTTATTCCTCCTGAGTATAAAACTTCAACAGACATCATTTATTGATGGCAGTGGGAGCGTAGACCGCAAATATGCACAATCCTATCTTTGAGATATCTCATAAATATTAGACTGCAACAAAGTTAGATGCGATCGCCTCATTTAATAAATGTATAGCTTCCTCGTGCAGTGTTTTTGTCTGGGATCGCAACATCACCCGTTCTGAACATACGAGCGTGAAGAATATCTGATCTCCCAAAGTTGCCACGCCAACTAAGCGATCGTTTTTGACACCTGTCGTCACAACAGGCCCATATACTGCCTGAAGTTCTAGCTCTCCAAACTGTTGCGCGATCGTCAATCGCGTAAGATTGCTAACGGCTATATCGTAGTCCAACTGGTCTTTAAAGGCTTGTAAAGCATCATCAGGACTGGGATTGGTAAAGAGCCATTCTTGAAGTTGGAAAATCTTCTCAAACAGTTTGTTAGAGGTCATACTTTGCTTGAGCTGCTGTTTAACAGAACGGGCAACTTCCCAGAAATTGGTATCAGAACTTAATAAGTGCAATGTCCGTTCGGCAGTAATACAAAAACTGACATCTTCCTGGTTTGCAGATGTTAAGTAGGGTCTAAGATTAATTGGTGATGAACAGTTGATGTTCTGCGGCTGTTGTGAATGATTTTGCTGGCGGACTGCTAAGAGAAAGGCGGTACAAATCGCAGCATGAACACTCGTTTGCTCTTGCCGACAGCGAACTATGAGTAACCGTGTTGTTTTAGGTGAGAGCGAACCAGAACTGACAAATGAACGGTTATTTTGCTGTGTATGTTGCTCAAGCAAGAAGGAATCGCTCATGAACTTAGGGAGCGGCTTTAACAAAAAAACCCTTTCGGGGTCTTTCCCAATAATCAAGTCCTCTAGTGACGGAGGAACAAATAAAGACTTTCCGAAGGCAGTGGGCGTAGCAATCGCCTGCAAAATATCTCGAATTAAGTAAGTCGCAGAGATTCCATCTGCGATCGAGTGATGACATATCACAATCAATTCTGATAATTCTGCACCATTGCTTGAGTGAACCAAGACGACCCGTACTAACGGAGCTTGCCACCAAACAAAGGGCGTTGCGATTTCTTGCTCAACTTCTCGCTGCCAGTGTTGTTCGGATTGCCGCTGCACAACCCGTAGTGGAATGTCAGCAGGGTGTTCAACAAACCAAGGGTGCTTTGATTCATCTAGAGCAATCCGAACTCGCAAAAGTGGATGCCTTTGCTGTACGAGGTGAAGTGCTTGCTGAAGTTGAGGAACGGTGAATTTTCCTTTGATTTGGGCAGTGAGAGCAAAATGTAAAGAATGAGCTTGATCGTGGAGCCAGAAAATTTGCTCTCCGGCTCCCAGAGGGCGATAGACATCGACAGATTGCATATATTTAATCTCCAATACTATGATTTTTCTGGGCTGCAATCTATGGGAACGATGATAGTTACTAACTCATGTACCCTGAAACGTGACGTTTTTCTCCACCGCCTCACGGCTTATATGCAAATGATTAGCGGGAAAATCAGGATCGGAATAACCAACAGCCAAACCACAAATGATCGATAATTCCGGTGGAATGTTCAACTCGCTGCGGATAATTTCTGGATAAGCTGCTAGTGAAACCTCTACGCAGGTATCAATGCCACGAGCGGTTAGGCTCAACACCAGCGTTTGTAAATACATTCCCACACTCAAGGCATCCGCAACACCCAAATCTTGGTGCATACAGACGATACCAACTACTGGTGCGCCAAAAAATTCGTAATTATGTAGAAGGGCTAACTGTCTATTCTCTTTATCGTCACGAGCAATCCCCATAGCTCCATAGACTTGTGCGCCCAGTTCTTGGCGGTAATGCCAGAAGGCTTCTGGCAGCCCAAAGCTATAGGGTGGCTGCTGCTTGGCTTGGTTTAGCAAAGCCTCTTGCAGACGATCCCGAGGGACACCTTGGGCAAACACCAACCGCCACGGCTGGATATTTGAATTCGACGGCGCAAGCTGCGCTAGAGCGAGAGCTTCATCGAGCAAAGCTCGTGGCACTGGTTGCGATAAGAATTTGCGTGTTGAGTGTCGGTTTTTGATAGCTTGCTCAAGATCAAACATAATTTTATCAACCTTTAGTAGTTAAAGAGAGTTGCAGGAAATGATGATTGAGTAAGGCATAAGCTATACCACATTTAACTTGAACAATTCATTTAACTAATTTATTTACTAGCACTCAGTTTTATTTTTTTAACTTACTTGGTACCATTTAAAGTCTGGCAATCTTGCTGCATGTGTAATTTTTTATAACTTTCAGCATTGATCAAAATGTGGTAATTTCACTACAAATAACCGTTTTTCTTCCAATTATTCTAAACTTTATTTAAAATTAAAAGTACGTAATCCTCAAAGATATACTATACTATCCCTAAATTTAAAAATGTAACTTTATGCAGATAGAGCAGGTAGAAAAAGAGATAGCTACGATTCGTTTGAATAAAGAAGAACTGGTAATTTTAAACAATGTCTTGAATGAGGTATGCAATGGATTAGATCTGAAAGAGTTCTCGATACGAGTGGGTACGCCAAGGGAAAATGTGGAGGAGTTACTTGCCCAAATTGGGAAAATCATTGACGCAATGGAGTAAAGAAGTGATTTAACTCAGCAAGCTCGTTCTCTTTACTAAGTTAAATAAATTTTGCTCTTTATCTTAAATTGTAGAAGTAAGCCTTTCCAGCTAAAGGTACAAACATCGTACCCATGTCACGAACAGATGGATTAATAATGACTATAGTACCTTTATTCCTACTATAACCGCCTATATAATGTGATGGATTTATTACTCCCCAGTAGGCTGCTCTTCCATCTTGTAAAGTTTTGAAATCTCGATTCGCTGCATTATTATTATAATAGCTGAGGATGTCCGCAGCTATTAGTGACATAGTGTCCATTGTTGGGCTGTGGCTTGAACTATTGAATTCATTGGCATGGCTAAAATAAGCATGACCATGACCAATCTTATCAGCTGTTTCTTGGATGATTTTATTCCACTCATAACCTAAATACCCATTGTAGTTTGTAATTTCCTCCAACGAGATATTGTTAGCATAATATTGTCCGTTGATTTTTAAACAATAAGCTGACAGTTTACCATTAAATACTTTTATAGCGGTACAGGTTGAAAAAAAAGAAGTTGCTCCAACCAGAGGATTTTGTATTAGCTTTCCATTTTTATTGTTGATTCCCAGTAATTGAAGCTGACTTGCAATAGGTAAACCATTCACATTTCTACAAACAGCATACAGATAAGTAATATTAGATACAGTATATATCCTTTCATCATGACACGTCCTTTGATAACTACTAGGTCCAGCTTGAGCAGACTCAAAAGCTGTAATCGGGCTGAGTAAACTAATAACTGCACTACTCAGAATACTTGTTAAATTCCAAAACTTAAGTTTCATTTTGTTACTCCTAATTATTCGCAGATACCTGAAAGTTGTTAATTGAAGCATCATTTACCTTCTTTAACTTCAGGTAGTATATTTAACTATTTGATCAACTTAATAGCTTGAACTCACTTGTCATTAGTCGTTTGTGAGTTAGCTTGCACGACCAACGGCGGTGTCAACCATCCATTCCAAAGGTCGTGGCTGAAAATTTAATTCGCGTTTTGCCTTAGCGTTTGATGCGCCTCGCATCTGAGTACCGTAATAGACAGCATCCGCACCACCGATTTGCAAAGCATCTTCAACTGATACTTGAGGAGGAGGTGGAGCATTCAACCACTGGGCATAAGCAGAAAGCCACTGCCGAATTGCTAAGGGTTGATCGTCCGTAATCAAATAAATGCCAGGATTTCCCCGCTCTGCTGCTGCAACCGTAGCGATCGCCGCATCTTCAATATGTAACCACGACCAGACACCTGCGCCATTCCCAACAATCGGAAACTGTTGCTGTCGTACCTGTTGAGCAACATCGCCATCGGGGGCAAACCAAGTACCTGGCCCGTAAAAGAAACCATAACGCAGGACAATTGCTTCTAGGTTAGGTGCTTCGAGTAAGTGACGCTCGATCTCAGTCACAGTGCGTGCATCTGCTGCAACTGCGGGTGAAGCATCAAAAGCTAGTGGTGTTGCTTCATTTGCCAATCCGGTTCCAGGAACTCCCCAGAATGCGATCGACTGTCTCAAGTGACGACGTACGCCTGCTGCTTGCGCTGCTGCCAACACATTAGCACCCCCTTCTTTACGAATACGCTGGTTGAATGGTGCTGACGCACTCATCGACTCGGCAGTGTAGGTTTTCGGTAAAGCAGTGAGTTGTTCAATAACCACTTCCGGCTGAACACGAACGATCGCAGCAATGAGCGCATCGGCATCGAATACATCTGCGATCGCGGGTTCTACCCCTTGTTCAGCTAAAGTCCTGGCTCTTTCTGGAGAACGGGTCAACGCTACCACGTCGTGCCCTTTAGCTAGCAGTTGCGCGATTAGCGGACGGCCGATCGCTCCTGTTGAGCCTGCAACAAAAATCTTCATTTATCAACCTCCTGTTGAAACCTGTAAAATATTTAAAGATCAGACAGGCATAGAATTGCTGGTTGTAACAGTATGAGTTTTTATCCTTAAAATAGCGATCGCCTCCTCACAAACTGAGCGTCACATTTAAATTCAGCCGATTTTTTCGGCTTATACTAAAGCGGCTTTCATTACATCAGTGTCGATATAAACCTTTAGTCGAACAATTTTTTCCTCCTGAATTGTCCAGATATGAGCCAAGTTACAACTAAACTTTTTCCCAGTTTGTTTTGCTACACCACTCGTTTTGCCGATCGCAACTGTTTGATCGCTAGCTTGAATGTAATAAGATATCTCGACTGAAGAATCAATCAACGCAGAAAACTTGGAGAAAAAGACTTTGCTCTCATCAAAGCCACGATAGTGACCACCCCAAGGGAGTTCTTCAGTTTGGTAAAAATCAATGTCAGGGGACATGAGAGAAAAATAACGAGGAATATCTCTTTGATTCAAATAAATATAAGCCTGCTTGACGATTTCTAGAGAATTCATTGGCATCTTTTCCTCTTGGAGTAAGACTATTTAAATGTCATTTTAAGCACTATCAATAAAAAAACTACGTTTTTGTACTGTTTAGATACTAGTTTGATTGAATAGGAAATGCCCATACATTCAGAATCTGTGAAACACAACCTTAAATGTAATTGCGTGAAACTTGTCTTCTATATATTTATGGGTATGAGCGAACCAATATTATGCAGCTAGTGATAAAGAATTTATTTTTGCATCTTAAATGTGATTGCTCGTGTGAAACTTGTCTTCTATATATTTATGGGTATGAGCGAACCAATATTATGCAGCTAGTGATAAAAAATTTATTCCTGCCATGCTGTTACTAGCTTAATACGGTTCAGTTCAGAAATTTATCTGTTGAGGCAGGCTGTTCTTGGGCAGGGGATGCTCCTGAGAGAAAAAAGCTTATCCCAAGAGTATTGCGGCATAGCCGACTGAAAAATTTTAAGAAAGCAAAGCATTGTTTAAGCTTTGTTACAAACTAACTTATAACACTATTAATTTTGACTATTTTGATCTAAATTCTCTTTAATAAAGTTAATCAACTCTGCCGGACATAGAAAGTTAGAGATTTAGCTGCTCTTTATCTAATGCAAACAATAGATGGCGGATAGCGTTGCTGAGTACGGTATGAAAAATAATTAGTTTTGTTTGTGTGATTTAAAAATTATTGAAGAGAGATTGGGTTGCAGTGTCTCTTTGATGAGCAATGCCAAATAGATAAATAAATTGAATAAAAATCATGTCTAGGGCAATGAGAAATCTAAACTTGTTAAAATGGTTAAACATTGCCGTTACCAGCACAGTAATATGCACTGGGAATTTTGCGATGTCTAAAACGGGCTGCGCCTACGCTCAAATCACTCCAGATACTACTCTATCCAATAATTCTAATATTCAAAAAATTGGTAACATTATAAAAATTGAAGGTGGAACCACTGCTGGAAGCAATTTATTTCACAGCTTTAGCGAGTTTTCTCTTCCTACTGAGAATACAGCTTATTTTAACAATAGTCTAAACATTCAAAACATTATTAGTCGAATTACAGGTAAATCTATATCTAATATTGATGGGTTAATTCGTGCTAATGGTACAGCCAACTTGTTCTTACTTAATCCTAATGGGATTATATTTGGTCAAAATGCGCGGTTAGACATTGGCGGTTCGTTTGTTGCTAGCACTGCAAGTACTTTGAAATTTGCCAATGGTTTTGAGTTTAGTGCTACAAATCCTCAGTCTGCACCTTTATTAAGTATCAATGTATCAATAGGTTTGCAATACGGGACAAATCCAGGAGCAATTCAGGTTAAGGGCGATGCTCAAACACAATTGATAGATAATACATTTGGGCTGCGCGTACGATCAAATCAAACTTTAGCGCTAGTAGGTGGTGATGTCAGCTTAGAAGGAGCGACGCTGAAAACTACTGGAGGACGGATAGAACTGGGCAGTGTTGCAGGAGAAGGGTTAGTCAGTCTCACCTTTGACAATAAAAGTTTTCTCTTAGGTTATGATGCTGTGCCAAACTTGGGGAACATTCAACTGTCTCAGCAGGCAACAGTTGATGCTAGTGGTGCGGAGGGTGGCAATATACAAGTGCAAGGCAAGCGTATCACTCTTACCGATGGTTCCCAGATAGAGACAAATACTCTGGGAGTGGGGCAAGGTGGAAGTTTAGTAGTTCATGCTACTGATGTGTTAGAGGTAATTGGTACTTCCAACGATGGTCAGTATTTGAGCAATTTGTCAGTTCAAACCCAAGGTACAGGAAATGCTGGAGAGTTGCGGATTGATACCAAAAAATTGCTGATTCAAGATGGGGCATTTGTTGACGCTAGCACTTTGGGAGCAGGCAAGGGGGGAAATTTGTTCGTGACTGCCGACTCTGTGCAAGTGATTGGTACTTCCAACGATGGTCAATATTCGAGCGATTTGTCTGCTGAAGCTTACGATATAGGAAATGCCGGAGAGTTGCGGATTGATACCCAAAAATTACTGATTCAAGATGGGGCATTTGTTAACGGTGGCACTACAGGAGCGGGAAAGGGTGGGAATTTGTTTATCACTGCCGACTCTGTACAAGTGATTGGTCGCTCCAACGATGGTCAGTATGGGAGCAATTTGTCAGTTCAAACTCTAAGTACAGGAAATGCTGGAGAGTTGCGAATTGATACTAAAAATTTATTAGTTCAAGATGGGGCATTTGTTAGCGCTGGAACTTTTGGAGCGGGCAACGGTGGGAATTTATTTGTCACTGCCGACTCTGTGCAAGTGATTGGTGGTTCCAAGGATAATCTGTATGTAAGCGATTTGTCAAATCAAGCTGAAAGTACAGGAAATGCTGGAGAGTTGCGGATTGATACCCAAAAATTGCTGATTCAAGATGGGGCACAGGTTAGCGCTGCCACTGCTGGAGAGGGTAAGGGTGGGAATTTGTTTGTCACTGCTGACTTTGTGCAAGTGATTGGTAGCTCTAACGATGGTCTGTATCCAAGCAATTTGACAGTTCAAGCTAACGATATAGGAAATGCTGGAGAGTTGCGGATTGATACCCAAAAATTGCTGATTCAAGATGGGGCACTTGTTAGCGCTGGCACTAGAGGCGCGGGTAATGGTGGGAATTTATTTGTCACTGCCGACTCTGTGCAAGTGATTGGTACCACCAACGATGGTCAGTATCCAAGCAATTTGTCAGTTCAAGCTAAAGGTACAGGAACTGCTGGCTCATTGTTTGTAGAAGCTAACTCTATCAGTCTAGACAACAATGCAGAAATCACTGCTGACACTACAGGAGGCGGTGGCAATATTTTCCTACGTACACCCTTGTTATTGTTACGCGATCGCAGTTCTATCACTACCAATGCTACTGGTGAAAATATTCCCGGAGGTAATATTACTATCGATGCACCAGATGGTTTCATCATTGCTGTTCCTCAAGAGAATAGTGATATCAGCGCTAATTCTAGAGATTTTCGTGGTGGTCGAGTGGCAATTAACGCTCAAAGCATTTTTGGGATGCAGTATCGCAGCAATGCACAAACTCCACAAAGTGATATCACTGCTACGGGAGCAAGTCCACAGTTCAATGGAAGAGTGCAAATTAATACACCAGATGTAGATCCCAGTTCAGGATTAGTACAATTACCTGCCGATTTTGTAGATCGGTCTGGTTTGATTGCTCAAGGTTGTCCTGCAAATAAAGGCAATTCATTTACCATCACAGGACGTGGCGGTTTGCCACCTTTACCAACCCAAGCGCTTCGTGCTAATCAAACTGCAACTGTTGATTGGGTAACATTAAATCCTCAAGAACAAAAAAGTACAAATGTAAGGGAGAATTCATACATTAGGAGGAGTAAAAGCCCTAAATTAGAATTTCCGCAAATTAGTTCAACTATTGTGGAAGCTACTGGTTGGGTAATTAACAATTCTGGTGAAGTGGAGTTAAGAGCTTTTGCACCTGTACTTACTTATACCAATACTTTTAATTCTGCGATCGCCTCGGGCGGGGTTTTGCCCATTGCAGCTTGCCCATCCCAAGCCGCCGCTATGCAAAAATAATGCAAGTTGCTTTTCCTTAGATTCAAGTTGAGAGAAGCTAGAGACTGAGAAATTGCTTATATAAAGTTGCCGTTAGTCAAAATTAGTACGAGGGAAAGTCAGTGATAAAAAAAAGATTTCGATTTTTCCTTGTAGTACAGTGCTTTATAAAAAGTATTATCCTGACTTGCCAAAGTCGCTTTTATTCTAAAAAGTGGTTAAGAAGAATTACAATAGCTATTTTGGCTGCGTTGTTAAGCGTTTGGGGATTTTCAGTTCCTGCTTTTTCTCAATTTACTCAGATTCAACCAAATGCTCAACTGTTGGTTGAACAAGGTCGAAAACTCTACGAAACTGGAGAGTTATCTCAAGCAGTAATAGTTTTGCAACAAGCAACAGATGCTTTTAATCTGCAAAAAGACAAATTAGGAAAAGCGATCGCATTAAGCAATCTTTCATTAATATTTAAGCAACTTGGACAGTGGAAAAAAGCAGAAGCTGCAATTACGCAAAGCCTCAATCTCTTAAAAAACTCACACCTCAAAACTGAAAATTTAGGATTAATCCTGGCACAAACCCTAGATATTCAAGGAAATTTGCAATTAGAACTAGGCAAAACTGAACAAGCTTTAGACTCATGGAAACAATCTGCTAATATTTATGCTCAAACAGGTGATGAAGTTGGCATAACCCGCAGTTTGATTAACCAAAGCATGGCACAGCAAGCCTTAGGGCTTTACCGTCAAGCTCGCACCACCTTAGAAGAGTTGCAACCCCGCCTGGAACAGCAACCAGATTCGCTTGTTAAAGCTACCGCTTTACGTAGCTTGGGTGATGTTCTGCAATTGGTTGGTGATTTAGAACTATCCTTCAAAGTTTTACAGCAAAGCCAAGACATCGCAAAAAAATTACAATCTCCTTCAGAAATTAGTGCTACTGTACTGAGTTTAGGTAATACTGCCGTAGCTTTAGGTAATAGACAATTATCGCCTCAAAATGGTACGGATTTTGAAAACTATACTCCGTTGCATTGTATTAACAGACCTGTCTCTCCAGAATCCGTCAAATTTTATCAACAAGCAGCGCAATTTTACAAAGAAGCTGTCACCACAGCAACCTCACCCCTTTTGCAAATCCAAGCTCAACTCAATAATTTAAGTCTATTGTTGAACTTTCAGCAATGGTCACAAGCCAAAAAACTATCTTCCCAAATTCAGCTAAAGCTGACCAAAATACCCCCAAGCCAGACAACAAATTATGCACAAATTCATTTTGCTCAGAACTTAGTATGCTTGAAACAAGCTACTAATGCAGAGACTCCTTCATGGAAAGAAATTGCTGAAATTTTAGCAACATCTGTACAGCAAGCTCAAAGCATAGACGATGAACGTTCAGTTGCTTATGCTTTAGGTGCATTGGGTGGATTATATCTAGAAAATCAAGACTTATTTAATGCTCAAAAATTAACCGAACAAGCTTTAATTCTAGCCCAAGCAATAAAAGCTGGGGATATAGCTTATTTGTGGCAATGGCAACTAGGATACATACTGAAAAGAAAAGGAAATATGGCTGGAGCGATCGCTTCTTACACTGAAGCAGTAAATACTCTCAAATATCTCCGCAATGACTTAATTGCTCTCAATTCAGATATCCAGTTTTCCTTTCGGGATAATATAGAACCCGTTTACCGACAATTAATTGATTTACTTTTGCAATATTCATCTCCAGTAAGTACAAAAAAAAGTATTAGTCAAAAAAATTTAAAGCAAGCTCGTGATATACTTGAAACACTGCAACTAGCTGAATTAGAAAACTTCTTTCGAGAAGCTTGTTTAAAAGCCGCACCCGAACAAATTGATCAGATCGTTGACAAAACAGATACCACAGCAGCAGTAATTTATCCCATTATTTTGGCAGACTGTTTAGATATTATTCTTAAGTTACCGAATCAAGCTGAATTATCTCATTATACAATTAGTAAAAAAGCAATAGAAGTTGAAAGTATTTTAGAAAAATTACAACAATATCTAAGGCAACCAGACCGGATAAACGATGTTAATCAGTTATCTCAACAAATTTATAGTTGGCTAATTCAACCTTTAGAATCTGAATTAAAAAAAAGGAGTATCAAAACGCTAGTATTTGTACTAGATGGAGAATTACGAAATATTCCAATGGCGGTTTTATATGATAATAAACATCAACAATATTTAATTCAAAAATATGCTATATCCTTAGCTCCGGGGTTACAATTAATTGAACCAAAGTCTTTACAAAAAGCCCAATTAAATGGATTAATTGCCGGAGTAAGTGAGCAACGTAAAATTGAAGGACATTCATTTACTCCACTCACAAACGTAAAATTAGAATTACAACAAATTCGGTCAGTTATACCGAAAAATTCTGAACTAATCAATCAGACATTTACCAAAGTAAATTTACAAAATCAAATTAAAAAAGCACCATATACAGTAGTTCATATAGCAACTCATGGTGAGTTCAGTTCTAATCCAGATAAGACATTTATTTTAACTTGGGAGCAGCTTTTAAAAGCCAAGGATTTTGATAATTTAATTAGACTCAGCGAACAAAGAGAATCTAAGGCTATTGAATTACTTGTTCTAAGTGCTTGTGAAACTGCTCAAGGAGACAACCGAGCTACTTTAGGGCTTGCTGGCATAGCAATACGTGCAGGTGCTCGTAGTACACTGGCAACTTTGTGGGCGGTAGACGATGAGTCTACTGCTGAATTTATGAATCAGTTTTATCAAGAATTAGAAAATAGCAAAGTAACTAAAGCTGAAGCTCTCCGTCGCGCTCAACTTAAACTGTTGACTGACTACAAAATTCCCTATTTGTGGGCACCATATATTTTGATTGGAAATTGGCTTTAAAAAGATAAAAGGAACAATTATTAAACTTATTACCAAATTTATTTTAGATTTCAAAGAAAGGCATAATTTTCTATATTTTATATTTTAACTTATTTTACTGTTTAATTTTGACTTCTCCTGCAAGAGGTTTTTGAACTAAATTCTCTAAGTCAACATTTTGCAGTAGTTTAGCCCATTCATTATCTAAAGTGGCATTTTTGGGTTCAGCAAGGCGCAGTTTTGCTAATTCTGTCAGGGCTGAATACCAAATACCATATTGAGTGTATAGTTGAATGCGAACGCCTTCTGTAGTAGCTGTTTTTAACTGCCTTTCCAAGTTAGATGTTAAAGCTGTACGTTCCACCCATCCGCGTACAAACACTGGGTCTAATTGTTGTTGATTACAATAAAGTTTAAAGTACCATTGATATGTTTTATTAACTTCTAGTGATACATCTGATGGTAAACTAAAGCTAACAATACCTGGTATCTCTGGTAAGGTAAAAGAAGCTCGGTAAATATCATTATTTGCTTCATCTTGCAAGACGAACTCCCCGCTAGGTACATCATTAGGTTGATAAGGTACAAACACCCAAAAGGTGGTATTGTTTTCAACAACTAAACCCACTTTTTTCTCAGGTATTAAGGCTATAAGCGGTACTTCCACAGATGGACAATTACCACGGCTTCCTGCTCCTCCTCGTTGAGAAGGCCTACCTCTACTTGATCCATCTTGAGGTGGTTGATTACCACTGCTAGTTGACTGTTGAGACTTTGCTATCAATGCTAAAGGATAGCTAGTACAGCTAATCAGTGCTAAAAGTAGAATGATAATAAATTGACTTTCAGAAAGACAAAAGATTTTCTGTATATTTTTCAGTTTCATAGTCAGATATAAATACTCAATATTTTAGAATTATTGACATAAAATTTTCATAAATGCAAGTTCTCTCAACAAGGATAAAGAGCGATGATGCTTCCAAAGTCTGCATTTTAGTCCTTTTTATCATTATTCGTTGGTCATTAGTTAGTAGTCATTCTCCTGAGAAAAAACTTAAAACTGAAGGTTAGAGGATGTTTCAAAAGTTCCTAATGATGTATAAAATATTTTTTTACCCCTCCTTAACCCTTCCTGTATGTATTGGGGAGCCACTGCGTTGGGCGAGCAATGTTCGACTTGAAGCAAGTGACGTGAGGGAACCGGATTTTTCTTGTTTCCCCTTTATAAGGGGGGGACTAAGGAGGGTAACAACGCAATTAAAATCATAGTTAACCACTTTTCAAACAACCTCTTAGGCTGGTTTATTAACTTTCTATATTGTTAATGGGGATAAGAAGAATTTAATTATGTGGTGATGAAACTACATTAGCTAATACCTTGATTTTTTTAAATAATTGTAAATTGAGAGCTAGTAAGGTATTTAGCTTTTCTTGTTTATCAATGTTAGTGGCAGTACAATAGACCACTACAATAATAAATTCCCGCCTTTTTTAAAAAAGTCAGGAATCTGCACGTATTAACTTTTTTAACTGTGATTAAAACTCAATATTTGAGTAATGAATTCTGTTTTTTGTGATTTTATTTACAGCCTTCCTTGTCTATTTCGTCCATACGTAAATTTTAATAAATAAAGTATTTTTTTATACGTTTTTCATCACAAGCACATCTAAATTTTGAAGATTAATGAGCAAGGTAAAATTTACAAAGACTTGATTATAGAATACTTTGAGAAAATTAAGTTTTTTCTATCTAAGAATGATAATCGTTATGAGAGGGAGTTTGTGACATTTATACAGGTCAGTAACTGCGATTGCCTTCACCTATTCTGCCTGATAGTGACTACTTTGACAGAAAACTGGGACGCTCAGATTTTAAATCATATGGATAAATTTATGCGATTTTTTAATGAAAAGTGCATAAACCGATCTACATGACACCCATTTCAAGAATAGAGGGATAATAAACAAAGTTAAACTTCTGCTCAAACAGTTGATTATAACTGTTTGACTCCAGTCTGGGATTGATTTTAACATATCGATATCACTCTAAAGATAAAAAACAACATACCTTAAAGATTAATTTAAGATATGATTCAAAATCTGTTTAACTAATTTATGTAAAATACGGAAAAAATTATGAAACAACGTGAAGATATTATACGACAGTTTTCAACTTTTCTCAGCTTGAATAATGATTATAAAATTTCCAATTTTATATGGCAAACTGATGTAGAGCTAGAACGTCATATAAGTTATTTAGTCCAGTTAGAACCAGATGCTAAAAAAGAATATTGGGCGCGTTATTTTTTAAAATTTATCAAAGATATATTACATGAAAATTTATTTATAATTAGTTCAGAAAGTGATGATAAACAAAAAAATTATGTTTATGCATCATCCTTAGAAAAGTCTTCAAAGTCTTCTTCAAGAGCAGAGAGGCATTTGTGTGCATACTTGCAGGAAGCTTGTCTTTGGGCAGCTAGAAAAAGCTTTCAAAGATTTAAATCTATCCAGCATAAATATCCGTTAGAGGAATACTTTCAAATCGCTAACTCAGCTATATATCCTCCAGCAAAACTTCTCAAAAATTTTAATTTTGACTATGTTCAAACTAACATAGAAGGTTATGCTAAAACGGCTCTTATTCGTTTTATTAGTAATATTATTTATCAGAAAGACTTGGAAGGTAAAAGAGAAAAGTTTTCTGATTATGGTCTTTTAAAAGATTTGACAAAAAAAGAGATGCAGGAAGCTCTAACTATAAGAGGAATAAATCAGAATTGCGTTAAATTATACTGTTTAGCTTGGCAATGTCTAGATGAAATTTATCAACCGAACCAAAAGCAAGGAAATCGTAGTTTAGAAACACCTAGCACTGAATATTTTCAGCAAATTGCATTATTATATAATGAACGGTGCAATCAATTAGGATTTCTGGAAGTACCAGTTTCAAAGGATAGAATTAAAGAAATATTAGAAATTTGTATTCAAGCAGCTCGTGATTACAGAACAAAGTATTTTTTGCCTTTAGAAGACTACGATAACTTAACTGATAGCCAGCATACTGTCTTGGATAATCTTGCTGAAGAAGAAGAATTGCAGCAAGTAAATACACTTGTTTCAAGTGTATTTTCAGCTCTACCAGAAACTGGTCAAATAATGTTAATACTCTGGCTGGGATTAAACTTAACTCAAACAGAGATGGTAGGAGTTTTGAAAAATAAATATCCTGAACTACAGAAACAATATCAAGTAGCTCGACAGTTAGCAAAATATAATACGATACTATTAAAAGAGTTGATTAACGAATCTCAAAAGATTTATCCCGAAATCAATTTGAATAAAGATAAAGATATTGAAACAATCAAAATATCATTGGATGAATGCTTACAATTACACTGTCAACACTTATGCAAATATGTTTTAGAGCAAATTACTCAACAATGGCAAGTCAAAGCTAAAATAAGTGCTTTACGACTGAGATTAACAAAGCAAAGTAAAATAGATGATTTTGAACATTATACGTTAAAAGAAGCTTTTATCTCTCAAATGGAAATAGATATGGCTTTACCTACGAATTCTTTAGCAGTAGTCAGTAATAAGTTAACTGATTTTGTAAATGAATGGCTAAAAGATAATTTGATTTAATTGAAGAGCAGGAATTAATAATTATGACAATTAATTTAAACGATTTGACTTTAATCTATCCCGAACAATTATGCTTATATATATCAACCCAAGAGCGACAATTTGCATGGCATCAAACTATGCAAGAGTCTTACTCTAACACAGTTGCTCGCTGGAATGCCTATTTAAATCATTTATCTTTAAATACTTTTTTAACTTGGTTACAAGAAGATCCTGATTTACAAGTAATACCTAAGTTAGGTTTTCAAAAAACTGATTTTCAGAGTATCTGGGAAGTAGTAAATGGCTCTGTATTAACTGTAGGTGAGACTCGATTAGTATTAATCCCTAGCGATAAAAGTTACCTTTCAGAGTTTCGGATTCCTCAAGAATGGATTGATATTCCTAGTTGGGCAGCCCATTATTATCTAGCAGTACAGTTAAATGTAGAAGAATGCTGGTTACGAGTATGCGGTTATGCCAACTATCAGCAAATCTGCGAACAAGCTACTTATGATGTAATGGATCGAACTTATTGTTTAGATGTAGAAGATTTAATTGCAGATTTGAATGTGATGTGGGTGGCGCAAGAACTTTGTCCTCCCAAGATACCAGAGGCTAAATCTTTACCTACTTTGTCAAAAGCCCAAGTAGAGGAATTACTAGAACAATTAAATAAATGGACTTTTTCTTTCCCTAGACTCAATGTCTCCTTTGAGAAATGGGGAGCATTGCTGGCGGTGGATGAATTTCGGCAACATCTTAATCAGCGACGGTTAGAAAAGCAAAATAATTTAGTTGAAGTTAGCTACTCAGTAGTTAGCAACTTGAGCTTATGGTTTCAAAATATCTTTAGTGCGGGTTGGCAAAATTTGGATACTTTGTTAACACCACAACAAAAAACTTTAGCAGCTCAATTCAGAAGTAATTTTGAGTTGAGTGAGGGATAT
Organism: Nostoc sp.; assembly: GCF_036916735.1. Classification (GTDB taxonomy): domain Bacteria; phylum Cyanobacteriota; class Cyanobacteriia; order Cyanobacteriales; family Nostocaceae; genus Nostoc. The sequence continues at coordinate 53,231 of NZ_JBALFV010000099.1, forward strand.
ATCAAACGAGCTAAATTAATTGATTTAGGGATGCAACTGGGAGGGAGTGCAGTTGTATTATTAATTGGTCTGAAAACAGAGATCGATGGTAAAATCGGTCTGCGCGTGCAATTGCATCCAGCAAATGCAGAAACTTACTTAATACCTAATCTTAGAGTAATTCTGCTTTCACAAACAGGAACAATTCTTCAGGAGGTTACTTCTAGAAGCCACGATCATTATATTCAACTCAAAAAATTTAAATCTTCTCCTGGAATTCGCTTTAGTATACAAGTTGCTCTCGAAGATGTCAGTATAAAGGAAGATTTTGTACTGGAAGCGCTTGACGATTGATAGCCATGACTAAATTAGTCGTGTTGAACTTAGGAAAGGGTAACTTGAAGCAGGGATTTGCTACCGTTACAGCTCAGCTGTACAACAATAGCAACTCTATACCAATACAATTTACAGGTAGCTTACCTGGGGCACCAGAAATTATAGAACTTTATAGACGTTGGCAGTTGCTTTATTTGTTGCTGCATGAAGCTCTTTTTCCTGGTCAACGTTGGCAGAGAAACATGGCAAGCGATGCAGGTATTGAAATTGATGCCGAAGATATAACTAATATTTCTTCTGTGGAATTTAGTAATTTATGTAACAAGTTACAAAATAAAATTAATGTTTGGTTAAAATCTGAGCTATTTCGCAACATTGACCAGAAATTACGCACGAAGTTAAATCCTCATGAGGAAATTCGGGTAATTCTAGAAACAGAAGATAATCAAGTTCGTCGCTTACCCTGGCATTTATGGGATTTTTTTGAAGATTACCAAAAGGCAGTATTTGGTTTAAGCGCTCCTGAAGTAGATGAAGTTAAACCATTAGGCAAATCTACTAGGGATAAGGTGAGAATATTAGCTATTCTGGGTAATAGTCAAGGAATTGATATTCAACAAGACCAGGCAATACTCAAACAACTACCAGGAACGCAGACTGTTTTTCTGGTTGAACCAGAGCGCTCAGAATTAGATCGATATTTATGGGACAAGCAAGGCTGGGATATTCTTTTTTTTGCAGGACATGGTTCGAGTCAAACTGATGATGAAATCGGTCAAATTTACATTAATCAAACTGAGAGTTTGACGATTTCTCAGTTAAAAAATGGTCTGAAAGCAGCGATTACTAGAGGTTTACAACTGGCAATTTTTAACTGTTGTGATGGACTAGGATTAGTACAACAATTGGTATCACTGCACATTCCCCAAATGATTGTAATGCGGGAAGTAGTACCAGATCGGGTCGCTCAAGAATTTTTGAAGCACTTTCTAGAAGCTTTTGCCAATGGAGAATCTTGTCATTTAGCGATGCGGGAAGCCGTAGAAAAGTTGCAAGGTCTAGAAAGCAACTTTCCTTGTGCTAGCTGGTTACCTGTGATTTGTCAAAATCCCACAGCTATGTCTTTGGTGTTGCACAAAGTCGGCTCTAAATCTACTAGCTTGCACAGCCGAAATATTATTGGGACAATTTTCCAAATCAGTATAGTTACGACTGCTTTGATAATGGGGATGCGCTCCGTTGGCATATTGCAGTCATGGGAGCTGATGGCTTTTGATGCCATGATGCGATCGCGACCTGATGAAGGACAAGATCCACGTATTCTAGTAGTTAGCGTTACTGAAGCTGATGTGCGATCGCAACCAGCCAAAGAAAGAGGTGGAGCTTCACTATCAGACCGCGCACTAGCCCAAGTTGTAGAAAAATTAGAGCAGTTTCAACCGCGAGTCATTGGCTTGGATATCTACCGGGAGAATCGCGTAGGAGCAGAGTATAAGAAATTATCTAAACTCATGCAAAAAAGCGATCGCTTTTTTGCAATATGCGAAGTTAGTGAGGAAAACAAAAACAGTGGTGTTTCGCCACCCCCTGAAGTTCCAAAACAAAACTTGGGTTTTAGTGACGTTATACCCGATCCCGATGGCATTATCCGCCGTCAAATATTGGCTATGGCTCCTGCTTCACCCTGCAACGTTGATAAATCTTTTAGTTTTCAATTAGCAAATCGTTACTTGCTTGCTCTTGGTATTCAGTCCAAACTAACGACAGAAAAAAACTGGCAGTTTGGCAATGTTGTCTTTAAAAACTTAGAGTCAAACAGCGGTGGCTATCACAGAATCGATAATCTAGGTCATCAAGTGCTACTTAATTATCGCTCTTCCCATCAAGCTGTTACACAAGTAACTCTAGCAGATGTTTTGAAGAATAAACTCACTTCTGATTTAGTAAAGAATCGGGTCGTTCTCATTGGTACAAGTGCTGAAAGTTTTCATGATTATTGGTCTACACCTTATAGCGCCAGTCAGTGGTCATATAATCAAATGCCAGGAGTAATGCTTCAAGCACAGATGGTGAGTCAAATTCTTAGTGCCGTTTTAGATAATCGTCCACTATTGTGGATGTTACCAAAGTGGGCTGAATTCATTTGGGTCTGGAGTTGGTCATTGATTGGAGGCATAATTGTTTGGCAATTTCGCTCATGGTTAAGATTGGGATTGGCAGGATTGGCAACTGTTTGCGTTTTTTATGGTGTATCCTTTGGTCTGTTGCTCCAAGGAGTCTGGATACCCCTAGTCCCATCAGTTTCAGTTTTGATAGTTAGTGGATTAAATGTATTTATTTATATTAATAAGCTAGTTAAAATAAGGGCGTTGTTGCATGAATAAGGAAAAATGGTATAACTAATCTGCCACCAATATCCATTCCAGAATCCTCCATCTGGTGCTTTTTCTTGCAATACCTGCCATAACTGTGCCTGCTGGATATCATCTACTAGCAGCTATTTACCTTGGTTTAACTGTCTGCGTAGGCGCAGCCCGCCTTCGGCATCGCGGGTACTAACCCTACTAGTGATGGCAGCAATAGTACTGAGTTTGGTGTATCGACAAATAAATTATTTAACAGATGTTCTGCGCTGCCTGGAAATAGAAGGATTACTGTGGGTTGAGGCAATGTCTGTGAGTCGGCAAGAAGCGCTATCTCAACGATTAGAGAGCTTGCCAGCAAAGTTATTTATCAAGCTGTATGAGCAAGTAATAGAGCGCCTAGTAGCCAAGAAAAATCCCATAGAAGTTGACCCAAGGTGGTCATCGGTAGCTGATATGAACAGTTCAGTGCAGTATGGATAGCGGATGCATCGACCTTGGAAGCCATCAAAAAACATTGTCGACGTTGGCAAATCTAAGATGCATTTTTACAGACAATACCTTAGCCAATTTACGAGGGGCTAAAGTCTGTGGAAACGGCATGAATCCGTCCTAAAGAAGTAAGCTTGGCAAAAATTTGAGCTAACAAAATAGGGTCAGGCTGTTAGAGAAGTATTTTTAATATTTCATGGACGTATCGAAAACCACGGTAATAAGCTTTCAGGTCAATAATGCCACAGTTAGGATTATGTTTAGGGAAATCAGCGAGAAGATGATGGGATAAATTGACCATAAAGAATGCTCCCTTAGCGGCATTAGTCACAGCAGTTTGGCTCAGATTCATAAAATCTTCTAAGCGCCAGAATTGTTTAGCATCCCGAAAATTAAACTCGATTTGGAAACGTAGCTTATAATAGTCAATGATTTTATCAGCTTTCAAATCCAGGTCACTGGAAAATAAAATTACAATGTTTCCGAAAAAACAGCCAAAACAACGTTGCCCAAGGTATTACTGTAGAGAAAAATCTCCCCATTGTCCGATAGCTACCACCAGCACCTGTCCAACGGGCAATTCAAGGGCATCGTGACTCGACCATTAAGAGCTAACATTGCCTGGATGATTTGGTTCAATTGCCGCATCGTTGTCGCGCTTATTTGCAGCAGCAGGCATTGTAACAATGATAAGATATCGGGCATGAGCGGGCAGTGATTTTTGAGTTGTCGTTGTGAGAGACAATAACTCTACTACGAAACGCCCTACCTCTTCATGCTCTTATTTTGGCAACGGTATTGATTGTAACAATAGGTTTTTGAAGAAGATTAGCCCTGTTAAAAACTTATTTGATAATGATAATCAAAATAAGAATAGAATGAGCATCACTTGCCCCCTAATCAGTTACGATTATCATTTTTATCTAGAGCTTTTTGAGTATTTTAGCTGATTGACAAAACGTACTTTTTCTTAAATTGTCACGGGTGTTCTTTATTCGCTTTGGATGTAGCGAAAATTCATATCCCCCTTGTAGCCAGAAGCTTTAGCTAAGTCCTTGAGGTTCTGTACGCCGCTATATTGCTGCCCGTTGATAAGCCAAGTGGGAAAGCCAGGAACTTTCGCAGCTTTACATAAATCGGGATGAGGATTGATGCCACGGCGATCGCACTCCACCTTGATGCTGTCGTTGATAATCTGGTAGGCTTCTTTACCAAAGAGTAACTTCTGTTCATGACAGTGAGGACACCACCAAGCAACGTATTCCTTAGCACCTATACTCATCAAATGCCGTGCCAGGGCTATCTCTGCCTTGCTGGAAGTGGTAGTAATTTCCCAACCGACTCCAGGCTTAGGGCGTTCCTTAGGCAGGAAGAAGATGATTGATGGGGACTTTTGGTTGTCCTTTATAAGTGCTAGTGCTGTTGGTGAATGGAGTGTAGAGCCGGAAGCCGTACTAACACAGATAATGGAGAGCGGTAACAGTGCAAGTAAAAGAGAGTGTTTGATAGCCATATTACATCTGTAAGGATGAATAGTGATTGAGTAGTTGTCGAAGTTAACAATTGTATGGTTGCTTTGTGAGAATCAGAAACCCTGCCTGCGAACAGATACGTTTATTTCTCAATTACTTAGGTGCTGCATTTTGTTGTCATAGCAGTTAATTCATTAGTCCAATATGTAGCAAGAGTATCCCAAGGATTAGGCAAAACATCATCAGTTACATAAATAGTCCCTGCATTTCGTTTAAGAGCCAATCCAATGGCATCATTCATCCCAGTTGTGCCAAATGTACTATGTATAAGATGGGCAAATTTATTCGCGGGGTAATTAAATAGCCAAGCTGGAGCTTGCCAGTTTTGGTAATTACTATAAGTATCTTCAAACACTACGGTAATGTCCGCCAGTTTTATGTAATCCTCTGCGGGAACAGTACCAGGGTTTAGCATCACTAAAGAGCCTTTTGTATTACGAATATAATTGGCGAGATTTGTGTAGTAGGCAAAGTTATTAGTACTCTTGGCTACTTCATCCAAAAAGATGCCATCTACTGCATACCAAGTTTTATACTGATCTATTTCTGTTTTGACAGGCGTTGCACTACGGGTTCCATAGCTTGTATGTACATAACCAATAACTTTGATGCCTGCTGCTTGTGCATTCTTCACAGCAGTAACGTAGTCTGTGTTTTTTGCTGCACCAGGGCCACTGTTAGGATTCATGATCATCACACTAACTCTAGGCGCTGCAACAGTTGCCTTTTGCCAATAAGTTCCTGGATAAAAATAGGCAGGAATAGAAATACTTTGGCAAAGACCAGCTGAGGCTTTGGGAGCGGAATTGATTACACCTAGCAATGCTCCAGTTGCTATCAAACTTGCTACTGCCATCCCACGGGATAAGCGTGCAAGTCTTATAGTTAAATTTTTCATTCTATTATCTGCTTTTCTATTTAATGCTAATCAACCAAAAGCTATTTTAACCACTCCTGAAAACAGATGAATGTGATGATAAATTTCGACTTTTGTCAGAGTTTACACCACTACTAACCAATCACACACCATAGACCTACATCCGCTATTATTGTTAAATCAAAGGAGCCACTGCTTTACGTATCCGTGACAAAACGGCTCCCAAGAGCCATCCCAACAGCCTCGAAGGAGCTGTGCAGACTAGATTTGAGATTCGATTAATGCTGGTGTAGCAACAATCCTTCATCAGTATCTAAGGCTGCGAGGGGATTTTCTATGTCTATTGATGAAACTTGTGCTTCTAGCTTGTCACAACTTGAGCGCACTAAACACAAACCGGCATCTAATGAAAGTTGAGCAGTTGTTGGGGTAAATTCTTGCAAGATGCTGGCTTCTATTGTCTGATACTGCTCAAGGTGCCTGCTGAGTTTTGCCAAAAAATTTGCTCCTTCCCCACCTAGTGCGCTTGCAAACTGCAAAATGGAATCGACATAAGCCCTAACTTTGGGGTTTTTAACTCCCTCTGTAGCTGAGGTATAGAGCAATTCACCATTAAGATATTCAAAATCTGGTACATAAAGGTGGTTGCCTACTAATTCAAATATTTGCATTCCTTTAGCTGGTCTAACTGTTAAATTCTCTTGTCTAACTCGCTTGGCTGCATTCTCCAGTAGTGTAATTACAGCTAAAATCACGGATGGATAGTTACTATCTATACATCTTATTTCCACAGTGCCGAGTTTGTTGAGTCTAATTGGATTCCAAGCTGACTTAAGTAAGCTCCCTCCTGCTTCTAATAACAGGTTCGGTTCAATTGAGGCTTTTTCCATCGCTTGCAGCCAAGCATAATAACGAGCGAACTGCTGCTCAACTAAATCCTCGACACTTTCGGCATAAGGCATGAGTCCACCGACAGGTTGTAAATTAGTATAAACTCCCTCCCAACCAAAGGTTTCGCTACCTCGATAACGAATTGTATGTGCGGCTAGCCCTAACGCCTGTCCTTCATAAAAAGGACACGCCCGCGTCAGAGAAATAAGTGCAGAGTCGCAAGCTGTAGCTAAGTTATAAATATTTAATAGTTCTTCTCGCTGTGCCGATGTTGAGTTGTAAGATACTGCAACACGAGGGTCAATTACTCCAGGCGGGACTTCCAGATGCAGGTGTGTACCTGTACATTTTCCGGCGTGCAAAAATTTTTGCATACCGACAGTCCGCGCTTGGATATGGTAATTGGGATGATCTCGCATAACTGGTGTAGTATGCAAAGGATAGCTAGACAGAGGATAAAGGCGTAAACCCATCTGTTGCGCTACAGAGAGGGCAAATTTGAGATTTTTGAGATAAACTTTCCCTAATTCCTTGGCAGTGTCGGCAGGAGGTGTGTTAATTTCTACCATGCTTTTGACGAACTCTGCCACAAAGTAATTTGGGTTTAAACCTTGTGCTTGAGCAATTAATTGACAACTCTTTAAAAACTCATCGGCGCGATCGCTCAAATGACCAGCTTCATCTACCAGAAAAAATTCTTGCTCAAGACCGATACGACGCTTGACTATCGCCATTTAGACCTCCACAAGGGTAATCCCGCTAATTTCGCCACAGCCTCAATATATGTAGCTTAAAGGATAAAGTAACCGCAAGACAAAACCTATTTGAGTCAATTGACTTGGAGAATCAGGGAGAACGCAAAGTGCTTATTGTACGTAGTTTAGAGCTTTTCGAGCCTGCCATATGAGTCAGAATCTTCAAAAATATTGCCATGCATAGTTTACAATTTTTGTCAAAGGTAAAAGTTCAGACTTAGGCAATCAAACGATGGCAATATGTGAGGCAAGCATCGGTATCTTAATCATTGTGATTGTATCGTTTGATGTGTTTCAGGTGGTGATCGTTCCTCGTCGCTCGCCGCGCACGTTTAGAATTTCATCTCTACTAATCAGATTATTTTGGTTGCCGTGGCGAAAACTAAGTTTGCACGCCGGCAAGCGGCAGGAGTATTTATTGGGAATATTCGCGCCGTTATCGGTGATGCTGCTGCTTACAGTTTGGGTGATTGCATTGATCTTTGGGTACGGACTGATCCTGTACGCTCTGCAAGACTCTATCCAACCTGCGATTCAAGATTTTGGTAGTGCCCTTTACGTGGCGGGAACCTCGCTGTTCACGCTTGGATTTGGCGATTTTGTAGCTTTTGGGACTGCGCGGATGGTAATGCTGACGGCAGCAGGTTCGGGATTGGCAGTGATGTCGCTTGTGATTGCGTTTTTATTCTCACTCTACAGTTCTTTACAGCATCGTGAAGTTTTTGTCAATCTCGTTGAAGCCCGGGCTGGCAGTCCTCCATCAGGGGTGACGTTGTTGGAAACTTATACTAGGTTAAAGATTCTTGACCAACTGCCTGGTGACATTGGCGATTGGGAAGTTTGGGCAGCCGAAATTTTGGAGAGCCATCGCGCGTATCCGATTCTGTCGTTTTTTCGCTCGACTCTAGAAGATGATTCCTGGATTAGTACACTCGGTGCAATGCTCGACGCTTGCACACTGTTGCTCACTACTGTACAAACCGAGCATAGCGGTCGAGCGTATTTGATGCACCGAATGGGCTGTCGTATTATTATCGATCTGCATCAGTTGTTTCAACTTCCCTTAGCAGGCATACTCGAAGTTGATCGCGAACAATTTGAGCAGTCACGGGCAAGTTTAGCACAGGCGGGTTTTGTGCTAAAGGATGCAGAATCAGCATGGCGAAAGTTTTTGGAGATGCATTCTGCTTACAGCAGCTTACTCAACACGTTAGTTGAATACTTTGCCACCAAACCGCCCTTATGGACTGATCATACTTTTCCTGCTCCTCATCCGCTTGCTCGCCGATTTCGCCAGAAAACGGGTTCGTGATCGCCCTACCTTCAAAGCCAAGTGTAATTGGTATTTCTCTCCCTAGTAATGCTGCATCGTTAGAAGTAGATCAGATATATCGCTGGTATTTAA
>NZ_JBALFV010000100.1:0-139389 GCF_036916735.1 Nostoc sp.
TTGGTAACGAAACAACTTCATTGATAAGTTTTCTTTAAGCGTTGTTAACGATCGCATAAGCGTTTGCCACAAATGGATAAGCATTCGTAACCAAACAGGTTGTGTTGTTAACGATCGCATAAGCGTTTGCCACAAATGAATAAGCTTTGGTAACGAAACAACTTCATTGATAAGTTTTCTTTAAGCGTTGTTAACGATCGCATAAGCGTTTGCCACAAATGGATAAGCATTCGTAACCAAATAGGTTGTGTTGGTAACGAACGCATAAGTTTTCGTTACCAAACAGGTTGTGTTGGTAACGAACGCATAAGTTTTCGTTACTAACGGATAAGCATTCGTAACCAAACAGGTTGTGTTGGTAACAAATGGACAAGCTGTTGTTACCACGGGAACTTCATTTGTAACGTTGCTGCTGCAAAATTGCTCAAATTCTTCTGAAGAGGATTTTCTTTAAGCTTTGCATCGCACGAGTAACAACATGATGCTGAGATGTATGTAGGGTAGAGCGATCGCCACACCCAACACCAAGATCCATGTTGGGTTGGATTGTGCTTCACGCAACCTACATCTAATTTAAAACAACCTCTAATGCTTAACGTGAAAAATTCAGATAATAGAAAAAATGGACGCAGTTATTTATAATTCTTCAATCTAATAACCCCACATAGCGAGGTAACAACCATGCAAAATCTCACCAGAATTACCCGCAATCCAGAAGTGATGGGTGGTAAACCCTGCATTCGAGGAATGCGTATTACTGTTGGTACTATCGTTGGGTTAATGGCATCTGGACACAGCAATAACGATATTCTTAAAGCATATCCCTACCTCGAAGAAGCTGATATTTATGAGGCACTTGCCTATGCTGCATGGCGAGTTGAAGAAATTGAAGTGCCTCTAAAAAGTGCATGAAAATTTTGATTGATATGAACCTTTCCCCTGATTGGGTTGCGGTTTTTCAGAGGTACAATATTTCGTCTGTCCACTGGTCTACTATTGGCAACCCCCGTGAGAAAGATGCAATCATTATGGAGTGGGCAAGAACTAACAGTTATATCGTCTTTACTCACGATTTAGACTTTGGTACTTTGTTAGCTGCAACAGGTGCTGATACCCCCAGTGTAATTCAAGTTCGCGCTCAGGATATTTTGCCAAACAGTATCGAAAATCTAGTCATTTCAGCCCTGAATCAGTTTGAGTCCTTACTGGAGTCAGGTGCATTAGTTACTATTGACCAAGCTCAATCTAGGGTGCGTATTTTACCAATTCGTAAATAGCTGACAGCTTTGATTTAAGCATTTACCTACAAATATGACGAAGTTCGTTACCACCACCACTAGATTTGTAACGTCGCTGCTGCAAAAGTATTTAAATTATTCTTGTGAAGAGGATTTTCTTTAAGCTTCGCATTGTACGAGTAATAACATTATGCTGATGCCAAGCTTGATAGAAATCGGGGAAAGGCATATTCTGGGCGCAATTCCAGACAACATCGTATTCTACATCACCCAATAGCAAAGAACTGCTTAAAGCTTTGATTACTGCAAATCGAGACTTATTGTCTAGTAAAATTCGCCTCAAGCTTTCTGCCGTAATTATACGCTTGCCCTCATCGACATCTGTTGATTGCAGCAATTGAACCAATGTAGTGATTGCTTGTGAATTACCAGGATCGATTTGCCCTAAGTTATATGCTACTAGCCTACGAGTTTCCTCATTTATATCTGTTGATTGCAGCAGTTGCACCAATGTAGTAATTGCTTGTGAATTACCAGGATCGATTTGCCCTAAGTCATATGCTATTAGTCTACGAGTTTCCTCATTTATATCTGTTGATTGCAGCAGTTGCACCAATGTAGTAATTGCTTGTGAATTACCAGGATCGATTTGCCCTAAGTTATATGCTACTAGTCTACGCATTTCCTCATTTATATCTGTTGATTGCAGCAGTTGCGACCAGGTGGCAGTTTGATTTTTATTGCTAGTGCTGATTTTCCATAAGCGATGTGCAGCCAACCAATAGATTTCTTGACTTACATCTGTTGATTGGAGCAGTTGTGTCAAGGCAACTATTGCATTTTGATTGCCAGTGACGATTTCCTGTAAGATATATGCTGCTAGCCTACGACTGTCTTCATCCAGATTTGTTGATTGGAGCAGTTCTGTCAAGGTGATGATTACATTTCTATCACCAGTACCAATTTCCCATAAGCTATAGGCTGCGCCCCGACGGGTATCCTCATCCAGATTTGTTGATTGCAGAAGTTGCACTAAGGCGGCGATCGCATTTTTATTGCCAGGATGGATTTGGACTAAGCTTGTTGCAGCTTGTATATATATTTCCTGATGCAAATCACTTGATTGGAGAAGTTGCACTAAGGCGGTGATCGCCTTTTCGTCGCCAGTACCGATTTTCCCTAAGCTTTTTGCTGCCTGCCAACGGATAATCTCATAATACTTATCAGTTGAATGAAGTTGTTGCAGCAAAGTGGCGATCGCATTTTTATTACCAGGGTCGATTTGCCCTAACTTTTCTGCCGCCTGAATACGAGTGACTTCTAAGGCATCTGTTGATTGCGACAGTTGCAGCAAGAGGGCGATCGCTTTTGTACGGTTTGTTTGTTCCAGTACTGAACTAGCTTCCTCTTTAATTGAACTCTGACTATCAATTGTCCACTTGACAATTTGTGTTACTATTTCATCTGCTCTGAAATAATCTCTAAACTCTGCAATTCCTGCGGCGGCTAAAAAATAGGCGCGATATTTATAAAATTTTTGACATCCATCTTTAAAATTAACTAAAGCATCAATAAACTCTTGCTTTTGCTGCTTGAGGTTTTCTTCTTCTCGCCCTAGCCAAAGTAATATTGTTTGCCTCCATTGCGGTTCAAAAATGCGATAATTTCCTTGTCTGGGATTGTCAGGAACGTGGTTGAGAAAGAAATGCCAGTCATCAATTGCTTTAGCAGCAAAATACTCTTGAAATGAGGCATGAAAGAAAGCATAAATAGGTTTTTTCTTTGTATCTATCCCGACACAGTTCAGCCAGCCGCGACTTAGTGCCAATTTCAGCAGCGAATTTTCGTCATCAGCATCGCCCAAAAACTGACTAACAAAATCCTGCCGTAAGCGAAAACGGGTTGCTTCTTTGTCTATTGCTGCTTTAGCTAATTCCCCTAACTTTACATTGAGTTGCTGACGCTGGTGAGAGTTGATCGCAAATTCCTCTTTTTTCCACTTATAGAAGTCATCAACAAATTGCTGATAGAGTCCCGCTTGAGTATCTGGTAATTTGCCATCTCCTGATTGCCAATTCAAGCACAGCAGCGTCAACCGCAAAGGATTTTTCACTAAATCCTGAATCCGTTCTTTACCTGATTTTTTTAACGCAGTACATAACTGCTTTCCAGTTTCAGGAATAGCAGCGAACCATCTGTGAATAAATCTCTCTACCTGTTCTGGATAAGAAAAATCTAAACTGCGATAGGTATCAAAATCATCAAGTGCATTAATGCTGCCATCCCACAGATTAACTCGACAAGTCAGCACAATTCGCGCTTGATAAATTAACCCTGCTTCCCGGAATTGCCGTGCAATCTCTGTTAGAGGATTAGATGCGGACATTTCATCTAACCCATCTAACAAAAGCCACACATTCTTTTGATTAAACAGAGCAACAAAATTATCCTTCAGTTGCTTAGTGGCTTCAGCTTTACCTATTTTCTCAGCTACCTGAGTCAACCAAGTTTCAAACAGATAAGATTTTAGTTCCTGACCTCGCAAATCTGCTAAAGATACCCAAATGACAATCGACTGGTGATTCTCACGAGATACCCAATTAGCAATCTGTTGTAACAGTGTTGTCTTTCCTGCACCAGGTTCGCCAATAATTGCTATTCGCTTACCTTTACTTTTAGGCGTGTTCTGCTGTTTGAGAACTTCTTCAAGAAAAGCATCATGCTCAAATGTTTTGGTGATTTGTGTCTCCTTGTACAGTTCTGACCCCTGCTCTGGAGAAATATCACTTTGACGCTTGGATGGTTTTTTGCGCTCAACTAATCCCAGTGGTACGTAAACATCATCAACTTGCAAGGCGACTCCTTCAGTTGATGTCAGAGGATTTGTAGTCAGCTTTCGCCGTTCTGCGAGTATTTCACAGCAGATTTCACGCCAGTCATCGGGAGTTAACTTTGTCCCATCCTCCCCTTGAGACGACTGTAGTCAAATCGTAAAGTTATTAGTTTGGTTATTTATCTGTCCTTGATTTACAACCCCAATTTTTTCTGCTAGCTGCGTCAGATTTTGAATGGTTGGCTGTTGAGACTTGAGGGTATTTTCGATTTCTTGAATTTTTTGAGTGAGTTTTGGTTCTGCTTTTGCTGCTGCTTCCACTTCTACAACAGCTTGAGCAATTTCTGGATCTTGTTCTGCTGCTGCTTTGAGTTCTAGCACTGCTTGACCATAATCTAATCGCTGCGGTTCATTTCCCTCTACAGCACTGGTGAGTAATGGCGATTTATTCTTCTGGCGGAGTAATCCGATTAACTTACCACCTAGCGTCCATGTAGCATCACCAATGTTTTCGCCGATTTTTTCTTGGGCTTTAGTCCAAAGCGTAGTTGCGATCGCAGTAGCAACAGCCGTCAGTGTTACAGTTACCATAAATTCACTACAAATTGAATTGATATAGAAATTTCTCGGCTCAATACCTTTTGCAATTTTTCACAGAGAATATCACGAATACTACGCACAACCTGATAAGTTGAATTTTAACTCAAATAATTTGAGTGGTTTGACTGGAATCAGCGTTGAAGAAGAACACCTAATTAGAACCCAAGCAAACTATCTCCAAGGAGTTTAGCACTGATGGAAACAGCAGATGTGATTGTAATCGGCAGTGGTCAAGGAGGCATTCCACTGGCGGCTGATTTTGCCAATGAGGGACGTAAGGTTGTCTTGTTTGAGCGGGATGCTTTAGGCGGCAGTTGCATCAACTATGGCTGCACTCCGTCGAAAGCGTTCTTAGCTGCGGCTCATGCAGCAGGGCGGGCGCGCCAAAGTAAGAAGTTAGGCATCCACACGCAGGTTGAAGTGGATTTTCCTGCTGTCATGGAGCGAGTTCGGGGAGTCCGCAGCAGCTTTAATCAGGGGATTCACAAGCGATTGGAGAGTGCGGGTGTCAAAGTCATTTGTGCCGAAGCTTCTTTTGTAGGTGAACGGACGGTCAAAGGTGGGGATGTTACCCTTCAGGCTCCTCTGGTAATCATTAACACAGGCACGTCAGCGCTGATTCCTGACATTCCCGGACTTGCAGGAACTCCCTACTTCACCAACCACAACTTCTTTGACTTGAACACCTTACCAGCCCGTTTATTGGTGATTGGAGGCGGCTATATTGGCTTGGAATTGGGACAAGGATTAGCGCGTTTGGGCAGTCAGACTGACTTAATTGTGCGGGGCGATCGCGTCCTCGATCGGGAAGAGGCTGATGTCAGCAAGGTCTTAGCAGAAGCATTAAAACAGGATGGGATTAAGCTCCACTTTGGAGTCAATGTGAATCACGTCGCCCACGAGAATAATGTGTTTAGCCTGACCCTGAGCAATGGCGAACAACTCCAGGGAGAAGCGTTGCTGGTTGTGACTGGACGCAAACCTAATACAAGTCGATTAAATGCAGCCGCCAGCAAAATTGAGCTAGACGATCGAGGGTTTATCAAAATCGATCAGCAGTTCCACACTACTTGTTCTGGAGTCTATGCGATCGGGGATGCTGCCAAACAGCCTGCCTTTACGCACGTCTCCTGGGAAGACTATCGCCGCTTAAAAGCAATTTTGTGTGGAGAAAACCGGACACGGAGCGATCGTGTCCTTGGCTATGCGGTTTACACAGAACCCCAGGTTGGGCGAGTGGGTATGACCTTAGAACAGGCTCTAAAACAAGGCATCAACGCGCGTGCTGTCACGTTACCCATGAGCCAAATTGCGCGGGCGATCGAGTGGGGGCATGAACTCGGATTTTATCGCATGGCGATCGACAGCGACACAGACAAAATCCTGGGAGCAACTCTGGTGGGCTACGAAACTGCTGAACTAGTGCATGTATTTTTATCCCTGATGGAAGCAGGAGCAACTTGGCAGTTGTTAGAGCGATCGGTTCATATCCATCCCACCTATGGTGAAGGTTTACCCAGTCTGGCACGATTGCTGCTTGGAGATAATATGCCAGGGTGTCCGAATATGTGAAGAGGTTTTATTGATGCATAACATCATACCAATTCGCAATTCGCAATTGAGAAATTTAGATGCAGCAAGGCAATCCCTGCTTACATCTGTTGCCTGATTTTAGAGAATTGGTATTAGTCTTTGGCGTAATGCACTCTACAAAAATATTTGAAACCTAATTATGAATTATCAATTTTTAATTAGAAGCTGCCTTTTCTGCTACACTACGAATTATTTCTTCCAGTGTTTGCAATAATTCTTGCTCGTTATAAGGTTTAGAAAAGTAAGCCCGTGCCCCCAATTGCATAGCTAGTTGCCGATGTTTATTGCTACTACGGGAAGTCAGCATCGCAACTGGAATATTTTTTGTATTAACGTCTGAATTTATCTTACCTAAAAAGCCATAACCATCTAAGCGAGGCATTTCAATATCACAAATTACTGCCTCTACTTTCAATCCACTATGGAGTTTTTCTAAAGCATCTTGACCGTCTTTAGCTTGCTCTACTTGATACCCTCCTTTTTCAAGGGTAAGCGCTAAAAAGCGGCGAACATTAATCGAGTCATCTACAATTAAAATTGTGCCTTTATGCTTAATAGATGCTGCTGATATTTTCTCTTCATCAAATATCAGGAACGGTGTTTTTAACCTTGCAGATGGTAATTGAGTACCTTTAGGAGTCCACCGATTTGTAGCAATCCAATACAGCAACTCATTGACATTAACTAGTGGCACTACTCGACCATCACCGAGAATCGTGCAGTTGCTAAAGCCTTTAGGTAAAGGTATATTTCCCTCGACTTGGCGAATCGCAACTTCCTGTTCACCCCAGCAACGGTCTATTTGGATTGCTACTGGCTGATTATTACCTTTGACTACTAAAACGCTGTTAGCATTAATTGCTGCCGGAGTTTCTAACTCTGAGCGATCATAGCGCAGGCAATTAAACTCTAAATAAGGAGTCAAGCGAATCAGTGGCAACATGTTTCCTTGCCAATTTAGAACTTCGCTACCTGCCATTTGTAAAACTCGCTCGTCTTGGAGTAAGGATATTTCTGAAATGACATCTGTGGGAAATGCCAATAGCATTTTGTTGATTTCTACTAGCAGAACTCGGGCCACGGAAAGCGTAAATGGTAGTGATAAAGTGAAGGTAGTACCAACTCCTGGTTCCGTATCAACTTTCACATCTCCTCGAATCAGTTTGAGGTTGTTACGAACCACGTCCATACCGACACCGCGGCCAGATAATGCTGTAACTTGTTCGGAGGTGGTAAAACCTGGTTCAAAAATTAGTGATAATAGTTCTTCATCACTAGCATTAGCAAGTAGAGAAGCATCCAATCCCATAGCTAAGGCACGGGTGCGAATTTTCTCCAGAGAAATACCCCAACCATCATCACGGATAGTAATCAGGGTGCGATTGCTGCGGTGAGTAGCTGTAATTTCAATTAATCCTTGTTCTGGTTTACCCAGAAGGCGGCGGGTGCTAGAGTCTTCGATACCATGATCGAAAGCGTTTCTTAAAAGATGCATTAAAGGCTCGTTTAATGCTTCTAAAATGCTGCGTTCAATTAAAGTGTTGCCACCTTCAATTTTTAACTGGACATTTTTACCATACTCTACATTTAAATCGCGCAAGGCTCTAGGAAAACGCTCAATTAAATCGGACAGAGGCCGCATTCGGATGTGATTTAGCTTTGTTTGTAATTGTTTGGACGTTTTGTTTAATTTCCGAGCAATTTGGTCTGTATCATCTACACTGAGTTGAACATCAGTTGTAACTTCTTGTACCTGAACAATGGTTTCCATAACTTCCTGCGATCGCAGGTTTAAATCGTTATAGCGATCCATTTCTAAAGTATCAAATTCTCTCTCAATGTCTTGTGTTTGTTGGCTATTGTCAACTTGCATTCGTACCCCAGCCGACATCCCAGCTTGAGTAGAAATTTTGTCATAAGCTATCCGTAATTCTTGGTTTTCGCGGTCGAGAACTTGGACTCGCTGGTTTAAGTTCCGAACGAGTTTGCGTAATCTTTCTAATTGGGAGTTTAATCCATTTCGCTGGACAATCAGTTCGCCAAATAAATCATTAATTTGCTCTAGTTGTTTGCTGGGAACTCGGACGCTATTCTCATGAGTTTCCCGCTCTTTAGCAACGCCATTTGCTTCAACTTTACCTTCGCCAAATTTGGCATCTGAAGGATTATTTTCTCTAGAAAATATTGTACTATGCTCTGTGACATTGACAGCATTAACATCATCGGCAAATTCTACATCTACAAATGTAAAATTAGCAGCAATTGCTTCATGATTAGTCCAATTTTCTTTAATGTTTTCTAGTGGCCAAACAGATGTTGACACTACTTCTGTATCTGTGGCAATATGTGGTATGATTTCTGCTGGTAATACTGGCTGAGATTGCTTATAACTATTATTGAAGTCAAGTTCTGTAGGCAAGTTATCTAGTTGATTTGTCAGCACCAAAGCTTGCGATCGCCGCCATGCTTGCAATGTTAACTGGGCAATTTCGGGAATGCGCGAGCTGCTAACAGTTTCCAATTGCTGCGTTACTGACTCACAAAGCTTGGTAAAAGCTGCTAACTGGAGCATTTCACCCAAACCGCCCAATTCAGCAGCCATGATCGCAATTTCTTCATACAATCTTGACTGTTCGCTATCTGCCAATATAAATTCTAGACGCTGCAAACACTCTTCTACTTCTGTGCTAAATAGCAACGGGATAACGTCTTGGCCATCTTCTGGCGATAGCATGGTTGAGGCATCTTCAGGGGTGGGGTCACCTAAGCGATCGTGCAACTCATCAAAAATTGGGTAACAAAAGGTTGCTAACCACTGATCTTCGACAACATTTCCTTGTACAAGCAATTCTACAATCTGACGCAGCCAATCAACTCCAGATAGCAATAAACTTTGCAACTGAGTATCAATTTCGAGAGAATTTTTTTTAGTTTTTAAAACTTTAAAGGAATCCTCTAGACGATGAGCTAAATGACTTAGAGATTTAAATCCCATCATCCCCGCGCCACCTTTGATTGAATGAGCGGCCCGGAGTGCAGCATTGATTTTATCCAAATCGATGCGGTTACTGGTATCGATTTCCAGTAATACCCCTTCTAAAGTATTTAAGTAATCAGTTGCTTCTTCCAGAAACTGCATCTGGATTTCTAGTTCTTTGTCTTGTAACATAGTTTTTGTTAATAGTCATTGGGCATGGGGCACTTGTACTGCCCTTCGATTATGCTCAGGAACCGCGACTTATAGTGAGCTTGTCCTCTTGGTAGTCGTTCGCGCTAGCGTCTCTGAAAGAGAAGAGCTTAGTCGAAGTAAGCCGAGGTAAGTCGAAGTATTGGGCACTTGTACTGAGCGACTTGTGCCGAGCGTTCGCGTAGCGTCTCGTAGAGAAGCCGAGGTAAGTCGAAGTATTGGACATGGGGCATGGGGCATGGGGCATTGGGCATTGAGCATTGGTCATTAGTCATTAGTAAAAGGACAAAGGACAACGGATAAATAATAAAAGTCGTTGGTCACTAGCAAAGGACAAATGACAAATGACAAATGACAAATGACAAACTTAACTAACTTTAAAAGCCTCAACAGTCTCTTGTAACTGATGGGAAATCTTTACAGTTTGTTGCAGAGATTCGGAAACTTGGCGAGAAGAATCCCTGGTGCGTTGTGATAAAGCAGCGATATCTTTCATTAATTGGCTAACACTTTGCGATGTTTCAACCTGAGATGCAGTTGTAGTGGAAATCGACTGCACTAAGGAGTCAATTTCACGCGATACATCCAAAATTTCACTCAGACTTTGTTTAGCTTCCTCTACAATTCGAGTTCCTTCTACAACTTGCGTAGTGCCTATTTCCATCGCTAGTACCACTTCACTGGTTTCTCGTTGGATATTTTCAACAATTTGTTCAATTTCTTGGGTTGCTGCGGCACTTCTAACTGCTAGTTCGCCGACTTCTTCAGCTACTACGGCAAAACCTTGACCTTCTTCACCTGCACGCGCTGCTTCAATACCGGCGTTAATGGCAAGTAAGTTAGTTTGAATAGCGATTTGGTTAATCAAGGAAACCACGCGGGAAATTTGTTGTGAAGATTCTCCCAAACGTTTCACTTTTTTAGCAGTTTCACCCACAGTTTTCCGCAAAGACAGGATGTTTTGTACTGTTAAATCCATCGCCTGTCCACTCTTATTAGCGGTATGAGCCGCATGATTGGCAACGAAAGCAGCTTTTTCGGCACTTACGGCTACAGACTGCATGGATTGGGTCATTTGGTCAACAGCATCAAGGGTGCAGTTGATTTCGGAAGCTTGGGTGAGTGCTTCCTCTGCTAAGTGGCGGATGGCTCCTTGGTTAGAGCCAATGGCAGTATTAACGTGGGTGGCAGCTTGTTGGACTTGGGTAACAATATCCCGGAGGCTTTCTACAATAGAGTTGAAAAAGTCGGCAACAGTGCCTATTTCCCCAGCCGTTACATCTGCACGTACTGTCAAGTCACCTCTGGCTGCACCTTCTACTTCATTGAGCAGTTGTAAAAGTTGCTGTTGCAGCGTTTCTTGTTGATGCAGTTCGTCGCCAGAATGGATTACTGCAACATTCTTAGATTGCTCTATCTCTTCTAATAACTTGGCTTGTTCTAAGGCATAGCCGATTTGAGTTGCTATCTGTTGAAACAAGTCAATTTCTGGCTGTTGCCAAGCACGAGGAGTTTCGCACTGATGAGCAATTAATAAGGATAATAGCTGGCCTTGGGCAATAATTGGTACGATCAAATTACTTTTGACAGCAAATTTTTCCAAAAATTGGATATAACCGATTGCATTTTTCAAGCTTTGGTCTTGATGAATGTTTGCAATTGCTTGCACCTGTCCATACTGATCAGTTTCTACATAACGTTCCCGAAAATAAGGCTCGTCAATTTTTACTCCAAGCATTTGTGGCCAATTATCAGTTACCGATTCAGCAACGACAACGCCATTTTCAGTATTTTGATTTAGACTATAAATAATTACCCGGTTTGCTTTTAGCGATCGCTGAACTTCTTTTACTGCTGCTTGATAAATATCTTCAGTTTTGATAATTTTCCGAATTCGTAGGGTAATATCTGTTAATAACTTTGCCCCTTCAACGTCCAGTTCTTGTTCCTTAACTAAGACCTGTAATTCTTTGGCCATCTGGTTGATATTTGCACTTAATACCCCTAATTCATCTTCTCTTTCGATTTCCAGACGGGTATTAAATTTACCTTGACCAAGCTTTGCTAATGCCACAGTCGCATCTAAAATTGGCTGTGTAGTAAGTTTAGCTAACCGAGATGCGATCGCAGCTACAATCAATGCTGTAACTGCTGTACCAATGCCTAGAATCCACAATAATTGTCTTTGCGGCTCAAATACAATTGCTGTGTCTGTAGATAAAAGTACTTGCCAGTTTAAATCTGGTAAACCGTTTAACTTAGTGGCTGGTACATAGCTGACTAGTTCTTCTTTTTGGTAAGTTTTGGGAACTTCTATAAAACTATCTACTTTATTGGCTGCTACCAGTTTAGTTAAACCAGAATACTCTCCCTTTGCCTCTTTCCCTAATAATTCCTTTTGTGGACTCAAGAAAACTGTTCCCGAAGCATCAAGCAAATGGTATTGTTGTCCGTTGGCTACGTAGTTTTTAATAACTTCTTGTAAAGATTTTACAGGCATCCGCGCTCTTACCACACCAATGGTTTGGCCCGTCCTTATCTCTTTCACAGGTGCAGCTATATAAATACTCACTACACCAGTATTTTTTTCTGCTTCAGGTTTACTAATGACAGGCGTATCTTTTTCTAAAGCCTCTTGAAAGTAAGTATGATCTTTTTGGTTGTCTAGGGGTTCGCCTCTGGATTGGACAATCAAGTTACCTTGGCGATTAAAAACAGCAACGCTGTCATAAGTTTTGTAGGCTTCGATAACTCCATCTAAGATTGCTTGTTTATCTTGAGTGGTGATACTGACACTAGCCTGGGGACTTGTCAAAAAAAGTAAACTTGATATGATTTGAATATCACCGTAGCGCCCCAACATGAAACGGTTAACTTTATCACTTAAGCCAATGGCTTGGGCTTGTTGAGATTGGGTAATTTGCTTAGTAATCGATTTGTTGGCAAAGCTAAAAGCGATCGCACCAATGCCCAATACTGGTATTGTACCGATTGCGATCGCTAAAATAGTCGCTTTCTTAGCCAATCCAAGTTTTGCAAAAGAGGCAATAGCCTGATTTAGTAAAGAATTATTAGCTGTTTCACTAGTAGTCTTAGCTGGTAGCTTTATCACACTACCACTTATTTTTTGGGATGAAGTTAGTGATGCTCGATTTTTGGCGCCACTACCTTGATTTGCATTGGTTTTATTAAACATAAGAGTAATTCTCTTAACTATGTGAATAAGAAGACTAAAAATCCTTTTTAGTAATACACCCTAATCACTGCGGAGAATAGAAGACTGCACAATTGCCTGAGCATCTAATACCAGTAATATTTCTTCTTTTTGTACAACGCACCCACATAAATAAGGAACTAAGCTGGATGCCACTTGTCCTATAGGAGAATGAATATCATCAGGGATGAACTTAGTCGTACCTTTTATTTCTTGCACAACTAAACTTAATACTAATGATTCCACTTGGATCACGATCGCATTGTACTGTCGCAGTCGATAATCTAGGGATTCTAAATTGAGCATTATTGGCAAATCAACAACCCAAATTATCCGACTCCGCCAATTCATTAACCCTAATATACAGGAGGGCATATTAGGCATTGAGGTTACAGATTCAATCGGTATAATAATTGCTTCTTGCGTATGTTTCATTGATAAAACAGCAGCAGTTTGTTGATTTAGCTGAAACTTTAGATAACCATCTGCTAAATTATTTTCGGTTTCTTTTGAAGGAAGTGTAATGTTTATACTAGTCATTGATTCAAATTACCACTGATTTAATAGTACGTAGCAGAAGTTCGCGGGTATAAGGTTTAGTTATATAGGCATCTGCACCTTGTCTCATTCCCCATAAACGGTCAATTTCTTGATTTTTTGAACTACAAATTACAATTGGCACTTTTGCAGTAATCGGATTTCGTCTCAGATAACGACATAATTCAAATCCGCTCATTTCTGGCATTACTACATCAGTAACAATCGCATCTGGTTTTTCTAAAACAGCTTTTTCTAAACCCTCTTTTGCACCACTTGCTTTAATTACGTTGTAACCACTTTCTTTCAGATAATGGCTCATTAATTCCAATTCGCTGGGAGAATCTTCTACAATCAGAATTGTGCCAATTAAAGTTATACTCACTATTAAATCTCCTAAAAAATAAATTAAACATATTAGCATTTTTTATTAGAATTCAGGAGTCATTAGTCAGAATTAAGAATGGAATTAGCATAGCTTGTTATTAGCTTACTAACTTCCTCAAGTTGAAGTTTTAATTTAAATCTCTTCGCTGGCTGTTTCATTTCTTCTAACTCTTGAATTCTGAGTACTAAATTATCCAAGATGTTTGAAAACAATTTTCAGCAATTCTGATTGTGTAAAAGGCTTAGTTAAATATCCTGATGATCTAACTATCTTCGCCTTTGCCCTGTCGATAAATCCTGTTCTACCAGTCACCATAATGATAGGTGTATGTTTAAAAGCTGAATGTTTTCGTAATAAGGAACATAGCTCGTAGCCATCTAAGCTTGGCATCTCAACATCTAGCAAAATCAGCTCAGGCTTACTCCGAAGAATTTGCATTAACGCCTTCACAGGATCGTTGATCATCACAACCGAAAATGTGTTTTCATCCAAAAAGTGTTTGATAGAATTCAAAACTGTTTGGCTGTCATCAATGCAGGCAATTGTATATAATTTTTTGCCAACAGGCAGCTGAGTAGTTTTATTATTTTCATGGACATCAAAATTGATTGGTATTGGTAACTTTTGCCCAAGTTTTATTTGCAGTTGTGGCTGAACTTGAGACGGTTGTATTCTAGACAAAAGTCGGGAACCCGCACCAGCCGGAATTGATGACTGGATATTTTGCCGATTTCGTAACTGCTTTTGACAGTGTTCAACAAGTAACCGCAAATCCAAGCGACAGAACTTTGGTAGTTCATCCAAAGAGCTTTCTGAGCTGAATTCATAGCTACCTTCTTTTAAAGATAAAAATGATTCCAGTACTTCTTTTGCTAATTCGTCTATCAGGCTTGCTGCTTGCACAGAGGTGATATAGTCCTGATTTACTAACCAACAAATAGCTTGGTAATCTGCATTTGTTATTGATTGGTGTTCATTTTTAGTCTCAAACATCAACCGCATCTGCACACGAGTGGCGCTGTTGAGAGCAGGAATTTGCTGGCTCAAGCCTCGCAAATGACTGTCAAGCCGCTCAAACAGTTTATCTGAATAGGAGGCATAAGTAAGTTTACCTTCCTCTAGATAAATTGACCAAGAAACTATTCCAGTAAATATGTTTAAGCACCCTGTAGCACGCCGACTGGTTAATTGTGCCAACAGAGATAGCGGATGTAGTTTCTGGAACAATCTGTAGCTACCTATAGGAGTTGTGCTCATTTTCCTTTTACTTCAGCTAAATTCAATACATGTAAGTTAAATTCGTACAAAGTTATTCCACAATTGACATCAAGTAAAAAACATTAAACTTTTGTATTTTCAAGTACATCAGTTTATATTTAGGATTTGTGGTGAAACTCAACGATAACAGGGTTATTTCAAATGTTAAAATCTCAGTAAATTCGGAAGTTATTATTAATTTACTTGCTGCTACTGAGGTTTATAGACATTTTTGGACAATAAGACATAAAAATGTCAAGACTAGATGAAGCCACTTTCCATTGAGTAACCCCAATCTGACCACAGGAATAATACTGATTTTGTAGATAGTAATATATTTGAACTTCTGTATTTACACTGAAGTGAACTCTATTTTTGAAGTAGATAACGACTAGATGAAGCCACTTTCCATTGAGTAACCTCAATCTGACCACAGTAATAATACTGATTTATTGATAATAATAAATTGATTTTTTAATATGTTTGAGTTTCATGAACAGAGATAGTATGTCTTATTTCCCTGTTCATACCTTGGTAAATAGTGCGGAAGACTTATCAGCAGAAACCAACATACTTATAAAACGAATGTGATTGTTACAGAACTCTTAGAGAAAGCGTAACTGAAAGTTAGAGGTAATCCAAAGTTTACTTGAACCGTGCGATCGCACAACTGAAGGGTAGAAGTTCGAGACAGGGGGAGCAAGAGAAGTGATTTGTATCAAGAATGATAAAAATAAATATTAAAGGGAATTGTTTATAGTACCTGACCTGGAGGAGTGTAGGTTTTCTCACCGCAGGCAATCTACTAGGTATTATTGAAATCCCACAAGTTACAGCTAACTTGGCATGGGGAAACAATGATTATAAAACTTTGTACATCATGGCTAGAAATAACTTGTATCGTATCCGCCTTAAAAACTCAGGTGTTAAACTAGGAAAGAGTTGCGCCCTGCGTAGTTGGCAAAATGAGCCTAGAAAATTGGCAAAAGAAATAATCTACAAAACTTATAATTAAAAATCATCATAAACACATTATTTATTATAAAACATCATGTGTTTATGTAATAATTTATATTTTATTTATCGCGTGATTAAGGTCTTTGTCTAAATGACAAAAAACAATTAGTCACTGCACGCTATAATTACCAGTTGAGATCAGGAAATTCAATTGATTAAAAATGCGGATGAAAGGACTTGAACCTTCACTCCTTTCGGAACTAGAACCTAAATCTAGCGCGTCTGCCAATTCCGCCACATCCGCATCAGTTTACTATCATACCATGACAAATTATTTTTGGGAATAGGGAATGGGGAATAGGAAATCAGGGAGTAGGGAAGGCAAGGGGACAAGGTGGCAAGGTGACAAAAGTTAGAACTTGCAACAAGTCTTCCATTCTCGTTGTATCTTCCCAATGCTCAATACTTCGACTTACCTCGGCTTACTTCGACTACGCCCAACTCTACCAGAGGCTACGCTCTAAGCGTAGCTATGCCGCAGCCTCTCGTAGAGAAGGGCAGTACAAGTGCCCAATTACATAATTGCAACACGAGGCAGACGATGTTTAAAACCACAGAGAATTTCCCAAGAAATAGTGTTTAATTGTTCTGCCCAATCATCTGCTGAAATTTCTTCTTTTCCCTCTTCCCCTAGCAAGGTGACTACTTCCCCTTCTTGGATATTGGGTATAGCACTCACATCCAACATCAACTGATCCATTGTAATTGCCCCGATTTGCGAAACTCGCTGACCGCGAATTAATACTTGCATTTTGTTGGAAAGATTGCGAGGTACACCGTCAGCATAGCCAATTCCCACGACGGCAAGGCAAAGTTCACGCGGGGCAATAAATTTATGCCCGTAACTAACAGCTGTTCCTGCGGAAATTGTTTTAACTTGGGTGACTCGTGCTTTAAGTTGCAAAACCGGCTTGAGATTGATCGCATTTTGTAAATGCGGTGCTGGGTAGAGTCCGTAAACTGCTAAACCGACTCGCACAATGTTGTAGTGTAATGCTGGATTTGTAAGTGCAGCAGCTGAGTTTGCCAAGTGTAAGCAGGGTGGTTCAATTCCCATTGCTTTTATTTGAGCGATCGCTTCCTCAAATCGTTTATGCTGTTCTTGCATTGCCGTAGTATCAGGATCATCTGCTGTTGCCAAATGAGAATAAATACTGGCAATAGATAGATGTGGTAAGCGCTGTACTAATTGCACAAACTCACCAGCTTGCTGCCAATTAGTTCCTAACCTGGACATTCCCGTGTCTAATTTGATGTGTACGGGGACTGAAGAACCATAATTCATCGATTCTAGAGTGTCGGAAAATACCAAAGCTTGTTTAGGGCTATAGAGTGTTGGCTGAAGTTTCCATTGTGCGATCGCATGAATCTGCTCTGGTGTATGAGTTGCCCCTAAAATCAAAATGGGCGCTTGAATCCCCTCTTCTCGCAATTGAATAGCTTCTGGAACTGTAGCGACTCCCAGCCAACTAGCACCTGCTTCCAATACTGTTTTAGAAACTGTCACCGCCCCATGCCCATAAGCATCAGCTTTGACTACTGCCATTAACTGGGTATGTGGCGATAAAAACTGTACCAATTGCTGTACATTATACGTCAACGCCTTTAAATCAATTTCTACCCAAGCGCGTTGGGAAAACCAAGCGTAGGTATTACACTCCTGACTATCAGCAAAATTTGGGGTTTGTTTATGACTTAACATTGCACTTACTCCTTCACACCACCGCAAAGCTTCCAGCTTATCTGTAGGGCTTTTTTATATGCAATACACTCTGACCTCATTTATAAACCTCTCTCCTAAAACAAGAGAAGCTTTGAATTTTACTCCCCAACGCTAGCTTTTAAGAGGCTGGGGGTTAGGTCTGTATTGAACTCAACACCGAAGCGCTATATCAACTCGCGTTCCTCAAAGCCATATCAATTTAATCAGGAAGTTTAACTTTTATCCGAGAGCTTATACAAGATCATGGCTAAATCTGCTTAGAAGGAGGCTGGAAGATTAGATTTGAGTAAAAGTTCACAAGGCGAAATTATTCCAAAAGTATAATTTATTCTCTTTTCCCTAGCAGGATGTATTTGTGTTAACATTTATGTAAAGCTAATACCCTGAGCGCAGATAAATGGGGAAGGTTTTAGTCTTAAACGCCTCTTACGAACCTCTCAATATAACGAGTTGGCGTCGCGCTGTAGTTCTCTTAATTAAGGGGAAAGCAGAACGCGTGGAACACAACGGTAAATTCCTATACTCGGATTTTCCGTTACCGACCGTGATCAGGTTGCGTCATTACGTGCGTGTTCCTTATAAAGAAATTCCTCTGACTCGCCGAAATATATTGCACCGTGACGGTCATGCGTGTCAATACTGTGGTTATACAGGGGATGAGTTGACCCTAGACCATGTAATACCGCGATCGCGCGGCGGGGGAGATACCTGGGAAAACATTGTTACCGCTTGTGTGCGTTGCAATGTTAAAAAAGGTAGTCGCACTCCCCATGAAGCTCACATGCCTTTACGTCATCCTCCTCGCCAACCGTATAGCAGCCTCTATTTCGAGGTCAGTAAACATCTTAAAAGTGGACTGCATACAGAGTGGCAAAAGTATGTTATAGGTCTTTGAGCAAAAAAGCAGAGGAGCAAAGGAGAAAGAAAAAATATCAGCGTTGCTTTAGTGATCAATTGTTAAAAAATTGGTGGCTATATTGGTTGTAAAGAATGTGAGGGCGTCTGGGAAACAAGCGCAATGCCTCAACGCTCAAGCCTCTACATTTATGTATGGGGCTTGCTCCTAGCTTCTACCTTCTTGTACTAGTAAAGGGCGGCATAAATCAAGCTACCATTTTAAAACTTGCAAAAGCCTTAATATATAAAACTTTTGACTTTTGAATGCGTGACTTTTGACTTCCGCCTTGCAAAACTAGGCTTGCTCTAAATTATTAGAATTTTCAAAGGGGATAAAAAACACGCATTATTCAATAAAAATAATTCTTAATTGCTCAATAGTCACAATTATGAGAGTATTTAGCGTAAGACTGTTTCAAATATCGAAGTAAAGTATAAAATAGAAATTATACCCTAAGTTAGATTAAAATTTCACTAATTGAATTTAGGAAAGACAAAAAAGCTCCTCAACCAGATTTATGCTGTCAGATAAAGCCCTATATACTAAACTTTCTTGTTTCCAGCACCTATAGGCCTAAGAGTGGAATTTACTTGATTATTGGCCATTGTTGAGCGCTGCTGTGACTGACAAAAATATACTTAGATGTATAGTGCAATGTTTTGATATTTTTGCGAAGATCAAAATAATGTGGCTGAATTCAATGAATTGCTGATTATGGTATTTCTGAATGAAAGGAGCCTCACACTTTAAAAAAGTTCCCTATGTACTTGAATTCTCCCGTTAGTAAATTTGAGAGTTTGTCATCGACCACAGAGCCAAACCCAGAGGAACCTGAAATAGAAAAAGCGCCAGTGGAAGTTTCATTTAAAACTCCCTCATTACCGCCATCAGTAGGTGAAGGAGCTATATATCTTAATCAGCGTAGTAATTCTCTGGCACAACAAAAATCAGAAGAACTGCAAAGAACGCTTCTGGCACACCGTCACGACCGCCAACTGGTAATTCTGCAAGATTTTCCCGATCCTGATGCCCTTTCCTGTGCCTGGGCTTATCAGCTGATTGCCCAGCAATATGATATCAAATGTGAAATCATTTATGCTGGCGCATTAAGCCATCAAGAAAATATTACCTTGGTAAGGCTGACTAATTTACCTATCCAACGCTGGACGCCGCAAACCTTGAAAACCAAGGATTTGTCATGTTACCAAGGTTTTGTATTAATTGATAACCAGGGAACCACTTCACAACTCCTGTCAGCAATGCAGCAGGCTGGAATTCCCTTAGTAGTCCTCATCGACCATCATAGTATCCAAGGCGATCTGCAATCAGAGTTTGAGGACATCCGTCCTTATGTAAGAGCGACAGCAACAATTTTTACTCAATATCTCCAAACGGGATTATTGGCATTAGATAGTAGCATAAATCAACACGTCAAATGTGCTACTGCCTTGATGCATGGGTTGCGATCAGATACAGATCGGCTCATGCAAGCCCAAGAAGAAGATTTTATGGCAGCGGCATATTTAAGCCGATTTTATGACGCTCAACTGCTAAACGCCATTTTACAGGCGAATCGTTCCAAGCGGGTAATGGATGTGATCGAGCGATCGCTAAAAAATCGCATCGTCCAAAATAACTTTTCCATCGCTGGTGTTGGTTATTTACGCTACGAAGACCGTGACGCCATCCCCCAAGCAGCTGATTTTCTCGTCACCGAAGAAAACGTTCACACCGCCGTAGTTTACGGCATTGTTCACGATGAAGACGAAGAACTAGAAATAGTCATTGGTTCCCTAAGAACCAGTAAACTTACCCTTGACCCCGATGAATTCATCAAAGAAGCCTTTGGACAAGATAGTGCAGGGCGCTTTTTTGGCGGTGGAAGAACAAGCGCAGGCGGCTTTGAAATTCCAATGGGCTTCTTATCTGGCAGCAACGAAAATTCCGCTTATGCGAAAATGAAATGGGAAGTATTTGAAGCTCAAATTAAGCAAAAACTGCTGAGGTTAGTTAATCCTAGAGACAATCCGATTCAGTCGGAATAGAGATATCAAGGAGATGCAAATAACTCCTAACTAATGCAACAGCCTGGGATAAACAGATTGAAAAAGATGTGGCTCAACAAGAAACCCTATCGCCTATTCCTGGCACTCCAACCTTAGAACCTTTAACCGACCTTGACTCCTGGACTCAAAGTTTAATAGGTGTAATCTAACTAGGAGAAGAAAATCCGACAGACAATTATGTGGATTATTTAGAGGAAAAATACGGTTGAAACGGGTGTTGTTCGACAGCGATGTGTTGCTCGATATTTTGGCACAACGTAAACCATTTAAAGCAGCTTCCGCACGAGCGTTAAATATAGTAATGCAGAATCAAGTACAAGGTTATGTTTCAGGTCATGCAGTAACCAATATTTTCTAAATCTTGCGCGTAAGGTTGGTAATGAAGTAGCGCGTGAACTATTAGCAAAGTTATTACAGCACCTTCAAGTTGCCAGCGTGATAGATGAAGTTATTCGGCAAGCTTTGAATAGCCCAATTAAGGATTTTAAGGATGCGGTAAGAGTGCTGCGGCGCTTACGGCAGGTTTAGAAATAATTGTGAGGCAAACACACCCGATTTTGTGGCTTCTTTAGTTTCGGCAATGCTGCCAGATGAGTTTTTGACAACGCTAATTTGAGTGAGTTTATTTTTCTGATAGGTATAAAAATGACACAGCAAGAATTGTTTAATGAGTTTTTATCCCTTCTTGCCGAAGCACAGCGTCAAGTAATCGACTTTATTGCTTTTTTGCGACAAAGATATGCAGTAGTTAAACCAGCCTCTCAGTCATCTGATATTGACTTGATAAATGATAGCTTTATTGGGATGTGGAGCGATCGCCAAGATTTAGCTGATAGTACTGCTTGGCTATGTGGTGTTCGAGAAAATGAGTGGTCAAAGTCACATGACTAACTCAACCATCGTTGATACTGATATTCTAATTGATGCAGGTCGCGGTGTTCTCGAAGCAGTAAAGTGTTTGCAAAATCTGAAAGCTAGTTCTGGCATAGCAATTAGCATAATCACACAAATAGAACTAATGGTTGGTTGTGCTAACAAAGCAGAGCTACAAACACTAGAAAATTTCCTCAACCAGTTTTACATCATTAAGATTGACCACGCTGTGTCTGACATAGCAGTTAATTTATTGCGGTCTTATCGGCTCAGTCATGGTTTAGTCATTCCTGATAGTCTTATTGCAGCTACAGCAATAGTGAGTGGGAAATTACCCGTTTATCACAAAAAACCAACGTGATTATAGATTTATTCAAGGTTTAAATCTATTGCCATATCCATAATATTCAAAATGTCTAACACCTTATTGTAAAGGACAGATGGCAGATCAATGAATACGTAATAATGATTAAGATTAGGATAGATGAAGTCATTAGGATAGATGAAGTCACACCAGACTTAACTCCTAACTCAGTACGGGCTATACCCCGCTACGCTAATAATATTAATAAAAATATGGAACTATATTTAATTCGTCATGGTATCGCTGAAGACAAGGGATTAGACATCAAGGATGAGGAGCGCAGCCTTACTAAAGAAGGAAGGCAAAAAACTGAAAAAGTTGCCCACAAACTTGTTAAATTGGGATTAAGCTTTGATTTAATTCTCACCAGCCCCTTAGTGCGGGCCCGCCAAACGGCTGATATTTTTATAGCAGAAAAACTAAGCTCCCAATTAGAGGAATCTAGCCACCTCGCCCACGATGGTCAAATTTCTAGTTGGCTAAAAGACTGGTTAGAGCCAAGAAATTATTCTCAAAATACTCAACTAGCATTGGTTGGACATGAACCTGATTTGACCAATTGGGCAGAAATTCTTCTATGGGGAGAAGTCAAAGGAAGTTTAGTCTTGAAAAAAGCAGGTATGATTGGGATAAAACTACCAGAAACAGGTTCTGCTCTGGGTCGGAGTCAGATGTTTTGGTTGACACCACCCAAGTACCTGCTATAGCAGTTTTTCAACATTTCCAATTGTTGTTAGAAGGGCTACTGTTATAGCGACAATAATTTCTGGTAAGTTAGCTTGATCAGATATTTCATAAAGCGAATGGTGGTGCCATGATGGTGTGCGAATACAAGCCTGGTTTAGAAGGCATTCCCGCCGCTCAATCAAGTATCAGCTATGTTGATGGGCAAAAGGGAATATTAGAATATCGTGGCATTCGGATTGAAGAATTAGCAGAAAAAAGTACATTCTTGGAAACTGCTTATCTCTTAATCTGGGGCGAACTGCCAAGCAAGGAAGAACTGAAAACATTTGAGCATGAAGTTCGTTACCACAGGCGAATAAAGTACCGCATTCGGGACATGATGAAATGCTTTCCAGAAAGCGGTCACCCAATGGATGCGCTGCAAGCCTCTGCTGCTGCTTTAGGCTTGTTTTATTCGCTCCGGGATTTACATAATCCTGGCTATATTCGAGATTCGGTGGTGCGCCTGATAGCAACCATTCCCACAATGGTAGCAGCGTTCCAACTAATGCGAAAAGGTAATGATCCGGTACGTCCTCGTGATGATTTAGATTATTCCGCCAACTTTCTATACATGCTCAATGAGCAAGAACCCGATCCTTTGATGGCGCGGATTTTTGATATCTGCTTGATACTTCAAGTTGAGCATACAATGAATGCTTCCACTTTCAGTGCCAGGGTGACAGCTTCCACCTTGACCGATCCTTACGCTGTGGTTGCTAGTGCTGTGGGAACTTTGGGAGGGCCCCTGCATGGTGGAGCCAATGAAGAAGTAATTCAGATGTTGGAAAAAATTGGTTCAGTGGAAAATGTCCGTCCCTACATAGAGCATTGTCTGGAAACTAAATCTAAGATTATGGGCTTTGGACATCGCGTGTATAAAGTCAAAGACCCACGAGCCATAATCTTACAAGGACTAGCAGAACAGCTGTTTGAAAAGTTTGGGCATGACAAATTCTATGATATTGCCCTAGAAATGGAACAAGTGGTAGGAGAAAAACTCGGTAGCAAAGGGATTTATCCTAATATTGACTTTTATTCAGGTTTGGTGTATAGAAAGATGGGAATTCCCACAGACTTGTTTACGCCAATATTTGCGATCGCTCGCGTTGCCGGTTGGTTAGCCCACTGGAAAGAACAACTAGCAGAAAACCGAATTTTTCGTCCTACTCAAGTTTACAACGGTCTGCACGAAGTTACTTATACCCCCATTGACCAACGGTAAATGGGAATTAAGATTGGGGATTGGGGATTGGGGATTGGGTAGTTATTCTTTGTCCCCCTGCTTTCCCTGCTTGCTCATCCCCGCATCCCCTCAATAGCTAATCTCAATGCCAACCATAAGTAGAAGTTCTCATTTCGCTTCAGAGGGCTAAAACCATCCAAGGATATACTAGGCATGGGAATTAGCAACAAATCTTCAATCAAGCGTCATCTGGGCAAAAATTAAAAACGCGTGAATTTACAGGTATTCATTCAACTAATAGTTGTAATTCACTATGACTCAATGTCTTAAAGAGTGGAAACATGAACTCAGGAATTGACCTCCAAGGAACTTTTATTGAATCCCTCCGGGATTTAGGTATACCAGCAGGAACAGCCAAAGCGATTTGGATGCCACTGCCAATGATACTGATGCTGATTGGGGCAACAGTGGGGGTATTAGTTGCTACTTGGCTAGAGCGAAAAATTTCCGCCGCCGCACAGCAGCGAATTGGCCCAGAATACCAGGGGCCTTTTGGGTTACTGGTACCTGTAGCGGATGGTTTGAAATTGGTATTTAAAGAAGACGTAGTACCAGCCAAATCTGACCCTTGGCTGTTTACCCTTGGGCCAATTATTGTTGTGATTCCGGTGTTTCTGTCATTCCTGATCGTCCCCTTTGGGCAGAACATCGTAATTAGCAATGTCGGCATGGGCGTATTCTTGTGGATTGCCTTGTCAAGCATTCAACCCATTGGTTTATTAATGGCTGGCTACGCATCTAATAATAAATACTCCCTCTTAGGGGGGTTGCGGGCAGCAGCGCAATCTATTAGTTATGAAATTCCTTTGGCGCTGGCGGTGTTAGCGATCGCTATGATGTCTAACAGCCTCGACACCGTTGATATTGTCAATCAACAGTCTGGCTACGGCATTCTGGGCTGGAACATTTGGCGACAACCAATCGGTTTTGTGATCTTTTGGATAGCCGCTTTAGCTGAATGCGAACGATTACCCTTTGACTTACCCGAAGCGGAAGAAGAAATCGTCGCAGGCTATCAGACTGAATACTCAGGTATGAAATTCGGTCTTTTCTACCTGGGTTCTTACGTTAACTTGATCCTTTCTTCCCTACTAGTAGCAATTCTCTACCTGGGCGGTTGGGACTTTCCCATTCCCCTCAACCTCATCGCTGCTTGGCTGGGAGTCAGTGAACTAAATCCCGTGTTGCAGATAATAACTGCTGCTTTGGGTATCACAATGACCGTGTTCAAAGCCTATTTACTAGTATTTGTTGCCATCCTGTTGCGCTGGACAGTGCCACGGGTACGGATTGACCAACTGTTAGATTTAGGATGGAAGTTTTTATTGCCAGTTGGCTTGGTTAATCTTCTATTAACTGCCGCCTTGAAACTAGCCTTTCCCTTCGCCTTCGGCGGCTAAATCAATTTTAGATTTTAGATTTTAGATTTTGGATTAAATCTCAAATCTAAAATCCAAAATCCAAAATCCAAAAGAGAGAGTGAAATACAATGCTAAAGTTCCTGAAACAAGTTGGTGATTACGCCAAAGAAACAGTACAAGCTGCACGTTACATTGGTCAGGGGCTTTCTGTCACCTTCGACCACATGCGGCGGCGTCCAATTACCGTACAGTACCCTTACGAAAAACTGATTCCTGGTGAACGGTTTCGCGGTAGAATTCACTTTGAATTTGATAAGTGTATCGCCTGCGAAGTCTGTGTTCGCGTTTGTCCGATTAATCTGCCTGTAGTAGATTGGGAATTCGACAAAGCTAGCAAAAAGAAAAAACTCAACCACTACAGTATTGACTTTGGAGTTTGTATCTTTTGTGGTAATTGTGTGGAATTTTGCCCTACTAACTGTCTATCTATGACAGAAGAGTATGAGCTTTCCACTTATGATCGCCATGAATTGAACTATGACAACGTAGCGTTAGGTCGTCTGCCCTACAAGGTAACAAATGACCCAATGGTTACACCACTGCGCGAACTTGTTTACCTACCCAAAGGCGTCCTCGAACCACATGGACTGCCCGCAGATGCACCGCGTGCTGGTGCGCGTCCAGATGACCTGGTAGAACAAACAGAAAAATAATGTCATTTGTCCATTGTCATTTGTCCTTTGTCCTTTTTATTTGACCAATGACTAATGACCACTGATCAATACTTCGACTACGCTCAGTACAAGTGACCAATGACCATACAAATTTGTGATTTGTGATTTTGGATTCAAACAAAAATCTAAAATCGTTCGACTGAGCGAAGTCGAAGTCTAAAATCCAAAATCCAAAATTGATTGACTAAGGACAAAAAACAGTGAATCTAGCCGAAGGAGTACAGTTTGTATCACTTGGCATACTAGGCATGATGATGATTGGGGCGGCCATTGGTGTGGTGCTGTTCTCCAACATCGTCTATTCTGCCTTTTTGCTGGGGGGTGTGTTCATTAGCATAGCGGGAATCTACCTGTTGCTAAATGCTGATTTTGTTGCAGCTGCACAAATACTAATTTACGTTGGGGCGGTTAACGTGTTGATTTTGTTTGCCATTATGTTGGTGAACAAGCGGCAGAATTTTGTAGCATTTCCTAACTCTTGGGTGCGGAAAGTACTAACGGGTATAGTCAGTGTCGGATTGTTCGGTCTTTTAAGTACGATGGTGCTGGCTACTCCTTGGGCTTACTCAACTGCTCCTGTGGCGGGTGGTAAAAGTTCTATAGTTTTAATTGGAGAACATTTCTTCACTGACTTTTTACTGCCTTTTGAACTGGCTTCCATTTTGCTGTTGATAGCAATGGTAGGAGCAATTATTTTGGCACGCCGCGAGTATTTGCCAGACCTATTGACACCATCCAAACTGGGGCAAACTGTTTTGACTTTGCAAGAACGCCCCAGAGAACTAGTATCAACAACCAGCGAAACAAAAGAGTAATATTTGTGACCAGAGTCGCAAATATACAGCCGATTTTTTCAGGAGGGATACCCAAATTCATGCAACTCCAGTACTTTTTATTACTAGCAGCAGCTTTATTCTGCATCGGCATCTATGGTTTAATTACCAGCCGCAATGCTGTGCGAGTGCTGATGTCAATTGAGTTACTGCTCAATGCTGTTAATCTGAATTTAATGGCATTTTCCAACTTCCTCGACTCAACATTAATTAAGGGTCAGGTTTTCACAGTATTTGTGATTACCGTGGCCGCAGCCGAGGCGGCGGTGGGTTTAGCGATCGTGCTTGCCATTTATCGCAACCGCGATACCGTCGATATGGAGCAGTTTAATCTCCTGAAATGGTAATTGTGCGTGCAACTAAAGCAGGTAATCATTGCTTATAAAGCGCGAGATGCCCGGAGTAAACAATGGGCAGAACTCTGTGCTAAACAACTAGAAAGTCGCGAGTGCCATGTGTTGATGGGGCCAAGCGGCCCGAAAGACAACCCCTATCCTGTCTTTTTGGCTTCGGCGGCTCAACCAATCGATCTCGCCTTGGTACTCGGTGGCGATGGTACTGTTTTAACTGGTGCCAGGCATTTAGCCCCAGCTGGTATCCCTATTCTGGGAGTGAATGTGGGAGGTCATCTGGGGTTTTTAACTGAGTCAGTGGAAGAGTTTCAGGATACTGAGAAAGTTTGGGATCGGCTGTTTGAGGATCGCTATGCTATCCAACGACGGATGATGTTACAAGCTGCTGTGTATGAGGGTCATGGATCTAATTTAGAACCAGTTAGTGACCATTATCTGGCTTTGAATGAGTTTTGTGTCAAACCCGCATCTGCTGACCGGATGATCACTTCAATTCTGGAAATGGAAATTGACGGTGAAGTAGTCGATCAGTACGTTGGGGACGGGTTAATCATTGCTACTCCTACAGGTTCTACTGGTTATACCGTTTCTGCCAATGGCCCAATTATGCATGATGGTATGGAAGCAATTACCATCACTCCTATTTGTGCAATGAGCCTTTCTAGTCGCCCCCTGGTATTACCCCCTGGTTCTGTAGTGAGTATTTGGCCTTTGGGAGATTATGATTTGAGTACCAAGCTGTGGACAGATGGAGTTTTGGGGACTTCAATTTGGCCGGGAAACCGCGTTGATGTGCGGATGGCAGATTGTCGGGCTAAATTTATTATTTTGCGCGAGAACAATTCTTACTATCAAACGCTGCGGGAGAAGTTGCTTTGGGCTGGTACAAGGGTTCACTACAGCAATAATCACCGTAATTAATTAAGTCTTTTAGAGTGCATTTACCGCAGATTGCGATCGCGTAGGGTCGCAATTAAAATTATCTAAGCCCCTGGATTTATCCGGGGGCTTTCTCAAGGGCAGTAGAGGATGAATTAGAGAGAGATTCAATTTACATAATTCAAGGCTGATATGCTTTACATGATTGTTGCACACTTTAAAAATGAAGATCCTCTGCCCGTATATAGCAGGTTTCGAGATCAAGGTCGTCTCGCGCTTGAAGGACTGATCTATGTTTCAAGCTGGGTCGATGAAAAAATGCATCGTTGTTACCAGCTAATGGAAACGGATAATCCAACATTGATTGAACAGTGGATTGCTAATTGGAATGATATTGTTGATTTTGAAGTCTATGGAGTAGTTACGTTTAAAGAAGCTACTTAACGTATTACTCCTTTGCTTTAGATTCGTGTTGAGCATATCATGTAGTGTCTCCATCAGCAATCATGCGATCGCTTTGAGCTTCTGAAGATGAATTGAATAATAAATGCTGGTTCTTTCGCTGGTTCTTAACCTTGGTTTTGGTCAGGACTAATTTAGATGCATCTGCCCTGATTTTGATTATTTTAATTGGTTTACATTTATAGCGTATATCAAAGGAAAATTTTGTATCTTATTGCCAGATTTTTTAGGAATTAATGTCCATAATAAAAGCACTCTACCTCTAATCCAAGAGAGTAAAAAAGCTCTCTAGAGGCTCTTTTATCAAAAACCGTCTCAATCACCTTTTGACACATTAATGCATAATGTGGGCTATTTGTATAGTGTCTAAATTTTAGTAGAATATTTTCGCAAATCTAAATAGGAAGATAGATGGAAGTTTCTGGACGCAACATCAATTACCCACTGAATCCTCCTCTCACTCTTGAAGATTTTCCCGTCCTTCAAACTGAAAAATATACCCTACGGCTAGCGTCAACTAAAGAAGAATTAGAATCAATTTTTCGGTTGCGCTTTGAAGTTTTTAATCTTGAACTAGGCTTGGGATATTCTGCTTCTAACTTTACCCAGATGGATATAGATAAGTTTGATATGGTTTGCCATCATTTAATCATGATCTCCAAACAAACGGGTAAAACCATTGGAACTTATCGGATGCAAACCTATGCAATGGCTTCTCAAAGATTAGGCTTTGATGCTGCCGATATATTTAATCTTAATGCGATTCCCAATTCTGTACTTCAGGCATCAGTTGAAGTTGGACGTGCATGTATAGCTAAAGAATACCGCAATATTCAGGCACTTTTACTATTATGGAAAGGGCTAGCAAATTATCTCATCTGGAGTAAAAATCAATATTTCTTTGGGTGTGCATCATTACTAACACAATGTCCTTTAAAAGCTACTTGCACTTATGATTATTTTCAGCAGAATGGCTTAATGCATCCAAGTATTTTGGTTTATCCAAATTCACAATTTTGTTTAAAAATGCCTCATAGATGTCCAGATTCATCCAACGTTGAAATACCTAAAATTTTGCAAGCATATTTAAATATTGGGTCTAAAATATGTAGTATTCCAGCTATTGACCGACACTTTAAGACTATTGATTTTTTAACTATATCTGATACCAAAGACTTTTCTAGATGGCGTTAGCAAATATTGTAAAAATTCTCTTTTGTCTTAACGACACTCAGTCGCAACTACAGGAACAAAGCTAGTCTATTGTGCTATTGCTAGCGCACCACATGGGCTGTAAGAATAGCAATATTTATGGTATTTTACTTCTCATCTACATCTTGGCTGTAAAACGAAGGTCAGTTTTGCCGTATTGGATACAACCTTGTGCTATTGTTTTCAGAGTTAATAGAGGAGAGATATTTATTGTCAATATTTCAAATCAGATGACTCTCACTCAAAGTACGTTGGCGATGTCTGATGAGCAGGTTCAGATATGATAACTAGCGATGTCTACAACGGGCGTAGCTGTGGCACTTCATCCAGTACGCCTACCTGACTGGATTATTTTAGACAAATTATTGGGAAAAATTACTTATGCGCCATCTCAAATTTGCTCCGAGTTGGTTGCGATTTTTAATTATTTTCTTATTGGCGATGGGTATATTGTTTCGCTTTTTTAACCTTGACGGTAAAGTTTACTGGTATGATGAAACTTATACCTCATTGCGGATTTCTGGTTACAGAATAACTGAAGTAAAACAACAAATTTTTAATAATAGTGTCATTACTGGAGAAAGCTTTGCCCACTTTCAAGGTGCAAATCAACAAAAAAGCTTAAATGACACAATTATGACTCTGGCAAAAGAAGATCCGTACCATCCACCGCTTTATTACATAATAGCCAGATTGTGGATGGAAATTTTTGGTAATTCGGTGACGGCGATTAGAAGTTTATCTTCCTACATCAGTTTGCTGGTTTTTCCTTGTGTTTATTGGCTATGCCGAGAATTATTTAATGTACCATTATCGGTTCCTGGTGTAGCGATCGCACTCATGGCAATTTCTCCAATTCAACTAGTTTATGCCCAAGAAGCACAAGAATATATTCTCTGGTTAGTCACCATCTTACTATCCAGTGCATCTCTGTTACGAGCAATGCGGCTAGAATCACAAGATAAAGATGAGCTAGCAAACGAACAAAAACAGCCCGATTTATTCGCTATCTGGAGTATTTATGCAGTAACTTTAGCTATCAGCCTTTATACATGTATTTGGAGTGCATTTGTAGCACTTGCTCACGTAATTTATGTAACGAGCGCTGCCAAATTTAAGTTTACTGAAACTGTCAGAACTTATCTGTTAGTATCACTGGTAGGTTTTTTAGCCTTCATGCCTTGGATAACAATTGTGATAGGTGACTTTTTTCAATTTTTGCTTTCAGCAGATAAAACAAAAAATCAGTCATTTTTGATGCCTATATTTCCATTTTTACAGATGCAGTTAAGCCGGATTTTTTTTGATATAGACCTTAGCCCAGCTAATCCTCTGAACTCTTTAATTACACCAATACTTTTAATTATTATCGGATATTCAATTTGTTTTCTTTGTCTAACAACTAACTATAAAGTCTGGTTTTTTCTCATCACATTCATTGTAGTGCCAGCACTACCCTTAATACTGTCAAGTGCTGGTGGCATACAATTATCTACCGAACCATATTTCATGCCATCTTATTTAGGAATCCAAGTAACTGTTGCTTACCTATTAGCTACACAAATATATAATGAAAGCGTGTCACGCCGGAGCATTTGGCAGATAATCATGACATTGGTGATTGTTTGTGGACTGATTTCTTGTAAGGTGAGTTCCCAAGCAGAAACTTGGTGGAATAAGGGTGTGAGTTATGGCAATCCACAAGTTGCCCGAATCATTAATCAGACTAGTAGTCCACTTTTGGTTAGTGATGCTTTGGGCAATAATTATGGAAATATTTTTTCTCT
The DNA here is from genome assembly GCF_036916735.1 of Nostoc sp. Taxonomy (GTDB): domain Bacteria; phylum Cyanobacteriota; class Cyanobacteriia; order Cyanobacteriales; family Nostocaceae; genus Nostoc. The sequence goes on from NZ_JBALFV010000100.1 coordinate 31,382, forward strand.
AAGCTATCTTTTAGAAACAAAAGTGCGATTTTTATTGGTGAACAACCAAAAAATTCCCATAATCCCTGATGGGTTTGCTAATGTATTTTTATTTAATCCTTCAGACCCTTGGCGCGAAACAATTGAAAAAAAGTATAACTTAAAGACAGATATTGTTTATAGTGATCAATATTATTCGGTCTGGAAATTGGTTAAATCTCCTAATTTGCGCCAACGTAATATCTCAATTAATAAGTTAGTTAGCAGTTTATAGGAGAGCTATTTCATCTCATTTAGACCGCTCAGAATCAATTCTGAGTCTAATAGCGAAAGTTGTCTTTAAACGACTGAGAAAAGGCTATAGTTCAATATGCTTAACTTTGTGAAAAATTTTAGGTTGGGTTAAGCAAAGTGCAACCGAACAAAGCCTCGGAAATATTGAGTTACCCTACGGATCTTGCTACGTCCCTTAACCCAACCTACACAATTTAAGGCTTTTGGCTCAACCCAACTCTCTCCCCCTTTTTCGAGAGCTTGCTCTGATATACTTCATTTGCTCATGAATGGAGAATCCTGAATTCTTCTTCAAGCAATGTTGTTTACAAGCGATCGCGAATTATTTTAAGTTGATCTTGAGTCTTAATTGGCTCTCGCGGTGCTGGTAATTCGGTATTAGGCCAGCTAGGTAAATCATTGCAAGGGCATAACAACGCCGGCATCCCAACGTTTCGCACTGCTACAGGCATACTGCAACGGCTGCAAGGTAGCATCTCCCAGGCTGGGGTCAACAGTTCACCAATGGTTTCATGTGTACCCTCTAGGTAACAATCACCAGATTCTGGTGAGAGAATTTTTTGCCAGCACTCTTCAAATTCTTTACTATAGTGATCGCCATTTAGCACCGATTGCGGCAAAAAGCTTGCCTTACCGTTGCTCGTAATCACTTTCTTACCTAACTGAAACCAGTAGGCAAGGTATCCTCTAACTTCTTGTTTGGTTGCCATATTACAATTTTAGATTTTAAATTTTAGATTTTCGATTAATTTAAATCAATTAAGAATCTTGACTTCTCACTTCTGGTTCTCCTCTATTTGGCAATGGGTAACCAAGGATGCTGAGATTGAGAACATGACCACCAGTAACTAAATAAACAGTATCGCTGAGTACACCTAGCTGGCGCACCAAAGAACCGAGGCGATCGCAAAACGTCCTCCCAAGAGGATAAGCTGGTATCACACCCCAACCCACCTCTTCTGCTACAAACAGCATATCAGCAGCAACCAGATCCACCGTCTCTAATAACTCTCTAACAATGTTTTCCCAGCTAGATTTGTCCTCTTCTAAAAGATTAGCAACCCAAGTTCCTAAAGAATCAACTAAAAGACAGGTATAAGGTTTGGCATCGGCGAGGGTAGCAGAGAGTTCCACAGGTACAGATAAAGTCACCCAGTCTTGGGGGCGACGTTGTTGGTGTTCTAAAATACGTTGATGCCATTCTTGGTCATTTGGGTTATCGGTGGCTGTTGCTACGTAAACAACTGCTTTTTTTGACTGGATGGCCAGAGTTTCCGCCCATTCACTTTTACCAGATCGTGCTGGCCCTGTTACTAAAATGATTTTACCCAAAGTTGTTTCCTGAGTATTTTAACAATATGCCTAATGTTGCAATTTCTCACCGCAGTTTTTTACTTTATCGGCAAAATTTTTAGTTTCAAATAACTTTTAAGAGATAAAATTAGCACCAGCATCATTGATGTCACAATTGGCAAAAGCCAAAAATCCCAACAACCCCATTCTTAATTATTTAACACCATTGGGAACAGTAAACTTTAGGATGTCTTTATGAACGCAGGCTTAAAACGCATAGAAGCAACTCTACATGATTTAGGGAATCGTGGCACTGCCTCTGCCACTGAAGCTGGTGATTCAACGACAAAACGGCCTTTTTCCTTTAGAATTAGTGTCGGAGCCAACGAACCCACAGAAAGTACACAAACTCCATCCTCTCAGGAAGAAAAAACAGTTGACTTAGGTGTAGATACTGAGAGTGATTATCCTTATGAACAAAATTTCTTTCCTCACCATGACTCTGTGCAGACCTTTCAAGCAGAAGAGAATGGTAGCAAAACACCCAGTCTACCCAAGTTGAAAACTCCGAGCTTTAGTAGCCATCGCCACGGAGCAAACCCAGGATTGGCGATGAATCTATTGCAAGAAATTCAGGAAACTGTCGCTGGTTGGCAAATAGAACTGCAAAATATTGTGAAGCAAATTCAGGATATTTACTTAGAAGGACCAATTGTCAATGGCTGGTTAGAATCCAATCCCAAGGAACCAGAAGCAGGAGGAACTGCAACACTGCGCCATGCAGAAGTTGACCGCCTGATGAACTACGTAGAAGAAATTTGTGCCACTGGTGGGAAAGTATCTTATCAATCATCTATTACTGGCTACCGCCTCTGTGGTATAGACGATACTGGTAAAGTCTGGTCGCGCCCATGTCCGGCAGATCAGATTCCCAATGTTAGCATGGCGATCGCGCGTTACCAAAAGTTACGTCAACTGTTAGGGCGCAAGCAATCTTTGGAAACCCGCCTGAGTCAATTAGCCCAAACACTTGTAGTTTTACACAGTCATATTCAACAAAGGTAAAGTTTTAAAGATTATTTCCGAAGAAACTCGGTTGGTGGGTCGGTAATTTTTAGTTTAGATTAACTCTCAGCAGGTGTGCCTTGGATTTAAGATTTTAATCTAAAATCGTTCGATGGTTCCTGAGCGAAGTCGTAAAGCCTGCGGCATAGCTACGCTTAGGGCGCAGCGTCTGGCAATACGGTTCGGATAAGATCCCCCCGCCTGTGGCGACCCCCTTAAAAAGGGGTAATTAGAAAAAAAGCCTGCCTTAAAAAGGGGGGTTGGGGGATCTTCGAGGAATAAACACGTTAACCGAACCGTATTGCAGCCTCTCGTAGAGAAGGACTGAGCGTAGCCGTACTTTTTCAAAGAAGCAAGCTACACGTAGCGTTCTGCAGGAAAGTCCCAAATCTAAAATCCAAAATAAAATCTATGCCAAACACCCAAATCTCTGCCATTATCTGTACCCACAATCGAGATACCTATTTAGGAGCTGCAATTGATAGTCTTTTAACGCAAGATTTTGCTGCTGACTTTGAAATTGTAGTAGTTGATAATGGGTCTAGCGATCGCACTCGTGAGGTTGTAGAACAAAGAACCCATAATCCGCGCCTGAAGTATGTATTTGAACCCACCATTGGTTTATCTGTTGCCCGGAACACAGGTGCAAAAGTAGCTAGTGGTGATATTCTTGCTTATCTGGATGACGATGCTGTTGCGAGTAAGGGCTGGCTACAAGTTTTATATTTTGCCTATTACAATAATTCTAAACTAGCGATCGCAGGTGGCAAAGTCACTCTCATCTGGCCTCTAGGAATTCAGCAACCACGGTGGCTATCTCCAGGATTAGCTGCAAATCTCGGTGCATACGATTTGGGTGACAATATCATCTACATTGAGCAACCTGGTTTAACACCCAGAGGTTTAAATTACTCCATCCGCCGCAGTTTTCTAGAAGAAATTGGCGGTTTTGATCCTCATCTCGGTCGAGTAGGAAAAAATCTACTATCAAATGAAGAACTGCAAATGACCGAATTTGCCCTACAACGTAATTGGCAAGTCGCTTATCTTCCCGAAGCGCTGGTTGCTCATAATGTTGCTCCAGAACGCCTCCAACGCTCCTGGTTTTTAAACCGTGGCTGGTGGCAAGGTATTAGTGAATGTTATCGAGAAGAACTCGCTGGAAAAGCTGGAATTACTCAATTACAGAGAGGTACCGAACGGTTTGTGCGTGGCTTGTATAAGGCATTGCAATATTTTTATGATCCAGCAGAACGGTTTGATAAACTTGTATATGCTTATGGTCAGATTGGTTATTTAAATGCAGCTATTCAAGGTCTTTTATCCAGATCAAATAATAAATAAAGAAAAGTTCAGAAGACTTTTCTCTTCAAAATACAATCCGCAATCATATTCAAGCCCATTTTAACTCCTAACTCTTAAATATATGTCATCTAAAATACCAGTTTCTGTATTAATTCCGGCAAAAAACGAACAAGCAAATTTGCCAGCTTGCCTTGCTAGCCTTAGCAGAGCAGATGAAATATTTGTAGTAGATTCTCAAAGTACTGATAAAAGCATTGAAATTGCTAACAGTCACGGTGTAAATGTCGTACAATTTAACTTCAATGGACGCTGGCCCAAAAAGAAAAATTGGTCTTTAGATAATCTACCTTTTCGTAACGAATGGGTGCTAATTGTAGATTGCGATGAACGCATTCCTTCAGAACTTTGGGAAGAAATTGCTCAAGCAATTCAAAATAACCAATATGCTGGTTATTATCTCAATCGTCGCGTATTTTTCTTAGGAAAATGGATTCGTTATGGCGGGAAATATCCCGATTGGAATCTACGTTTATTTCAACATAAAAAAGGTCGCTACGAAAACCTACATACAGAAGATATTCCTAATACTGGCGATAACGAAGTTCACGAACATGTGATTTTGCAGGGCAAAGTTGGGTATCTCAAAAATGATATGCTCCACGAGGACTTCCGCGATCTTTATCACTGGTTAGAACGACACAACCGCTATTCCAACTGGGAAGCCAGCGTTTATTTTAATATTCTTACAGGTAAAGATGATAGCGGCACTATCGGTGCGAATTTATTTGGTGATGCAGTGCAACGCAAGCGCTTTTTGAAAAAAGTATGGGTACACCTGCCATTTAAACCTATTTTACGGTTTGTTTTATTTTATTTTATTCAACGCGGTTTTTTGGATGGCAAAGCCGGATATATTTATGCACGCTTGCTGAGTCAATATGAATATCAAATTGGCGTTAAACTCTACGAATTACGCAATTGTGGTGGTCACTTAAATACTGCAACTACCCCGAAAGAAGAAGCAGGAAAGCAGGGGAGCACAGGAGCGGAAGGAAAGCTATTGACTATTGACTCCTAACTGCTGTACAGACGCGATTAATCGTGTTTATACTCCTTACTCCTAACTCCTAACTCCTAAATAAATGAGTAATGACCAACCTTTTGTAGATTTACGCAAATACGACCAATCCTGGTTTGATCGAGGCCGTCCAGCTTGGTATATTTTGTTATGGTGGCTTGTACAAGCGATCGCCTTTCCCCTGACTCCTCAACCGTTAAATATTTTCCGTTGTGCTTTGCTACGACTATTTGGCGCTCGTATCGGTAAAGGCGTATTAATTCGACCCACCGCCCGCTTCACTTATCCTTGGAAAGTTACCATTGGCAATCACAGTTGGATTGGAGATAACGTAGTTTTATATAGCCTCGATCAGATTAGCATCGGTGAACACTGCGTAATTTCCCAAAAAAGTTACTTATGTACTGGTAGTCATGATATCCAAGACCCTGCCTTTGGGTTGAAAACAGCGAGTATCAATATTGACAATGGTGCATGGGTAGCAGCAGATTGTTTCGTTGGGCCGGGAGTGCAAATCGGCGCTAATGCTGTGATTGGCGCTCGTAGTAGTGTTTTTACTAATATGCCTTCTGGCCAGGTTTGTTGGGGAAGCCCCTGTCATCCCAAGACGGTTCGGATAAAACTTGATCCCCCCATAAACTCTTGATTTGAGTGCGTTGCGGGGGTAAATGAGCAATCGTACAGAAAGTTCCGCGCTTGGCTGGAAATTTTACTAAATATATTTTTTATTAATGAATACTGGTTTAAGTAAGTATCGTTTCTACCATATTCATAGCTTATCTGGCAGTATGATTTTTTTGAGGAGCCTACAACAATAAGTGGCTTTTTGGCGTTGCTGAATTAAAGTATGAATCAGGATGTAGAGACGTAGCAGTGCTACGTCTCTACAAGGATTTTGGTATTGTGCAAAATCATTATCATTTTCATACATGGAATCAGCAACGCCGACTTTTTATCCTTTGAGGAAAAAACTGTCCTAAGTATTAATCAATAATTAATTTGTTAAGACAAAAGAAATGCTTATTTATAAATTGAAATAACTCTAGAAAAATTTAATTAATTCATAACCAAAATTTAATAGTAATCTAACTCACACTTGTTTAATTTTATGATGAACTGTAGAGCGTAGGTAGAATTGCAGTTTTAAATTTCTTACCCAGAATACTGTAGTTCCCTGTTATAACAAGTGATGCTAATATTGGCATTTGTAGGGCAGTTTATATATTGAGAATGTTTTGAGAGTTTTAGAAGTTTTAATAAGCAGAGAATTACCATGACTCTTTACGGCTCTTAACACCTTCTTACATATTTAAATTTTTGCCTTGAATTTGCTTTAACTCTACATTGTTCAGCGTTCTATGCAAACTTTTGATTGGATCAATAACCTTTATTCATGCCAGTTTTTTCAGCTTAACGAAGGTTATTTATAATCATCAGCTTGAGACTTAATTTGGATTGGATATGGTGTTGAACCAGAAATTAATTTTAAGGAGCAAGAAATGAGTTTATCTCCCGTTCGCCTGAATAATTTGACAAATTCAATTTCTGTACTTGCCATCACAATTGGTTTAGTAGTAGGCCAATCCGCTACTCAGAAATCTTTAGCTCAGACCATAGGTAATGGTGTAGGTGCAAGCACTGTAAATGCTTTGTTTACAGGTCTAAAAACAGTCGCTCCGAGCATCACGCTCACATATTCTCCAGTTGGTAGTGGCGCAGGGTTAACAGCTTTTTTCACTCAAACCCCACCAGCTGGTACTCCTGGCCCAATCACTTTTGCAGCTAGTGACGACCCCGTAGCAGGAACAGAAACAGTTACTGGCGGTCGTGGTTACGTCCAAGTGCCTGTAGTAGGTGTCGGAATCACATTAGCTTATAACGCTAATGGTCTTACTGTACCAACAGGTGGAATTAAGCTTTCACGAGCTAGTTACTGTGGTATTTTGAACGGTAGCATCAAAAATTGGGACGATAAGAGCATTAGTGCAGATAACGGCGGCCAAATAGCAGGCAATGTACCCATTAAAGTTGTACGTCGTAGTGACTCAAGTGGTAGCACTTTTGTTTTAAGCAGTCATCTTAATACTGCATGTAAGCCTGCTGCGACTCCAGGTCTTCCAGCAGCTTATGTATGGAATAGAGGAGTGGGTACAACTGTTAATTGGCCAACCACTTTCATTGGCGCTACTGGTGGTAGTGGTGTAGCCACTGCGATCGCAAGTACTAAGGGTGCAATTGGTTATGTGGATAGTGCTACCCGTTTAGCTAGAAATCTACCAGCCGCACTCTTACGTAACAAGACAGGTAATTACACTGCTCCCTCAACAGACGCAATTACAGATGCTCTTCTAGGTGGAACTGTCGTCAAATATGGTACTAATCCCACTAACAGGCTGATTAGAATCGATAATTTGAACGATCCAACCCGTCCAAATGCTTATCCTATTTCTACAGCAACTTATTTCCTGTTTTATGACATATATTCAGATGCTACCATAACAAATAGTATCAAAAGCTTGCTCACCTTGGCTTCGGGATCAATTGGGGATACTTTCGTTGCGTCTCTCGGATATGCTCCTCTTCCCGCTTCCATTAAAACTGTGTCTATAGGTGTTGTGAATACTTGCGTAAATAGTGTTTTAGGTCCTTCTCCTTGCAATTAGGTTATAAATTGACCTAGCAGCCTGTCAAAGCATAGCTGTTAATTCTGTTTGCAGACTTTAACAGCTATCTGGCATTGCTAAATTTAATTAAGACTTACCCACTCAAGCCTGAAAACCTGATCCCTCCTAATAAAAAGGGTAGAATTCTAAAGTCCCATTTTGGCGATCGTAGTACTGTTTTTACTAACATGCCTTCTGGCCAGGTTTGTTGGGGAAGTCCCTATCGTCTAAAGATGACTGCGATAAAACTTGCTCCCCCGAAAAAGCCGTAATTTTATAGATAAATATAAAATCAAAGTTTCCTCAAGCAAGACGGTAAGCAGCAATGATAGTATATTTTCATGGCTGCTCTAATCCTTGCTATTGATGAACAAACTATTGGATGAAACGCTGTCAATCAAAATTGCTGAACAGATAAACAGCAGAGCTAGTACTCCGTTTGATAATGCTTACAAAGCAGCATTATCTACTGAGGGAGCAAGATATATTCAGGGATTTTTAACTTTTGCAGGGAAACCATACAGACCGATTGAACACGGTTGGATTGAGATAGGCGACGCCTCTAATGTCCGCATTGTCGATCCCACATTACCGCATCTAAACAAGAATCCTCAAGACCTCTGGTATTTTGCAGCACAAACGCTGACCCTTAAAAAACTGAAAGCTATCATTGAAGAATCCAAAGAAGATTATCCAGAGGATGATCCATTGCCAATCTATGGTGATCCACCTTATGAATATTACGGTGATGTCATGTTAGGTGGTCAAGACTATTTAGCAGCATATCAAGCCGCAGAGGCTAAATGCAAAGAAATCAACAAACTCAACCCTGAGAGAAATTAAATAATTCGTAATTCGTAATTTGTAATTACGAGTTAGGAATTATTTAATATGATTTTCCATCACTGCCAAAGTATTCCCTATAGCCACAAATTTTGTCTCCACGCACATCAAAAGAAACTGCTACTCGATTTTTGTAAAGCTGTCCGAACAAAAGCCCTTCATCCCGAAACTCAAAAACAACTGTCGTTTCATTGCTAGTAACACGGTCTAGACCAGTCAGGTTCAAACCAGGACTAAAGGATTCAAAAACATACTCGAAAAATTCTCTAGCTCGCTCTTTTCCGACATTCAAACCGTGGAATTTTCCCATTGGAAACCAAAGGGTAAAATCTTCTGTGAGCATATCTAACAAAGGTTCCCACTCTCCTGTTGCCATACCATGCGTCAGATTCTCAAATGCCTGCCGAGCAACTTTTAAAGTATTTTCTGAATCTTGTGTCATTCTCACCCCCGACTGGATATAAGCTAATACCGTATTATTTAAAACTTCACAATTACTTTGCCACAATTCTGACCACTGAGGAGATATTCTACAGCATCAGGTATTGATCCTATGCCTTGAAACTGTGTTGGGTCAACGGCGACTTTGAGTTTGTTTGTGTAGAACAGGTTTAAAAGGCGATCGCGTGCCTCTGCCATATATTCTTTATAATGAGGCATGAGAAAGCCTCTCACAGAAACTGCTTTCCAAAATAGCTGCTGATAAATGCGTGGTTGGGTAATTTCTTCTACATTATTTGCGTATTCGGAGATAAAACCAACCACTACTAAACGTCCCCGCACTGCCAAGTTTTCAACGCAGGTATCAAATACAGCTTTGCCTACACACTCAAAAATTAGATTAATCCCATTGGGGTATTCTTGCTTGAGGACTTGATTGAGGTTTTCTGTGCGATAGTTGATAATGCGATCGCACCCTAATTCTCTCAGTAACTTTGCTTTAGCCTCAGAACTACAAGTACCAATAACATGATTACCACCTAGCTTTGCCAATTGTACCGCAATATGACCAGTTCCCCCTGCTGCTGCTGTCACTAAAACCACTTCATTACTCTTCATCTCTCCCACTTGTTCCAATGCAACCAAAGCTGATACACCTGTAGGCATTAGTGTTAGCAACTCTGGCGTTGCTTCTTGCACTTTCAGAGCTAAGTTTGCATGAATAACCTGATATTCTCGATAACCGCCACCACGCGCTGTAGTTACTACAACATCACCTATTTGAAAATCTTTGACATTTTCACCCATAGCCACAACTTTTCCCACAGCCTCCACACCTAAATCAAAGGGAGGGATTAAGTTAACATAAGGAACATCACCACGACAAAGTAAAGTATCAAAGCCACCGTTAACGCCAGCAAACTTGTTTTGAATTAAAAGTTCATCACCAGCAGGTTTAGAAATAGGAATTTCGACAATTTCAACGGCAGATTTAAAATCTTGATCAAGTTGCTTTGCTATTAACTTTTTGTAAGTTTTTGCGTTCATTTACCAATTTGATTTAATCAATATCAATGTTGGGTGCGTTATGCTTCAACTAACGCACCATCAACAATCGAAGCTACATTACACTAAGCTTATAAAGCTTTATCCCACTCTAATTGATAAGCTAAACCATATTTAATAAAATCTTCTTCTTTAGCTTTATCACTTTTTCCAAAAACACCTAAACTATAAGGATTATCTTGCATACGTTGTGTAACTTGTTCTTTTTCAAATTGGATAACTTCCGCTCTAGGTTTATCCGGTTTAAAAAAGTCTATGACCAATACAGTTCTATCATAATTGGTGTAATTATGCGGGCAGTGTGGATAGCTGTGATCTAAAACCAGGAATTTTCCTTCATGCCAATAAAGCTGCTCATAGCATATTTTCATAGCTACATCTCCCTCTGGCACGATTAATCCTAGATAGCCACGATTCATATGAGGGTTATAGTTCACATGCAACTTGATATCTAAGCCTGGATGAAATGTACCAAAATACACATTTCTGATGATTTCATTATCGATAAAGTTGACTTTTTCTATTACTTTAGCCAAATTTGGGAAATATTTATCTCTTAATACAAGTGCTTTTTGTGATGCATCATCTGACCCATAATCAGGATATTCTATTTGATGTACCTGAATATATTTTTCAATAAACATACCTTGAAATAAAATTCCAAAAGCACTGTATTTTGAATCACCCTTGGTTTTAATCGTTTGACTTTTAGGCCCAAGAATCTCATAAGTTAACTTTAACTCCTCATCAGATGCATCCTGAATAAAGCGTGTAAACTCATCTCTAATCACTTCCCAGTTATCTTCAAAACTTTTGAGAAAAGGAAATTGCTTTGGGTCTATATGATACTCATTAAAATCCATTGTCTTTTCTCCTGAAGATAATTGAATAAAAAACCATTACATGGTGATAGGATTTGGTTTGCGTCCCGGTATGATGTTGGAATTCCTGACTAAACTCATTTTAGTGTGAGGTCTACTGTGTCTGAAACTCCCGTATTAGATCAAATTATCAAAAATGTGCGGGTAGTTCGTCCCCATGAGGATGCAATCGAACTACTTGATTTAGGCATTAAGGATGGAAAATTTGCTCAGATTGCCCCTAATATTAGCCCAGACACAGGCAAAGAGGTATTTGATGCCCAAAACTTGTTAGGCTTTCCTGGGGTCGTGGATGCCCATATGCACATCGGTATCTATCAACGCCTTAATAAAGATGCTGTGACTGAAACCAAAGCAGCTGCGATGGGAGGTGTAACTACTAGCTTAAATTATATCCGTACAGGGCAGTATTATCTTAACAAAGGCGGTTCCTACCGCGATTTTTTTCCAGAGGTGTTGGCGTTATCCGCAGGTAATTTTTTTGTAGATTACAGCTATCACATCGCACCTATAGCTAGCCAGCATATCGACGAAATACCTTTATTGTTTGAAGAACACGGTGTCTCTTCGTTTAAAATTTTCATGTTTTATGGCGGATATGGGTTGCATGGTTTGTCAGACCAGCAAAACCTCTTTTTAATGATTAATAAAGAGGAACGGTATGATTTCGCCCATTTTGAATTTATTATGCGCGGTCTCACTCGCTTAATGGAAAAACATCCAGAAGCGCGAGATACTATCAGCTTAAGTTTACACTGCGAAGTTGCAGAAATTCTCAACGCCTACACTAAAATAGTTGAATACGATTCTAGCTTTAATGGATTACACGCTTACAGTGCAGCGCGTCCTCCTCATTCTGAAGGTTTAGCAATTTGCATTGCTTCTTATTTGGCGCATGAGACTAACTGTGCAAATATCAATTTGTTGCACCTGAGTTCGCGTAAAGCAATGGAAGCAGCTTTGACTATGCAAACTGCTTTTCCTCATATCAATTTTCGACGAGAAGTCACTGTTGGACATTTGTTATTAGATGTCGATACTCCTAATACAATTTGGGCAAAAGTCAACCCTCCTATTCGTCCCCGTGCTGATGTGGAATACTTATGGCAAGCAGTATTGAACCATCAGGTAGATTGGATAGTTAGCGACCACGCTTGCTGTTCTGCTGAACAAAAAAGAAGTCCTAAAGACCCAAATAATATTTGGTTAGCAAAGTCTGGTTTTGGCGGTACGGAATATTTACTTTCTGGTGTATTTAGTGAAGGTAGCAAGCGGGGGATGTCCTACAATCAAATGGCTAAATTGCTATCTTGGAACCCATCGCAACGCTTTGGTTTGTTAGAAAAAGGCGATATTGCCATTGGCTATGATGCTGACTTGGTACTGGTAGACCCCAATGAAAGCTTTGTGGTAAGTGCTGCTGAGTCGGAGTCACAACAAGGTTATACACCATTTGAAGGAATGGAGTTAACTGGAAGGGTAAAAAGTACCTTTTTGCGTGGAAATTTGATTTTTAATAACGGACAGGTTTTGGGTTCACCCACTGGACGTTATTTAAAAAGACCTTCTAGTAATTGCGACAGAAACTTTGCTGCTTAACAAATCTATTAGTCTTGAGGTGTATATGACAAGACTGTTCCAACTTGTGATAAATCCCTATCAACTCTCACAAAAAACAAACCGCCATCCTCCGTTGTATGTGTAGGAAGAGTGCTAAAGCTAGGACAATAGCCAAAGTGGTCTTTTGCAAAACTGTAATTTCCTATATCACAGTATCCAACTAAGCCGTATGCTTCTTCATTATAAGATTGAATCATTTGATACTTGCCATCGTAATGTGGCAAGATAGCAAGCAACCATACTCCACCCCCGTTACTATCTTTTCTTAAGTACTTTTTTTTAGATATCTCAAATTGAACTGTATCTGTCTTACTCCAGGGTAGCAATTTGCTATCCAATGCAGGGATGAAGTCACGCAATCTAGCATCTGGATGATCGTTTATTGCGTTTTTATATTTCAATGGAATAGCGCCATTCTCCATCCAAAGTATTTCAACTTCTTCATTGCCTAGCGCTTTCCAAGGACCTACTTTCACTCCTGCGGGGATAAAAGAGTAGCCATGCTTGTTTAATTGCCACTCACCTAATTGAATTGCACCCCTGAGTACAAAAATCTCTAAATCGGCACTAAAAAAGCCAGAAGGCGCTTCAAACTGAGGCGGTAAAACTACTTTTGAAGTGGATGCACCACAGTCATGCCACGTTAGCGATCGCTTACTACCAAATGCTACATTATCTGGCATTCCACTCACTCGCCAACCGTGTTCTTCTGGTAGGGTATTTGTATCAAAGAATTGGTATTGGCGAGGTAGATACTCTTTGGAAATCGCTGTGCGCCTTCCTGATAAATTCATGCGCCCTCTGCCGTCTCCACCCCAATCCTCTTTTACAGATGCTACATGCAAAAAGTCATCAGTTTGGTTTTCTTCTGCGGAATTAAAAGTTATATTTTCTTCGCCCACGACTTCAGATTCTCCTAGTTATATGCATCTCTTTAGGCATTCAATTTTATATTGTGCTGACTGGATTTTCCTCTAAAAATTCAATTGTTAAAGCAAATTATCTTTTTTGTGCTATGTTCTGTAGCCATTCAATTAGGGGTCTTAAGGTTCCTGGCAATACTGACTCACTGACAGTCACCGTATGCTGCTTACCGTTATCTTCTACTGTTAACTTATATTGAAAGCGATCGCTCTGGGGATTTGGCGAAGTAATTTGTTCAGGTAGCCTAAATAAATCAGCAGCTTCCACTAATCGGGGAAGTGTATTGGCTTCGTTTGGCGGGAGAGTGTCTGTATCAACGGTTGTTTTCTTGGTAATCCCAGCAAAGCCGCCTGTGCGTTCAAACGATATCCGCATTTTTTTGCTCTTTGTTGCGCTACTTGGTTGGGAGAAATACAAAGACTGGAAGATAATAGTTTTCACCTCCCAGTTTAGCAATAACAATTAGTACATCTAAAAGTTAGAAGTTAAGAAAAAACTCCTAACTCTAAACAACTCCTACCTTTTGCCAAGCGTTCTGTACAGCTTTTTGCTCATTACTATCATTACCGTAGAGTTCACCAGCAACTTGAATGGTGACGTTGGCAGCTTTTTTAAAATCTGCTTTGGCATTCAAGCGATCGCGTAAAGCAATATACCAGATTTTGCCAACTGTTTCCCAAGCATAACCACCAATCTCAATAGCCGCTAGATAAAAGGCATGGTTAGGGATTCCTGAGTTGATATGCACCCCGCCACTATCATCAGTACCAGTATATTTATCCTTTACATGGGCTGGTTGCGGATCTTTACCCAATACTGGGTCATTGTATGCTGTTCCCGGTGCTTTTAGCGATCGCAGGGCAACACCTTTGATAGTCGATAGCAAAAGACCTTCGCCAATGAGCCAATCTGCCTCTTGTGCAGTCTGATTTTTGGTCTTTTGTTTGACTAAGGAACCGAAGACATCAGAAAATGATTCATTCAGTGCCCCAGGTTCGCCATAATACTGTAAACCCGCTTCATATTGGGTTATACCATGAACTAGTTCATGCCCAATAACATCAATTGATTTCGTGAAGCATTGAAACATTTCTCCGTCGCCATCACCATAAACCATTTGATCGCCGTTCCAAAAGGCGTTGTCATATTGAGCGCCATAATGCACGGTGGAGTCTAAACGTAGTCCTTTGTCATCGATGGAATTGCGATCAAACATCTCATGAAACAAGTCATAAGTAGCACCTGCTGCATCGTAGGCTTCATTCACTGCTGGATCACTGCTGGGAGGGTCTCCTTCACTACGCACCAGCGTACCAGGGAGTTGCTGTCCATTTTTGGCATCATAGATGGTGCGGCGCTTTTCACCAGGGGAAGGGGCAAAGGAAATATTACCTACAATGTTTCTCCGTCCCAGAAATTGTGCCGAAATATTTAATGTATGAAAAGCCCAAGTACGCTGCTGGGGATTGCCATTCACCACGACATTTTTTAGTATATGGGGCGGGATAATACAACAAATAGGGCATCTATAATGTTGCGATCGCTCATACTTGAACCCGGCTGATTTCTTTTTATTTCGAGCCATCCAAGATATTCTCCTTTTGAAACTAAGTGATGGCAAATAAAGGAACAGAAAAACGAATCCAAATCGTGTATTCCTGGTTTATTTTCTGAAAATTTTTCTCCTTTGTACTTTCCGATTGGTTTGTGGAGGATGGATAGTATTCTCATGGAGTACTTTTGATGTATAAATTTTGCCTAAAAACACAAGGTTTGTGGGCTATCCTAATGAAAAATTTGTTTAAGATAAACCAATTCACAGGGGCATTGTCACCACGGCTTAGTGGGAAATCTTCCTTGATTATAAAGTAAACCTTAAATTTAAAGTACAATTATTATACTTGATCAAGATGGGACAGGAAAATCGCAAATTCAACCACCTAAACGAGCAAACTAGCAGCCTAAACCAGATGTAACGTAAATATGTAAAACCAAATTCTTAGTAGCGAATGAAAAACTAATTTTAAAGTTGTCAAAAAATTAATAAATCACTTTGAAGGTAATCTCAACTAATCAACAGTCTTTTCACTAATATTTATCTTTTGCCAGTTGCCAACTTTACCTTAAATGTCTTAAGCTAGCTCTAGCCTAAAGGGCTTCGTGCTTACTGTCTTTGGTTGAGCAAAAGATGGATTTTAGTCAGACTCTAATTGCAAAAAGCGATGCCATTGTTGATCAATGGGTAAAAGCGGTTTACCAAGATCAACAAATTGAAGCTACTAATGAACTTACTTTCAACGCTGTACGGAATAGCTTACCCCGCATTTTAAAAGCATTAGCAACAGTACTTTCTGAATCTGAAACGAGCGATTTGCAAACAGTAGTAGATGCAAGTTTAGAACACGGTACACTTCGCGCCCAACAGGGATTTGAACCAGAGGAAATTGCGCGAGAGTATCGTTTACTCCGGTTTGTAATTTTTTCCTTTTTAGAAGAAGATTTATTACAGGGATCTGCACAAGAGGTGCTAAGGACTGTTCGCCTGATTGATACAGTAATTGATGAAGCGATCGCGCGTTGCTTTAACAGTTATACTCAAGGACGATTACAAGAGCTTAAACAACTCCAAAGTCAGTTACGGTTGACTAACCAAGAACTAACTCGTCTGGTTAGTGCTAATAAAGATAACCTCTCTCATTTGGCTCATGAACTGAAAACACCCCTGACTTCAATCATCGGTTACGCAGACTTATTTCTGCGCCAGCAGCGTCAACAACAACCGGAAATCAAGGACACGTATTCAAATATTGAAAGTATTGAGCGAGTTCTCAAGAATGGTAGGCTTCTTCTGCGGTTAATCAACGATACTCTCGAAATTTCGCGCTATAATGCCGGACAGATGAAATTGCAGCCTACTTTAACTGATGTGCGTAGTTTAATCAACTTTGTTTTAGAGATGATTGAGCCATTAGCGCGTACTAAAGAATTATCCTTGGTTGTTGAATGCGAACGCGCTCCAAGTCAAGTTACCACAGATTCTCTTCGGCTTCAGCAAATTCTGACAAATCTGCTGAGTAATGCAATTCGCTACACAGAATCTGGTTCAATTCATTTGCAGTGCTGGACGATATCTCAACAGCAGTGGGCTATCTGCGTTACTGATAGTGGTATTGGTATTTCTTTAGATGCTCAAGCACAAATCTTCAAACCTTATTTTCGGGAAATAACTGCTCCCCAAGTGCAAAGTTCTGATGGTACAGGATTAGGTTTAGCAATAGTCTCTCGATTGGTTCAGTTAATGGATGGTGAAATTAAAGTAGATTCACAGCTAGGAAAAGGATCTACATTTACAGTAACTTTGCCATTATAAACCATCGCCTATGGTCAAGGCTGATTATTTTAAGGAAATTTGAAATATGAAATCGCAACTTAAAATTGGTGCGTTAACGCAGTCTAACGCACCCTACAGGCGCATCTACTCGTCAATTTGACCAATGCGGCGGATATTCAAAATGTCGCTCATTTTCTTAATTTGGACAAACACTTGCTCTAATTGCGAGCGATCGCGTATATCTATTCCTAAGTCCATCAATGCAGGTTGACCAACAGAGGTTTTCACTTGGGCATGACGGACATTAATTCCTTGGTCACTCAACCGTGACAAAATATCCTTTAGCACCCCTACGCGGTCAAGAGCTTCAATTTGAACATCTACTGGGTATGTGTGCGGACGACCACTATTTTCGGCGGCTGGGTTCCATCTAACTGGTACTAAACGCTCATATTCCACAGTCTCTAAATTATTGCAGCCTTGGCGATGAATTGAAATCCCTCTACCTCGCGTCACTACACCAATAATCGGTTCGCCAGGAATCGGAGTACAACACCCAGCTAAATAATACACCAACCCTTCTACCCCAATAATTGGCGAATCACTAGAGCGAGAGATAGTCGCAGGTGCATCCCGCAAAGCTTTTGATGTAGCTGGTTCTTTAGGAATAAATGGCGAGACAGTGGAAACTGGTTGTTGTGCTTTCGCCACTTCTCGCCAACGATTTAGCACTAAGTTCAACGTTACTTCTCCGTAACCCAAACCGGCAAGTAAATCCTCTACGCTGTGGTAATTACACTTTTGGGCGACAGTCTCCATCGCATCCGACTTCAGCAAACTATCAAAACCAGTTTTACCGAGTTCTTTTTCTAGCAATTCCCGTCCACGGGCGACATTTTCTTCCCGGCGCGATCGCTTGTACCATTGTTTTATCCGATATTTCGCTGCTGAAGTTCTGACAAAGTTTAACCAATCCAAACTCGGATGGCAGTTCTTTTGGGTAAGAACTTCTACAATATCGCCATTGTGTAGCCGCGTTGACAGAGATACCATTCGCCCATTCACCCGCGCCCCTGAACAATGGTTTCCTACTTCGGTATGAATCCGATAAGCAAAATCTACAGTGGTGGAACCGGGGCTTAAAGGAACAACATCCCCCTTAGGCGTGAAGACATAGACATCATCTTCAAATAAATTATCTTTGACGCTATCAAGATATTCTTGTGCATCCTTGAGATCACTTTGCCATTCCAGCAGTTGCCGCAGCCAAGTAAACTTGTCATCCGTCTCTGTCAAATGGCTAATACTAGAACCTCCTGTTTCTTTGTACTTCCAATGGGCAGCAATCCCATACTCAGCGATATGATGCATTTCGATTGTCCGAATTTGCACCTCTAAAGGACGGCCAGTTAGTCCAATAACCCCAGTATGCAACGACTGGTAACGGTTAGGTTTTGGCAGTCCAATGTAGTCTTTAAATCTTCCAGGAATTGGGCGAAAAGCATCATGGACCACCGCCAACGCCCGATAGCATTCCTCATTGGTTTGAACAATAATCCGCAGCGCCGCCAAATCGTAAATTTCATGAAATTCCTTTTGCTGGCGGTGCATTTTTTGGTAAATACTATAAAGGTGCTTAGGACGACCGCTAATATCCTGAAAGC
Source organism: Nostoc sp. (assembly GCF_036916735.1). Lineage (GTDB taxonomy): Bacteria > Cyanobacteriota > Cyanobacteriia > Cyanobacteriales > Nostocaceae > Nostoc. The sequence goes on from NZ_JBALFV010000100.1 coordinate 49,828, forward strand.
GAATTCCGGCTTGCTGCAAACGCTCTTGCAACATTTTCGTAGCTTTAGCCAATTTCTCTTCTCGCGCCGTCCGTTTTTCAGAAACATGCTCTTGTATTTGGCGAAAAGCTTCCGGTTCCAAATACTTAAAAGCCAAATCTTCCAGTTCCCATTTAATTCGCCAAATCCCCAAGCGATTGGCTAAGGGTGCAAAGATATCTCGCGTTTCTTGGGCACTGCGGCGACGGCTGGCCTCTGGCATATATTGTAAAGTTCGCATATTATGCAAACGATCTGCCAATTTCACCACAATTACCCGAATATCTTGCGCCATTGCCAAAAACATTCGCCGGAAGTTTTCGGCTTGACTTTCGGTTTTGCTAGTAAAATTGATTTTAGAAAGCTTGGTGACACCTTCAACCAATTGCCGCACTTCTGGGCCAAAGCGTTCTTCTATTTCTTGACTTGTTACTTCTGTATCTTCAACGACATCATGAAGAAATCCAGCTGCTATCATAGCAGCACTGCCTCCCAAGTCACGCAGCAATTCAGCCACAGCAATGGGATGAGCAATGTATGGTTCTCCCGATTTGCGGTATTGACCTTCATGCAATTGGTAAGCAAATTCAAATGCGCGACCAATTAAGACTGTATCACTATGCTTTCGGTCATCTTCTGGTGTGCCGCTACTTGTGGATGACTCCTTCAAACATTTCTTTAACCATTCTGGAATAGAAAGATCAACTGATAAATTTATAGCTAGGCTGCTCATACAATTGGGTTTGGATAGGATCGGTAGATTAAGTGAATGATAAATAAAACTGGCAGCATCGCCGTAAAAAGATGCTGTCGCCCACAGACCGATAGAAAAAACAGTGTAAAGATGATTTTCCAATTTCCGATAGCGCAGCGTTAGCGACACAGGAGCGTGCGGTAGTCATCCAATTAGAGTTTCAAAGATCATAAAGAAAATCGATTGATGGCAAACAAAGCCCCAAATCCCGATTTGAGGCTTTTAGTGCTGATAAGTGTTTAAGAAAGTTTATTGTAGAAGAAAAATTACTTGACATTAATACTATCTTAACTACCACTGGATGTCTTTAAATCGTGAGAAATATCTGGCACTCGTAACCTTGCTAGAGCAATTACGTTCCGATGCCACAACGACCCAAATTGTTGCACCACAACTGCGGCAGCGTGTAGCCTCGTTGCAGCAATTCTTTGGGGAGCAGATTGTGCCTTTGGCTGATGAAAACTGGCGAGTGCAGTCTTATCAAACCGAAATGAGCAAGCAACTGCGCCTGTTGGCAATAGATGTGATGTTTTTGCAAGGAGCGCGCCAAGCATCTACTGTACAAACGAGACTTCAGACGATTAGCGATCGCTTGACCACTCTCATTCAATACTGTAATGCCATTCTGGAACCAGAAGCGGAAGGAGAAAAATAACAATTGTTCACCTTTTTCTCTAATTAATCCATCATCTCATTTATGACCTGTACTGAAAAGTTATTTTGATAACAAGTTGGGATTGGGGATTGGGGATTGGTTATTCCCCTTATCTCCCTTGTCTCTCTATTCCCCATTCTCCATTCCCATTTGCCCTGAGCGAAGCCGAAGGGATGCCCCATTCCCAATTCCTTTGAGGAGAAGATTTATTGTGCGGCGCATGTATGTTTCTACAGGCTCAGTTGTGGGTTTAAATATCAGTGCATAATATAGTGACCCGCTTAGAAGGTCAATAATTAAGTCTACGTCTGCATCTTTGTGAATTTCGCCTCTAGACTTGGCACGCTCTAGTACTTTAGAAAAGGCTTTACGTCGAAGTTTCGTATATTTTGTCCAATAAACCTCTGCAAACTTAGGATTGCTAGACGCTGTACTAATTATCAAGGCGAGTGTCTGACGACCAAGGGGACTATCTATTTTTTTGGCAGCATTATTTATCAAAATATCCATGTCTCCCCAAAACCTGCCAGTATCGGGGATCACTAAATCATCTCTCAGACTTTCTATCGCGTCTGCAACTAGTTCTTCTTTGGAAGTGTAACGTCGATAGATAGTCGTTTTACCAACTCCAGCACGGGAAGCGATCGCTTCTATACTCATGCTTTCATATCCTACCTCTGCAAGCAAATCCAAGGTCGCTTGCACAATAGCCTGATCGGCCTGGATGCTGCGTGGTCGTCCAGAGAGGCTGTTGATTTGCTTACTCATAAAATATCATCCCCAAGCAATATCTTCTTGGCTATTTGCTCCTAGCTTTGGGCATAGAACATTGCCTATAGGAAGCAAATAACCCCTATACCCCAATTCTGATGCATGAAAATAGCAGCAGTGACCATCCATCCTTAGCATAGGTATTTTTCCTACTTTTTATTGAATTCTTCCTTGACTGTTTTATTATGATACGCTACCGTAGCGTATGTATATAAAATTTAATTTTAGCTTTGGCGTCAGTGTCTCAATCAAGGCATTGCTTGACATCTTCCAAATATTATTTATGTAACAATGGCTACTAATATTAAAAGTTCTAGTTTTGACCAATTTGGTTATGTTCACGGGCCATTGAAGTGGGCGATCGCTTTTACGGCTTCCCTTGGTGCCATCTTAGAAGTAATTGATACTAGTATTGTTAACGTAGCTCTCACCGATATCCAAGCGACTTTGGGTGCAACTGTCAGTGAAGTGGGTTGGGTAGTTAGCGGATATGCGATCGCTAACGTCGTCTTAATTCCCTTATCGGCATGGTTGGGAGATTACTTTGGGCGTAAAACCTACTTTATCTTCTCACTGATTGGTTTTACGATTTCCTCCGTTTTATGTGGGCTGTCCTTCAATCTACCGATGTTGATCGTTGCCCGAATTCTCCAAGGTTTATGCGGTGGCGGGTTGCTAGCGAAAGCCCAAGCGATTTTGTTCGAGACTTTTCCCCCAGCTGAACAAGGTTTGGCCCAAGCAGTTTTTGGTGTAGGTGTAATTGCTGGCCCGGCAATTGGCCCAACCTTGGGAGGATTCTTAGTAGATGGTTTAGGCTGGCGCTGGATTTTCTTTGTTAACATTCCCTTTGGGCTCATCGCAGTAGCGATGTCTTTGGCGTTTTTGCCAAAGAATAAGGACAGGAACGAGGCTCAAAACCAAGCTGTTGATTGGTGGGGAATTGGGTTTTTAGTCGTGGCTGTGGGTAGCATACAAACTGTATTAGAAGAAGGGGAGACAGATGACTGGTTTTCCTCTGGTTTCATCGTCACTCTGGCTATCCTTGGTATTATCGGCTTGGGGTTGTTTATTTGGCGAGAACTGAAAACACATCACCCTGCTGTGGATTTGAGAGTTTTGCATCACCGTTCTTTAGCTGCGGGAAGCGTTCTCTCAGCAGTGGTGGGTATGGGGCTTTATGGCGCACTCTTTGCTGTGCCGATATTTGCTCAGAGCGTGCTGCAATTTACGGCAACACAAATAGGACTATTGTTAGCACCTGGAGCTTTAGCATCTGCCATCGGTATGATCTTATTAGGCAAACTGACTAGTATAATTGATGCCCGATTTTTAATTGCGATCGGCGCTGTCGGCTCATCTGGAGTCATGTTTCAATTGGCAGCAATTACCCCACAAAGCGGGACAGACGATTTATTTTGGCCATTGGTATGGCGCGGAGCTTTTACTGTATTTATGTTTCTCCCTTTGAGTTTGGCAGTTTTAGGGCCGCTACCCAAAAAAGATATTTCTGCTGGTTCTGGTTTCTACAACCTGACTCGACAACTAGGTGGCAGTATCGGCATTGCCTTACTCACTACTCTACTTGACCGGAGGCAGACCTTTCATCGAGCTATCCTATCAGCAAAACTTAGCCCTTATGACCCAGAAACCAATCAGCGTCTCGACTTGCTCAATGGGGCACTTCAAAGCCAAGGCATGGATGCGGCAACAGCGCAACAACAAGCACTAGCTTTATTAAGTCAAATAGTAGATACTCAAGCTGCTGTTTTATCTTACGCAGATTGCTTTCGAGTCGTAGGGGTAGGGTTCCTTTGCTCATTACCTCTATTATTATTCCTGGGCAAAGGCGGCGCAGGAGCGAAAGCGCCAATCGGTCATTAGTGGCCTGTCCCATTAATTTTACTCGGTTCGTAGTAAACACGAAGCGTGCTTAAAAATCTAGGGATAAAGTCCTTACTACGAACTTGTCTACCCCTAGATTCAAAGCTGACAGACTAGTAGGGGTAAATAGCGATCGCATCCCAATTTTAAATTCTCTGATTGCAAAACTACGTAAAAACACGGCTTCCAAATTATTTTCTACTGAAATTCATAGAAAAAAGTTAATATACACGGATTCATCTGGATTAAAATTAAAAGCCCCACTCAGTTTTGAGCCGGGCTATGTCAAGTTTTATTGCTAAAATTAAAAATTTTTATTTTAGAAAAAGTTCATTATTGTAATTATGCTAACGCTAGTCAACATCATTAAAGCGCCCATGATTATAGATTCGCCTAAGCGATTGGGGGATTTTGAAGTGTTCATTTAAGTAAAATCCTTTTTATTAATTGTTCCTTAACCATATCAAAATCAGTATAAATATCGATAAAAGTATTGTAAAACTTAAATTTCCGTAAAGTTTCTTAGTAAATAGTGTAGTTTTTACTTATGTATTTGTTTTGACTGAATTCTCAAAATAGAACAACACCCCATACCCCATTCCCGAAATGTAGTAATTTCCGAACAGAATAATTACCTTATCTCCGAGCGGAATATGTACCTTTGTGGATTAAAATAAATCTTAGGTCAAGGTAAAAATATTTGAACAGAAGATTATCATGACAGTTTCCACGGCATCTAGAAACCAAGCGATCGCTTTTGACTTAGAAAAATTAAATCAGGAATTTGAAACTGCCACTCCCAAAGAAATACTGGCATGGTCTATAGAAAACATCCCAACCGGACTGGTGCAAACAAGCGCCTTTAACGTGGATGATATGATAATTACTCATATTCTTTACACTGAACTGAAGCATCCAGTTCCTGTGATCTTTCTCGATACTTTGCACCACTTCCCTGAAAGCCTAGAATTAGTAGCCAAAGCCATACAAATCTACAACCTGGATTTGCAAACTTTCAAAACTCCAGACGTAGATACCCGCGAAGCCTTTGAAACCAAATACGGTGACAAACTCTGGGACAAGGATATTGCCAAATTCCATCAGATTACAAAAATTGAACCACTGCTACGGGGTCTAGACGAACTCAACAGCGTCGCTTGGATTACTGGACGCCGTCGTGACCAAGCAGTAACTCGTGCAAATATGCCTATATTTGAATTAGATGGTAAAGGTCGGCTGAAAGTAAATCCTATAGCTACCTGGACACGCAAAGACAGCTGGGTTTACGTAGCTGAACACGGAGTCATCTACAACCCTCTACACGACAAAGGTTATCCCAGCATAGGCGACGAACCCATTACCACCAAAGTAGGCGAAGGCGAAGATGAACGCGCCGGACGTTGGCGGGGAAGTGATAAAACAGAATGTGGAATTCATATTTAAAAGTGAGTGGGGAGTAGAGATTGGGGAGTGGGGAATAGAAGAAAATTTCCCGCGACCTTCCTTACTCTGCGCCTCTGTGGTTAGATAACAGTGTTACACAACAAATTTAGAGGCTAGTTTATTGGCCATTTTGCTGGAAAAGCTGGTCTAGAGAAGCTAATTCAGCTTCTTTGGCTGCGTCAATCTCTGGCAAAGGTCGCTGCATAATTGAATAAAGTGATCGCTTTTGCACTTTTACAGCCTGTAAGCCCAACTCCCGTAAGAAATCCTCAATTTTCACCACCATTTGTTTACGGTCGGCTTTTGTAATATCGGGACTTTGATAAATTGCAGCCTTAATAACAGGCAAAAATATTGTTTTAACTACTTCATATTTTCCATTAAGCACAGCCTCTTGGGCTTTATCAACCAATTCTTTAATGCTGGTTAAGGATTCCCAATCTTGAGCGGTGCGCTTTTCTATACGAAACAGCATATAGCTGTAGCCTTCTAGGGGTTTACCGTCACGCTTAAAAGTTTTTGTTGTTCCAGGTGAACCAAGACAGAGGCTATCATTGACAATACAAAGGTTATCGTTATTTATCTTGTTATCCTGCGCCAAAATTGCAGCAAAATAACCTGCTTTCAGGGAATTAGTACCACCTCCATTAGCTTCAGAAAATGTTTGTTGGTAGCCTAGTTCTAACCGACGCTCACCAATATCGAGTAAATCTTCAATACCGCGATATACTGGTTCTGCTAGCTTTATAACATTTGAAAGTTGCGGCACAGGTAGCAATTCAGAAAATCTGCCCATTGTATTAATAAATTTACCAATGGAGTCATTATTAACTATGCTAAATAAACCTGCTTGTAACTCAACTAATCCATCATTGAAGGGAAATAAGGATGTGAGAGGATAGTTGCACTGAATGACTTTATCCAGATTATCTGCTATTGATTTTTCTAGTTGTCCAGGTGCAGCCAGATAGGGAATTATTACGGATTTTCTACCGTGATTGAAGCGGACAGCAGCATGAACCACCGGATATCTTTGCTTGAACCATTCTACATCTTTGGCCAAGCGCATCTCCACTAGCCAGATACGACAATAGGCTTCACCTGCAATAATAGGTTTTTCATCGTAGTCTACATCAACTCGATGTTTCGATAGAAAAAGGATTTTATATTTTGGAGCCTCATGGCTGAAAGTTTCAAATAAACTCTGGAAAAAGCTCATGAAATTATTCCTCTGTCACATTAAGGTAAATGCTGTGAAATTTGAGTCCAAATAGCACGAATGGGAATACCTCCCGTTGAACCTGAAGTTACAGTACGTCCTATACCGGGACTTCCTTGATGAATTGCAATCAATTCCCATTGGTGATTAAAAATTGGTGCGCCAGAGGAACCGTCATCAGTTTTCACATTATGGTCAATGTAATCTTCTCCTACTTGTGTAATTTGTCCAAGGTCGGAAATTATTATTGGGTTGCCTTGTGGATGATGGATAATACGAACATCTTGACCACTATCTAATATAGATGTTTCATTAATAAAAATTGATTTTTGCTGTGTTTGAGCGTTGATTTTAAGTAAAGCATAATCAAGGTGACTATTATTATTAATAAAATCTAATTTAAAAATATCCTTTTCTGATTCGTAACTTCCATCTTTATAACCAAAGCGCACCCATGCTTTTTGCACTTGGCTCTTACTAAAAATGTGATTACAGGTTAATAAAAAATTTTTTGTAATTAACACTCCTGTGCCTATGGCGTTTCCTATAGGTGATTCGATTCTGCCAACTGTGTTACAAGCCGCTAAAGCTTTAAAGTTTTCCTGACCTTTTTCGACTAATCGAGTGTATAATTCTACATCTTGGTCTTTTAATCCATAAATTGATGCTAAATTGCGTAGAGACTCAAGTACACTTACTAATGGGTGAGCGTTAAAGTTTTTATGAGAGATTTGATAATTTTTAAATGCTGATACTAATGATTGAGCAAATATATGAGATTGAGTGTCAAATCTCAAATTACTTAAAAACGCATAATCAACACCAGCGCTTTCTAAAAAATTTTGGCGATCGCTTGCTACATTAACCTTGAGAGCAAAGTTATTTAGCGCCATAATTAATGGTATCACATCTTTCTGCTCTAAAAATATTTTCGGATTCATGAAGTTCTCATTTGTCCAAATTAAGCTATAATTATCAGTTGCAAATAACGAATTTTCAATAGTTTGAGTAGCAGAGAATGAATCAGCAAAAGGTTCCGATGTTTGTTGCTGAAATTTATCATCTAATTTCAGATTATATGTTTGCACATTTTTACTTAAAATTGGGGTTAGGATTATAGAATCTGTAGTAACTTGGGTATAAGTGGTCTGATTAAATCGACGCTTCAAATCCTGAAGAAACTCTTCTGATGAAGTTTTTTGAAGAGAATATTTTCTTAAGGCTTTCTCAATTGTTTTAAGTAAAGTTTCATATAGATTATCGATATATTCTTCCCGTACAGCTTTTGAATTATTTAACTCAAATGACCAGTAATTATACCATTGCCAAAGAGATTGAAATTGATTGGAATTTGGAGCATCTATACCTATCTCTTTAAGAATACTTATTTGTAATCTCACCTCCCAATAAAGCTTTTTATAGTCCTCATCTTCAGACTTAACTAGCTCAACAGGCTGTCCTTGAGTAGCTACCGAAAGCATGGTTAACTTTAACTGTTTAATCTTTGCTATTAAAGATTCAAATTGTGATATTTGCCACTCATAAACTAATTCTTATTGAGATTTATCTTTGATATAATGCTGGCACGAAATAATATCAATTTGATTGAAAACGCTAGTATATAGGTCGTGAATATATCCTGCTTTTGAAGCATATCCACTTTTTAAAGATGACCAGCGATCGCGCCAATCTGAAAGAGATTTAAAGTTATTAGGATTTTCGATGTAAACCCCTTCCTCTTCAATAAATTCTATCAGGTCAGCAATATCTTTATAAAGTAGTGTATACTCTTTTTCTTTTTCATGAATTTTCAACTCTCCAGTAGAAACCGCAATCATGATTAATTGCAACTGTTGAATTTTAGTTGACAGTTCTTCAATTAGTGCTACTACCATAGAAAATCCAAGTTTTATTCAAATCTCTGTTTATAAAGCTACACTAGGAACTGTGTTTATTTCTGATTGCATAGATTCTCTATATACTCTACTAGTCGGTTTATTTGAGTGTCTCTATCGCGGTTCCATTCACGAGACCAAATTCTGTAAATGCGCCAGCCTAATTTTTGTAGGACTTCTTGGCGGAGGCGATCGCGATCGCATGCTGTTGGATAGTCACGATACGTTGCTCCATCGCATACAATGCCCAAAAAATACTCCTCTGTTTCTGGCTTGAGGTTATCTATCAACACTAAATCAATCGGGTAAGCTGAACGACCTACCCGTTTCTTAAATGAAGCGAAAAATACCTGTAAATCTTTTTGTAAAAAGTCTCCTAAGTTATAACAAATCAAAAGTTAAAAATTCACAAGCATACTCAGCATTTAGTATAGAATTAATAGATTGATACTTTCTGATCTGTTTTTCTAAATCAGAATACAACTGTCTTAAATCGACTAAATCTGTTGAAAAAGACCAAGTTTAAATTCTTGATGGAGCATCAAGGATATGAGCTACTGCTGGCTGTAACCGTTCCAAATCATACAATGTTTCGAGTGGTTCTGTTATTTTTAGCAGTTGCGTCAATGAAGCTATAGTATCCTGAGCAAGTTTTATTCCTTGAATAAGATTGTCAATATTACGACGTAAATAATTATTGATATCAGACGACCAAGATTCAGATTTTAGTGGACTATTTGACCATATCGTTTTTTGCCTTCCCCGAAATATAGCCTCGAATTGACCAAGTTTTTCCAGTGGTATTTTTGCTTCCAATAATCTGGTTTATGACCAATCGTCCAGATTATCAAGATTAAACTCTAGCACAGGAGTTTCTTTTCGTTCTAACCTGAGAATTTCGCCATACAGGTCAAAAGCAGATTTATTTAATGGTTGCTTCTGTTTATGTAGGCCTACTACATGATCATTAAGAACTTGCTGATAGTCACGTAAAGGTTTAAAGAATGTATCCCAATCTTGCTGTTGTGCTTTGTTTCTTTCTGAAAGCTGAGTACGAGTTTGGTCTAGTTGATTAAAGAAATCTTTTGCTTTTGTTGTGACTTGGTGATGTAAATTTAGACAAACATCTTCCAATTTACTTTTTTTAAGTCTGTCAAAGACAACTTCTAGAGCAGTTTGCTTTTCCGCAACTACAAGCACTTTCTTATTTTTGCCGATTAACTCAGTGATGATGTTAACAATAGTTTGGCTTTTTCCTGTACCAGGAGGCCCCTGCACTACACAGCTAAGTCCTGCCTTTACAGCTTCTATAACTACTTGCTGGCTGGAGTCGGCGTCACATATTTGATAAATTGATGAGGGGTCTATTTTTTCAAGTTCTTGCTCTTGAGTAGTGGGGAGCTTATTGACATTATCAGGTGTTCGTTTTATGGCTAGTTCTTTCAAAATAGGATGATTAGCTATCTTCTGCTGATTTTGTTCCAAGTCTTTAATCATTGCTGCTTTTGCATCTTGGAACAAAGTAATGTGTGCTGTTTCTTCTACTTGCCAGTCAGGTTGTTTAGCGATCGCAGCACGAATAGCATCAAAAAAACTCTCATAGCTCAATTTTTGAACGCGATCGCTCTCAGGCAATACAATATTAAAATCTTCACGTAACTTGTTGACTAAAATAAAGTTAACAGAAATATCATCATCAGTAGAGTATAGTGTGAACTCTGGCGACTTTCTACCCTTTTTGTCTAATTTGACAGGAACAAGCAGCATTGGAGAAACATACTTTTCCTGGGGTTTTTCGGGGTCAAACCATGTTAAAGTACCAAAAATTAGAAAGAGACTATTAAAACCTTTCTCCTCCAAGCTTGATTTCGCACCTTTACGAAGTTCATCTAATATCCTGATCCGGTCAATATCACTCTGCTTGCTTGTGAGTTGACTAAAAGTAAATGGAGTGGATTCTTCTCCTACAAAGTTTTTATATAAAACTGAAGAGGTTGTAAGAATATCAATTACTGGTTTTTTATTTTTGCGAAAATCAAGTAAAGGATTACTGTTGGAGTCGCCAGCAAGTTTTTTCTTCCAAATATTGATTTTTTCTTGGATTGCCTGAGTGTCCGAGATACTCATTCGGTTTCAATTGGTAGTGATCGACAAAACTAAGCTTGTGTTTTAATACTTCTATTGTAAGTAATATGTATTATAAAAATCATGATTTGTTACAAATTGCAGACACAGCGATTATTATTCAAGTAGACGACACTTTTAAAAATCTTAATTTTAGCGACGTTATATGTAAAGCTTCTAAGCTATGGTTTATTAAAACGCAGACTGCTGTAAGCAATAGTATGATTGGCGTGGTAATTTAACCTCATATAGTTAAATTAAGATATGTATGATTAAAATTCTTCACCTCTCTGACATCCACATGGGAAGCGGCTTCTCCCACGGACGAATTAATCCCGCGACTGGATTAAACACACGATTGGAAGATTTTGTCAATACCTTGTCTAAATGTATTGAGCGAGCGTTGACAGATGCTGTTGATATGGTGATATTTGGTGGCGATGCTTTCCCAGATGCTACACCACCGCCCTATGTACAACAAGCTTTTGCTAGCCAGTTTCGCCGTCTCATGGATGCCAATATTCCAACAGTGTTGTTAGTAGGTAACCACGACCAACATTCCCAAGGACAGGGAGGAGCGAGTTTAAATATTTACCGCACTTTGGGAGTGCCAGGATTTGTTGTTGGTGATACATTAACTACTCACTGCATTGAAACCCGCAATGGCAAAGTGCAAGTAATCACCCTCCCTTGGCTAACTCGTTCGACTTTGATGACTCGCCAAGAAACTGAAGGTTTGTCTTTGACAGAAGTCAACCAACTATTAACGGAACGCCTGCGAGTTGTTCTAGAAGGGGAAATTCGCCGTCTTGACCCCGATGTGCCAACTGTCCTTCTGGCTCACTTGATGTCTGACAATGCTAGCTTGGGCGCAGAACGTTTTTTGGCAGTAGGTAAAGGCTTTACTCTACCCCTATCTTTGCTGACGCGACCTTGTTTTGATTATGTAGCGTTGGGACATGTCCACCGCCACCAAAATCTGAACAAATCCAACAACCCACCGGTGATTTATCCAGGGAGTATTGAGCGGGTAGATTTCAGCGAAGAAAAAGAAGACAAAGGCTATGTGATGATAGAACTAGAGCGGGGGAAAGTTGAATGGGAATTTTGTCCCTTAACAGTTCGGACTTTCCGCACTATTAAAGTGGATGTCTCGAAAGCAGATGAGCCACAAGGGGTGTTAATGAAAGCGATGGCTAAGTATGATATTCAAGATGCTGTAGTGCGGCTAATTTACAAACTCCGCTCTGAACAGATGGATTTAATTGACAGTTCCTCTCTACATACTGCTTTAAGTCCGGCTCATACTTACACCATTCAAGCAGAATTAGTGAGTCAATTAGCTCGTCCCCGCATTCCTGAATTGACTGCAAGTAGCAGCATCGACCCAATGGAAGCGTTGAAAACCTACTTAAACAACCGCGAAGACCTCAAGGACATAGCAGTATCAATGCTGGATGCAGCACAGAAGTTATTAGCAGATGATGTGGAAGTTTGGCTGGAACCAGCAACTAGTGAGTAGGTTAAAATAATTGTTGAGATATGAGTCAATTCCCAAGCTTCACAGGACGCGAATGCAGCCCTTAGCAAAGTCGGTTTTGGAGTCGCTAAGATATGTGGCAGCCATCATATTATGATACATAGCGATGGACGCAGGACAGTAGTTCCTGTACATTCAGGTGAAATAATTGGTCGTGGTTTGCTGGCACAAATACTACGTGATTACCAAATAACTTGTGAATAATTTAGGGAATTATTGTAAGAATTGATGCTTTTAAAAGTTAAATATTATGTATAGATAATATAGTTGTAAAAGTGCGATGCCTTCTCTACCAGAGGCTTCTCTTTCAGAGACGCTAACGTGAATGCCAACGGGGGGCGTAGTCATCGCTAAATATAATATTTAAGATGCTGTACTGGGGCTAATTTATAAACTCTGCTCCGAACAGATGGATTTATCCGGTCATCTGGAAAAACCTACGAAAAACCTAACTCCCTTCCCGACGCTATAAGAGGGAAATTTCAAAGTCTCTCTCCTTAAAGGAACCTGAGTTCGGGATAAGCTGAAACCCTTATTATACCGTTGCTTGATTTTGGGATATATCAACGTACTTTTGTCGTTTCAGGCTGTTAAAGTTAAATAAATCTCATTAACCCGAACTGACGTTAAAGCAAGAAAGAAATAGAAGTGAGGTCTTCCAGATGACCTGAATTTTCATCTTCTAAATGAAGTTCTTTGAGAATATGTTAAAACCCTTTGATGGATTGTCCGATATCGGTTAGGATAATCCATCAACAATCAATTAGAGGAAAAATTTTAAGCACGCTTAATCGCGCTGCAACATAAAAATCACCCAAATATAAACTTGGACAGATTTTATAGGAGTTTGCTACTCTACTATCAATTGTTGTTTTTCTTCTAGTCAGAGGAAATTTTGGATTCAGTATATAAAGTTATCGAGCCTTGAATAAGCTATTTTTTACAGGTAAATCTTTTCCTTTTATGGCTTTTGTCCTATCACTAATGATTTGGTGGGGATACAAAGAAGTACAAAACCAATTTGTACAGCCGCAAGCAGTTATAGTGTTGGGTGGTTCAACGAGACATTTGGAGCGAGAGAAGTTTACAGCCGAATTTGTCAGCCAGCATCCAAATATACCAATTTGGATTACCGGGGGTAGTCCAGCTAGATTCACCCAACATGTGTTTACTAAAGCTGGTGTTGATCCCAAACGTTTACATTTGGACTATGAAGCTGTAGATACCGTTACTAATTTTACTACGTTGGTAGATGATTTGCAAGCTCGTGGCATCAAAAGCGTTTATTTGATTACTTCAGATTTCCACATGCGCCGAGCTTGTGTCATCGGCGAAATTATTTTGGGTAGTCGAGGTATTTATTTAAAACCAGTGCCCGTTCCTTCAGAAAAACCCCCCGAATCTATCGAAAAATCTATTCGTGATGGAGCTAGAGCAATACTTTGGATAGCAACTGGTTACACTGGTGTGAATGTAGTTAAAAATAAACGGTAAATCAAACCAATTTTGGATTTTGGGTCACACCTTTGGTGCGCTTCCAGCACAACTTGGATTTTGGGTTGTGGAATTGAAAATCTTCAGATTCAGAAGGTTTATCGATTTGGAACTATCCAAACTTTTCCAATTTAGTATCATTTATGAGAATTTGCCTGATCTTGATCTAAGTCAATATAGGCAAATTCAGAAAACTAAAGCCAATGATATAGAGACTAGCTAAGTAATAATAGACACATTCAAGTACAATTGCCGAAAACTAGCGCAACACCAACCTTCAAAGAACATAATATAAAAAACAATTAACAATTTTTGCTCATTTGTTTGCCTGGTAAATCACTTTGCGTCCATAAAAGTTTCGAGCGGCGGCTCGGGTAAGTCGAATTTATCTGTGTAGTTCAGGGAAAAAACGCCCCAACTTATCTCACAATTTGATACCCTATCTTAAACAGATTTGAGAAAAATTAAAGCGTGGAAATTCAACTTGGACGGGGAAAAACAGCTCGCAGAGCTTACGGAATAGATGAAATTGCTCTAGTCCCTGGTAATAGAACACTAGACCCCAGTTTGGCAGATACTAAGTGGCGTATTGGCAATATTGACCGAGAAATCCCAATAATTGCCAGTGCGATGGATGGTGTTGTAGATGTTCGCATGGCTGTACGTTTGTCACAGTTAGGAGCATTAGGTGTCCTGAATTTAGAGGGTATTCATACTCGCTATGCCGATCCAGACCCAATATTAGATCGGATTGCCTCTGTGGGGAAAGATGAATTTGTTGCCCTGATGCAAGAACTCTACGCCGAACCAATAAAGCCGGAATTAATTGAACAACGGATTCAGGAAATTAAACAACAAGGTGGCATTGCAGCAGTAAGTGCGACTCCAGTGGGTGCAAGTAAATATGGTGAGGTAGTGGCAAAAGCTGGAGCAGATTTATTTTTTGTACAGGCTACGGTAGTTTCTACTGCACATCTGTCACCAGAGTCTTTAGTGCCACTCGATTTAGCAGAATTTTGCCGTTCTATGCCCATCCCCGTGGTATTGGGGAATTGTGTAACTTACGAAGTCACCTTGAATTTATTGAAAGCAGGAGCGGCTGGGGTACTGGTGGGAATTGGGCCTGGTGCTGCTTGTACGTCTCGTGGAGTTTTGGGTGTAGGTGTACCACAAGCGACTGCGATCGCAGATTGTGCAGCAGCACGAGATGATTATTACAACGAAACTGGCAACTATATTCCCATTATTGCTGATGGCGGTTTAATTACCGGTGGCGATATTTGTAAATGCATCGCCTGCGGTGCCGATGGTGTGATGATTGGTTCTCCCTTTGCCAGAGCCGCAGAAGCCCCAGGAAGAGGTTATCATTGGGGCATGGCAACTCCCAGCCCAGTCTTGCCCCGTGGCACCCGCATTCGCGTTGCCACCATTGGTAGTTTAGAGCAAATACTCGTTGGGCCAGCAGGGCTGGATGATGGTACTCACAATCTTTTAGGGGCTTTAAAGACCAGCATGGGCACTTTAGGAGCCAAAAATATTAAAGAAATGCAACAAGTAGAAGTTGTGATTGCGCCTTCTTTATTAACGGAGGGTAAAGTTTACCAAAAAGCTCAACAATTAGGTATGGGGAAATAGAATTGGACACTGGGGACTGGGGACACAACGACTGCGCTCAGTGCATTGCTGGGGACTGGGAAAAAGTTATTCTAATCCCTAATCCCCAATTCCCAATTCTTTAATAAATTTTTCTAGCCCCCTAAACAATTGCTGGAAAAATCCTATATCTCGCCTACAATAGAGATAGCGGAGACGAATGTTTCCGTTCACTCCTCACACCACACTCCGCCCGGACTAATGTTCGGGCGGTTCCTTATGTTTATAAATAAATTCTAGAGCTTCTTTGCAAATGTACATCCTCGCACTTCCAAGCTGAGGTTTTTGCTATGGTAGAATTTTCACCAAGTTCAGATATTATTGACGAAGGTTTTAGGCATGTCAACAGCCGCGCAAGTTACCGATTCTAGTTTCAAGCAAGAAGTACTCGACAGCGAAGTACCCGTTTTAGTTGACTTTTGGGCACCCTGGTGCGGACCATGCCGTATGGTAGCTCCTGTTGTCGATGAAATCTCCGAACAATACAAAGGTCAAATTAAGGTCGTCAAAGTCAACACGGATGAAAATCCTCAAGTTGCTAGTCAGTACGGCATCCGCAGTATTCCCACATTAATGATTTTTAAAGATGGACAAAAAGTGGATATGGTAGTCGGCGCTGTGCCTAAAACTACATTAGCTTCCACTCTCGAAAAGTATCTTTGAAACTCAATTGGCAATAAACTCCTCTTGAGTTGCCCATCTTGCTCTAACTTTAGGTTAATTTTTATAAACAAGTTTGAGAGGTGCGAATTTCTTGTCTCTCAAACTTATTTACATTTGTATACAATTTCAGAATATTTTTAGGAGTTTTCTAGCTCAAAAACAATTCCTTAATTCCCGTACTACCAATTTCCACCGCTAGCGCCGCCAACAAAAAACCCAAAAGTTGAGTCACAATCACTCCTCCTTCTGCACCAATCCACTGGTCAATCAGATTTGCTAAACGCAAAATCAACCAAGTGATAAACATCGCCCCTAAGATACCCACTGCCACAGCAATATGCGGACTCTGCGATTTCGACATCAGCAACATCACCGTTGTCAAAGTCCCCGGCCCTGCTAATAATGGTAAAGCTAGTGGAGTAATTGCGACATCGCGTCCTTCTTCAATAATCGGCTGATCTAATTCTCCCCGCAGCATTTGTAAAGCAATTAACAGCAACAATAGTCCTCCTGCTACTCGCAAAGAGCCGATACTGATTTCCAAGTAATTTAAAATTATTTGCCCTGCAAAGGCAAATAGCAAAAGAACTACGATCGCAATGATAATTGCTTTATCTACAACTTTGTTTCTTTGGTCTGGCATCATGCCTTTAGTCAAAACTAAAACAATCGGTATATTGCCCACAGCATCCGCCAAGACAAACACAGCAATAAATGTTTGAATGAGAATAGAAATATCCACAGCAGGTAGGTTTGATCACGGTTTGATCACAACCTAATTCTTATCTTACTCAGTTTGCTAGAACCCAGAGGAAGATTAAGATCAGCATAAAACAAGTCTGTTAAAGAAAATCTTGGCTGACTCATTTCTAATTAAGTTCTACAGATGTTGAAGTAGCGATATATTTTGATAATCTATCTTGCATAAATCAACTATTCGTTGTTGAATCTATGAAGTCTTATTTAGCCGCCGCTATTCAATTGACCAGTGTGCCCGATCTACAGAAAAATTTGGCACAGGCAGAAGAATTAATAGAGCTTGCCGTGCGTCAAGGTGCCCAATTGGTTGCTTTGCCAGAAAACTTTTCCTATATGGGAGAAGAAAAAGACAAACTCGCGCAAGGTGATGCCATCGCTCTTGAAAGTGAAAAGTTTCTCAAAAAAATGGCTCAACGCTTTCAAATTACGATCTTAGGCGGCAGCTTTCCAGTCCCGGTAGACAATACAGGCAAAGTTTATAACACCACTTTACTCATTGACACAAACGGTCATGAACTTGCCCGCTACTACAAAGTACACCTATTTGATGTTAACGTCCCCGACGGCAACACTTATCGGGAATCCAGCACGGTTGTAGCTGGTACGCAACTACCACCTGTCCATTTTTCCGAAAAACTTGGTAATTTAGGGCTTTCCATTTGTTATGATGTCCGCTTCCCCGAACTGTACCGTCATCTAGCAAATAAAGGAGCTGATGTTATCTTTATTCCCGCCGCCTTTACCGCCTTTACAGGCAAAGACCACTGGCAAGTACTACTACAAGCCAGAGCCATCGAAAATACTGCCTACGTCATTGCTCCTGCCCAAACAGGCAATAACTATGCCCGTCGTCTAACCCACGGACATGCGGTTATTATCGACCCTTGGGGAGTAATTTTAGCCGATGCTGGAGAAAAACCGGGAATTGCGATCGCAGAAATCAAGCCCACTAGGCTCGAACAAGTCCGCCGTCAAATGCCCTCTTTACAACATCGGGTATTCTAGGCAGGGAGTAGGGAGTAGAGAGTGGGAAGCAGGGGAGAGAAGGGGACAAGGTGACAAAAGTTAGATACTTGCAACAAGTCTTCCATTCTTCTTGTCTCCAATGCCCAATGCTCAATAATTCTCTTCTTAGGCTGCGCCGTAAGCGTAGCTATGCCGCAGGCTTTACGACTATGCCCAACTCTACCAGAGGCTGCGCCCTAAGCGTAGCTATGCCGCAGGCTTTACGACTACCAAGAGGACAAGCTCAGTACAAATCCGCTCAGGCTGAACTCAGGACAAGCTCAGTACAAGTGCCCAATGCCCCATTCCCCATTCCCAGCCCTTATGAATAAAACAAAAAACCGGGTATTTCCCGGTTTTTGACAACATTCAAATCCTCAGTTTTAGGAGTATAGCAGGACTATGCCCCTATTTATTTTTTGTCAAAATTAAACTTTAGCAGCTGCCTTGGTAACAACGTTGAGTTCACCTTTAGCATACTTAGCAGCAAAATCTTCTAAAGAAATTTGCTTAATCTTGCTTGCGTTGCCAGCAGTACCAAATTGCTGATAGCGTTCAGCACATACCTTCTGCATATATGTAATTGAAGGTTTGAGGAAGTGACGGGGGTCAAACTCCTCTGGTTTTTTAGCCAAAGCTTCACGTACAGCAGCAGTAATAGCCAAACGGTTGTCGGTGTCAATATTTACCTTACGTACACCGCTCTTGATCCCTTTTTGGATTTCTTCTACAGGTACGCCGTAGGTTTCAGGAATTGCACCACCATACTGGTTAATTAGCGCCAGCAAATCTTCAGGTACAGAAGAAGAACCGTGCATTACCAAGTGGGTGTTAGGCAGACGGCGGTGAATTTCTTCAATGCGGCTGATGGCCAAAATTTCGCCAGTCGGCTTGCGGGTAAACTTGTAAGCACCGTGGCTTGTGCCAATGGCAACAGCCAAAGCATCTACTTGGGTTGCTTCTACGAAATCAACAGCTTCATCGGGGTCAGTTAACAGTTGAGAGTGGTCAAGTGTACCTTCAAAGCCGTGACCATCTTCAGCTTCACCAGCACCAGTTTCTAGTGAACCCAAACAACCGAGTTCACCTTCGACGCTGACGCCCAAAGCATGAGCTACATTTACAACTTCGCGGGTAACACTAACGTTGTACTCGAAGCTAGCGGGGGTCTTAGCATCAGCTTCTAAAGAACCATCCATCATCACGCTGGTGAAGTTGTTCTTAATTGCTGAATAGCAGGTAGCAGGCGCATTCCCATGATCCTGGTGCATGACAATGGGAATGTGAGGATAGGTTTCTACTGCTGCCAAGATCAGGTGACGGAGAAAGTTTTCTCCTGCATAATTACGAGCGCCGCGTGAAGCTTGTAAAATTACGGGGCTATCTGTCTCGACAGCAGCCTTCAGGATCGCCTGAATCTGCTCCAAATTGTTAACGTTGAAAGCTGGGATGCCGTAACCGTTTTCAGCTGCGTGATCCAACAGCAGCCGCAGTGGTACAAGCGCCATAGATAGTCCTCCTAATGTGGTTGTCAGCTAGTCGGTCTGAGAGAAGCGTAATTATTACGCTAAATCTTAAGAGTTTTTTCAACTTATAGGAAATTATAACTAGTGTCGTGTGTCTATGTTGAAAAAGTTTACGCCATCGTTCATAAACATACCCGTTGATAAACATGCCTTATATTTCACCTATTCTACTGTATGGTAAGTTACGCCACGTTTAAAGGCTTTGGTAACTCTGTATCCTAGATTGCTCACTGAAGGCGATCGCCTACAAGGGTTAGTAACACTTTTGTGCGAATACGTTACCCAAGTGCGATCGCACTCAAACCATCTGCAAAATCTCAATTCCAATAAAAAGCGATCACATTTTCCAAACGCCTAAATGAATGATCAGTGATCGCTCTTTATAAGTATTCAAATTCAGTAGACCGAAAAGTTCTGCACTAAAATTAAGATTAAATAGCTAGATTTATGAAACATTGTTTAGGCAGTCCTGTCGAATTGGGATCTCAATCACAAACTCGGTTTCCTGACCGGGTATGGAATGGCATCGCAGTGAGCCATTATGCTTCTTAGTCACAATCTGGTAGCTGATAGATAACCCCAATCCAGTCCCCTTGCCAACTGGCTTAGTGGTAAAAAATGGGTCAAACAATCGTTCTTGAGCGAATTTTGAGATACCAAGACCGTTATCTACAATCCGAATCTGTATCTGATGTGAATCAAGCATTTTAGTACAAATCAGAATTTGACTGGACTGTTGCTCAATCTCCCCAAACGTGCGCTGTTGGTCTCGTTCTTCGAGGGCATCGATTGCATTGCAAATGATATTCATAAACACCTGGTTCAGTTGAGAAGCTTTGCACTCAACCAACGGCAGGTTGCCATAATTCTTAACCACTTTAATTTCGCGGTCAAACTTGCCTTTCAGGCGATGCTGCAAAATCATCAGCGTACTATCAATGCCCTCATGGATGTTGACCTGTTTGATCTCAGCCTCGTCCATACGGGAGAAGTTCCGTAAAGAGCGGACAATCGTTTGAATTCGGACTGCTCCAACTTCCATTGAGGAAAATAACTTGGGCAAATCTTCTAGCAGGAAATCTAGGTCGATCTCCTCGCTTTCGGACTGGATTTCCACCACTGGTCTGGGATAATGCTTTTGATACAACCGCAGCAGTCTTAATAGGTCTTGAGTATAGTCATTGGCAGGCTTGAGGTTGGCATAGATGAAGTTCACTGGGTTATTAATTTCATGCGCTACTCCAGCGACTAACTGCCCTAAACTAGACATTTTCTCATTTTGCACTAGCTGAGTTTGCGTTCGCTTCAGTTCAAGTAAGGTAGTTTCCAACTCAGTTGCTTTCTGACGCAGCTGAGCTTCTGACTCTTGCAAAGCTTTTTCAACTTGTTTATTAGCACTGATATCACGAGCAATTTTGGAGATACCAATGATTGTACCTTTCGAATTTTTAATTGGAGAAATTGTTAGCGAGATATCAATCAGCGTCCCATCTTTGTGTTGACGCACGGTTTCAAAGTGTTCAACTCGTTCTCCTCTGCTCAATTTCTGAATAATTTGGGTTTCCTCGTTGATCCGATCACCAGGAAAAAGTATTATCCCATGTTGACCAAGTACTTCTTTTTCCTTATAGCCAAATATTCTTTCTGCACCAAGATTCCAGCTAACAATTACTCCATCTAAGGTTTTGCTGATAATAGCATCCTCAGAGGACTCTACAATTGCCGCTAGGCGAAACAAAGCTTCTTCAGCTTGCTCCCTTGTCAAATTTTCCATATTAATTTACTTCCTAAATTAATAGATAAAGGGCATACCCAAATTCTTGACTATTGTCTGTTTCAAATACTCCTTTTTTGTTCCCATAAAAGGAAAAGACTCAGCTTTACACAACTTTAATTAGTATTCCCTGAAGTATTAAATAATTAACATTTAAGTTTTTATAACTTACGTATTATACGTGTATACTATAGGAATCATATTTGATTTCTTAAAAACCACGAGATAATACTGATAAAAATATCTGTCTAACAGCGAACAATAATAAACCAGTATCTACAAGCTGCGATCGCAGAAGTAGCCGTAAAATCACTCAAATAGGTAGACAACTCAGTTAATTTCGATTAATCTGTAATCTTTCTTTTATCTTCAGCAAAAAGCGATCGCTCATCTGATCTTTTATTCTCCAGAGCGATCACATTCACAAAATTTCACTAACAATAAAACTCGCCTCTGCGCTCATCTCAAAAGCTTCAGCGAGTACTCCTTAAACTTTTATATGGGTCGCCCGGGATTCGAACCCGGAACTAATCGGTTAAAAGCCGAGTACTCTACCGTTGAGTTAGCGACCCTTTCATTGCATTTCGCAACTTTGCCATCATAGCATAGATATCTATAGATTTGTAAAGGGTTTAGAAAAAATTAGCGGTCAACCTTATAGATGCTGTATGGCTAGCTCCTGGTGCTAACACAGTCAGGTTATCACCAGTATTGAGAGAGTTACGGGTGGCACTCCACGGTTCTAAACAGTAGAATTCTTTGCCTTTGACTGTCCAAAATACCAGCCAGGTAGAGAAATTATCATAATCCAAAGTGAGTTTTAACTTCCGGCTGGGATCTCTAGCAGTGGCTGATTGACTTGTTAACTGTCCAAAGGCAAAATCAATTTCATCACGGCTAAAGTCAAAATTGCCGTCAAAAGAATGAATTTCCTTAGTTTGATTGTCTTGATACTGCTTAGAAGGAATTTCAAACTCTAACTGTGTTTTATCACCACACAGAAAGTAAGGATGGAAACCAGCCGAAAAAGGCATTGGTGTGGATGACAAATTTTTATACTGCTGGCGGACTTCTAAAATATTACCTTGAAGTTCGTAGGTAAAAGCCAGCTGAAAATCAAAAGGATAAACTGCCTTGGTTTGCTCATTGCTATCAAGAACAACAGTGAGACTAGCTTTATCTCCAGTTTTCTGTCCTGTTGCTGACCACGGCAATTCACGGGCAAAACCGTGTTGTTTGAGAGTATATTGTTGCCTGTTGTGAGTGTAAGTATTATCTGGTAGATTGCCACAAATAGGAAACAAAATTGGATTCCCACCTCTAACACTCAACTCAGGATGAGTAAAGCGTTCAGTATCCAGATAGAAAATTTCTTGCCCTTGAATGCGCCAACGGGTGATGATGCCACCACGTTCTGGTACGACTTCCAACTGAGAACCTGCGCCTTCGTCAGAAAGAATGTAAGTCTTGTACTGTTGCTGTTGAACTGCAATGCTAAACACAAATTTTAGTCCTGGGATTAGGGATTGGGGATTGGGGATTAGGGATTAGGGATTGGAGATTGGGGATTAGGATTAAAATAACTCTTTCGCAGTCCCCAGTCCCCAGCCCCCAATCCCCAGAATTTACTCGTCTTCTGCAAACACGAAACGATATAACTCGCTCTTATCTGGTTCAGGGCTGCTTTCGGCAAATTTAACCGCTTCGTCGATTACATCCTGAATTTTACGATCAATTGCTTTGATTTCTCCCTCATCCGCCAGATTTTGCTCTACCAAATAAGCTGCCAACTTCTTAATTGGGTCACGGGCGAACCAAAATTCTTTTTCCGCTTTGCTTCGCATTTCATCTGGGTCAGCCAAGGAGTGACCCCGGAAGCGGTAGGTAAGCGCCTCAATTAATGTTGGGCCTTCACCTGCACGGGCACGGGCTACAGCTTCTTGAGCCACGGCTCGGACTGCCAGTACATCCATACCATCGACTTCCACGCCCACCATGTTAAATACACTGGCTTTTTTATAAATCTCTGGCTGGGAAGTTGCTCGTTCGTGAGACATACCAATGGCCCACTTATTATTTTCGACTACAAAAAGAATTGGTAGTTTCCAGAGGGCTGCCATATTTAG
Source organism: Nostoc sp. (assembly GCF_036916735.1). Lineage (GTDB taxonomy): Bacteria > Cyanobacteriota > Cyanobacteriia > Cyanobacteriales > Nostocaceae > Nostoc. Next base: position 73,128 of record NZ_JBALFV010000100.1, read on the forward strand.
CGTCTCGAAAAACTGACCATTGTTAGCTGCACCGTCGCCAAAAAAGCAAGCTGTCACTTGGTCAGCATTTTTATCTCCAAGCACTTCGCGGCGGTATTTGCTTTGAAAAGCCGCTCCAGCTGCTACAGGAATTCCCTCAGCCACAAAAGCATAGCCACCCAGCAAGCGATGTTCGGCAGAAAACATGTGCATGGAACCACCGCGCCCTTTGCTGCAACCTGTGGCTTTGCCAAATAATTCTGCCATGACCTCTTTTGCTGGTACACCCGCACTCAAAGCATGAACGTGGTCGCGGTAAGTACTACAAACATAATCTTCACCCGGTCGCATTGACTGCACAACACCACTGCAAACAGCTTCTTGACCGTTGTACAAATGGACAAAACCAAACATTTTGCCCCTGTAGTACATTTCAGCGCACTTGTCTTCAAACAAGCGCCCTAACACCATATCCTCATACAACCGTAACCCTTCTTCTTTAGTAATGTGCGTAGTAGCAGGATTAAATGTGGGTAAAGTACGCTCTTGAACCATTATTTTTGAGTATCCCTGTTGTACAACTTAAAAGTTATGGTCTTAAATAAGTTGGTCTGATAACACCTCAGCTTTTAACAGGCTAGCGTTTGTAAGACTCAACAATCAAACTTTATTTATGCACCAAAAAAGGGTCTTAGGGAATAGTTGAATTTATAGTTTTTGATTTTTAACTTTTGAGCTCATACCCCGTGGGGATTTGACTCTAACGGCAATATCTGCCGCTTTAGGTTTTCTCTATCACTATTCCCCTTCACAGAGTAGCAATCAAGATAGACTGCTTTCTGCATATCCATTAACAATTTAAAAAAAGCAGGCAAAAATCTATAATACCCAAATAAGTAATTGTAATGAAGGGTAAATTATGATATGATTTTCTTCTCATGTTATCAGGGTAAATCCCTAATAGTGGTATTTTTGTTACCTGCATAGTGGGAAAGTCCCAAAAAAATCAATCATCAATAGATTCTTCCAGCCACAACAATTATGCCGTAATTAAAAGTGGTAGTTGTGGTTTGTGGTATCGAAGGCTGATAATAGTTGTGTTAAACAAAAATACTAAGAATTAAAACGAACAATTGAGGCTTTCTAGGTGAAAGCAAAAAATTAGTACTAAAATGTGACTCAAAATTTCGGGAAGGTACAAAACAAGTTGTTGCAATATACACTTGTAGAGTAAATTCTATACGGTATTTTTATGGCACAGTTTTACAGGCCTGGAACGCTCTAGGTGAATTATGTTGATCGCGGTGCAGGGGAAGTAGACTGTGCGAATTCCGCTAGATTACTACCGAATTTTAGGACTACCGTTAGCGGCAAGTGATGAACAATTGCGGCAGGCATACAGCGATCGCATTGTACAATTGCCACGACGTGAGTATTCTCAGGCAGCAATTTCTTCTCGTAAACAACTCATAGAAGAAGCTTACGTGGTTTTATCAGATCCAAAACAACGCAGTACCTACGATCATCTCTATCTTGCCCACGCCTATGACCCTGATAACCTTGCTGCTGCCGCAGTAGCCAAGGAAAATCGTCCAGAAAGCACCAAAAGGGGTATTGACACCCAGAGTCTGGGTATCGAAATTAGCCAAGACGAATTAGTTGGCGCTTTATTAATTTTGCAAGAGTTGGGCGAATACGAGCTTGTATTGAAACTAGGTCGTCCGTACCTAGTAAATAAAAATAGTGCTAAAAGTGTAATAAAAAGTAATAATTTAACAGATGAAGAAATATATGAAAGCCTTGAACATCCAGATGTTGTTCTCACTGTTGCTTTTGCCTGTCTCGAATTAGGTCGTGAACAGTGGCAGCAAGGTCATTATGAAAATGCAGCCATATCTCTAGAAACGGGTCAAGAGTTACTAGTACGTGAAGGGTTGTTCTCCACTGTACAGGCAGAAATTCAGGCGGATCTTTACAAATTGCGACCATATCGAATTTTAGAGTTGTTGGCACTACCTCAAGAAAAAACTGCCGAACGAAGCCAAGGCTTGGAATTATTGCAAAATCTCTTAGAAGATCGTGGTGGCATTGATGGCACCAATAATGATCAATCGGGTTTAAATATAGATGACTTTCTGCGATTTATCCAGCAGTTACGCAACCACTTAACAGTAGCAGAACAGCACAAGTTATTTGAAGCTCAAAGCAAACGTCCTTCTGCTGTTGCCACTTACTTAGCTGTTTATGCTTTGATAGCGCGGGGATTTGCTCAACGGCAACCTGCTTTAATTCGGCAAGCAAGGCAAATGCTCATGCGTTTGGGCAAGCGCCAAGATGTACATTTAGAACAGTCGCTATGTGCATTACTCTTGGGACAAACCCAAGAAGCAACTCGTGTTTTAGAACTTAGTCAGGAGTACGAAGCTTTAGCTTTTATTCGGGAAAAATCTCAAGACTCTCCAGATTTGTTACCGGGGCTGTGTTTATATGCAGAACAGTGGTTGCAACACGAAGTATTTCCTCATTTTAGAGATTTAGCAAACCAGCAAGCTTTCCTAAAAGATTACTTTGCTAACCAACAGGTGCAAGCTTATTTAGAAGCACTGCCAACTGATGCAGAAACAACTAATGAATGGGCTGTAATTAACCCTCAGTATTTTGCCCAACCCAAGATAAATAATTCTTCTTTCCACAACAATTCAACTAGCACTTTAGGGCAATTTAATTACAGCAGAACACCTGACCCAGATTTGCCAAAAACACCAACAAAAGAAACGTCCGAATATCCAAACTTTTCACCACCTATGTGGAATTCATCTGGAAGTGTAAAATCAGAGGTTCCTGCTGCTGAACGGGTGAGTAGAGGCACCAATCAGCATTTGAACGGTTCAGCTAAAAGTGTTGCACCCGGTCATAACCAAAAGCGTAGGCAAAGAAAACCTACTCAATCTGCTAGCCGAGAGCGGATACCAGATAATCGTCCTCATTCTCGTCGTCCCCGGCGGCGGCGAACTTTTGCTAACACCATCGAAGGTAAAACACGGCTGGTATGGAGAGTGTTTATTTCTTTGGTGAGTCTATTAGTTCTCTGGGTGGTAGTCACAACAACTTTTGGATGGTTAAAAAATCTGTTTTTCCCTACACCACCTATGCGTGGTTCAGAATTATTTGTGGAAATAAATAAACCACCAATAGCTATTCCTGATCCAAATAGTAAACTAGAATCATCAGAAGGCCCTCTAACAAATGCAACGGCAGAGGGAGTCATTAGGACTTGGTTATTGACGAAAGCTGAAGCTTTCGGGCCGAATCATGAAATTAATAATTTAGAACAGATTTTAACTGGTTCAGCTTTGTCTAAATTGCGGCAGACTGGTGAACAGTATAGGTTAGAAAACCAATACTACAAGTACGACCATAGTCTGAAGATAGAATCTGTAGAAACAAGTGATTTATTTGCAGATCGTGCTGTAGTTAAAGCTACCGTTAAGGAAGCGAAGCAGTTATATGAAAATGGTCAGTTTCAAAAGTCTTATAACGAGAATTTGCGAGTTCAATATGATTTGATTCGAGAACGAGGTAAATGGCGCATCCAAAGTATATATGCTGTCAATCAGATAATTTAGATAAATTTAAGTTTTTAGGCAATGGCTACGACTCATACCAATTCGCAATACTTCGGCTACGCTCAGTACAAGTTCGCAATACTTGGGCTACGCCCTTACTCTTCTTAGGCTGCGCCCTAAGCGTAGCTATGCCGCAGGCTTTACGACTACCAAGAGGACAAGCTCAGTACAAGTTCGCAATGGGCTTCGCCCTGCTACACTAACGCAATTGAGAAATTTAGATGTAGCAAGGCAATCCCTGCTTACATCTGTTGCCTTATTTTAGAGAATTGGTATCAACCCTGCGCTGAAGGTTTTCTTAAAAAGCTTTAACAATTATCAGTTATCAGTTAAAAATGTAACTCAAATGGGAGTCAGAGTCTCCTACTTATAATAAGTGGTGTGTTTCAGTCGGGAATTTGACCACGACTGAAACCGTGATAACTGATAACTGTTGACTGTTTAGCTCAGGTGCTAAACAGTTGACTTTGACAAAAAAATTTCAAGGTTCAAAATCTCCTTCAACTTCTGAATCTTAAATCGCTATAAAAATAGAGAAATAATTTTTATTTTCCTTTTAATAATGGCTACAACCGCGCAATATACCTGCCTGCGCGGTCGAAGTTCTTAAATTGCATTAATAGTCAGGCTTACAATCCTTTCCCGAATTGAAGCTACGTAAACTACTTCTAGTGGACTGGCTCTTTAGAACTTTCCAATACACTTAACAAACTTTTCAACATCAAATAAGCAGAAGTTGCTCCTGGATCTGGATGTCCAATACTGCGTTCTCCCAGGTAGCTAGCCCGTCCCTTTCTCGCCTGCATCGGTATAGTTTCCTGCAACCCTTTTTGGGCTGCTGCTACAGCCTGTTGTATCGCTTCCAGCGTCTTCTTAGTTTCTTTTACAGCTTGTCCAAAAGCGACTACAGCCGGAGATAGCACATCCACCATTGTTTTGTCTCCTAGTTGTGCTTTGCCACGTTGTAGCACCCCGTCTAAGCCTGCTTGGAGTAGCCCTAAGACATCTTGTTCTGTTAATTCTTGCTTACCAACTACTGCTGTACTGGCTCGCAAAAACCAAGTGCCGTAAAGAGGGCCACTAGCACCGCCAATGGAAGAAATCAAGGTCATACTCACAGCTTTGAGAATGCTGCTGATGTCCTTGTCTGTAAGAGTTGGTAACTGAGCGCTTACCTTTTTGAAGCCGCGATCCATATTGATCCCGTGGTCAGCATCTCCGATCGCAGCATCTAATTCTGTCAAATATACTTTATTCTGCTCTATCTCGGTTGCAAAAGCCTGCAACCATTGTAATATCTGCGCCTGACTCAACATATTAAAATAATTCGTAATGATGCTCGAATACTCGCTCTAAGCGTTCGCGTAGCGTCTCGTAGAGAAGCTATGCCGTTCGCGCAGCGTCTCCGATAGGAGAAGAGAAGGCTTTACGCTACGCTAACGTAATTATGAAATTCCCCAGCGCCAACTTGGTGTTTTGACTGGTGCATCCCATAGGCGGATCATCTCATCATCTAATTTCAGCAGGGTAATGGAGCAACCTTGCATTTCTAAAGATGTGATGTAAGGGCCTATCAAGTTTCGCACAATTTGCAATCCTTGCTGCTCGCAGATTTGGGCGAGTTTACGGTAAACAATATACAGTTCAGAAACGGGAGTTCCACCCATACTATTGACGAAAGCTAATAAGCGATCGCCTTTGGCAAATGGGAGATTTGTTAGTTCTACATCTACCCATTCTCCTTTGTCTTCATCCCACTCGCGTAGTGTGCGGCTGTATGCTGCATCCTCAATGAGCGATCGCGTTAAAATTTCGGTAATCTCATCTACTGGTTTGATAGCTGTACGTTCTGTTCCTGGTTCCCCGTGGATACCGATACCTAATTCGATTTGGCGATCGCCCAATTCAAATGTCGGCGTTCCATTAGCGGGCACTGTACAAGATGTTAGAGCAATCCCCATACTTTGCCCATTCAGATTTACCCGGCGACATAAGTTTGCTAATTGTGGCAAATCATACCCAGCCTCAGCCGCCGCACCACAAATTTTTTCCGCCAGTATTGTTGTTCCCACACCCCGGCGTCCTTGGGTATAGAGACTATCCTTGACTGCTACATCGTCATCAATCAAAATATTTAGCGATGGAATGCCTTCACTACGGGCTAACTCCGTTGCCATTTCAAAGTTCATCACATCGCCACTGTAATTTTTGACGATATAAAGGATACCTGAACCTCCATCTACTTGCTTGGCTGCTTCTAGCATTTGGTCTGGAGTAGGTGAAGTGAAAACCTCACCAGGACAAGCTGCATCCAGCATTCCTCTGCCCACGAAGCCAGCGTGCATTGGTTCATGTCCACTGCCACCACCAGAAATAATTGCTACTTTCCCTGGAATAGGTGCATTGGCTCGATAGACAAAGGCAGGATCGTAGTTCAGTTTAATTAAATCGGAATGAGCCGCCGCCATACCTTCTAGACTTTCCCGCACAAAGTCTTCCGGCTTGTTGATCAGCTTTTTCATAATCCGTGTTTGGTTAAAAGGGTGTTAAAATCCAGGTTATAGCGCTTCTGGTTTGTATGCAATATAGTCTGACTTCTCTCTAAATCTCTCTCCTAAAAGAAGAGAGACTTTGAATTTTCTTCTTTCCCGCGTCGAGAATGGGGTTAGGGGGTTAGGTTTTTCTATATGATGTGAAAAGTCATACCAATTTTGTATGAAGATGTGCCTAATAATGCAAGAAATAAAGAACGAACCACCAACAGCGCCAAGTACGCCAAGAAATAAGAAATTAAGAGATTTGGCACAGTTTCACAAAGAAATGGTATCAGTTATTTAACGTCAATTCAAAGATTCCATCCACTCAATACACTTGTGCATCTGCTGGCGCATGGTTTCCCTATCAGCATGAAACCTTCGCCCATGACCTGGTAGCACCCACTCAAAAGAGTAATTAGCCAAGTTACGCATTGATTTAGTCTGTTTTGACCAAGAATACCAGCAGAAATCGCGGAATGCAGCCAATTGATGCAGGCTTTCTGACCAAGCGAGATGGTCGCCAGTGAACAGAAACTTATTTTTATAAAGTAGAACAGTTTGCCCTTTGGTGTGACCGGTAACTGGGATAATTAATAAATCTGGAGTCAAAGTAAATGGTTCTAAACCAGTTAGCTGTATTTCTACATTGCGAGTATCGGCAGTAATATCATCAGCATGAAGGATGCGATCGCACTGAAAATGTTCCGCAAACTTTTGATGATCTGCCACATCATCCTTATGAGTTAGGTACATATAACGAATTCCACCCATATTTTCTAAACGCTTAACTAAAGGCGGCGTAAACCGGGGAGAATCTACCAAAATGTTACCTTCTGCAAGCTGAATTAAATAACTAGTAGCAGCGTAAGATTTTTCAGAATGATAGCCGCAGTGGTAAACATTTTCCGCTACTAATATGGGAAACTGTTGTTGAGCAACTTTGATATCTTTTGGTTTCTCAACTGTACCAATAGAACTGGTAGGACATGCCAAAAGTGCTTCAAGTGCTGCTAATCTTTCCGTATCATTCGTTGGTTGATGATAAACCGCTGACTGTTCATCAACACGATAAAACACTTCAGGAGTCATCCAGCGACAGGTATCACAATCAATACAGGTAGTATCTATATAAAAATCGCCGTTGACGTTTTGGGAGCGACGTTGATTTAAATGAGCCATATTAATCCTTTTGTTTGTAGTTGCTTACTGGGTAGGGATAAACTCTATATCACTAAGCTAGCAAAAGCGGACTGAGACTGGAGACACCACTAGAAGTAAATCTGCTCAAAAATATAAGCACTGCTAAAATATTTCCTAAGCCTAAACATTACAAAACTAATTTAGAAAAACTTAGAAGATTATCTAGAAAGTTTGCTAAAAAAGTTAATGGTTCAGCTCATAAACAGAAAGCCAAATTACACTTGGCTAAACACCATGCAAGGGTAACTAATCTAAGAAAAGACCTCTTTATAAAATTACTACTTACTTATGCAAAAATCACGCTAGAGTAGTTATTGAAAACCTAGCTGTAGCCAATATGGTTAAAAACCATAAGTTAGCTTAGGTAATAGCTGACTGTGGTTTGGGGGAGTTTAGAAGACAGTTAGAATATAAAGCTAAGAAATTCGGCTGTGAAATTATAATAGCTGATCATTGGTATCCATCATCTAAAACTTGCTCTAACTGTGGACATATTCAAGATATGCCACTTCAAAAAAGAGTTTCCAATTGTGATCGTTGTAGTCATTCAATAAATCGTGATCTGAATGCCGCGATTAATTTATTATGGTTGGCTTCGTCATGAATGCTTACTGAGGGCTAATCGCTTCCATACTGCCTACAAAGTAAGAAATAAAGTTTATACAAGTACAGACTTTATATAGGAGGTAAGAAAGTTGATATTTGGTTCAGGGAATATTAAATCGTTGTTTTGAGCTTAGAGCGAATCTACTCCAAATTCCTGGGGACGATGGCGAACCGCTGTATAGGCTTTCATTGGCGGCAATTCTGGTCGTCTTAAAAACCAGTATTCTGAAGCATCAGAGCCGTAATTAAATCCCACAATTACCACATACTCTTCCTTGGGCTTATAGGTGTCAATCACATTAAAAAGTTGAGCATACTCGATCGACTGTTCTTTCGCCGCTTGTGAGAGGGTCATCATCTTCCAGGGTTCACTTCTTTGCGCCACATAATGCACTTTACTTCCGATCGCAGATGGACTTTCTGTGATTGAAAAATCGTTGCCACCAGAATGCTGGATATTCACGACTTTATGAAGATAAAGGTAGCCTCGACCTGAGCGCTGATAAAACTTCCACGCCTGGGCGCTAAACAGGACTTCACATTCATCGATGATGTTTCTTGCGATTTCGACTCTCAGTTCGCGTTCAGGTGTCATGTCAGTTCACCCGTGCAGTGGTCAGGCTTCTTACCCTCATTTATCATAGTAACAGAAGACAAGAAGTAGGGAGTTGTGATCGCTATGTGTCGTTTAAGCAGTTATAGACAGCGACTTTAGGTGTTGTTGATGGCGGCGCATTCCTTCAACTAGCATTTCTCACAAGTTCCGCGATGTCTGTGACGGACTACGCCTATGCACTCTTCATAATCCTTACCCTGAATATGTTTCGGGACTTTTTGAGAGTTTATTTTTTCATGCAGTGTAAAAAACTGGAATCTAGATTTTATAAGGCTTTGAGGATTGTGATGAGAAATCCGGGTTCAACTATAGCTTTCTCATTAGGATCTAAACCGTGTGTAGATGCCTGATTGATGCCAGGGCAAACGCATCTTATTTAGTAATAATGGTTCTTCCGGTAGTTTTATGGAGAATTAATAGAAAAATGCCAGTTCAATAAACTGCATAATCGAAAATTGCTAATGAATCCTTACCCTTTTTTAGATGACTCAAGTTAATGTTTAATATTTGCGATACCGCTAAGAAGTTTTTGAGCTAATATGATTAAAATTTTACTTGCGTAGGCGTAGCCCGCACTTCTTTACGAGACGCTCTTGCTAGCTTGCTTCCACGAAGTGGTACGGCAAGCTCAGTGACCATCGTAGACATCGCAAATACACCACACTCTAAATTATGTATAATTTAGAGTTTATTAAAAACGCGATCGCGCCAATCAATTTTCCAACGCGATCGCTAAATTTTGCATTCCCTAAGCAATAAAATGCAACTGCTTGATCGCTGCACTAATTAGATTATGGGTGACAGGAAGACTATCAACTACCATCCCCAGACACAACAGCATCATGTAGGAGATGGAATAGAGAAACAACTCTTTAGCTACAGTGCGATCCTCTGGATTCTGTAACAACCGCCAAGATTTGTGGATAAATAATCCTCCCAGAATTAGGGCGATCACAGCGTAAAGAACTCCACTTGAACCCAAAGGATAAACCAATAACAGGGTTGCAACTACAGTGATCAGCGTATAGTACCAAATCTGCTTCACGGTTGCTCTGTCACCTTCAATTACAGGTAGCATTGGTATCCCAACCTTTGCATAATCATCCCGAATCATCAGAGCTAAAGCCCAGAAATGGGGAGGTGTCCACAAAAAGACAATGGCAAAAATTAACCATGCTGACCAGCTTAATGTGCCCGTGACAGCAGCCCAACCCACTAAAGCCGGAATTGCCCCAGCAGCCCCACCAATGACGATATTCTGGGTGCTGTGGCGTTTTAGCCAGTGGGTATAGACCAAAATATAAAAGACGATGCCAGAGAAGGCTAACAGGGCGGCTAACAGATTGGCAAATACTGCTAGGAGTGTAAAGGAAATCGTCGCCAGTGCGATCGCAAAAATTAGAGCATCGCGCGGCTGCACCTTACCAGAAGGCATCGGACGATGGCGTGTCCGCTCCATGTCATAATCAATATCCCGGTCATAGACACAGTTAATTGTCTGGGCGCTTGCAGCAGCCAAAGTGCCACCAGTGAGAGTTACTAGCAACAGCAATGGGTCTACTTCTCCCTTCGCAGCAATCCACATACTCCCAGCCGTGGTAATTAAAAGCAACGGAATAATCCGAGGCTTCGTTAGCTGGTAGTAACTTTGAATTACCTGTAAAAATGTTCCGTGGTGGCGAGAGACATTAGTCTCAATCATTTTGGCTCTGATTCCTTATTTTTCAACAACTTATATGCAGCCCCCGCTCAAGCTGGCTCTTTCAGGCAAACGAAAACACAGATTTTCTGCACCTGCATGGGTCGCAATACTCGCCGTTGCGGCTTTCGTCGTTTATTGGGGAGCAGGTAGCAGGGAGCAGGGAGCAAGGGAGAAGAGTTTTCCCCTCTGCTCCCCGCACCCCGCCCCTCTGCCTCTTCCCAATGCCCCATTCCCTACTCAGCACTCAGCACTCGTGAATCAGCAATAACTGAGTCACGCAGTGCGAGAACTGTGAAAACCACCAAAGTACCCAGCAAAGTAGCTCCTATAGCTTGGTGAGAGACGGTGAGAGGCTCGACTTGGAGGTGTAATTTGAAGGTGGCGAATCCCAACAAGATTTGTAAGATCAACAATCCACCAGCCATATTTGCCAGTCGCCGCAGGGCTGGATGTAGTGCTGGTGTACGCCAACAGATAAATACCATTGCCAAGGTTGCCACTGTTGGCGGCACCAAACCAGCAATATGGCTGTACATTACAGTACAAAGTTGAGAACCGCCGAGACATTGGTGTAGCGCCCAGCGAGAGCCTACTAAAGCACCCAAGAGACTTTGCAGGTAAACCAGAACAGCAGCAGTTAAACCGACCCAAGGCAACTTACCAACGGTTCCAGTCCCCTGAAAGGGAGTGAGTGCTGTGCCGATAATCACAAGGGTGCTAAAAAACAATAGCGCCGTTCCTAAATGAGCGGTAACGATATCAAACCGCAACAGTTCGGTGACGGTCAGTCCGCCCAAGATGCCTTGGAAGACAATTAAAAACAGGGCAAATGTGGATGCCCAAGGCAGCCAAGAGGGTAAGAAACGACGATGCCACCAGGACAAACCGAAGAGTGCGATCGCGCTTAAACCAATTAAAGCCGCATCCAATCTGTGAAACCACTCCAAAAACACTTGGAGATTCATTTGCTTGGCTGGCACGAGTTCGCCATAGCATAAGGGCCAGTCTGGGCAAGCAAGCCCAGCATTCATCACACGGGTGGCGCTGCCTATTGCCATCAAAATTAAGGTGGCTATGCATATTTTCCACACTAAGCGACGAATCATTTCCTTGGGCTTTTGCTGCTGAAGAGCCGCTTCATTTTGTTGTTGTAGGACAAATTCGCTCATGAAGGATACCTTCTGCCCGCTCTTGGTGGATCTGTTAAAATTTTCAATTTTCTTTTAGTGTCCCATCTCCACCCTAGCGTATAGGCTATGGGTTTATAGATTAGCACTCACTTATACTTTTACTTTGAATCACTCCAGCAAGGTTTTGCCTGAAGCTTTAGGTATTTTTCAAGATGTCAAAAATTGATTAATCACAATTAATTTAAACATTCTAAATTTTTCCTTAAATTTTTTCACTGATTCACATCTATTTTTGGCGTTGTATGATAGAAAACTCATACTCAAAATTAATGAAATAGCCAAAAAAATTAATAAAAATTTCAGACCTTTGCCCCCCATGTCTGACAGCCTAGACTACCTTAGTAAGTGAGCAGCTTTAAGATAACGTAGTAAATTCAATTAAGTAAGCCGTGAAGATTCCAAGTTCAATCTGGACATTACTCATTGGCATCGTACTAACGCTCGCCAGCCTTTGGTACGGTCAAAATCACGGACTGTTGCCAGCAGCAGCCACAGATGAAGCTGTATTGGTGGATGGTCTGTTCAACGCGATGATGATCGTTTCTACAGGTATATTCCTAATTGTCGAAGGTGTTTTGATTTACTCTGCATTTAAATACCGTCGGCGTGCAGGTGACAATGAAGACGGTCCACCAGTTGAGGGCAATATACCTTTAGAAATTCTCTGGACGGCGATCCCAGCAATTATCGTTATCGGTATTTCTGTTTACAGCTTTGATGTCTACAACGAAATCGGTGGCTTTGATCCCCATGCTATCCATGAAGCGCCGATGAATCAGGAGTCGATGGCAATGCCTGGAAGTGCAATGGCCGCAACTTTAAACGATACTCCTCCCAGCACCGAACCCAACCTCAATCAAGAAAAATCTGATGAGGCAATGCAAGACCCAGCTACGGCAGAAGTTCGTAATGCTGACCAAATTCCCCAACTGCGGAATGCTCCTGGTGTCGGTAGTGTTGCTCCGACAATTGGGGGAACTCCTGATAAAGCAGGCAAACCAGCAGGATTACAGGTCAACGTCACAGGTCTACAATATGCCTGGCTTTTCACCTATCCTGAAACTGGTATAACTACAGGTGAAATGCACGTCCCCATCGGGCGTGAAGTGGAAATCAATATGACAGCCAACGATGTCATCCACGCCTTCTGGGTGCCAGAGTTTCGCCTGAAACAAGATGCGATCCCTGGTAGGCAAAGCGAGATTCGCTTCACCCCCAAAAAAGCAGGAGATTATACCCTAATCTGTGCTGAACTTTGTGGCCCCTACCACGGTGCGATGAGAGCAACAGTAGTCGTTGAGCCAGAAGAAGCCTTTGACAAATGGGTGCAAGAACAACTAGTTGCTAGCAAAGAAACACTAAATCAAGCTGTTGCTGTGAGCGAGTCCCCGTCTTGGCGGTTTCCGGCGATGGGGAACTCACGAACCCGAAGGGTTAACCCTGCCGATCTTTCTCCAAATGAATTTCTCGCCCCTTACACCAAGGACATGGGAATTCAGCCAGAAATCCTCCATCAAGTTCACAAATAGTCATTGGTCATTAGTCATTAATCATTAGTCACTGGTCATTAGTACTCATACAAATGACAAAGGACAAATGACAAAGGACAAATGACAAAGCGCAAAGTCTGAGCGGAGGTTTCCTCCGGAAAGCGCAGCCCGCCGTAGGCATCAGAACTTGTAAGAGAGGACAAATGACAAAGGACAAATGACAAATGACCCAAGCTCAACTGCAAGAAACTGCCAACGCCCCTGCTCTTGTTGAGGAGCCAGGGATCAGAAAATGGCAAGACTATTTTAGTTTCAACACCGACCACAAGGTGATTGGGATTCAATACCTAGTCACTACATTCATTTTTTACTGTATCGGTGGCGTGATGGCTGACTTGGTTCGTACAGAACTGCGAACCCCAGAAGTCGATTTCGTCACCCCTGAAGTCTACAACAGCTTATTTACGCTGCACGCCACGATCATGATTTTCTTGTGGATCGTGCCAGCTGGTGCGGGTTTTGCTAACTTCCTCATTCCTTTGATGATTGGGGCAAAGGATATGGCGTTTCCGCGCTTGAATGCTGTTGCCTTTTGGATGATTCCCCCTGCGGGTTTATTGTTGATCGCTAGTTTAGTGGTAGGCGATGCACCGGATGCGGGTTGGACTTCCTACCCTCCCCTGAGCTTGGTAACAGGTCAAGTAGGTGAGGGAATTTGGATTATGAGCGTTCTCCTACTAGGTACGTCATCGATTCTAGGAGCAATCAATTTTCTCGTCACATTGCTCAGGATGCGTATTCCCGGTATGGGGGTTCACCAAATGCCCTTGTTCTGCTGGGCGATGTTTGCTACTTCAGCACTGACTCTGGTATCTACACCAGTGTTAGCAGCAGGTCTAATTCTCCTGGCTTTTGACTTATTGGCAGGAACGACATTTTTTAACCCAACTGGGGGTGGCGACCCTGTTGTGTATCAGCACATGTTCTGGTTTTACTCCCACCCTGCGGTTTACATCATGATTTTGCCCTTTTTTGGGGCAATTTCAGAAATTATCCCAGTGCATTCCCGCAAGCCGATTTTTGGCTATAAAGCGATCGCTTATTCCTCTCTAGCGATCAGCTTTTTGGGGCTAATTGTTTGGGCACACCACATGTTTACCAGTGGTATCCCCGGTTGGCTGCGGATGTTCTTTATGATCACCACCATGATCATTGCCGTACCCACGGGAATTAAAATTTTCAGTTGGTTAGCAACCATGTGGGGTGGGAAAATCCGGCTTAACAGTGCCATGCTGTTCGCAATGGGCTTTGTTGGCACCTTTGTGATTGGCGGAATCAGTGGCGTGATGTTGGCAGCAGTGCCCTTTGATATTCACGTTCATGACACCTATTTTGTAGTGGCACACTTGCACTATGTCCTGTTTGGTGGTAGCGTTCTTGGCATTTATGCGGCGATTTATCACTGGTTCCCAAAAATGACGGGACGGATGCTGAACGAATTTTGGGGTAAGGTTCACTTTACCTTAACAATAGTGGGTCTAAACATGACCTTCTTACCAATGCACAAGCTGGGATTAATGGGCATGAACCGCCGCATCGCTCAGTATGACCCCAAATTTACCTTTATCAACGAAATCTGTACTTATGGCGCTTATATACTAGCAGTTTCGACATTCCCCTTCATTATCAATGCCATTTGGAGTTGGTTATACGGCGAAAAAGCTAGTAATAATCCCTGGAGAGCATTGACCTTAGAGTGGATGACTACATCACCACCTGCGATCGAGAATTTTGATCAAACTCCAGTACTGGCTACAGGCCCCTACGACTACGGCTTGGAAAACGCTAAAGAAGGTGTACCTTTGTCTGATCCCAATCCAGTCTTATCTGCTGGCCCAAACTCAGTATTAAGAGCAGAACCCGACCCGGCAGTTGCTGCTAATCCTGAAGACCGGAAATAGAGTTAGGAGTGAAGAGTTATGAGTTATGAATGATGAGTTATGACAATTCCTAACTCCTAACTCCTACCCCCCACTCCCCATTCCCCATTCCCAATTCCCCACTTATCAAAATTCATGCAAAGTCAAACTATTGACCCAGCTAAAACCGAACTGAATCATCACCACGCGGCACAAGCGTCCGTCAGTCATCACGAAGAACATCCAGATCATCGTATGTTTGGGCTAATTGTCTTCCTGATTGCTGAAGGGATGATTTTTATGGGACTATTCGGAGCCTATTTGGCTTTCCGTGCTACCTTACCGACATGGCCCCCAGCAGGTACCCCAGAGTTAGAACTATTGCTACCTGGAGTCAACACCATCAATCTAATTTCTAGTAGTTTTGTCATGCACAATGCCGATACTGCTATCAAAAAGAACGATGCGCGGGGTACTCAGATTTGGTTAGCAATTACGGCTGCAATGGGTGCTATCTTCTTGGTGGGTCAAGTATATGAATATACCCATTTAGAATTTGGTTTAACTACCAATTTATTTGCCAGTGCATTTTACGTTTTGACTGGTTTCCACGGATTGCACGTTACTATCGGCGTTTTGGCAATTGTTGCCGTGTTATGGCGATCGCGCGTTCCGGGTCACTACAGTAACGAAAAGCACTTTGGCATTGAAGCAGCTGAAATCTATTGGCACTTCGTTGACGTAATTTGGATTATTTTGTTCGGATTACTGTATCTACTGTGAGTATTATTTATTAGTTGTTCATTCCACGCGGACAACTTAATAGGCCCCCTAATGGGGGCTTTTTTCATTGAAAGCGACGTCCATCCCCGGACTTCGTCTTGCTACGCACTCCGTGGGTGGACAAGGTTGTTCCCCCGGTCGCTTGGGGCAAGCACGGCATTGGCCAAACAGATAGTTTCTTCCCCATGCTCCATACTTCGACTACGCCCAACTCTACCAGAGGCTGCGCCCTAAGTGTAGCTATGCCGCAGGCTTTACGGCTTTGCCCTTCTCTTCTTAGGCTGCGCCCTAAGCCTAGCTATGCCGCAGGCTTTACGACTACCAAGAGGACAAGCTCGGGCTGAACTCAGGACAAGCTCAGGACAAACTCAGTACAAGCGCCCTATTCCCCATGCCCAAAAACTCCACAGAGGAAGTGGCGTGGAGTTTTTTTTTAATAAAATGCTGCTGTTGCAGCTAACTGCCCTAAAATCACATTATTTTATTTCTTGGCTGGCAGCAAAATCTAAATTAAGACTGTTTCTAATACTGCTTGGTTAAGAAGATTTGTACGTTGAGCGTAGACTTCTTTAATTATGAGTTTTGTTAAATGGAACTGAGTTATTGCAAGCAACACAGGCGCAAGTAAAAAGTAGGAAAGGTTGGAAAAGTTGGATGTTTTGTAGAAACTATTGAATAAACCTAAAAAATTGACAAGTTACACCTATCTAACTCAAAATTCATCACTTGATATTTACCCCCAGGCTTACCTGCTCTTGCTCTTGTTCTTGGTGAGTTTTGCCGAACTTACGTTGATATGACAAGGCGATCGCCTTTAGTAATGACTAAAATATGGTAACAAAATTTTGGTGAACACTGTAAAGATACTTGTGCCTTTAAATGCCACTGTTCCAGGTTTTGTCAGCAATCAGACCAAGATTTAACATAAATATCTTGACTTCTGAATGTTGTCGTCTGCCGACAGTTATAACTACTATGGACTAGTGTTAAATTTACTTAAGTGATAAAATTATAGAACTATTACAAAAATAAATTTTTATATTAAGATACCCATAAAGGGATGAAATAAACCAATCAAGCGGCTAACCATGAAATTGCTCAAAAGCATAGTGTAGGTAGCCCTAGAAGCTGATAGCCTCAAATATCAAAAAATATAGCGGCAGGTATTCATAACCTTACCCAAGCTCTGAATGGTCAGTAAATTAACAAGTAGTATACGCCACATGAGCCAGAACCCTCTAGTTAGAAAAAAACTCCGAAGTCGCTTTGAGAGAGTCAAACTGATAGAAAGCGGAGTATCTGGTAATACTTACTTGTTATCAGGTGCTAGACGTAAAAAACATCAATACTCTCTGGTTAAAAAAACACTCCGGAATCGCTTTGAGATTGTCAAACACTTAGGAAGCGGTGGTTCTGGTGATACCTACTTGGCTATTGACTTAGATTTACCAGGACGACCTTATTGTGTGGTCAAACATTTCCACCCAAAAGATACCAATCCTGCTGTTCTACCCATTGCTAAAAGCCTATTTGATCGGGAAGCGGAAGTTTTATACCAGCTAGGCAACAACCACGATCAAATTCCGAGACTGTTTGCTCATTTTAATGAAGATGGAGATTTCTATTTAGTTCAAGAATTTATTGACGGTCATGCATTGACTCAAGAAATTGTCCGAGGTCAGCCTCTTAGCGAAAATACAGTCTTAAATTTATTAAAAGACATCCTAGAAGTGCTGTCCTTCGTCCACCAAAATAACATTATTCACCGGGATATTAAGCCCCAAAATTTAATGCGGCGGCACTCCGATCAGAAGATTGTGTTAATTGACTTTGGAAGCATTAAGAAAATTGGTGCTTTAGGAGCAGGCTTAACAATTTCTGTTGGAACTCCTGGCTATATGCCAAGCGAACAGGCTAAAGGAAAGCCAAAACTTTGCAGCGATATCTATGCAGTAGGAATGATTGGCATTCAAGCTTTAACAGGTTTAATGCCTGAACAACTACAAGAAGATCCTAATACAGGAGAAGTTCTCTGGCGCGATAAGGCACAGGTAAGTGATGCTCTAGCAAATATTTTAGATAAAATGGTTTGCGATCGCTATAACCAGCGTTATCAATCTGCTGCAGAAGCTTTGCAAGCGCTTAATTCCGATCTGGAATTGTCAGAGTCCTTACAATCTATTGGCATAAACCAAAACACTGATGATACCTATTTTCTAAATTATAAAAATTTTCTTTTGCTATTGGGAATAGGGCTTGGTGCTATCACTAGTTTGATAGTACTAGTTTTAATCTATACATTTATTAATACAGGTACATCACATCCAAACCAACCTACTCAATTAAATAATTTTAGAGAAAAATTGCTTGAGCCACGGTTCACTAATATTAAGTGAGTCGGCAAGTAGCTAAATTAGTAACTAACAGAGGAGTCTATAAAAGCAATTCGACTATTACAAAGATTAATCAAAGAGGAAATTGAGCCTTAATACATGAGAAAGACTTAATCATTGACCAGCAATCATAAGATTCGCTATTTACTAGCTTATTCAAGATTGAATTTTAACCTAAATATTTATCGATTCCTGTAGGATAAATAGAATAAACAACATTTAAAGATATGGACAATACAAATCAAAGAAAAGCTTTAGTTAACGGTGAAGTTGGCCTCTTTATTAGAGGTTTGATTATTGGTAAAGTGCTGACAATTATGGTTATTGGGGGATTGCTTTGGTGGTTACTGAAGTCGAATTTCTTGACCCGCAACAGTATTAATTCCTCTAGTCAAAATATAAACAGCCTTTCGACTACTGTATCAACTTTTCAGACAGTTACTAATGTCCCTAATGCTTCATTTAACTATGGAGGCAGTACAGCTTGGGCATCTATCCGGCAATTGGTAGATTCTCAGATCCAGAGTGATCGCCCTGAACTACAATTACGCTATGTAAACCCTGTTAATGGTAGCCCTGGTTCTAGCTCCGGTATTCGGATGTTGCTTGATGGAAAACTCGACTTTGCTCAATCCTCCCGCCCCCTTACAGATGAAGAACAAGCGATCGCAAAAGAGCGAGGCTTTACCCTTAAGGAACGTCAGGTGGGTAGAGATGGCATAGCAGTGGTAGTCAACCCATCACTCAATGTGCCTGGTTTAACTGTTGATCAATTGCAGCAGATTTATTTGGGAAAAATTACTAACTGGAATCAAGTAGGTGGGACAAACCTAGCCATCACACCTTTATCTCAACGACCAAAAGACGCAGATACAGTAATATTCCCTAGCAACAGCAACTTGAAGGGGCAAGCATTTGGCTCTAATGTGCAGTATGTCTACTCTACTACAGAGGCAGTGCGCCAACTCAGTAAAACTCCTGGTAGTGTCTATTACGCTTCTGCCCGTTCAGTATTACCTCAATGTAGTGTGAAAGCTTTGCCATTGGGTAGTACTTCTGGTAAGTTTATTACCCCTTACCGCAAACCTCAGGTGTCACCTGAGCAATGTCTACATCAGCGCAATCAGCTAAATACTCAGGCTATTAAAGATGGCAGCTATCCCATGATTGCTAACTTATTTGTGATTATTAAGCAGAATAAAGGTCGGGAACAGCAGATTGGAAATGCTTATGCTAATCTTTTATTAACTGATCAAGGGCAAAAGGCAATTCGGCAAGCTGGTTTTGTTGAAGTTCGTTAGGAGATTTGGAAGACAAATGAGCAAGCTTCCTACTGATCCCCAACTTTTTAAACAAGTTGGAGATTCAGAGTGATCGCTTTTTTATCCATTTACTACTTGTTCAATATTCATGTATTGATCGCTTGATAGGACTCACGCACAGGTCACGCAAAATCAAACCACAGAAAACGCAGAAAACACAGAGGAATAAGAGTTAGAGAGGTTTTTTGTGTAATACCAATTCTCTATAAGCTTGCACTAAATAATTACCTCTATCTTCCTTGGCGTTCTTGGCGTTCTTGGCGGTTCGTTTTTCATGATTAAGTGCATGTTCATAGAGAATTGGTATAAGTCCTAGCTTGAGTTGAAGTTCACTCGACAGCATAAGAGGTAAACTGGCGCTTAAAAGGAGAATGGAACCCAATGACAATATCAGAAGGGGGTACACCTAACTCAATCAATCGTTCAGCAACAGACTCTTCTGTACCGTTATACTGAATCCATATTTTCCCATTTTGAATATCAAAATGCATGACCGGGCCAAATACCCGCTTATCTCCTTGCCAGCCAACATAGGCTAATTGATAATGGTCGTTTTCATTGTCTAAAATTAATTGTGATTTGACAGTATCGGTATTAGACTCAATTTGTTGATGTTCACTTAAAATTTGTTTAATAAATTGTCGATAGCATTTTATTTTATCCATAGCCGAATCTCCTCATGTTTTGGGTCGTAAATTATTAACTTAACTTGGTAACGATGAAGGGTGCGTTGGACAAAAGAAAGTTGGAAAAAGTCTTGATATGTTTCTATAGGAACGGCTAGATAAAGCACTCTATCTGCTTCCTCTTCTTCAATAGCTTGACAGTAATTTAAATATTGTCCAAGTGCAGTATGAAATTCACTGATATCTGAATCTGCAATAAAACTTTTAATTTCAACAGCTATTTTCTCAGTATTACGTTCTGCGGCAATGGCATTTTTAGCCGCTAAGTCTATTTGTAGTTTAATTGCTTCGCTAATACGAATTGTAAATGGATCGTGAGTAATTATCCACCCATCTTTTCTTAATGCTTTTTTTACCTGTTGATGGAAAGCATCTTTAGCCATTTTGCTATCTCTAGATTAGAGTCTCAAAATGAAAATATCCCATTTTATATGATATTTTAACGTTTAGCTTAACTCAACATTAGATTTTTGCTCTATGTAATGCGATCGCACTCTCCATTATTCTGCATTGCGGCGGCAAGTTTTTCTAAATTCTCCCGCACAGCCACACAACGAAGGTGCTCAACACCCCTAACTTGTCCGCAAATATCTAAAGCTTGCAAATAAAGCGGTTCTGCTTCACTGTAGCGCCCAGTTGCACGATAAATTTCTGCGAGATTATTGAGACTTTCGGCAACATTGGGATGATTTTCTCCCAATAGGTGCTTATCAAGTTCTAAGGCTTTTATACATAAGGGTTCCGCTTCATTATAACGCCCCTGCTCCCTGTACATATAACCAAGAGCATAGATAGTATCTGCTAATAGTGGATGCGCTTTTTGTAATACACGCTGCTTGAGTTCTAACGATTCCAAAAACAAAGATTCTGCTTCACTGTAGCGTCCTTGAGCGCGGTATATTAAACCTAAATTGTGCAAATCTGTCGCAACATCAGGATTTTCTTCTCCCAAAAATTGCTTATCTAGTTCTATTGCTTGTTGGGATAACGGTTCAGCTTCACTGTAGCGTCCTTGATGATAATAAAGTAGCGCTAAATTATTCAGTATCAGAGCGAAAGAAAGATGATTTTCACCAAACAAACGTTTTTCGAGTTCTAATGATTGCAAATATAAAGGTTCTGCTTCGTCATAACGTCCTTGTTCATCATATAGTAATGCCAAATTGTTCAGACTGGCAGCGACATCGGCATGATGTTCTCCCCAGAAACGCTTCCTCAGTTCTAAAGCTTGTTGATATAGAAGTTCTGCTTTACTATATTGTCCAGTAGATTTGTAGAGTCCTGCCAAATTATTCAGGCTAGTAGCAAAAGCAGGATGATTTTCTCCTAACAGACGTTTCCTTAGTTCTAAAGCTTGCTGATATAATGGTTCGGCTTCACTGTAGTTTCCTGTTGCACGATATATTCCTGCTAAGTTGTTGAGGCTATTAGCTAAATCTATCTGCAAACCTGATTCATTTTGTAGCTCAATCGCCTGACGCCAATACTTTATTGCTAGTTCTTGTTCTATTTGATAATTCTGAGACTCACCCCGCTCTAATCTACTGCGATAAATATCACCTAAGCTTGAGTATAAAGTAGCCAAACTGGGGTCTTTAGTTCCCCCTTCTTGTTCTACTTTCTCGATTAACCCTTGTAAATCTTGGATGGGCAAGAAAAAAGAGTTATCTTCATTAGTATCTGTGCTGGCTAATTCTGTGTTTCTAAAAACAAAACGTATAGGTTCTAGTTCTTTGCCAGGAATAGCATTCGTCTTTTTAGATTCAAACCGAAATACACCATTGCGCCAACTCCAAAAGTCAGGAGCTTTTTTAATCAGGTTGACTAATATTTGGTTAGTTACCCAAAGCACGATCGCAAAGGGAAATTCGCGCAATCCTTCTCTTGTCCACTGTAAGTAACCAAAAAATTTTTCCTGTTCTGATTGCTCTTTTCCCAATCTGAGAAAATAAAGTTGTTCTGCACCCGTCACAGTAATCACTGCCGGGTTTTGCTGACGAAGATATTCTTCTTGTTGTACCAGTTGGTTAAGAGCAGCTTTTAGGCTTGGTTCCTGACGTGCTAATGTCACTCGATATGTACAGAAAGCGGCTTGTAGTTCGGCTTCATATTGGGCAATAATATCATCACGAAAGTTAGCATCATCGCAAACTGCAATTAGTAAATTTAATCCTCGCTTTTGAGCTTCAATAGAAACAATTAAATCATCATACGCGTCTTGATTTTCTTCTTCCTCATCTAATAATTCATCATTTAACATTAATTGCTCCCTGTCTTTTCAAGCTTTCTATAATAATTGGATGAACATCGTACCAAGTTTCATCAGTGCGATATTCTAGAACATATAATCCATGTAACAAATCTAAAAACTCTGTTTGTTTGGGGTCATTAGGCATAAATTGCTCATAAACACTCTGCAAAATATCTATATCAACCTTTCCTAGGCGGATAGAAAAATCATTGCGGATTTTGTTGATTGCTTGCAAGAGAATTTTATCATCAATAATAACTTCGGCTGAGGGATTTCGCCGGATCATTCGCAAACAAATGCGGCAACATTCCTTAGAAATCCGAATTAACTCTCGCAATACGCCACCACTGGAAATTACAATTTTTTCAGCAGTTTCTGTCGTGATTAATTCACAAGGAATCCGCTTTTGTAAAACTTCACCGAGAATCTTTGTTGCTTCCGGGCGAGGTTGGGCATTAAGGAAGCGATTTTTACCTTTCTCAAAAATTTTTAAGACAGGCATTGCCACAACTTGATCGTTAGTTTCAGTGGCAATTATTGTGCTGATAAACGTTTCCCGAAGTACTGCGATCGGGATAGTATAGATAATTTGAAAGTTAGGTTGGCAAAGAGCTTTAATGTTATCTCGATAAATTTCGTTAACTCTGCCTAAGTCAAGTTTATCTAAATCATCAATAATTACTAAAACGTTTTGTTGAGTTGCAGCTTGAATTAAAGCAGCTATTTCGTTAATTCTGGCAACTAAATCTGATAATTTGCGTTCAAATTCTTGCTTAATTTCATCTCTAACGCTAGCATCAGCTTTTAATTTAGAACTAATCAATTTTAAAAGGTCAAAACCTATACTAGCTTCTGTTTGCAAATTCGATTCTTCAGTGCGAGTGCGGGTAGCAAACCACTTATAAAGAGCTTCTTTAGTAGATTGCGGAATATCAACTTTGCGTGCTTCTGCCTCTGTCATTAAATTAACTGCGATCGCAAACAGTATATTAATATGATTAACTGCCGACATTTCAATTTTATCGGCAATAGAAAAGAGAACTACAAAATATTTATCTTGAATTTGTCGGCTAAACTCAGCTAACAAAGTAGACTTACCACATCCCCGATGTCCTGTAAAGACAATTTTGCCATCTCCATTAGGACTATCTTCGACTAATTGGTTCAGGTCTGCAATCAAATCATCACCATATTCAACTCTAAATCTTTCCATTTCGTTCTGTTCCATCAACGGAAACAGTTCGAGATTGCTGTATGCTTCTTGAAAGGAGTTTAATAAGTCTTGAGACATTGAATAGTGCCATAAACGTGCTAACTATCCATATAATGGCTTATGATTTTTGAAGTATAAGTTAAGGTAATTATAACTTGCCTAACTCTGTAGATAAATGAGTACTAGGTAATACTGTCTTATATTTTTTAATAAGATACTCTACCTTCCATAATCCCAACCAATAAACAAGTAATAGCGATGAATATAAATAATAATCAATAATAGATTATACATTCAATAAATATCAATTAATAATAGATTATACATTTGAAATAGTGAAAGCTACTTAAAAAATAAATTAAATAAAATTTTCGTTTATAAAATTAAATTTTCCGCATCCTATATTTATGTATTCTCTGGCTATTCTTGCTACAGTAAAGAGATTAGAACTCACCAAAGCAGGCTCGCAACTTATAGAGCAGTCTAACTTGCATGAGCATTCTTGATCGGTTCCCAAACTGTCAGCCTATTCACGCACGCGAGCGCAGTTAGCACTTCCGTCTTTAGTGTTGCAATTTGTAGATACTGCTTTGTTATAGTCTGCTTTTATACTTGTACACTTTGCCGTATTATCTCCTACTCTTTTTCAAAAATCAAATAGGATTTTTATATAAGCTAATGATTAGGAAAGATAGGATTGACCCAACCTACACAATTTAAGTTTTTTGGCGCTAACCCAAGCGTATTGATTTATAACTGCCCTTTTCAAGCATTCCGCGCTTTATTTAAAAAAGGGGAATTAATAATTTAGAGCAATTGTGAGCGAATTTAATTTACAAATCCAAGAAAATAGCGAACGCTTGTCAACTCCGCTAGAAGGTGCAGCCTCTACTTTACTTTCCTTCAGGGATACGATACACTGTCTTAACATTAAAGGCAATGATCGCCTTGACCGTTACCTTTCCCAAGAATTACCAGACTTATCCCGTTCCCGCATCCAACAGTTAATCGAACAGGGTAATGTTCAACTTAATGACAAAGTTTGCACATCTAAAAAGATTAATGTCAAGTTAGGCGATCGCATCACTCTCGAAATACCAGAAGCACAACCTTTAGAACTCCTTGCAGAAGATATTCCCTTAGATATCCTCTATGAGGACGACCAGCTACTTATTCTCAACAAACCCGCAGGTTTAGTTGTCCATCCTGCGCCTGGTCATCCAGATGGCACTTTGGTAAATGCTCTATTGGCACACTGCCCTAATTTACCAGGAATTGGCGGAGTCCAACGTCCGGGAATCGTCCATCGATTAGATAAGGATACAACAGGTGCGATCGCGATCGCGAAAACAGAAGTTGCCCATCATCATCTACAAGCACAACTCAAAGCTAAAACCGCACGGAGAGAATACTTGGGCGTAGTTTATGGTGCGCCAAAAGTTGAAAATGGCATAATTGACTTACCCATTGGTCGCCATCCACAAGACCGCAAAAAAATGGCTATTATGCCTATTGAACAAGGCGGACGAGCCGCCGTCACTCATTGGCAAGTACTAGAACGCCTCGGTAACTTCACCTTAATTCACTTCCAACTAGAAACTGGACGCACCCATCAAATTCGCGTCCACAGCACTAAAATGGGTCATCCCATTGTCGGCGACCCAGTTTATAGTTCTGGTCATTCAGTGGGGGTCAATTTACCCGGTCAAGCACTGCACGCTTGGCGACTAAAATTGCAGCATCCTATATCTGGAGAGTTGATTGAGGTGACAGCAAACCCTCCTAGCCACTTTACAAAACTTTTGGAGATATTAAAAAGACGAATTGCACTTTAAACTCATTCCATATCTGAAAACATAGCCATTTCGGGACTTCCAACTAAAAAATATTCTATCGGTGTGTAGGCAAAGGGGCACTTATAGCTCAAAATTCTCAATGCCCAATGCCCCTTAACAACTAGCGTGCATCAGACATGGGATAGAGTCTGTTCCACTAGTTATACCTAAATGAAACTCCTAACTAACCCAAGACTTATGCACGCTATAAAATGAGTAAATGGATGTACTAGACAGCCGTCGAACAAAAACCGTTATTTAATTCCTGCCAGTTGCCGATAAGGTACAGACTTTTCGATATCGATGTTGAATGACGAGATCCTTTGTGGCACATTGCCAGTTGCATTGACACTTTGTGCCATAGACAAGAATAGAGCTGGATCGCCTGCCTTGGGTTTTTGCTCTTGTGGAAGGAATCTGCGTACTTCGACCTGCCAAATGATTTGGGGGAAACCCAGTTGGGCACGGTGGTAAGCCTCGTATCGCGGAGATTTAATGTTGAATGGCAACTCACCCTCAGCGCGGGATGGCAGTATGCGACGGCGCTGATAAGGCACTGTGGAGTCTCCAAAATTGCTCAGGTACTCTTCAGTGTTAAGGACTTCATCAACAAAGCCTCTAATACCTTTGGTAGCGACTACAATTGACCAGGCAATTTTTTCCCGTTCACTGTATGGGTCGCGTCCTAGAACGCGCTGGATTACCTGTTCAACAAAGCGATAATTACTGTTGAGGTCGTAGAAGCTTTTCTTAAAGGTATTGGAAAGCAGCAATCCCCGAATAAAGTCCCGCACTGTAATCTGTCCATTACGGAGTTGAGACTCTAAAAATGTTTCGCGATCGGCAGCAAAGGCATGAAAGAAAATTTGACGATATGCTGCTTCGATCAGAAGGTCTAAATCTGACGGAGAAAGCAGGTTGTCTGTACTAAAAATCCTGGGCTGTTCATCACCCGGTACTTCGTATGCAGCTACACGCTGATTCTGACTTGAAGGGTCGTATGTTAACAGAGGAATTGCCACTCTAAAGCCTCCATATTCTTAATTAAAGTTAACAACTTTAAATCATATATTAAGGGAGTAGTTGTGTCAGAACTTCAGATTCTGATAAAATTTCACGAAACTTAACTAAGAAGAATTTAACTATCCCGAAAAACAAGGATTAGCTTATTGGATTCAACCCATAGCTAATCTGTAAAGGAGTGCGGCTTTCAGCCTAATAACTACCTAAAAAATTTTGTTCACATACTTCAGATTAGAAGATTAAGTTTCACTTTTTTGAAATAAAGCAACAATTTTTAACATATAGCAAAATAAATTAATGGGGAATGCAACATTGAAAAACCCTATTCCCTAGTAAAGACGCGATTAATCGCGTCTCTACTCCATTGACGAGAAATAAAAAGGTACAGAGCAAGCAAATTTATTTATGCAAAATAAAAAACATGTATGTAGTGACACGTAGTGCAAGAAATACTACGTCAGTTGACTCAGAGCAAATAAATTTATTCATGGTTACTGAGCGACTTATACTGAGCTTGACCCGAGCAAAGCCGAGGGGCGTAGTCGTAAATCCTGCGGCATAGCTATGCTTAGGGTACAGCCTCTGGTAGAGTTGGGCGTAATCGAAGTAAGTCGAAAGCAGCTAAAGTATGGGTTCAAAATTTTTGACTTTTGACATTTCGACTTTGCTCAGTGTTAACTTTTAACTCCCCGTTCGCGCAGCCTCCCGTAGGGAACGGGCTGACCTATCCAAAATTCCAAGGGATCTATGGTTGACTTACAGTAAGGCCAACTACGCAAAGTTGCTTCCATCCCTGGTTCGCAGTAGGGGGGTTCCAATCCTAGTCCTAAACATAGATGAGATAGGATGGTAGCAAACTGCTGATTGTGACCAAAGTCTCCTAGATGGGCATGGGCGTATTCATGAATCACTAAACCAAACCAGTCTCTAGGTGCAACTCGACCGACATCTATCAGAATAGTTACTGGGCTTGTGAGAATGTTGCACAGTCCATCGATGCCGAAGGATTGAGCTATAGGGACTGCAAAAATTTGGATGTGGCGACGCTCTTGGGAATGAAAGCACTCATGACAAAGGTCTAGATAGATGTTTATCTGAGCGTTAACAATGTTAATATTATCGCCGATCCAAGTACAAATGGGGATGCGATCGCGCACGTTATCGAACACATCCACCATACCCGGTTCTAGGGCAAACCCCTGTACTCGATGCAGATAATCTCGACCACGAGTAAAAGCATCGGTCTGCTTGAGAATCATTCACCAGCCCAAAACTGAATAAAACTGTTTTTTTTCTAGAACATCCGACCCAAGTCTTTCTGTTATTTGTTCTGGGTTGGAAGCTTCAATGCGAGTTTCGGTACAAAATGATGCAGTGCTGAAGCCACCAAAGCGCTTCACTGTACTGGTTCGCAGTCGCATATTTGGGCTGGCGAACCAGAATCTCTCAATGGAACTCATTGTTTCGTATTCAGTTGTTAACACTAGCCCATCTTCATCATCCATGTGAAAAAGACCGACTACAGGCATAATTTCAGCGTAGCCTCTTTCACGGAGTAATCTACCAGCTCTTGGGTTATCGCCATCAGGCACGATCGCAAATATGGTTTTCCCTTGATGGTTCTCGTCATTTTCTCTATCCCAAGCCATTGTACCCAGCCAACGCACCCGTGACCCACCTACTGACAGGCTGGGGTCAATCTGATGATACTGGCACAGTTCAATAATTTCTGGATGATTGGCGTCCAGAGTTTCTACCTGTATATCAGATTCTCCGGTTTCTGAGCGCTTAAAAGGCAGGTGATGAGTTGCACGTTGCGATCGCCACTTACCAGCACTTAATTGAAAAAATTCCATTGCGTCTATCAATCTTCTGACTCCTACTTATTACTCCTGCGGATGATATTTTACGGTTTTTTATTTTTATAGTTTTTGGTATATCAACATTGTGACATACTCTACACACTTTCGTGTGGAACCATTATAAAAAATAAGTAATTAATTAAAATTAAAGATGTCAAAACGTCGTTTTTCTAAAACTTTAATTATATGCAATTCACGCTGACACAACTATGACTTAAGTGATTTATTTCCAATAATATAAAATTTGGATTATTCATTTATTTTTAATCTAAAAGCTATTCAATTCTATAATATCACTTTATCAAAAATAATTTAGTAGGAGGTAGTGGTCAAAATTATGTTCGTTAAAAACTGCCTTAGATTTAGAATTAAATATCCTTGCTTTGTTAGCAGTGTCAAGTCATTTGAGCAAATACTTTTTTCTAATAGTTACAATTAATGGTTTTTCAATATAAGAATGGATTACGCATCCCATAGCTACTACTATAATAATTACAGATGCAATAGCGTTGTCATATATATGCTGTATTGCTCCACATGTAAGATATTGAATTTATTTGTAATTTTATTGAAACCTTTACTCATATTGCTTCAAAAAAACCTGTGTGTTAAATATATCGAATAAGAGGCATTGCCTAAATAAATTAGAATTAGTGATACATTTATTGTATTTGAAACTTATAAATAAACAGATTCGATAATCAAGAGTGTAAACGAAATTCTATAAGCTACTAATGGAGAGATGCCTGAAACATCAAATTCACGATATTTTGTATTTATAACTGATATTTTAAATAAAATTCTTGAGAGGTAAATTAATAATTTTATACACTTTAATTGATATTTATATACTGTACAAGCAGCTAAACAAGCCAGCATAAACTCTAGATTATGTGGAGAAAATATCAAGTTAAGTAGAAAAATTTTGCCAATTGGTAAAACATTAAAAATATTAAGAATTATACCAATTATCCAAGTAAAAATTATTGCCTAGGATATTTTTGAATTTTTCAATATTAGGAAACTAAATATACAGTAGAAAAAAACTTCATAGCAGAGCATCCAACTGACACCAATAAAACTACTCTCTAGAATAGAATGCTCTTGAGGTAGCAACAAAACAGCCTTGATAATTTCGTCTACACTTCGCTGATAAATGCTATCTTTACCAGTATTAAATAGGGAAACTAAAATCTTGATGCCTAAAATGCTCCAATATAATGGATATACTCGGATAAATCTTTTAAAAACAAAAGGCGTAAACTTATCCGGTTTCCCTATATCAGATTGATAAATATAAAATCTAATAAATCCACTGAGTACGAAAAAGAAATCAGATGCTAATCGGCATACCAGTTAAGCTTGATTTAAAGCTCTATTTTCTATCCAAGACATGACTAGTTTTCTAAACTTGCCTGTTTTTGCCTCAGTAAAATGTGCGATGACAACCGCATATAAAAATACAAATACAACTATAATAAGTGCCAAGAATACGTGAAAAATATCTGGCTCCCAAGGGCGATCACCAATTACACATGCCCTGATAAAGCATAGTATCGGCATGTGGACAAGATAAAGAGTGTATGAACATCCTGCTAAACCTTTAGAAAATTTTTCGTATGCTCCTTTTTGCCTTATTTGGCTACGACTATTAACTAGAAGATATATCATGACAGCAGTAGAAATTCCAATGAAAAAATCTGCTATTTCCCGGTTAATAAAACGCTCACTTATTAATGCAATGCACAGAATTAATATAGAAAAAATAGTAAGTAAATTTAAAATATTCTTATTATTAAGATATTTAGAAGGATGACATATACTAACTAATGCTCCCATCAACCAAACCAGAAAATAAATTCTAATTTCCGAACCAACCATTAATAATATGCCTGAAACTAAAAAACCGTAGAAAACACGTGCCTTTAAGGATTTAACCCAAAAAAGTAGAATGATTGCAGGAAAAAGTATATAGTACCAAAACTCATAGGCTAAACTCCAAACTGCCTTATTTGAACCAAATAAATCTACAAAAATTGTTTGGACAAAAGCTATAGTTCCCAAAGCATTTTGAAATGTGAAATTTTCCAAAATTTTATAAGTTGCTAAATGACCGTTGTGAAACTTTTCTCCATAAAAGCTATTTTGTCCAGTACCAAATATTTTTATACCAAGAGAATCCCAAAAAGAAGATAGCAACAAAGCAGGAATTAATACTATATATAAACGTGTTAAACGATCTACTAAATAATTAACCCAAGACCATTGCTTTTGCTGAATCCTTCTTATTACACTAGCTGAAATAAAAAATCCACTTAGCACAAAAAAAATCATTACAGATTGATGACCCAATACTGTTAATGAATTTAACCTTTTTATCAAAAAACTAGGATTTCTAATTTCTGAATATTCTATAAATAACAAAATTCTCATGTGGCCGAGAAGAACTAACAAAGAAGCTAAACCTCTTAAGAAATCAAGGTGAGTAGACCATCGATAATTCCTGATTGAAGGAATACTATAAATAGGCTGCGTCTGAGTTTTTTCTACTAACATTTTGGTTATACAACAAAGATTAAATTGTTATAGGAGGAATAATAAATCTAAATTTTTAAATTTCTTATGTCTCATTCTCAATAGTGAAATTTGCCATTCAAAAAATCTATAGAGAGACATGCCAATATATCAAAAAAAAGCAAAGTCTAATTCATTTTCTAAATTAATTGTGTTATGTACAGCAATCAATATTTTCCTAGTTAAAGCTTGAAAATATAAAAAGGATACTTGCGTATCTCAATACAATAAATAATATATAATTATCTAGATATGAATACTTACAAGTTTACAAAAAAATTTTTTTTAGTTTATACCATCTTCATGAAAATTAAATACTTACAAAAAAACTCATGATTAGCATCTTCAGATATCAGACTAATCTGAACAATGCTATCATGAGTCCCAAAAATTAGAGTTGGCACGTATGATACATCTGTACGCCCCTACAGAACTTTATGACTTGCTATTAGCGATCGCTTCGTTTAACACTAACTCTGGTTGTGGTGTTTCTTCTTCTGGCAAACCGTAAATTGACCTGTACAACTTCACGTACTCTTTGGCAGATTTATACCAACTAAAGTCTTGGCCCATGCCCCGTTTTTGTAGTTCTAGCCATTGTGGTTTAAAACGGAAGCCTTCCCAAGCCCGGATCATACAGGTGAAAAGGTCTAGCGGTTCATAGCGGTCAAAGCAATAACCGGTGCCTGCTGCATTTTCGGGATCGTGATGGCTTACAGTGTCAACTAATCCGCCTGTGCGACGGACAATAGGCACAGAACCGTAACGTAAAGACATCATTTGGCTGATACCGCAAGGTTCAAAGCGACTAGGCATTAAGAAAGCGTCAGTGCCAGCATAGATCCGGCGAGACAAAGCATCGTTATACAGTAGATAAGTTGCCATACGTCCGGGAAAGCGGGATGCTAATTGCCACATCTGAGTTTCATAGTAGCGATCACCTGTCCCTAACAGCACAAACTGTGCATCTGTATAGGAGAGAAAGCGATCAAGGATTTGCAATATCAAGTCAATGCCTTTTTGTTCCACTAATCGGGTCACAATCCCAATTAAAAAGGCTTTGGAGTTAACTTCTAATCCTATTTCTTCTTGCAAAGCAATTTTGTTGGCTTTGCGTTTATCTAAAGTATCAGCAGTGAAGGTTTGGGCAATGTATTTATCATCTTCTGGGTTATAAACTTCAGTATCAATCCCGTTGATAATTCCAGATAACTTACCGCTAATAAAGGACAACAAACCTTCTAATGTTTCACCGTAAGTAGGTGTTTTAATTTGCTCGGCATAGGTGGGCGAAACTGTATTTACCTTATTGGCAAATTGCACTGCCGCCGCCATTGTGTTGTGTCCTTGCATATACCAAGGACACCAAGTAATTTTTTCTAAATACCAACGCCACGGCCCTTGATAAGCCAGATTATGAATGGTAAAGACTGTGGTGATATCAGGATCTTGATGCATCCACACGGGAATCATCCCCGTGTGCCAATCGTGACAATGGATAATTTCTGGTTTCCAGTAATTCCAGGCAAACTCAGCTGCACCATTAGCAAACAAAGTGAACCGCCAGTCTTCATCTTCTCCAGAATAGATGCGGCGGGGCATAAAGGCAGGATGTCCAAATAAGTACAAGGGAACATCAGTACCAGGCAGAACACTCTCGTATACTGCAAAGTGTTGGAACATGGCATCTCCCCACCAGATGGGTTCATAGGGAATTTCCATTTTGTCTGGCAGGAAGCCGTAGTAAGGCAAGAATATCCGCACATCATGCCCCATTTCTCTCAGGACTTTGGGTAATGCCCCGACAACATCACCCATTCCTCCTACTTTGGCAATGGGTGCTGCCTCTGCTGCAACAAATAGAATCCGCATGGTAATTTTTGCTTCCCTGAGTCTATAATTGTGAAATTAACTCTACGATCCCGACCAACGCGATATGTCGCGTCTGGCACGTATGAGAGTGCAACGGCGATCAATTCTTATCTAATCACATCGGCTTGCCCAATTGCTTAGGAACCGCGCCCAATCACTGCAAAAATTTCTGACAAAATTTCTTGCGCTCCCTGTTGCCGCAATAGTTCTGCTAGTTCTGTGCCTAGCGCTTCAGCATTATTGGCAATCCCTGTGACGGTATCTTTTACGAGTTTTTGACCATCTACACTGGCGACTATCCCTGTTAAGGTCAAATTATCACCAGATATTTCTGTATTTACACCAATAGGTACTTGACAGCCGCCTTCTAAAGAGCGTAGAAAAGACCTTTCGGCGAGACAGCGATCGCGTGTTTCGGGGTGTTCGATCGCTTTGAGTAGAGATAGCAATTCACTATCATCAGCACGGCATTCTATCCCTAAAGCACCTTGTCCTACGGCGTGGAGAGAGATTTCTTTGGGGAGAATTTGATGAACGCGATCGCCCATTCCTAATCTCTCTAACCCTGCTGTTGCTAAAATTAGGGCATCGTATTCGCCTGCATCCAGTTTTGCCAACCGTGTAATCAAGTTTCCCCGGACATCCTTAAAGGTAAAGTGGGGGAAATGGTGGCGTAACTGTGCTAACCGTCGCAGCGAAGATGTACCAATTACCGCGCCTTCTGGCAATGTATCAATTTGTTTATCTTTGTGCTTTTCATGCACCACTAATGCATCTGCTGGATTTTCCCGTTCAGTAATTGCTGCCAGCGTTAACCCTTCTGGTAAGTGAGTCGGCAGATCCTTGAGGGAATGAACGGCAAAGTCAATCTCCTGATTGAGCATTCCGAGTTCAAGTTCTTTAGTAAAAAGTCCTTTATCGCCAATCTTAGCTAATGCTACATCCAAGATTTTATCCCCTTGGGTAGACATGGTGTGGACTTCAAAAGTGATATCAGGGAATCTTTTCTTTAGCTGCTCTTGTACCCAGTATGTTTGAACCAGAGCAAGTTGGCTTTTGCGTGAACCAATACGAATAGTGCGTGGGGGACTTGAAACAACTGAAGTCATAAAACAATATGTCAAACTAGGTGATAAATTCACTCTCATCTAGACTACCGTAGTCAGGGACTCATACCAATTTTGGAGTTTGGATTTTGGATTTGGGATTACAATTCTTTACCTAAAGTTTGTTACAGGAATCTTAAACAATTCTATTTAAATAAATATCATTTTAGTATAATATTATACGTTTATTTTAAAAAACCACATAAATACACGGTACATTGATTGAAAACTGCTATAAAGACGTTCGGCGATCGCTACTTCGATAACATTAATAGGACTGACGCAAAATGAAGGAAAATCGAACCACAGAGACACGGAGAACGCAAAGGAATAATAGTTTGAGAGGTATTTTGCGTAATACTGTTTCTTTGTGAAGCTGTACACCAAATTGGTATAATTAGTGACTCAAAAATATTAGTCGAACGGTTTAAATTATTTTATGACTTATTATAAAAATCGTATTTTATTTTTGAAATTATCTACGTAGTGCGCGGTAGTGCGCGTTCGCGTTGGCGAATGCGAGTAGCGTGTCGCAGACAAGCCTCTGTGCAAAGAGAAGCGTCTCGCACACAAGCGCAGTGCAAGCCTAGAGGCAAAGAGTGGGGAATAGGGAATTAGGTTTTTCGAGTTGTACTGAGCTTTTTCAGAAATCAAATATTAGTCCTATAATATCAGACTAATTAAAACCACGTCCTTTGTAGGCGTGGTTTTTTTGATACTAATGACCAATGACTAATGACTTTCGTGTTGCAGTTTTATTCAACTAGATCAAGGGTCAGATTTGAGATATTCCTGTAATTCTTGAGTACGCAGTTTTGTAATATTTTCTAGACAACCAGAATAAATGCTAGGGGCAATACTTCCTCCCTCATATTTACTTCTTTCAAACTCACAATTAGTATCTCGAAACTTGAGCCATGCTTGTTGTGCAGCAATCAATTTTTGTTTCCTAGACGTTTCTAAAGTAGATAACAATTGTTGATAAACTTGATTCAGTTTTTTATCTTCCTTTTGATAAGACAACTTCGCGCATTCATTAATTGCTATTTGAGTTTGAGCATTATTGCAGTTGACCCTTTGAACTAAGCGCATCTCCCGTAAATCAGGCGTTGTACCTGCTATTGTCACGGTGGGAGTATTTAAACTGCTGAGAGTTAGCATACTTGCTAAAACTAGTAATAATTGACGCATGGCAAAATTTAGATTGTTCCAATAAAGACAAAAGATACTTAAATACCCGTCAGCATTGGTATGTTCCGATGCAGAAGACTTCTAAACTTCTTACAAAAGGTAAACCAGCCGCCAGAAGGAAGCCGAAATTTCACAAGAATGCTAAAAATAATTTGGTATTTTAGTGATCTAAGTTTAACCTTTATATTTTATGAATCGTTCCGCCTGCCTCATTTTTAATCCAGTTGCGGGTCAGGGTGACCCACATATAGAACTGGCAGAAATTCGGGCAATCTTAGAGCCAGAAATTGATCTAGATATTTATCTCACAACTGAAGAAATCGACGCTGACGAACTGGCTTATGCTGCGGTAGGGAGGGGAGTAGATGTAATCATTGCTTCGGGGGGAGATGGCACTCTTTCGGCGGCGGCGGCGGCTGTAGTGGGTACTGGTATTGCATTTGGCATCATTTCCAGAGGAACAGCAAATGCTTTTGCTACAGCTTTAGGAATTCCCGACACGATCGCAGGTGCGTGTGAGACAATTTTGCAGGGAGGAACCCGCCATATAGACGTAGCCTATTGCAATGATCGGCCAATGGTACTTTTGGCAGGTATTGGCTTTGAAGCTGAAACTGTAGAATTGGCAGACAGGGATGCTAAGAATCGCTTTGGAATGATGGCCTACGTTTTCGCTGGAATTCAGCAACTGAGAAATTTAAAAAACTTTGATGTTGAAATTGAAACAGAAGACAGGATAATTAAAACTAGTGCCTGTGCAGTTACAGTAGCAAATGCCGCGCCTCCTACTTCAGTCTTAGCTCAAGGGCCAGCAGGTCTGATTTATGATGATGGGTTACTAGATTTAACGATTGTAGCTTCAGTTAACAAGGCAGGAGCGATCGCAGCTACATTTCATCTATTCCAAACGGCTTCTACAGGTAACGCTGTAGAACGGGATGATATTGGTTTTCTGCGAGCCAAACAATTTAAAATTACAACTAACCCACCGCAAAAGGTTGTTTTAGATGGTGAAATAATAGGCAAAACACCTGTAGAAATTAAGTGTGTACCAGCAGGTTTAAACATTTTTGTGCCATTAGTAGAAGAAGTTGAACCTACCGAAAAACTAGAGGGACTCCCTAATCTGACTATTGAGATGAAAGACACAATAGAGGAGTGAGGATGGGGCATTGGGCATTGGGCATTGGGCATTGGGCATTGGGCATGGTTATTCTTCTTGTCCCCTTGCTCCTCCTACCTCCCCTACATCCCCTGCTCCCCTTCAATTGAAAACTCAGGAGTAGGTTGCATTGAAACTTGTATCTGATCCAACGATCGCTAACAAAATTTCTAAGATGAATCAACGGGTACGGTGGCAAGATCCATTAATTGTGGAACGAAACATCGACCAAACTCGCCTAGTGTTGGAAAATGGCCAAACAGACAATTCTGAGTTCTCATTTTTAGTTGTAGGTGATAGTGGTTCCGGCAAGCACCGGGGACATAATCCTCAGCGAAAGGTGGCTGAACTTATGTTGCCCCATCACAGCGAATCCCGTTTTATGTTGCATACCGGGGATGTAATCTATTTAGTGGGGTCGAGTGAATACTATCAGCAGAACTTCATCGAGCCTTACCGAGAGTTTATCTTGGGGGGAGAGCATCCTCAAAGGATTGCTTATGACGAGATGATTTTTAAGCTGCCCATTTTACCTGTACCGGGTAATCACGATTACTATAACTTGCCGATTCTATTGAGCTTGGCCTCTCTGACAACATTACCCATTCGCCGCCTATTGCGATCACGCTTAGACCTGGATGTAGGCTTGCATGGTTCAGGAACGGGTGAAGCCTACGCACAAGCATTTCTAGACTATCTTCAGGCGCTTCAGCTTCCAGGAGAGTTAAATAATCATTTAAATCAGTATTACACAGCTAAAACAGATACAGGTTATTGTCTAAGCTATGAGCCTGGACATTTTACCCGCCTTCCCAATCGCTACTACACTTTTCGCTATGGCGGTGTTGATTTCTTTGCCTTGGATTCAAATACATTTAACGATCCACCGCCTCTACCTAAAACAAAACAAGGCGATGCCGATCGCAGAATTTTAGAAAAACGTCGTGAAGATTTAGAACAAGAAAAGCAACAAATCATTGAAGCCTCAGCCAAGCTTCGTCCAGAAAACCCTATTGAAGCTGACCAATTAGACGACTACCACGCCAAGGTGTCACAAATTGAAGAAATTATTGTTGATATCAAAAAGCAATTAGCTGCTGATAAAACAACGCTGACTGATACTGAACAACTAGACTGGCTTAAGCAAAGATTAATTGAATCTTGGAATAATTCTGAAGTTCGGGGAAGGGTGATTTATTTCCATCATCCTCCCTATGTAACTGAAGCGACAAAGTGGCAACAAGCACAAACTTTAATAATTCGCGATCGCCTCCGTGGTGTGTTGGATGCAGTAGCTAAAGAAATAGGTTCCCTAACTCAGGGGCGTTCTTTGGTTGATTTAGTATTAAACGGTCACGCCCACTGCTTGGAACACCTAGAGACAATGGATACAGGACACGCTGATTCTCATATCCACTGGATTGTTTGTGGCGGTAGCGGGTTTAGTTTGCGACGCCAACGGATTGAGGGAGCAGATTTAATGGAGGAAAATAGATTAGTGGCGCGATCGCATCTCTTCATTGGTCGCAATGGTCAAGGTTTTCAGAAGCGACGACCTTACTCAGGTTTACGCATTGACGTTAAAGGCGAAGGTCAGCCTAAGTTTATTGTCCGTCCTTTGGTTGCTGAATGGTATCAGAGACAATGGCATGATCGTAAACTTGAGCCGTTGATCATTTAAAAAATGGGGAATGGGCACTTGTACTGAGCGTAGTCGAAGTATTGGGCACTTGTACTGACCGACTTGTACTGAGCTTGTCCTAAGCTTGTCCTCTTGGTAGTCGTAAAGCCTGCGGCATAGCTACGCTTAGGGCGCAGCCTCTGGTAGAGTTGGGCGTAGTCGAAGTAAGCCGAGGTAAGTCAAAGTATTGGGCATGGGTTATTCTCCTTGTTCCCTTGTGCCCATTCATCGGTCTACCGATCCCATCACAACATCGACACTTCCCAGGATGACGAAAATATCTGCTATTTTTTGACCTCTGATTAACTGAGGTAGAACTTGTAAATTATTGAAATCGGCTGGACGAATTTTCCAACGCCAGGGAAAGATACCATCGTCTTCAATAATATAGATTCCTAATTCTCCTCTCCCTGACTCTATACGGACATAATTTTCGCCTTGAGGAATCTTAAATGTGGGTGCAACTTTTTTAGCAATGAACTGGTAATCAAAACCGTTCCACTCAGATTTAGTACCTGCTACCAGGCGTTGAGCTTCTAAATTTTCGTATGCACCACCCGGTAATCCCTTAAGTGCTTCCTGAATAATCTTGACTGACTCACGCATCTCTCCAATTCTGACGAGATACCTGGCAAAACAATCTCCTGCTGTATCCCATTGTACTTGCCAGTTAAAATCGTCATAGCATTCGTAGTGGTCAACCTTTCGTAAATCCCACTTCACCCCAGAAGCCCGTAACATCGGCCCAGAAATCCCCCAATTAATCGCATCTTCACGACTTAAAACGCCCACACCCTCAACTCGGCGGCGAAAAATGGGATTATTGGTAATCAGTCTTTCATACTCATCAATTTTTGGTGCAAAGTAATTACAAAAGTCTTCGCATTTGTCCACCCAGCCCCAAGGAAGGTCAGCAGCAAGCCCACCGATGCGAAAATAATTAATTATTGTTGACCATTCGGTAGCCTGTAGCAGCTTCAAATAAGTCGAGAATCATTTCGTGATCGCACAAAGTGTAAAATATGGGAGTTTGTAGCGTCACGATGCTTGCGTCCATCCATTTTCCGTTCAGCATGAATTACCCGCACTCCATGAGTGAAAATGGTTATAGAGTGCTATAGGGGAGTGCAAACTTCAGGAAATTCATAAGCAGGTTGACACATATATCCAAATGAAGCACCATACTAACCAGCTTGAAGACTTGTGATAATTGGTAGACGTGGGAATAGCGGGAATAGCTCATCTTCTTTAGTGATAACTAAGGGCTTTTTTTCTAACATGGCTATTACAAGCTAAAAATTCTTATACAATTCTATGTCAGCTTGCACTTTATTCGTTCATATAAATCAATACGCTTGGGTTAAAGCTAAAAACTAAAACTAGCGTAGGTTGGGTTGAGCATAAGCGTTACCCAACCTACTATTCTTCTTAACCTAAGCGTATTGCCATATAAATAGAGACGCAATCATTGCGTCTCTAAAAACCACTTATTTAGCCTTCTGACGTGCAATTGCACCCAGCCAAAGGAAGTTGTTAATTAAACTATTCCTGGGCCTCTACCTCGGCTGTCACCCCTATCTGTCAACTTGCCTTCCTCGTCGTCCTGATTAACTTCTCCAAGTTCTTCAATACGTTCTTCTCTATCTTCTACGGCTTGTTGGCGTGCATCACCCGGTTCTTCGTAATACATTTCCGGTTCAATTGCATAGTTATTAGACAAACCTTCTCTGTCCACGGTATAGCCGTCAGTGGTGCGTATACTTTCTGAATCGGTTTGGTCATCCGTAGGTGCATCTGCCTCCCGTTCTTCTGTGGGGAGTGTTTTATACTTATCTCCTTCTCTTTCCATGCGAGCAGCAGTTTCAGCTGGGATGATGCCACGATCATATGTATCTACTTCTGCTCTATCAGATGAATCTATATCTCTCTTAACTGCTTCATTAGTCATAATTTATGTCCTCGTTAAAGAATCTATTAAATAACTTCAAAGCCTAGATTAGGCTGTTTTTCAGCTTCGTTCTACTATCTTTAGAAGTGATTTAAAATTAAATATAATGTTATTTTCTCTATCTTTTGATGTATCAAAAAGACTAATTCAGCAGAATTCAGAATTTAGGAGTAAAACACGTTTTATACCAGGAAACAGACTTAGCTATAGGACTAATATTTAATTTCTGAAAAAGCTCGGTACAATTTGAAAAGCCTTATTCCCTATTCCCTACTCCCTACTCTCTGCCTATCGCGCTTGCGCTGCGCGCACCAGATATATAATTTCAAAAATAAACATACCATTTCAAATGTCGCAGGAGCGTATAATACAATTTTTTTAACTTTTGACTTACGCCTTGCGGTACTAATTTAACCTAGTTTGGAAGTTTAAGTCCCCTGCTTGTATAGACAGGGGATTTTGTGTCGGGGCCTAAATCTCCGTCACAAAACTTAATTGCGAATTAGTTTAATAATTGGTAAATTTATTCGCCCACAAATTGGTTTTTCAGTGATTGAATTTCATCGACTAATTCTTGCCGGGTTGAAGCCTTCAATAAATAACGAAAAATAAACCAAGTAGCATAACTAATTCCAATTAACTCAAAAGTAGGTGATAGTAATGGAATATCATTAATTGCATCCAGTACTGCTAGTACTATCTTGGCTGTAACAATTGCGGCTAAAATTAAACCAACTGTTGTTATAGGCTGCTTATAGTTATTAAAAAAGCTACTTATATATTCAGGTAATTGCTCCAAAAATTGAGAAACTTGTCTGCTAATTTGCTGCCATTGAGATTCTGGTTCAGGTGCTGGTGGTAACTTTGGTAAGTTTGTAGTATCTGCACCTTCAATTGCTAGCGTGCCTTGTGAGAAGGAGGCATTCATGGATTCACCTTGCTGTTGTTCGGTTTCCATAATTTATATTTTCCGTAAGTACAGAGAGATTGTATAACTGAACTGAGCATTAATAAATATAATAATTATTCAGATCATCAGTTGTCAATTCTTAGTAGTCAGTAATCAGTATAACTGATCACTAATACTGAGTAGGAATCTCAACTTATTTTTGCCTACCTACTCAGTTTCATTTGTTGTTAACTGCTTTATTTTGTTGGTGGAGTAACAGTTGCTTTAACAACTACAGTTTTAACACCTTTAATCTGTTTAGCTAAAGTTTCAATCTTAGCCAACTCCTTCTGATTGTTAACAGTTCCCCCGACAGTGACAATCCCATCTTTTGTTGCATCAACTGTTAGTTGACTCTTGGGTATGTTAGCTTCTAACTTGGAGCGTACTTCACTTGCTAGGTCTTCTGTAGCTCTTTGGGCATCGCCACCAGTTGTATTATTACGTTGTTCACGGGCACGGATATCAGAATTAAGTTGTTTTCTACGAACTTCACTTTGAGCGTCTTGTTGAGAAGCTGTTGTTGTTTGTGCAGTCGGTGATTGTGGAGCTTCGTTAGGATTGTTGGGTGCAGATTCACTTGTTTTAGAAGCGTTATCACAAGCAGCAACACCAAAAATTAAAAGTGAACTAATTAAGAAAGGAGTTAGCTTTTGCATAGGTTTAATTCTGAATCGCAAAGTGAAACTTGTCGAATTTGTGGATATTAACGGCAGAAGTAAGGAGCAAGTTTCTTAAGTTAGGAGCAAAGTGTTTTTATGTTCTTGCTCCTGAATTGAGAGGAAATTAGTGTGAGTGACAACTATCTTAAATTAGAGTGTTTCATCACGACGGTCAATAATGACTACAGGAGGCTCGTCTCCATGAAGACCTGTTGTATAATCGGTACGATCGCTATTAACAGCTCCTGTATCATGATATGTTCCTCGATCTAAATCTGGGCGATATTCGCCTAAATCGGTGCCATCATACATAGCAAATTCTTCAATACCGCGACGTCTAAGAATCGCTTCAGCTTCGCGGATTTCAGCTTCGGTACCATCGATAATTACTAAGTAGTCACCTCTTTGGAAGCGATCGCCATAAACTCGCGCCCTGTCTTCAGGAATTCCCAAGCCAACTAGTCCACCAACAATACCCCCAGCTGCTGCACCAATCGCACCACCAGCCAATGTTGATGCTAAAGCGGTGGCTGCTGCACCACCTGCAATCACGGGTCCGATTCCAGGAATTGCTAAAGTTCCAAGACCAACTAATAAGCCAGTCAAACCGCCTACAACTCCGCCTGTAGCTGCTCCAGCTTTTACAC
The DNA here is from genome assembly GCF_036916735.1 of Nostoc sp. Taxonomy (GTDB): domain Bacteria; phylum Cyanobacteriota; class Cyanobacteriia; order Cyanobacteriales; family Nostocaceae; genus Nostoc. Next base: position 115,153 of record NZ_JBALFV010000100.1, read on the forward strand.
CTTCGTCTGCTTTATTTCCTGTGCCGACATTTTTATCTACATCTACACCACCGATCCCCTGACCATTGGTATCCTTGGCTATGATGGAGATTCTACTTAAAGGAAAACCTGCATCTCGTAATTCTGTAATTGCTGCTTCTGCATCTCGACGATGAGAAAAGACTCCAATCGCGCGTCTGGCAACACCACTATCAGCCAGATTAGATGTTGGAGCGACATAATTAGTATTTGTATTTATAGCATCTGGGTTGTCATAAATGCCAAACTCTTCGACCCCACCCTGATGTAAAATTGCTTCTGCTCTGGCGATTTCTGTATCTGTGCCGTCTACGATGACTAAATAGTGTCCCCGTCTGACGCGTTCGTCGTAAACTCTGGCTCGTTCTTCAGGAATTCCTAAACCAACTAATGCACCAAGCAAACTACCAGCTACTGCACCAATACCAGCTCCAGTCAGAGTGGTAGCTAAAGTGGTTGCTGCGGCTCCAGCTAGCATAATTGGCCCGATTCCAGGAATTGCCAAAGTCCCAAGACCAACTAATAAGCCAGTCAATCCGCCCAAAGCAGTACCTGTAACTGCTCCGACTTTAGCGCCTTCGTCAGATTTATCACCGACGCGATCGCGTACTTCAGCCCCAGAAATATCATCTCTGTCTCCATCCTGGGTAATGACAGAGACTCTGTTCATGTCAAAACCAACTTTTTTTAATTCATGTAGGGCATGTTCAACATCTCGACGATGTGAAAAAACACCTACAGCACGTTTATGTAGACCTACAACCATTATTTTTTCTCCTCAGCAAAAATCAATTATTCACTAAATTTATAGCTCCTAATCACCTCATTAATACATGTTTATGTTTAAATGTCATCAATCGGTTGGAATAAATTTTATCTCTATCATTAGACATACGTGCTTTTATCTGAAGATAGCAACAGAACTTAATAAATAATTAAATAATTTATGTTTGATGAAAATTAGATAATTACTAGTTTATTTATCACAACAATTTATAAGATACTAGTTTAAAAACTACCTAATTTTTTATTACAAACCTATCCATTCAATATAATTTTTAATAAAAATCTCTAGCTGTGTATCAGTTGAAACTTCAGTAATCAAGATTTACTAATACTAAGCAAAATAAATTTAATCAAATAAATTAATAGAAAATCACGAAAGTTTATATTATTTTCTTTAGGTAAAAATTAATAAGTAAAGTACGACTTTTGGCAAGTAAACTTCTTACCTAAGAAAGTGTCAGCCTATCTAAGAGGCAATTAAATTGATGAGTAAGCCATTTTATAATGGTTATTTAATTGACTGCAAGTGAGAAAATACTATGTTTCAAGGTCTTTTAACTAGTTGGGGATGGAACTGGCTATCTTTTGGATTAGCGCCAATAATAGCTGAGGAAGCACTAACTCCAGAAGAAGCATCAGTTCTTTTTTCTGGGCCTAAATTCTTGGTAGCATTGCTGACTGGAGTCTTAATGGCATTTGCCTTTCAATTATTATTGACTAACTTTTCAGTCGCTGTAGGAATTTCATCTTGGGAAATTGACTCAGATTCTGATGATGAGTCAGAAAGTTTGGGTAGTAAAATTCGTTCAGTTCAGACCAAAATTGGTGCTTGGGCATTACTAACCGTTAGTATTGCATTATTTATTGCTTCTTTTCTAGCGGTAAAATTGAGCTTAATCGAAAGTGAATCTCTAGGTTCAATCATCGGTGTAGTTATCTGGGCTACCTATTTTTCACTGGTAATTTGGTTAGGTTCGTCAGCGTTAGGTTCTTTTATTGGATCTATCGCTAGTACTGTAACTTCTGGTTTTCAAACTTTGATGGGTACAGCAACTGCTGGCATCAGTGCTAATACTGCGAAACAACAGTTAGTTTCTACTGCTGAAGATATTACAGCCGCAGTCCGGCGAGAATTAACTTCAGGTTTTAATCCTGAAGATATTAGAAATACACTCCAAACTTCTTTAGGTTCTCTGCAATTGCCAAAGCTTGATATCACAGAAATTCGTAACCAATTTGACCAGTTTCTTAAAGATACAGATTTGCAATCTATTGCTAACAACGACCTATTGCAAAATATCAATCGTCAAACATTTGTCGATTTAATCAGCAGTCGTACAGATTTATCTCAAGAAGATATCAATCGCATAGCCGACCAATTTCAAGGTGCTTGGCAACAGGCTTTGAATAAAAGCAATCCCACAGAGCAAGTAATTAATTTACTTAAGTCTGCAACACCCGAAGAATTGAATTCAGACCAATTAGGTGAACGCCTTCAACAACTGGTTACAGTCGGAGGTGGAAATGGCAATGGTATAATTAAGCAAGCTATTCGATATGGCTTGAGTGCGGCTGTACCAGCAGTACTAAATCAGACCAATCTTTCCAATATCGATGTCAACAAAATTACTAATCAGTTACAAAAACTGAAAGAAAAATTTCAAGATGTCGATATCAATCAAATCACGGAACAATTACAAAAGTTCAGAGATGAAGCAACTGAAAAAGTATCTGCTAAATTGCCAATATCACTCGAAAACACAATTAAGTCAGATGTAGAAGACTACATATTGAATTCCTTTCCTTGGCATTTTAACCGCATTACCCTAAAAAATGAATTTCAAGAAGTCATCTATGACGTTAATGCAAATCCGACAACTGTGAGACGGGAGTTAGAAGAACTGAATCAAGAATATTTCGCAAACTTGCTAAAGCAGCGAGGTGATATCAGTGAAGCTAGGGTGAAAGAAATTTCCGAACAAATGGAAAGCGATCGCTTGGAAGTTTTAGAAACTGTAAAACAGGCCCAAGTGCGAGAAAAAGGACAAGATTTCCGTAGCCGCATCGAAGATTATCTGCGTTCGACGGGGAAAGAAGAACTCAATCCTGAAGGTATTGAACGGGACTTTAAAAAATTAGTGGAAGATCCAGAAGCTGGGTTTGAAGATTTAAGTAGCCGCTTCGGGCAATTTGACCGAGACACTTTTGTACAATTGTTGCAACAGCGTCAAGATATTAGCGAAGAGGAAGCTAATAATATTGTTAGTCAACTCGAAAGCAACCGCGATAATTTCTTAAATCGTGCTAGAGAACTCCAAGAACAAGCAAAAGCCAAAGCCGATGAACTGCGCCAAAGAGTTGAAGACTATCTGCGAAATACTAACAAAGATGAACTCAATCCCGAAAGTATCAAACGTGAGTTTAAAATTTTGCTAGACGATCCCCAAGCTGGAATTAGCCTTTTACGATCGCGCCTATCGCAATTTGACCGAGATACACTAGTACAATTGCTCAATCAGCGTCAAGATTTGAGCGAAGAACAGATAAACCAAACTCTCGATCAGATTGAAGCAGTCCGAGATAGTATTTTGCAAGTACCGCAGCAAGCGAGAGAACAGTATGAAAAAACGACAAAAGCAATCGCTGAATATTTTCGCAATACCAACCTCGAAGAACTTGATCCCGAAGGTATCAGGAGTGATTTGGAAAAATTACTTGATGATCCCAAAGCCGGAGCCTTAGCACTGCGCGATCGCTTATCTCACGTCGATCGAGAAACCTTGGTTAAACTCGTGAGTCAACGGGGAGACTTGAGCCAAGAGCAAGTTAATCAGATCATTGATCGAGCACAAGATGCGATCGCTAGTATTGTCAAAGCGCCACGACGTTTAGCCAAGCGTACTGCTCAACAAGCTTTAGATTTTGAAGCTAATCTAGAAGAATATTTGCGTAACACTAACAAAGAAGAACTTAACCCAGAAGCAATTAAACGCGATTTGCAATTGCTGCTGTCTTCTCCTCGCGCTGGAATTGGAAGTTTAAGCGATCGCGCCTCTAAATTTGACCGTTCTACAATTGTGGCGCTCTTATCTCAACGAGAAGATATCTCAGAAGAAGAAGCTAACCGGATTGTAGATCAAATTGAGTCGGTTCGCACCGCCATTGTTGAACAATTCCAGCAAATTCAGCAAAGAGTGCAATCAGTACTTGATGGAGTTTTTGCTAAAGTTCGCAACTATCTCAACTCCCTAGATCGTTCCGAACTCAACTATGAAGCTATTAAGCAAGACTTTGCAAAAGTGTTCGACGATCCCCAAGCCGGATTTGAAGCATTGCGCGATCGCCTCAGTCAATTTGATCGTGACACTTTAATTGCAATATTAAGTTCTCGTGAAGATATTTCTCAAGAGAATGCTAACAAGATCATCGACCAAATAGAAGTAGCGCGGGATAGCGTACTACAACAAGCCGAACGCATTCAGCAAGAAACACAAAAACGTCTGAAAGCGATCCAACAACAAGCTAAAAAGCAAGCTCAAGAAACCAAAAAAACTGTTGCAAATGCTGCTTGGTGGCTATTTGGGACAGCATTGACTTCCCTAGCAGCCAGTGCGATCGCGGGAGCAGTGGCCGTTGCAGGGTTACCTCTACCTCGTTAAAATTCATCAGAAATTTATAAAAAAAAGTGGTAATTAATGCCACTTTTTTTTATAAATAAAACAAACTACCCACAGAGTACTATCAAGACCTTATTGCCTCCTACATATATTACAAAACCCTATCTAAGCAAAGGTTTCAGATTTTTTTTTGGGTGAGAGGAATAAAAGAAGATTAATTATTATTTCTTATAGATAGAAAAAAGTAGCCTTCAGGGTAATATTATAATCTTGTGATTGTGAATAACAGTAAAAACATCGTAAAAGCTATGCGATTCTGTACTAGAAAATCTGCTTGTTCCCTAGTAGCCTAGTACTTGTAACCAATGAATACATAAAGCACAAGGATATAGAAATGACTCTTGGCACAATTTTGATGCCAAAATCATCAATATAGACAGTGCTTCTAAAATCTTTGGACTTAACAGTTAAAAACCTGTTCCAATCAGATGATGTGGTTCAGTTATCTCTTACCACTCGTTATTTATTCACCTTATTTTTTCGGCATTCCTGAATAAAAGTGTGGAATTCAAAAATTTAATGTTTGAAACTCTTTCCTTTGCGCCTTTGGGGTAAAGGAAATTTATACTCTTAATCAGCAACACCGTTTAGTGATGGTGAAGTGACGAGGTAATTTTTACCCTTTAAACTCAGGAGAAGCTAACTTATGGCAACCTTTCCCGATATCCCTGGTATCAACATTACTTCAATTATTAACGGTGCTACCACCTCTATTAGCAATGCTACCAACTCTGTCCAGATCAAAGGTAATGGTAACCAAGTCGGTGGTAGTGGTACTGATGTCCTTCTCGGTGGTAGTGGCAACAATCGCATCGATGGCGGTGGTGGCAACGATGTCATTACCGGTGGTGGTGGCAACGATACCCTTCTTGGTGGTGCTGGCAACGATGTCATTACCGCTGGTGGTGGTAATGATATCCTTGGTGGCGGTACTGGCAGTGATGTCCTTACTGGTGGTGGTGGCAATGATCGCCTCGTTGGTGGCGATGGCAACGATACCCTTGTCGGCGGTGATGGCAACGATAACCTAATCGGTGATAATGGCAACGATAGCCTGATTGGCGGTAATGGTAACGATGTCATTAACGGTGGTGCTGGCAATGATGTCCTTGGCGGCGGTGCTGGCAACGATGTCCTTATCGGTGGTGCTGGCAATGATCGCTTCGTTGGCGGTAGTGGGACTGATATTCTTACTGGAGGCTCAGGTAACGATATTTTCCAGTACAACTCAGTTTCAGATAGTCCTGCTGGATCTGGACGCGATGTTATCACTGACTTTTTTGGAAACGGTAACTCGCCAGGTGACGTAATCAATCTATCTAACATCGACGCTAACTCCACGATAGACGGCAACCAAGCCTTCACATTTATTGGAGCTGGCGCATTCACCGCAGCCGGTCAGGTTCGTTATTCAGGAGGTATTCTCCAAGCTAATATTAATGGGAATCTATCGGCTGACTTTGAGATTCGGCTGGCAGGCGCACCACAATTAGTGGCAAGCGACATTACCCTTTAATTTAATAGACCTGCCTTGAAATTAAAGTACGAGGCAGGATTCTAATAATTTAACAGTCGTGGGGAGAGGTAAGCTAAATTTACCTCTTCCTTTTATAGTGATTATTACGCAAATTGATTTCTATATTTAAAGGAATTGGCAAAATGCATTAGTCTTTAACCTGTCCAAGATAGTATTGCTGTAATCAAGCACAGTTAAATACCAAGAAAGTAGTTTATATTGGCTTCACATTTAAGATTAGCAATTTCCTTAATTAGTAACAAAAGCACATTTAAAAAATAGAGAATGACCAATGCTTGTTAAGTTTTAATCGCGGTACTTATGCATGAGAAAATTAGGTAACACAATTGCAAGACTTTGCGATTATCCCAGAGAATTAGGGCGGCCAAATTGTAACGCAAGGGGTACAGCGATCGCATTGATCAACAACGTTTTCAACTTATTTACTTGAGAAGGCGGTTCGATAAATTAAGCTTTTTGGCGATTTTTGTGTAAGTCCTAATAACTATAGAAACAACTAAATAAATCTTAATAAGCAAAATTAACCTTATCTGAATAAAGGTTTCAGATAGGTTATGCCGAGAGTTATAAAAAAACTTTCTTATTATTTCTTATAGATATAAAAATCTATCTTTGAAGGTAGTATCATACTCTTGTTATTCCGAATACAGCAAGCAAAAATGTCCTACAATCTATGCAATTTTGTAGGAGAAAATCTGCTTGCTACCTAGCAGCTACTGGAACCTGTGAAGATATAAGACACAAGCATATAACATGACTCTTGGCACAATTTTGATGCCAACATGATCAATATATTTTAGTGCTTCTTATATTTTCAAACTTAACAGCAAAGACCTGATTATAACAGGTCTAATTTGTTATATCTTCCCACTAGTTATTTGTCCACCTTGTTTTCCCGGCGTTGCTGAATAAAAGTGTGAAATTTCAAAATTCCATGTTTGAAACTGTTTCCTTTGCTCTTTTAAGGTAAACCAAATTCATTCTCTTAATTAGCAACGCCGTTTTCTCATAAGGAAGTGACGAGGTAATTTTTTGACCCTCTAATATAAATTCAGGAGAAACTTACTATGCCAACCATTAACGGTACTAATCGCCCTGACAATCTTAGTGTTCCTTTCTTTTTTTCTGATCTTCCTTATATCATCAACGGATTCGACGGTAACGATACGATTAAGGGCGGTAGTGCCGACAATACGATTAACGGCGGATTAGGCAACGATAGCCTTGTTGGTGGATTTGGATTTGACAACAAGAATACGATTGACGGCGGGGCGGGCAGCGATAATATTGACGGCGGATTTGGCAACGATAGCCTTCAAGGCGGATTAGGCAACGATAATATTGATGGTGGAGACGGCGATGATAGGATTGACGGTGGAGCCGGCAACGATAATATTGATGGTGGAGACGGCGATGATAGGATTGACGGTGGAGCCGGCAACGATAATATTGACGGTGGTAGTGGCAACGATAGCCTTGTTGGTGGAGCGGACAACGATAGCCTTGTTGGTGGAGCGGACAACGATAGCCTTTTTGGCGGATCTGGCAACGATACGATTAGCGGTGATATTGGTAACAATGGTAACATTATCGTCCTTGATAATCAGACTAACAATACGATTACGTTTTTTGGTAACAATAACCTCATCATCGATGGTAATAAGCTGACTGATGTTCTCACGGGAGGATCAGGTAACGATGTTTTCGATTTCAACTCAGTTCTTGAAAGTCAACCTGGCTCTTTACGGGATGTGGTCACTGACTTTGTTGGAAACGGTAACTCGGCAGGTGACAGAATCGATCTATCTACCATTGATGCCAACTCCAATATAGCGGGCAACCAAGCGTTCACTTTCATTGGAACTCGCGCATTCTCCGCAGCCGGCCAGGTTCGTTATTCAGGAAGTATTCTTCAAGCTAGCACTGATGGGGATTTATCGGCTGAATTTGAGATTGGATTGACAGGAACACCACCACTAGTAGCAAACGATATTATCCTTTAATAGACCTTTTGCAAAAGTCGCTAACACCCTACTCTTAAGCGATCGCTCTTAGAAGTAGGGTTGTTATTTTTGATTTATGCAAAAGGTCTAATGTTGAAGAATTCAGGTGCAAAGCCAAACATGCGCCAACTGTGACAAAATGCACTCGGCTTTAAACTGTCAACGATGGTATTATTATATTTCTCTTTCTTCTTTCTTCCCTTTGCGCCCAAAGCCAATACTTTGCGGTTCGTTTTCAAATTTTATATTTTTCACGAATCAAATAAAACTGCCTCTTAAGGCGGTTAAGCGATTGTGAAGTCGCTCTGCGGCTTTACTAAAGTGTAGTTCCTCAGCTACAGCAATGAAGTAGCGCAGTGTCGCAGTTCCATAGTTTTGATATTTTATAAGTCTCAAATATTTATAAATATATATTGGACATGTCAAAAATTGCTACCTATCATACTTATACATGCAAGTCAGAGGATGATGTAACTATGTCGGAGAATTTGAGAAGCCAAATTGTGACGCAAGGGGTGCAGCGATCGCCTAATCGAGCTATGCTGCGTGCAGTTGGTTTTAAAGATGAAGATTTCAATAAAGCTATTGTGGGTATTGCTAATGGCTACAGTACGATCACTCCCTGTAATATGGGAATAAATCAACTGGCGCAAAGGGCAGAGGTTGGTATAAAGTCTGCCGGGGCGATGCCGCAAGTATTCGGTACAATTACTATCAGTGATGGGATTTCGATGGGAACTGAAGGGATGAAATATTCCCTAGTATCGCGGGAAGTCATTGCTGATTCCATTGAAACCGCCTGTACTGGACAAAGTATGGATGGTGTGCTAACGATTGGCGGTTGTGATAAAAATATGCCAGGGGCAATGCTGGCGATCGCCCGGATGAATATCCCTGCTATCTTTGTTTACGGTGGCACTATTAAACCCGGTCACTACAACGGACGCGATTTAACTGTTGTCAGTTCTTTTGAAGCTGTTGGTCAATATAGCGCTGGAAAAATTGACGAAAAAGAATTATTAGAAGTTGAAAGTCGGGCTTGTCCTGGCGCTGGTTCCTGTGGGGGAATGTTCACGGCTAACACCATGTCTTCAGCATTTGAAGCACTGGGGATGAGTTTGCCCTATTCTTCAACAATGGCAGCCGAAGATGCCGAAAAAGCCGATAGCACCGAAAAATCAGCTTATGCGTTAGTCGAAGCTATCCGCAAACAAATCTTGCCCCGCCAAATTATCACCCGCAAATCTATAGAGAATGCCATTTCTGTGATTATGGCTGTAGGTGGTTCGACCAATGCAGTATTGCATTTCTTAGCGATCGCCCGCGCCGCTAATGTAGAGTTAACGCTGGATGACTTTGAAACTATCCGCGCCCGTGTTCCCGTTTTGTGTGATTTAAAACCAAGCGGTAAATATGTAGCTACAGATTTGCACAAAGCTGGTGGCATTCCCCAAGTGATGAAAATGCTACTTGTGCATGATTTACTACATGGTGATAGTCTCACCATCACTGGTCAAACAATCGCAGAGATATTGACAGATATACCAGAAGAACCATCTGCCAATCAAGATGTGATTCGGCCTTGGAATAACCCGATGTATCCTCAAGGACACTTAGCTATTCTCAGAGGTAATTTGGCAACGGAAGGGGCTGTAGCCAAAATTACTGGCGTGAAAAAACCAGTTATTACTGGCCCCGCACGGGTATTTGAATCTGAAGAAGCTTCTTTAGATGCAATTTTGGCTGGTAAGATTCAAGCTGGTGATATTCTAGTCATCCGCTACGAGGGGCCTAAGGGCGGACCTGGGATGCGCGAAATGTTAGCTCCCACCTCAGCAATTATTGGCGCTGGTTTGGGTGATGCGGTAGGATTAATTACCGACGGACGCTTTTCTGGCGGTACTTACGGCATGGTGGTTGGTCATGTTGCTCCAGAAGCAGCCGTTGGTGGTGCGATCGCTCTTGTAGAAGAAGGGGATAGTATTACTATTGATGCACCCGCTCGTTTGTTGCAATTGAATATATCGCAAGAAGAATTGGTGCGTCGTCGTGCCAACTGGCAACCTCCCGCTTCCCGTTACACTAAAGGCGTGTTGGCGAAATATGCCAAATTGGTATCTTCTAGTAGTATTGGTGCTGTGACAGATTTGGACTTGTTTTAATTAATTTAACGTAATAGACATCTCTGAAAAAGAATGTAGAGACGTAGCAGTGCTACGTCTTTTTGATTTCTAGTAATTTTTACCTAAATTTTATGAGTTTTTATAAAAATCTTGATGAAGTTTCAGGAAATTTACACAGCAGCTATGATGTCAATAAACAAATTACGGCAATATAGTTGACAGTGAACTGCTTAAAACTGAAAAGGGTACAAAATGAGTTCTGAATCTAACGTCAAGTTAACGATCGCTCTTTCTAATCCAGACTTAGATGCAGATGAGCAAGAACGCGAAACACGAAATCTGCTACGAGAAATCAAAGATTTAGATGTAGAAAGTGCTGAACTTGTAGCAGTTGCACAAACTCCTCCAGGATCAAAGGCATTTGGGGCTTTTGTGTTGGGAGTGTTGCAAACAGAGGTAAGTGTTGCCAATTTTAAGAAATTGTTGGGATTTTTGGGTGATCGCTTGGGTAACAAAACCATTGAATTGGAAGTTGAAGCTAATGGTAAAAAGCTGAAAGTTAAAGCCAGCAGCCAGGAAGAATTAATGACCGCGATTACAGCAGCGCAAAAGTTTGTAGCAGCAAGCTAAGACACTCTATAACAAAAGAGAGAATACTGATATGGCTAAGGTAGCATTACTTATAGGAGTCAGCGAGTATGAGCCTGGTCTTACCCCATTACCAGCTTCAGTAAAGGATATGCAAGCGATCGCCAAAGTTTTGCAGCATCTAGAAATGGGCGGATTTGCTGAGGCTGATATTCAAAAATTGGAGAATCCTGATCCTCAGAAAATGCAGGAAGCGATTGAAACGTTGTTTAGCGATCGCCGTAAGGATGATCTAGCAATAGTTTACTTCTCCGGTCATGGCATTAAAGATGAGAGCGGCAAACTTTACCTTGCTACTCGCCTCACCCGTAAAAATTCTCAAGGACAACTGATCAAATCAACTGCTGTTCCCGCCAGTTTTATTCATAACATCATGAGTGAAAGCCGCTCTAAGCGACAAGTCATAATTCTTGACTGCTGCTTTAGTGGGGCATTTGCTGAAGGTTGGTCAGCCAAAGATGATGGTTATGTGGATATCCGATCTCAACTTGGTGCTGAAGGGCGGGTTGCTCTTACTTCTTCCACTTCTACTCAGTATTCTTTCCAGCAAGAAGGAGCAAATCTTTCTACTTACACTCGTTACCTGGTTGAGGGTATTGAAACAGGAGCAGCAGATTTAGATAATGATGGTGCAGTTTCTATTGATGAATTGCATGAGTACGCTAAAAAGAAAGTTCAAGAAGCGGCTCCCGCCATGCAACCAGAAATCTATGCGTTTAAGGAAGGATTCAAAATCCTTTTAGCTAAAGTACCAATTGGCGATCCAAAACTGAGATATCGCAAAGAAGTTGAAACTTATGCCAGTCGAGGCGAGATTTCTAATATTGGACGCAAAATATTAGACACGCTACGTCAGAATTTAGGATTGCTTCCTGAAGAAGTTGCTGCAATTGAAACTGAAGTTTTAAAACCATATCGTGAATATCAGCAAAAATTGCAAGAATATAAACAAGCATTAATTGATGCGCTAGGTACTGAGCAAACTTTAAGTGACTATACTCGCTATGATCTGCAACGTTATCAGGAAATTTTAAAACTTAGAAATGAAGACATAGCACCAATTGAAGCTGAAATTCTTGAACCGATCGCAATTCAACCTCGACCTTCAAAGATGCTTGACCAAAAGCGCCAGTACAAATTGCCACTACTTATTGGGGGCAGTGGGGTTTTTGTTGCTGTTGCTATTGGGTTGATCAGTTTGACTAAAATGGACACAGACACCAGGTTAATTTCTGATATTCCTGATCGGGCTAAGTATCAACAGGTGACGTTGAGTGACTTAATCCTCGACGGTCAAAAAAAATCTGTTACTGTCTTTCCTGGAGATAAGCTTAATGCATCTGTCAACTATGTCTACGATTGCCCTACGTGTCAGCCAAGTAGTATAAATCAAATTATTGTGGGGATTGCTGGTGAGGATAAAGCCCAAGCTTGTATCTATAATGGCGGTATACAAAATTCTGATTCAGCCAGATTTACTCTAACCGCACCCAATAAACCTGGAACCTACTATATTCGCTTCCGTTATGCTCAGGCATTTGGATGTAATGATGCTTTGGGTTGGTGGAAAGTAGGTGATGAGCCTCCAGTAGCAGCTAATATTGGACTGATTACAGTTAAGTAACTGAAGATAAGTTTTTCCTAGTCAAAGTTTAACCAATACCTGCCATTTATAAATATGATTTTGTACCGATTAACCTTAATTTTGCAGCTTTACTTAATAGCGCTCGCACTTACTCATTCTGATATTTCAAAATAGCGCTCGCACTTACTCATTCTGATATTTCAAATAGCGATCACATCCAATCTCTAACTTACAGCAACTCGGTAAATTCATCAACACTCAGCCCAACCTATCTGATAATTGCTCATAAAGTTCCTTTGTCTAATTCTTGATGATTCGGAATAACTACTTCAGTAAATAGCTCATTTCGACGTAAAATAATGTGGCTTCCGCGTTGCCGCAAAATATAAAAACCAGCCTTTCCCAAAGCTTTGATGCACTCTTGACCAGAAATTATTAGCAACTTGCTCATACATCGACCAAAACTGTTTCCAAATTATCTTCTGGAATAGGACGACCTTCTTCTTTTAACACTTCAATATATAATTCAATAGCTTCCTTGATATTGCCAATAGCTTCTGTTTTCGTCTTCCCTTGGCTGATACAAGCAGGTAAGCTAGGACATTCAGTTACCCAATAACCATCTTCACCCGGATATATAATAACTTGTCTCTTCATCTATTACTCCTACAACTTAAAACTGTAGTTCAAACAAATCAAAAAAGCCAAAATATCTCATAACATATCTGGATTTTCCCCTAGTTCTCTTAATCTAGCCGCTAAACGAGCCACCTCACCTGTGCAGCAGCTGCTTCTTCTCGTACAGCAGCTGCTTCTGCTTCTGCAACTGCGGCTTGTGCTTGTGCAACAGCAATTTCCGCCTGCGTGGCTGCGGCTTGTGCTTGTGCAGTTGCGGCTTCTTCTGGTAACAAAACCAAATTACCAGCCACATCATAAAACCGCAACCATATCGCCGTTTCTCTATTTATTGTCCCCTCACTCGTCCCTAACCAGAAACCTAAACGCTTACACCATAGCCACCCACGCTCATTTGGTGTTAAAAGCTGATACTGCTGATTATCATCTAAATGCCACCCCTGCAAAGAATTAGGATCAAAGGGATCATAGACAAAATAATCTAAGGTACGAAAACTTTGTTCGTAAAGGTTTTTCTTAATACCCTTGTCTATTCCTACCGTAGATGGTGACATTAATTCCACGATTATATCAGGATAGCGACCGTTTTTTTCCCACACTACCCAACCTTGTCTAGAATTATTGCCGTTAACATTAAGGACAGCAAAAAAATCTGGCCCTCGAAAATCCTTATTATGAACCTGGGCGCTACTGTAGTATATAAACATATTGCCGCCAGTGAAGAAATCATTGCGGTCAGCCCAAGCTTGTTGCAATGACCGAATCAAGACATTCATGGCAATACGGTGGCGATTTGATTCCAATGGTTCACCATCATCAAAAATTAAATCTGTAGGTGGGGTGGGGGGTTCCCAGTCCACATTGGCTGCTGGATTTGTCTCAGTAGTCATGAGCGATCGCCTTTCTCAGAAAGCCTTAAATTTCTATCATAATCTGCCCAGAGCTTGCTAAAGTAAGGCGTACAGATTACAAATGGTTATAAATTATTCTTTATGCAATCTTGAAAATGAGGCATAGCTTGACGAATCCTAATTGAGCGCAACAATACTAGAACAGATCAACTGTGATTGGTCTGATGATTCGCTATTATGAGCGATCGCTTTATTTAAACAAATATAAACATTAACAATCCTTAATACATAATATTATTAAGGATTGTTAAGAGGAGCAAAAACTACTCACAAACCCGATTGTTTCTTAAAAATCATCGAGAAACTGACTAAGGCGACTGATTACGGGGTCAACCTCTTGAGGAGGGGTAGCAACAGTATAAGAAGTATTATTTACTACTTCTAATTGAGTGGGAGACTGAATGAGCGATCGCTCATTAACTATAAGCGCCAGTTGTGCAACTTGTTGAGAAAGTTGCAGTAGATGGTGTTCCATTGCCTCCAAACGATTAGATCCCTTGGCAAAAAAACGTTCCTCAAGTCCAGCCACTTGACGTTGCAGTTCACCGATTTGCAGTTCAGCCGGTGTTGTTGCTGCTGTTTGTGGAGCAGGTTGTACAGGTTCCGGTACACATAAAGATTGCCACAAGGCTTCTTTACAGAGGTCACTGAAAGTCTTATCTGGTTGTTTTTCCAAATAACTTTCTACTTGCGCTAACAAGCTTTCATCAGCAAGCTCTGGGTTGAACGTGACGGATTTAACTACCTTTTTTGACCATTGGAACATCAGCTTTATGCCCTAGCAGCGCGATTGGAGGATAATTGTGCCTCTCCATAAATATACTGCCCCAAAGCATTCGCCTGTCGTGAAGGTGCTGCTAAATGAGCATTAATCTTTGCTTCCTTGAGTAGACGTTGAACGTCGTCCCAGAAGAACTCACCACCCCCGCCAGTCAGAATCACATCGGTGACACGTTCTGGCAACCAAGCTAGCACACGGCTACAGATTTCGCGGGAAAACATCTCTGTGAGGTTAGGAAGAAAATCATCTAGGTTAGTGGGCTTGCTAGCGCCTTTAGGACGGTAATAGCGTTCACCTCTGGGTTTGTTCACTGCGGAAATCAGAGCTAGAGATTGACTATCTGCTCCCTCGATTTCGGCGGACACCAATTCATAAAACTTGTTCATACCGAAGTCTTCACTCTTAGAAGCACCTCTGGCAAAACGGAAGTTATCTACCATCAACAAATCGACGGTTTGATGTCCAATATCAACGATTGCTACCGATATTTTTGTAAAATCGGGACTGTTAGGATTTTTCTTTGGTTGAGCTTCAGACCACAGTAGGCTGCCGTATCCCTCTGGCATTACCCATACCTTACTAACGTTCAACGATATAGATTCGCCTCGGAAGTTCAACACATGAGGCCCGCCTACTTGGCTAATCAACTGGGCTTTTTCCTTTTCAAATTGTTCTAAAGAAAGAAAAGGTAGACCTAGTACAACTGAGATATCGTCTCTAAGTTTGAAGTAGCCAGCACATGCTAACACTTTTACCAGTGCAGCCTCTACTTTAGATTGGCCAACTCCTAGATTTGCCCCAAAATCGGCTGCTAGTTGACCAACAGCATATCCATTTCCTTGATACTCCAGCCACAAATCCATTAAGGGGTCAGTCGCCCTGGCTTCAAAAACACCACCGCGTACTTGTTCAATTGACATCTGCTTGACATTGGCAGGTACGAACACCACATTACCGGGTTCACGACTCACACAAGTTTTTGTAGAAGTTCTGCCTAAATCAACACTGAGAATGGTTTTCCCTGGAACACCGCCTGTCTTGGGAGGAACATTATTAACAGCATTGATGGGAGTCGATGCTGACACTCTATTCATGGGTATAGCAGCAGCATTGATAGGGGTAGCGGCGGAAGGTTGGTCTGTCATGAAAGCTCCTAGTTCAAACTTAACTGTAAAAAGTTGTCATGCTCATCTTACAAAAATGCGAGCAACCAGAAATTCTAGGTTGCGTCAAGTGTAGCTAGAAATACGCCAAAGATTAATTCGGATTCCAGCGATACCTCCGATAAGCTCTGCCAACGCACATCTAGTATTATTTGGCATAGTGTAGGCGAATTTTGGCCAGATGTAACCCCTGCTTTCACTGCTTTCAAACCAAAAGCGTCGATGTTTCATCTTCTAGTACGTCTTAACTGGCGCTTGAATATCCAGAAAACAAATGCTAGAACCAAACCGCCAAGTACGATTTTAGATACAGGAGCGAGGTACTTGTCCACAAGTTCATACTGACTACCCAATATGTATCCTGAGTATGTTAACAAACCCACCCAAGCTGCGCTACCTAATGTTGTGTAAAACAAGAATGGCAGCAAGGGCATATTGCTGATACCTGCGGGAACAGAAATCAAGGTGCGGATTCCTGGCACAAGGCGACCAATTAATACTGCTTTTCTACCTTGTTGCTCAAACCACTCTTTGGCCTTGGTGATATCTTTACTGGATATAGCCAGCCATTTGCCATACTTGTCAGCCCAGGCTTTCAAACGGGTTTCGCCCAAAAACTTACCCGGATAATACCAAATAAGTGCGCCCAATACAGAACCCGAAAGTCCTGCAAAAAATACACTAATGATATTCAGCTTTGCCCCTCCTGGTTGATATGGACTTGCTGTAAATCCAGCCAGTGGCATGATCAATTCTGAAGGAATGGGCGGAAAAAGGTTTTCTAGGAACATTAGTAGGGCGATTCCCCAATAGCCAAAATAGTTGATAGTATTAGTTATCCATTCAAGCATTGAGTCAATTCCTGAAATTGCTGTACTATTCCTGTGACTAAGATTCCGCTTTAGCTTTTTTAAAAGGTAATTATCCCTGCTTGCTAAATTCAAGGTAATTCGGCTGCACTAAAAGTTGGCATCGCAATGAAGAAACAGAGTAAAATAAGTAGAAGCTAGTGGTTTATGTGATTAATTTTGATGGGTGACAAAGTTCGTGCTAAGGACTTTAGTCCTAGATTTTTAAGCATTGAAGTGCTGATTACGAACTCAAACTCATCAAACATAATGAGACAAAGCACTAAGATGCTGTTTCATTAATTGCAAGGTTTATAAAATTCGTCAGTAGCTCTAAACCTTGAAATTGAGCGATAAATAGCTCACTACAAACCTGACAAAATTAATGAAACCAACCACCAGCTTTTATTTTCTTATTTTTTAGATCCCCCTTAGTCGGTTTTTTAAAAAGACTAGGGAGGATCTAAAGATTTGATGACAAATTTAAAAACATAATGTAGGGTTTTCTTCTAAGGTTGTGAGGTCGTGCCTGTGGGAGAGTAGGGAGAAAATTTTACCTTGTCTCCCTCATCCCCCTGATCCCTTGTTCTAGGCTGTCGGGGTCAATGATTGTACTCTTGGTTCCGATTGCCAGTCTAATGGATTCAAAACTCGATCTTCCAGCGCCATTTGCTCAATCAAACTTGCCAATCTCAGAGCTTTGAGAGCTTGTTCACCACCTACTGAAGGCTGATTACCACCGTGTACACAGTTGACAAAATGCTCTAATTCTGCACTTAAGGGTTGAATGTTGCTGGTGTAGACTTTTTCAATTACACCATCTTGCCTGTAAAGTACTTGTCGGTGGTCGGAGAGAGAATGGGTAGTCGTTTGTCGGTGAATCAAAATTTCATTCTTGAGAAAATCTGCCTCTGTGAATGAATTTTTGCAATGGGCGACAATCCGGCGAATTTTTCGGTGGGTAACTTTACTGGCAGTCAGAGTAGCAACAATACCATTGGCAAATCCCAAAGTGGCTGTTACGTAATCTAGATAACCAGAGTCTAGGGCACGAGTACCGCTAGCAGTCAATTTTGTGACTGGGGAAGCAGCTAATTCTAAAAGGAGGTCGATGTCATGGATCATTAAATCCAGCACAACCGAAACATCATTTGCCCGATCTGAATAAGGACTCATTCTGTGGGCTTCTAGTGCCAGCAATTCTTCAGTTTTAAGCACTTGGCTTAGTTCTTTAAAAGCTGGGTTAAAACGCTCAATATGACCCACTTGCAAGATACATCCAGACTCAGCTGCGGCATTTACCAGAGACTCTGCCTCAGAAATACTGGCTGCGATCGGTTTTTCAATTAGAACATGAATTCCCGCTAACAGACAGTTGATACCCACGGCATAGTGTAGACGGGTGGGAACAGCTACACAAACTGCTTCTACAAGAGGTAGCAGGTCACAGTAATCTTCAAAAAAACGCACCTTGTACTTGCTGGCAGTTTCTAACCCTCGCTCAACATTAATATCTGCCACTCCGACTAGTTCAACATCTTTCATTGAACTCAGCACGCGAGCGTGATGTTGTCCCATGTTACCCACTCCAATCACGCCTATGCGGATCGGTCGTGGCTGGTTACGCTGTGTATATAGATTCGGTTCTGCCACTGACATGCTATCTTGCACTATTATTCTCTCCTCAACCACCAAATTTAGAGACGCTACGGCCGTTGGCGTTTATACTCGAAAGCCAGTTACGATCCGTCTAAAACCATCCAGATGGTAACATAGAGCCTATGTTTATGAAGAATTTCAAAGTTTATGATCGGTTCCCGTAATCCAAATATCTTTTGTATAGATAGTTAGGGTTTGTTTTAGATTTTCCACTTTTTACAATAAATATGTGTCTTTTTATTAACTTTAAAACATTCGGTAAGACTTAAGTGTAATTTATTCAAATTTATAAGGAGCGCCTGACTCTGCTCCAACTTAACTGTAGGTTGCATTTAGGGCATTAATTACCGGGATCAATATCGAATTGATACTACTAAAATTACAAAGTCATGAAAAAGTAACACCTATGCTATTGCAAAGAAAAATGCTATTGAAAATTATTGCTACTGAATTAATTAAAAAGATTTTTATATGATTATTTGCAGTATCTATCCTAGAAACGTACTCTTGCAACGAAGCAAGCTACGGGTAGATTCTGGTATAAAACACATTACACTGCTTTTTGAGAAAAACTAGTAGCGCAAGGTGGAAGTCAAAACGAGCCAGTGCGTTGCGCGGGTTCCTCGCCTTGAAGCAACTGACTCTTAAAATTCACGCATAATTGTATTCCAGGCTCTTGCGCCATTTGAAATGGTGAACCAGCGCTGCGGGAGGGTTTCCCTCCGCAGGCGACTGGTGAACCCGAAGGGTATGTTTATTTACGCCGTACTGCACTACTGTAGATTGTTTCTTTATAATTTCTCAGGTGCGGCGTTGTTTGCCATCAATCACAGGGTTGAAAAGTCGCTTTGGCATTACTTCCTGATATCTTGTTGAGGTGTAATTTGGCAATTTCAAATCCAAAATTTGCAACCAAGATGAAAGCTGTAATTCTGTTATCTGGGGGATTAGACTCTTCCACAATTCTGTACAAAGCTCAGGCTGATGGCTGTGAATGTCATGCTATTTCCTTTGATTACCAGCAGCGACATCGACGAGAGTTACAGTCAGCGCTGACTGTTGCTCAAAAAGCTACGATCGCAAAACATCAGGTGGTTAATTTTGATTTACGACAATGGGGCGGTTCAGCACTTACCGATGACGCGATTGATTTACCCCAAGAGCGATCGCTGAATGAAATGTCTCAAAATATTCCTGTCACTTATGTTCCGGCTCGTAATACCATCTTTTTAAGCTTTGCTCTTAGTTACGCCGAAGCGATCGCAGCCGAACGTGTCTATATCGGCATCAATGCCTTAGATTACTCAGGATATCCTGATTGCCGCCCTGACTATATCCAAGCAATGCAAGAAGTTTTTCGTCTGGGAACCAAACAAGGGCGTGAGGGACAACCAATTAATATTGTTGCACCCCTAATCAACCTGAAAAAAACCGAAATCATCCAACTGGGGAACCAATTGGGAGTTCCTTGGGAACTAACTTGGTCTTGCTATGCTGGTGGTGATGTTGCTTGCGGTGTATGTGATTCTTGTCGCTTGCGATTAGCAGCTTTTGCCGAATTGGGACTTGTTGATCCACTGGCGTATGCTTCTTGAGTGAGGAGTTAAGAGTTAGGAGTTAAAATTCATAACTCCTAACTCTTAACTCTCAACTCCTAAATCTTCTAACCGTCGCAGTTGAATTTGATGCAGGCGTGGACCAACAATTGATACCACCGTGAATTCGAGATTTTGATAACGGAAGGTTTCGCCTTTGACAGGAATTTTCTGTAACTGATACAGTAAAAAGCCCCCTACTGTTTGGTATTCTCTTGTCAGGGGCAAATTGAGATGCAAAACTTCGTTGAGGTCTTCGAGGTTGATCTGGGCCTGTACTAAAAATTTATGCTCATCTAACATCTGAATCAGCAAGTCGTCGTTGTTTTCAAGTTCGCTGGCGTCGCCAATAATTTCGGCAATGACATCTTTGATTGTCACTAGTCCCACAGTAGAGCCAAATTCATTGACTACCATGACCATAGCTGGTTTCTCTTGCTGCATCATTGGCAAAAGCTCACTCAGGGACGTGTGTTTGGGAACAAATCGGACGGGACGCATCCAAGGTTGGATTTGTGTCTCTAAACTGAGCTTTCCTACAGCTAAAGGCTGTGCCAAATCTTTAAAATAAACAATGCCGCGAACATCGTCTAAAGATTCACCAATCACGGGATAGCGAGAGTAACCAGTAGCAGCCATTTCCTTAAGTAATGTCTGGAAGGTAGCATCTTTTGGCAGCGTGATAATACTGGTGCGGGGGATCATCACATCTTGGGCCATGACATCGCCAAACTCAAAGACATTATTGAGCAATTCTCGCTCTGCACGTTGTAAACCAGTAGACCCCCATTCTGTAGAGATAATCAGTTGCAATTCTTCAGGAGTTACAGGTGGCCTCCAGCCTTGACCTGTGTATTGAATGCCAAAAATCCGCAGTAAAAAATGAGTTGATTGGTTGAGAATCCAGATGAAGGGGCCAAAAAAACGCACGATTGCTTTTACCGAAGGCCCCAAAAACCTTGCTAGCTGTTCTGAATACAGCATGGCTAAAGATTTAGGACATAGTTCTCCGATCACAATTTGCAAATAGGCAATCAAGAAAAAGGCAATTGGAATTGATAGAGAATGGGCCAGGAAGGTAGTCATGCTACTGGGTAAAGGCCAGGATTTTAACCATGCATTAACCAGCACCACAATCGTACTTTCGCCAATCCATCCCAATGCCAAACTAGAGAGGGTAATACCTAACTGGGTGGTAGATAGTAGTCGGTCAATACTACGTTGTAGCATTTCGACTGCGATCGCTGGAACATCTCCAGCCTTAACTAGCTGGTGAATACGCGATCGCCGCACACTCACCATCGAAAATTCCGCCGTCACAAAAAAGGCATTTATGGCAATCAGTAGTAGCACTGACAATAACCGTAGCGCCACGTCTGTCCAAATTAAATTAGGAAAACCAATCACCACCAAAGCTCGTGTAAAACTCACGCCCCCATTTTTGGATTTTGGATTTTGGATTTTTGGATTTTGGATTAAGTTTTGGGTATTAGGGACTAGGTAAATTGCTTAGTACCAAGTCCAAAATCTAAAATCTAAAATCTAAAATTTAAAATTGCCCAATCTACCTTTCTACAGGAATATTCAATGCCTCTAGCTTCAATTCTTGAGCGGGATAATCAGTAAGAGCAAGTGATATTTTCTTGACATTATCAAGTAAAGCTGTAGAAATGCTCACAGTACCTGTAAATGCTGGCCCATTTGCAGGCAATTCAGTTGGTAAACCCTCTGTACTAGCACTCAGGGTTCGTCCTTTATCATCGGTAACATCTAAAAAACTATATAGGAAGCGTACAGAATCTTTACCTTTATTCTGCATTTTCACTTTCAGTAGCAAATCACCACCAGAGTAGCGGACAGATTGCACAGACATGGTTACGCCCTCACTCAGGGCAGTAACTGGAAAACCTGGCTGAAGTTTTTCTTCAACCACTGCTGGGGGTTTTTCCTCTGGTTTCTGCTTGCTGCTATTGGTTTCTTCATCATCATCCTCTAGCTTTTCCGATTTAGCAGCCTTGGTCTTACCCTCAATTCGCGCTTTGACAATTTTCAGAATTTCGTCCTCTTTTAACAGTACTAACCCTCCCTGTTGGGAGTTATTTGTCTTATTACTGGCAAATTTGGTTGTAGGACGCCCATCTGGTGTGGTAACGCCTTTAAGTGCTGAACTACCTAGTTCAAACCCCAAAAGGGCACTTACAGAACCTGCTCCCATCATCAGGATTAACAAAACCAAAGTAAGAAGTACAGTAGAATTTATTTTCATGGCTGACAAGCTATCACAATAGAATGCTGGTCTATTTAAGAATAATGAAGCTTTTGACCTCAATCCGTAAAGGAACTTAATCAATATTAGTCTGCACTATTTTATGATTAAATCATGTAGTATAAAATCTGATCAGCTATTATCGAGTATTCAGAGGTGTAAATCTGTGCTATAATCACGAAATTGGCTAAACTCAGTGCATGAAGTATTTTCGTCACTGTTTAGCAAATCAGGTTGACTTAAGAGTTGAACTAATTAACTCTTATAAACCCGAAATCCAGCAAAACAAGCGCCTTTGGCCGATTGGGGAGGCAACGAACTCATAATTCGTCTTCAGGCTGGTTCGATTCCAGCAGGGCGCACTAAAACAATCAAAAAGCAGTAATACAGGGATCAAGGGCATGGAGCATGGTGAAGAGGACAAGGGGAAAGACTTGTTGCAAGTTTTCACTTCTTGCCCTGTTGTGTCCCTTGGTCTCCTTACTCCCCAATACTACCGAGGTGGTAAAGTTTCAAACTTGAATTCAGTTCCCACTTGAAGTTTATTGTTGCTATTCAAACGAGGAGACATCATCAGCGATGTGTCATAAGGATTTGGTAAATCAGGAGTGCGAATATAGGGATCGTTGCCAACTTGCTGAGTTAGGACATCATGATATAAAGTGTTAAGCAACTGAGCATCGCGGGCAATTTCATTTTCTGGGAAGGAACCACCGAAACCGTAACCACCTCCTAGAAATGAGTCTAGCTGGCGCTTGAGGCTACCATTTTCGTAGAAATTGCGATCGTGACGAAAATAAGCTCTCTCAAATACATCATTCGTAGTTTCAGCTTCGGGGATTTTCGTTTGGGCAGATGCAACAGAAGGAAAAGCAATACCAGCAGCAAGCAGTACCAATAAACCACCAAAAATTTTAAATTTTATACCCACGTTCCTAACTCCTCAATTTTTGGGCAATCTTAATTTATGCTTAATTTCAGAACTGTGATCAGTTCAATCTTTGGTGTAGCACAACTTTTAATGTTTTGTAATGACGTATCCTACTGAAACTCTTACCCATTCAAATATTTGGGCAACCACTGCTGATTTGACTATTTTGCGCCAGAACCTACTAGATTTATTTTGTCAACTTGCTTATCAAGAAGGTGATTTTCTGCTCTCTTCTGGGCTACGTAGTTCTTATTACGTCAACAAGACACAGGTAACACTCCATCCTCAAGGTGCTTTGGCAGTCGGACGTTTACTGTTTCCTTTGTTACCTATAGATACACAAGCTGTAGGTGGTTTAACAATGGGGGCTGACCCAATTGTGACAGCAGTGAGTGTAGTTTCTGTTCATGAAAACCGTCCTATACCAGCGCTGATTATTCGCAAGGAAGCTAAGGGTTATGGGACGAAAGCTTATATAGAAGGCCCCACTTTACCTGAAGGTGCAAAAGTAGTAGTTTTGGAAGATGTCGTTACAACTGGACAATCTGCTTTGAAAGCTGTTGAGCGTCTTCAAGATGCAGGTTATACCGTAAATCAAATAATTTCACTGGTAGACCGAGAGCAAGGGGGAGGGGAGTTGTATCAGTCAGCTGGATTGAAGTTTGAAACTTTGTTTTCGATTCAGGAAGTTCAAGAACGCTACCGACAACTTGCGAAATTATAAGTGTCGTTTGCTAACTTATTTGATAATTTGACAGATTTATGTAATTTAAAATATTACTCTTAAAGCCCTAATAAGGGTTTTATTATTTTAGATTCAAAATAGCCTTTACTGCATTAATGATCAGAGAATATGCTTTTTCGATTGCTCCTTTGATTGTAAATTTCCCAGAACGAAACCCAACATTTTCAGGGGTTTGTTGGGTTTGACTCTGTTTAACCCAACTTACAAATTTTCAAAACCTACGCAGTATTGCCTAATCCCTCTTTTGTTACTTTGGGGAGAGTATAATCAGGAAGGAAACCGGAAATAGTAATTAGTAGGGATGGTTACGCCACGCAGAGAAGCA
>NZ_JBALFV010000101.1:0-317335 GCF_036916735.1 Nostoc sp.
TCAAATCAGCCGCTATAAAGATTTAGTGTATCTAATTTCTGGCTACCCTAATTTTTCTCTCATCACAATAAATTAGCCCTGCTTTCCAAGGGGGGCAATATTTCTCCTTGGTTAAGGGGGAATTTTAAATCTTGGTTGAGTAATCACCAGATTAGTGAACAAGAATTCTGCGTAGATGCAAAGCAGCTTGCCGTTAGGCATCGCCTCACCACTTTGAGCAAAAATAATTTTATGTATCTCAATCAGGTAATAAGTGCGATACCTTCTCTACGAGACGCTTTGCGTAGCTTGCTTCCCCGTAGGGGTACGCTAACGCAGAAAATTTCTACCCGGAATCTTTCTGGTACAATCAACTCCCGCCTGGTTTAGAAGCATATTATCAGCAGCATTTACACAAAATGTTTCCACCCGAGCAAGGCAGGGAGTAAAGCATAGATGTGTTAAATGTCTTAATCCAGCAGCAAAAAGCAATATCAGTGGAAACTATGGCATAAATCATTAATACTGATGAGTACGAAGTTGAAGAAGTGCTAAAAAATTGGCTAGAGTTCTTACAGCTAAAACCAGTTGCCTTAGAAGCTTATTACAGTCTCTATCATTCCAGCTTTCGATACTGGCTAGGTAAACAGCAAATAAAACCTTTTGAAAAATTTTCCTAATGCTCTCCGTTAATGAAAAGGTTTAGAGATTTAAGAATGGAGTTAAGCGGATTCGAACCGCTGACCCCCTCAATGCCATTGAGGTGCGCTACCAACTGCGCTATAACCCCTTAAAATCCATTATATATATTCGCTTGATTATTACTACTTTGTCAAGCTTTTTGTGGAGAATAAATTTTTAATATCTCCTCTACCACTGGGCACTCACAACGACACTTGCAACAAATAAGTCATACAGTGCCCCATCAAAAAGTAAACTACTAACATGGCAGCAGCAGCTAAAGCAACCAATGTACCAGCTAACATGAGAGAAAATTCTTTGCTCTCATAGGCTCTTTCCATCAAGTGCAGTGACCAAGCCACCAAAGCGACATCAAAAAGTAAAATAGGAAGCAACATATTTTTTAATATTTGTTAATACTTGTAAAATAATATTAACACCCTTTCAGATAAGTGTGTCTAACCTTAGATAGATGTCATTAAACAGGAAATAAGGAATCAAGAGAACGTTCTGACTGGCACGTTGCGATCGCGCAAGTAATTTTTAATTTCAGCTACGCTTAAATGTCCGTAATGTAACAGTGACGCGAGTAATGCGGCTTCAGCTTTGCCTTCAGTTAGGGCAGTGTAAATATGTTGACAATTACCTGCACCACCAGAAGCAATGACAGGAATTTCTACAGCATCGGCGATCGCCCGTGTAATCTCAATGTCATACCCAGCTTGGGTTCCATCAGCATCCATACTAGTAACTAGCAGTTCTCCGGCCCCCCGTTTTTCAACATCTTGTGCCCACAGTAGAGCATCTAAGCCTGTATTTTCTCTGCCACCCCGCACATACACATCCCAACCTGGGTTCTCCAGGTTATTTCTGCGTCTGGCATCAATTGCAACAACTATGCACTGATTACCAAAGCGATCGCTTGCCCGATTAATCAAGTCTGGATCGCGCACTGCCGCAGAATTAATACTAACCTTATCTGCGCCTGCTCGTAACAAAGCTTTAACATTTTCTAAGGATTGAATGCCACCACCCACAGTCAATGGAATAAAGACCTGTTCAGCAGTCCGGTAGACCACATCTAAAATAGTAGCTCGGTCTTCATGAGTAGCTGTAATATCCAGAAACACTAACTCATCAGCACCGGCTTCATTGTAAACCTTGGCCAGTTCTACCGGATCGCCTGCATCTTGAAGATTTACAAAGTTAACTCCTTTTACAACCCGTCCCGCCTTCACATCTAAGCACGGTAAGATTCTTTTAGATAACATAATAATTTTTGTACTTTTGGTAATTGACCGGAATTTAAATTTTAAATTGGTGCGGGTATTCTCAAACGAAAATTTTCACGGACATGGGGCATGGAGAAGAGACAAGGTAGACCAAGAAGAGGGGAAAGACAAGGGAGAGACTTGTTCAATAATTCCCCTTTGTCCTCCTTGTCCCCTTGTCTCCTCTGCTCCCCCTGCTTCCCCTACCCCTGCTCCCCACTCCCTAGTCCCTTAAAAGTAGATAGCTGAATTATGGCGATAATCTCCTCGAAAAAACAGCCTCCAGAACCCAACGGAGAATCAAAGCAGTATCGAGAGTCGGCGAAAGCACCATTGACAGAAAATATTTTGAAGCCTGAAGCTGCTATTGATGAGCAAGAACAGCAGGAAGAAGGTATTCGACCGCACCGATTTGCTGATTACATTGGGCAAAAAGATTTAAAGGATGTACTAGATATTGCCATCAAAGCAGCCAAGTCTCGTAGTGAAGTGCTGGATCACTTGCTGCTATATGGGCCGCCGGGATTGGGCAAAACCACAATGGCAATGATTTTAGCATCGGAAATGGGGGTAAATTACAAAATTACCAGTGCGCCAGCCCTAGAACGTCCACGGGATATTGTCGGGCTACTGGTGAACATGAAACCAGGGGATATCTTATTTGTGGATGAAATTCATCGCCTCTCGCGGATGACGGAGGAAATTCTCTATCCCGCAATGGAAGATTATCGCTTAGATATTACTATCGGTAAGGGTTCCAGCGCTCGAATCAGAAGTTTGCCGCTATCAAAGTTTACCCTAGTGGGTGCTACAACCCGTGTGGGTGCTTTAACTTCACCACTGCGCGATCGCTTCGGTTTGATTCAAAAACTGCGATTTTACGAAGTTGACGAATTGACTAAAATTGTACTGCGAACCGCTCAATTACTCAAAACCCCCGTTACAGAAGATGGTGCAACAGAAATTGCTCGTCGTTCACGCGGAACGCCACGTATTGCTAATAGGCTACTGAAAAGGGTTCGTGATTATGCGGAGGTAAAGATATCTGGAGAGATTAATGAAAGCATTGCATCTGAAGCATTGCAACTATTCCAAGTAGATCCCTGCGGTTTAGATTGGACAGACCGTCAGATGCTGAGTGTAATAATTGAACAATTTAACGGCGGGCCAGTGGGGTTAGAAACAATGGCAGCCGCGACGGGTGAAGATACCCAAACAATTGAAGAGGTGTACGAACCTTATCTCATGCAAATTGGGTATTTAACTCGGACTCATCGTGGAAGGATGGCGACTAAGGCAGCATATAAGCATTTGGGATTCACGCCGCCTAATGAACAGTTGTCATTATTGTAGTTATGGGCATTAGGCATCCCTTCGGCTTACTTCGACCACGCGCTTCGACTACGCTCAGGACAAGCTCAGTACAAGTCGCTCAGGGCAAGTGGGTATTGGGAATAGGGGATGAGTCTTTAATACTAGTGAATGAGTCTTTGAACTCCGTTAATGAGTCTTTAATACTCGTGAATGAGTCTTTGATACTCATGAATCAGTCTTTGATACTCGTTGACGAGTCTTTAATACTTGTGAATGAATCTTTGAACTCCGTTAATGAGTCTTTGAACTCCACTCCTGTGCCCCATACCCAATACTTTGACTTACCTCGGCTTACTTCGACTAAGCTCAGTACAAGTCGCTACCTCGGCTTCGCTCGGCACAAGTCAGCACAAGTGCGAGAGTACAAGTGCCCCATGCCCAATGTTCAAGATAGACACAGGTAAACCTAGATGATTAAGTTGATTGGTATTTTTTTCAGTCTGTTACTTGTGTTTGGCTGGGGTACTCCAGTCATGGCACAATCTCAACCGCCCATTACTCAACAACAGTTAAAACAGGGTGATGAGTGGGCAAATCAAGCCTTTGCAGCAACGAACCAAGGTGATTTTGCGACGGCTGAAACTTACTGGACAAAGATTATTGAACAATTTCCAACAAATGCGGGGGCGTGGAGTAACCGGGGAAATTCGCGGGTGAGTCAGAATAAGTTACAAGAGGCGCTGGCAGATTATAACAAAGCTATAGAACTAGCGCCGAATGTTACCGATCCTTATTTGAATCGGGGGGCGGCGTTGGAAGGGATGGGAAAATGGGATTTGGCGATCGCAGATTATAATCATGTCTTAAAACTCGATCCTAACGATGCGATGGCGTATAACAATCGGGGAAATGCCAAAACAGGTTTAGGAAGATGGGAAGATGCGATCGCAGACTACAAAAAATCTAATCAGATAGCCCCAAATTTTGCCTTTGCCCGTGCTAACTATGCCCTTGCTCTTTATGAAACAGGTCAAAAAGAGCAAGCAATCCGTGAAATGCGAAATATCGCCCGTAAATACTCCAAATTTGCTGATGTGCGTGCAGCCCTCACAGCTGCATATTGGGTAAATGGAGAACAAGGCGAAGCCGAAAGCAACTGGGTAGCAGCTTATGGACTTGATAGCCGCTATAAAGATATCGACTGGGTAAAAAATATCCGTCGTTGGCCTCCCAGCCTAGTTACAGCTTTGGATAAGTTCTTGAAAATCCAGTAATTAGCAAGTAAATCAAAGGGGAAGCGAAGCAATCGCTCCCACTGATTCTGAGACTTTCTACACTAAGTTAGTCTCAAGAACTCGCTGATTTTGCTGGCGCTTTCCAGTTACCACCATTGGTACACCACCGCCTGGTGCTAACAGGAAGCTTTTCCGAACTGGCAGTACTGGCTTTGTATCAGCTAGTTTCATTTGCCAATTAGATAGTACAGTTGCCAATACCAGTTTCATTTCAAACAGGGCAAATGCCATGCCAATACAGCGACGATTCCCACCACCAAAAGGCAAATATTCAGCTGGAGTAAATTGGCGTTCTAGAAAACGATCTGGCTGAAACTGCTTTGAATTAGGGTATAAATCTTCTCGATGATGGCTCAAATAAATACAAGGAACCAATATAATACCAGGGTCAAATTTGTAGCCTGCAATTTCCAAAGAGGATTTAACCAATCGATTTAATCCCAACATTGCCACCGGATACAGGCGCATTGTTTCCGAACAAACTGCATTCAAATAAGGTAATCGGAAAATGGTGTTTGGGTCTTTGTTGTCACCGAGGCTATCCAGTTCTTGCACTAGTTTTTCACGGACTTCAGGCTGATGATGAATCCAGTACAGCGCCCATGCCAAAGAACTAGCCGTAGTTTCATGACCTGCAATCAACAAAGTCATCAATTCATCACGTAATTCCAAGTCTGTCATCGGCTCCCCTGCTTCATCACGAGCCGCCATCATCAAAGACAGAATATCATTTCCAAACTGGTCAGCAAGCGATCGCCTTTCTTGAATTTCAGCATAGATGAGATGATCCATTTCCTGCCGCAAACGTAGATAACTTCCCCAAGGACTACGAGGCCCTAAATCCTGTCGTAATAATGGGAACATGAGCAGTATTGCTCGCATAATAGGTCTTTTTGGATTCAGGATAGCAATCAGGATTTCTTTGAGTTTTTCATAACGAAGTCCTTCCTTTAGACCAAATACAGCCTTCAAAATCACCTGAAAGGAGATTTCTTGCATGGATGACAAGACTGTGAAGGTTTCCCCAATTGGCCACTCGCTAGTTACTTGCTTGGTGATTTCACAAATTAAATCACCATAAGCCTGCATTCTTTCCCCATGTAGAGGAGGTGTCAGCAGTTTACGCTGGCGCTGGTGAGGTTTTCCTTCTAAGGATAGTAGAGAATTTGGTCCTAATAAAGGCGTTCCTGAACCTGCTGCTGCACCAGAATCTAACTGTTTGGGATCTGTGGTAAAAATCTGCTGAATCGCTTGAGGATTGCTAATGAATACTTGAGGCGTAAAAACTGGGCCAATTCGGAGAGTGAAGATATCACCATAGCTTTTAGCACAGTCTTCCATATATTCCAATGGGTTAGTCAGCCATTGATACGTCTGTACCCAAGGGTGAGTTTGAGGGCCATTAGGCAGTTTAAGTGCAGACATTTTTATTTATCTCCCAATCTATTGGAGCAAGATTGTTATCAGCTAGTCATTCATCCACGCATAGCTTGATTTATCTTAGACACAGATCAAGCAAATGAACTTACCAATTCTTGAATCTGCCTTGGAGTCAATTCTTGCATATTACGCAAAACTACTGCTGCCCCTGCTGCTATTAGTGTCTTACTGTATGCATCACTACGCGCTGCTGTTTCCTGCACATGGGGCGGTAAAACCCCTACACTAAGCCAAGTGCGAGAAGAATCTAGACTTCGTGCTTTCTCTATAGTATACATATCTGCTACCGTATCTCCCACATACACGATCGCTAATTTTTGCTCAATTCCATTTTCTAACTCACGAACTGTGGCGAAAAGTCCAGTGGGGTCTGGTTTACCTGGCGCATCTTCCATTGCAATCAACACTGGAGATTCCAAACCAAGCCGTTTTTCCAATACATAATTAGCAGAAGCACGAGTCGCACCGCTAAAAAATCCCCAAGCAATTCCAGCTTGGGTAAGTTGTTCTAAATAGCTAGGTTGTAATAATAAGGGTTCATTACAGATATACCCAGTAAAATTATTTGGGTCTGGACCGCGGTAGCGGGATTGAAAAAAAGCAATGATCGCACTGTAATCTAGTTGCAGTTGCTCACGGCTCTGTCCTTTGGTTTCAAAGTAGCGGTAAATTAATTCTTGCGATGCTTCCCAATCGTTATTCCACACGCCTTCAGATTTTAGTTGGTCAATATCTAGTGGGGTTGGCCGATATGCTTGGGTAGTAAAATGTTCTACGGTATCTGCGATCGCTCGGCGATAGGAACCGCTAACATCGCGCACAACGCCATCAATATCGAAAACAACGATCACTTTTCTAGAAGTTTGTGGAGTCATGGGGTAGGAAGTAAAAGAGTTTTACATGATCATAAAACGTGAGATCATGACTCAGGTAAAAAATCGGGGTTGAGGGCTTGTTCTGGGGTGAAGGGAGATTGTTCGGGGAAGATAGCCACATCCAATTCAGTTTCATCAGCAGCCAAGAGTCTAGCATCGTCATAACACTGCCCGAAAACCTCACCAAAATAGGGTTTAAGGCTAGGACTTTCTTCCAGAGCTTGTCTGAGGCGTTTGCGGTGTTCCCGAATTGTTGCTCGCCAACTACCAGAGCGCTTCTCGGCTTGATATTTATACTTCAATAGATGGATTAGCACCACTTCCAAATTGCTTCTCAGTGCTTTTTTTTCACTCCTGCCCATTGTTTCAATTTCATCAATCAAATTCTTTAAGTCCAGGTCTGTGAGCCTACCTTGTTTGAGCAGTTCTGCTGTGGTTTGAATCCATAGGTAGAAGTCTTGCTCATACAAATCTGAACCAGATGTTGTTTGAGATTGGGGCAGTTGGGCAGTCACGTCGCTTCCCTCCGAATTCAAAATTCAAAATTCAATAATTTTTAATTCCCATAAACAAATTTACTTGCTCTTATATCATAAGTCTGTTTCGGTAAGAAGCATTTTTCGTTAACGCCGACTAGACTTTATGGTAGCCCAATCCAATCACTGTTTGGTCATTTGATAGGGTATTGCGTTAAAATAAGCGATCGCTATCCTAGTTAAGTAATGCCCGGAAATTCCCGGAGGTGTGATTGACCAAGTTTATTTTGAAAATTCTGTGGTTAGACGAAAACGTTGCTCTAGCAGTCGATCAAATTGTCGGCAAAGGCACAAGTCCCTTGACTAAGTACTTTTTTTGGCCCAGAAATGATGCCTGGGAAGAGTTAAAAAAGGAATTAGAGTCCAAACATTGGATTACTGACGTGGATCGTGTCGAGTTGCTTAATAAAGCGACAGAAGTGATTAACTACTGGCAAGAGGAAGGCAGAAACCGTCCAATGGCAGAAGCTCAGTTGAAATTTCCAGAAGTTGCCTTCACAGGTAGCGCTTGATATTACATTAGCTATTGTCTTGTTCTACAAGCTGCCACAGTTTGATCGTCTTGTCCCGGCTACCACTTGCAATTAATTGTGTAACTTTGCTTACAGCAACAGCAGATACTGAGTCTACATGACCAGAGAGAGTAACAATCTCTTCTGCTGTGCTTACCCTCCAAAGTTTAACTGTTTTGTCGCAACTTGCACTTAGGAGGGTTTCGCCATCGGCAGTAAAAGCCACAGCCACCACAGACCAAGAATGGCCTACAAGTGTGCAAATTAGCTGACCAGTGTTTACTTCCCACAATTTAATAGTGTTATCATCACTACCCGTCGCTAAAATTTGACCATCAGGACTAAAAGCGACTGTCAAAACCGCCCATGTATGACCCGAAAGGGTGCCTAACAAGCTATATGGGCGGTTTTGAACAAGAGGCAACGGGGCAGGGGGAATGTCCTCCACTCCTTTTGAATGGTTTTTTAACTCAGCACTATTTATATCCCCCTGCTCCCTACTCCCTGCTCCCCTGCCTCTTCCTAATGCAGGTATCTGCCACAAACGAATTGTTCTGTCATAACTAGCGCTGGCTAAAATCTGTCCTTGGGGAGTAAATGCCACTGAATTTACTTTTAATTGGTGTCCAGCTATAGTACAAATTTCTTTGCCAGTATTGACATCCCAGAGTTTGATTGTCTTATCCCAGCTACCACTAGCGAGAATCTGCCCATCTGGACTGAAAGCAACTGATTTGACAGCGTGTGCGTGTCCCAAGAGGGTGCAGATTTGCTCTAATGTTTCAACCTGCCACAATTTGATAGTTTTATCATTGCTAGCAGTTGCCAGAATTTGACCATTTGGACTGAAGGTAACTGATTTTACAGCTTGGGAATGGCCTGATAAGCTAGCTAGGACTTTTTTGGTATTTAAATCCCACAATTTGATGTTTTTGTGATCGCTAGCACTTGCTAAAGTATAACCGTCAGGACTAATGGCAAGAGCATTCACACTACTTAATGTCCCAGAATGCTCAGTTAAAGTATGCAAGCATCGCCAAGGAGGACTTGGTAATTTAAAATTTTGAGTTTTACATTCCATACCCATTGCTTGCATAACTTCATCAGCCAATTGAAAGCGACGGTTAACAGCATTTTGCAGCAGCTTGTCGAGGATTTGTACTAAGCGTAGACTCTTTGAGTCTTGTCGCCAGACATCGCCTACCTTAGTAGTAAGATATTGTTGCCAAACCCAACAATCGTTAGCAATATCGAATAAATCAAAGGGAGGAATCTGAGTAAGTAAGTAAATACAAGTTACACCCAAGCTATATAAATCACTCGCAAAAACGGCTTTTCCCTTCGTTTGTTCTGGTGCTGCATATTCTGGACTGCCGATACTGGTTTCAAATGTTAGCCAATCGATTTCTGTGACAATTTTCGCAATGGTAAAATCGACTATAACGAAATCTTCCTTCTTGCCAATTGGGGATCTACGGATGATATTGTGGGGTTTAATATCGCGGTGGATGATGTGGCGATCGCTCATAAACTGAAAAACTGGCAACACATCTTCTAAAAGTTGCCAAATCTGAGTTTCATTAAAAGCACCTTCTTCCTCAACCACCTGAGCTAAATTAGTGCCTGCAATAAACTCCTGCACTAAATAAAAATGCTCGTACTGCTGAAAATAAGTCAATAATGCGGGAATTTGTAGATGCTTTCCTAATTTTTCTAGCAGTTGTGCCTTCTGCTGAAAAGTAATAGAAGTCTCGTATTCTTGCGATAATTCTTGAACGACACAAGGAAGTGGAGGAAACTCACCCTCATCGACAGCGAGGAAGGTTTTACAGAATCCCCCTTTACCAATCTGCTTGATTAAACGATAACGTTCTTGTAAAAGCAAAATTTCTCTACCTACAAGGTGGGCATTTTGCCCACAAGAAGATACTATCATTTGTTTTTTGTCAGGGCACAACAATGTTATGCCCCTAAGTGATGTTCCTGATGTTACTTATCTACAGGAAAATTCACAACTATCGGTGGAAGACCATTTTCTGTGGTTGGTTGTGCTTTGTTAACTACTGGTTGTGGATGCAAAGGTGTTGGTGTCAATTCACCCTTACCAGTTTGATTCCATAAAATCAAGGATAGTAGCCCATCTACTAAGCCATTATTGTTACCATTACTGCCAACTAAGATATCTGGAATCAAGCGGACATTGCGATCGCCAATAATCTGCATCAGTTGCATTGCTGTATAACCTTGTGGCCCCAAAGCTTCCACACCTGTCCGATAGGTTTCAGCTTTGGCGTTACCTGTGGCACGAATACCTTCAGCCTCAGCAATTGCCCGGAGTTTTGTACCCTCAGCTTCACCTGTGGCCTGCTTAATTTGAGCTTGAGCTTTGAGGTCAGCAATATGTACACTCTGCTCTGATTTTACCATTTCTTGCTGAATATCAGCGAGTGCCGTTTCCCGGACAAGCTGCTGCCGTTGAGTTTGCGCCATCTGCTGGACTTCATAAGTCTTGCGTTCTTCTTCGGCAATTTTCCGGTCTGTCTGTGTCTGCATTAGTGACGCTGGTGGCTGAATATCACCAATCAGGGTGTCGATCGCTTGCACGTCATAAGCCCGTAATGCTGTTTTAATATACTCAGCAGCCTCAGATTGTCGTTCGCTGCGAGCGGTGAGAAAGTCTAGTACAGTATA
Source organism: Nostoc sp. (assembly GCF_036916735.1). GTDB lineage: Bacteria > Cyanobacteriota > Cyanobacteriia > Cyanobacteriales > Nostocaceae > Nostoc. The sequence continues at coordinate 10,595 of NZ_JBALFV010000101.1, forward strand.
ATCTTGGGCTGAGTTGCGGAAATAATTACCAATAGTTGGTTCTAATACATGGTCTACCAGATTTTGCATTGCACCAACGCGAGAAATTACCTTTGGAGCATCTAAAGCACCCACATGGATAATTTGCGCTACTTCCAAATCAAAGGCAAACCCATCACGCGATCGCACTGTTAAAGAAGCCAGTTTAGCATCATAGCTGTGGCGTTCAGTCCGACCTGACCAGTTTAAAACAATGTTGGTCGTTGGTACGAGTTCAATCTTCATAATCCGGGAGTTAATCGGGTGCTTACCGGGATATAGCGGTTCAACCCATACACCCTTATGTCCCTGATTCACCAAGTTACCGTGGGTGAAAGCTGCACCACTGACATCTTGATGTGCTTTACCCACAAAAGAAATTACTACACCCACATACCCAATCGGAATTTCCGTCATCGGCACTTGCTCAACCTGGACAAACCAAGGATTCAAATTCCAAGAACCCGAAAGCAATATCTGTTCTTGTAAACCTCGCCGTCCACCGCCATCAATAAATTTGTGACCATTTTGGAAGTTGTCGTGTCCGTCAATTATGGGGCCTGCAAGTTCACCGGCGGAAATTGGCAAACCATCTAAGGTTGTGACAATGCCAACTTTGTCAGATGCCAGACTGTACACCCGCAACTGTTCTGGAGTCATGCCATGAGCGCTGGCATTTGCTGCCATGATCACTTTAAACAAGGCAGTATTAATCCGGTACGTACCAGCTGTAAGAAAACCCATTTGCCGCCCTTTTTCCCCGCCTTGGGCAAGGAATTTCCGAGCATCTTGGAAGTTGTCACAACTGACAATTTTACCCAAAATCCGCTCTGGGGGGTTGGGTTGACCATCTGCTGCCACAATCAAAGCGATTTCCCCTTGGGGAACGACAACTACAGGCTCTTTTTTTACAGAATACTGCCAAGGCCAATAGCCCCAATGCCAGCCAGGAGCTAAAGTATCTGCCTGCAAGCCAGCTTCGCCGTTGAGGGCAATCAAACTCCCCGCCGGGAGTCCGCGCCCAGAAAGGGTAAATTTCCTAACTATAATACCGACTTCACGCTCGCCAATTACTACAAGTCCACCAAAGAATAGGGGGACAAATATAACTAAACCCCCAACAATAACGATGGGGATTAATACAAAAGGATCAATTCCGGCAGCTTGATATTGAGTCCTGCTAATTTGTAACTGGGAAATATTTGGTTTGGTCTGATTTAGCTGGACTGATGCAGAAGTAGTTTTTACAGGAACTGCATTGGCAGAGTGAATACTTCTAGCGTTCGTCAAAGACACTGGCGTAGCGACCGCTAAGGTTGCTACTACAGATGCTACAAAGCGAGCTACTTTATTTTGTTTACGAGTACCAAGTAAAGATGAAAACCTTTTCATAATCTGTGCCCATCTGGGCAACTAATTAGCTAAGTTAACACTTCACTAGAGCTTGCCTCGATTTCTTAAACTTGATGTAATTTTTTTAAAATTTAATAAATATTTTGTAGGTTAGAAATTGCCCAACCTACAAAGTGGAAATATAAAGTTAAATTAGACTGAACCGCCAGCAGCTTGAAACCGAGCGCGGGCGCGTTTGAAGGCTTGATTTGCCTGAATTTGGGCTTGGCGATCGTCTGCAGAAATTTGATTCAGACGTGTTTCTGCTTGGTTGTAAGCAGTACGAGCTTCATCAAGGTTAATTTTGTCGCCACGTTCAGCGCCGTTAACCAGAATTGTCACTTCATTTTCTTCGACTTCGGCAAAGCCACCCAAAAGGGCGATCGCCTCCCAATTCTGATTTTTAGCGCCGCGAACTCGCATGACACCAGTATCCAGGGCGGTTAAAAGTGGTGCGTGTCCAGTGAGGATACCTAGTTGACCAGTAGTGCTAGGCAAAACAACTTCTTCAGCTGGAGCATCCCAGACTGTTTTATCTGGGGAAATTACACGAACGGTTAATGTCATTTGTCTTTTGTCCTTTATCTTTTGTCCTTTGTCTTACCCTGCGGGAAGCCGCTGGCGCGTCTATGTCATTTGTCTTTTGTAATTGCCATTAGTCATTAGCAGTTGAACTAATGACTAATGACTAATGACCAATGACTAATGACTAATGACTAATGACTAACCTTTGATTTTGTCAGCTTTAGCGATCGCTTCGTTAATATCGCCAACCAAGTAGAAAGCCTGTTCTGGCAGAGCATCCAACTCACCAGACAGAATTTTTTGGAAGCCTTTAATGGTATCTTCCAACTTCACATACTTACCAGGAGAACCGGTGAATACTTCTGCTACAAAGAACGGCTGAGACAAGAAACGCTCAACTTTCCGCGCCCGCGCTACGATCAGACGGTCTTCTTCAGACAATTCATCTAAACCGAGAATGGCGATAATGTCTTGGAGTTCTTTATAACGTTGCAGAGTTGATTGCACCGCCCGCGCAGTATTGTAGTGTTCGTCACCAACAATATTTGGTTGAAGCATGGTGGAAGTTGAGCCAAGGGGGTCAACTGCGGGGTAAATTCCCTTAGCTGCCAAACCGCGAGACAATACTGTGGTTCCGTCCAAGTGGGCAAAGGTGGTAGCAGGTGCGGGGTCGGTGAGGTCATCTGCAGGTACGTATACTGCCTGAATGGATGTAATCGAACCCTCGGTAGTCGAGGTAATCCGCTCTTGCAGTTCACCTACGTCGGTTCCCAATGTGGGCTGATATCCTACCGCAGAAGGCATCCGACCGAGTAGCGCGGATACTTCTGAACCTGCTTGTACAAACCGGAAAATGTTGTCAATAAACAGCAGCACATCCTGCTTGTTTACATCCCGGAAGTATTCTGCTACTGTCAATCCCGATAGACCAACCCGCATTCTGGCTCCGGGTGGCTCGTTCATTTGACCGTAAACTAAAGCAATTTTTGATTCGTTGAGGTTGTCTTTGTTGATAACCCCAGATTCAATCATTTCGTTGTAGAGGTCATTACCTTCACGGGTGCGTTCACCCACCCCAGCAAATACGGATACTCCACCATGCTGGGTAGCGATGTTGTTAATCAACTCCATCATGATTACGGTCTTACCAACACCAGCACCGCCGAATAGACCAATCTTACCGCCGCGTCGATAGGGAGTCAGAAGGTCAACAACTTTAATCCCAGTCTCGAACACGGAAGGTTTGGTTTCCAGGTCGGTGAATTTGGGAGCAGAGCGGTGGATGGGTAAACTTGCCTCAGCATTTACAGGGCCTTTGTTGTCCACAGGTTCGCCAAGGACGTTGAAAATTCGACCCAAAGTAGCTTTACCAACTGGTACGTTGATGGGAGCGCCTGTATCGGTGACTTCAAAACCGCGCACCAAGCCTTCGGTGGAACTCATCGCAACAGTCCGCACTTGGTTGTCGCCCAGCAGTTGCTGTACTTCAACGGTGATGTTGATTTCTTGTCCACCTTCGTTGGTGCCAACGATTTTCAAGGCGTTGTAGATTTGTGGCAATTTCCCGCCGGGAAATTTAACGTCTACAACTGGGCCAATGATTTGGGTAATGTAGCCAATGTTTGTTTTTTCTGCGGTTGTGACCATGCTGCGCCTAATGATTGAAGCTATATTTCAGATACGGTCGGACAAGACATAAGATTAAGCAATGTCACCTTTCACTGTAGCATCGGACGGGGACATAACTCCCTTAGTAATTCCTTAAAAAGTAGCTTTGCTGTTTTAGCTGCAACCCTCATTTTGAAAAGCTTACCTAGACAAAGGGATGCTTTTTCTTTATCCAGTTAACACCCTAGTACTGCAAGGCAAAAGTCACGCATTCAAAAGTCAAGGCTTCGCTTACCTCGGCTACTTCGACTTACCTCGGCTTTGCCCTTCGGCATAGCTACGCTTAGGGGGCAGCCTTTGGTAGAGTTGGGCGTAGTCGAAGTAGTCGAAGGAGCAAAAGTCAAAAGAATTGTATTTTAAGCTCTTGCGCCATTTGAAATGGTATGTTTATTTCCGCCGTGCTGTACTAGTTTTTCACCAAGCTCATTTTTCAGTTGCGTTCGCTTTGGTTGAAGCCGCTTAAGTAGCGATACAAACGTTATAAGTGTCACTTGCCTTTGGCAGGGGAGCAAAGAGGAAGGCTTGGAGGGAGCTTGTACTTTGCCCAATCTACGCTTCCAGAAACATCAACGCGATCGCTTGCTAAATTACCTTATACCAATTCTGTATAAAGATGCGCCAAATTATATAAGGAACGAACCGCAAAGGGCGCAAAGGAGAGGCAGCGCGGTCTTGGGGGTTTCCCCTATGAGCGACTGCCGTCACAAAGGAAGAAAGAAAATTTGGCGCAGCCTCACAAAGAAATGGTATTAGGAAAGCTTACATAAAAAATCTGCTGTTTGTGCGATCGCACAAACAGCAGCGTTATACCATTTATTCAAGTAGTTAATACACACCTTCTCAACGCTATTTCGGAATCTGAGTAATTTAATAATCACTAATTTGTACTTTGATTCCATACATCTTTACATTGCTTAAAACAGATTTAGCACAAACTTATACTACGTTAAGAAAGCTTAGATAAAAAATCTGCTCTTTGTGCGATCACAGAAAGAGCAGCGTTATACCATTTATTCAAGAAGTTAATACACATCCTTTCAACGCTATTTCGGAATCTGAGTAATTAATAATCATTAATTCGTACTTTGATTCCATACATCTTTCATTGCTCAAAACAAATTTAGCTTGTATGTATCATATAACTGTATTTTAATCAATAAAAAAAGCTGCCTTAACCTATTTTTGTTCCCTGGATAGATTAATGCCATGAAACTTATGTACAAACTAGATTTCCAAATCTTCTGAATATCCTTAATATAAAAAGAGGTACAAAAAACTATTTTCAGTCCAGCCAGACCGCTCTCGCTTCATCCTCAAACTTCCACCAAGCAGCAGCTTATGAATTTCTCGTCAGCACGACAATATTTTTATCAGGAGATTCAACAGTCTGACGAACACATTGACCTAGCAAAGGCAGCTTTGTATATTGCACAGGAAGAATATTCCAATCTAGACCCAGAGGAATATCTCAACGCCCTTGATACAATGGCATGGGAGGTTCAAGAACGTCTGCCTGATTCACGATATCCTTTGCGGATAGTTCAAAGCATTAACCAGTATCTTTACGAAGATTTAAATTTTTCTGGTAACAAAGTTGACTATTACGATCCGCGTAACAGCTTTTTCAATGATGTAATTGACCGTCGGCTAGGTATTCCTATTACCTTAGCGTTGGTTTATCTGGAAGTTGCCAGACGGATTGATTTTCCGATGGTAGGTGTGGGAATGCCAGGACATTTCCTGATCCGCCCAGATATTCCAGATATAGAGATTTTTGTAGATGCCTTCAATGGTGGTGAAATAATATTTGCCCAAGATTGTGAGGAACGCCTGTCTCAACTTTATCAGCAACCTGTGACGCTACAACCAGAATTTTTAGCTGTAGTCAGTAATCGGCAATTTTTGGCACGGATGCTGACAAATTTAAAATTTATTTACCTCAAAGAGCAAGAATTAGAAAAAACGCTGGCAGCAGTTGAACGAATTTTGTTGCTGTTTCCTAGTTTAACTTTAGAGTTACGCGATCGCGGTTTGATCTACTATCAACTCGGTTACTATCCCCAAGCCATAGACGACCTACAAAATTATTTAGCAAAAGTTCCTGATGCCCAGGATGCATCTGTGATTCGGCGGCTACTTATCGAATTGGGTGGGGATGGGTAGGGAATAGGGAGCAGGGGAGCATACTTCGACTGCGCCCAACTCTTGGAAAGGCTGCGCCTTAAGCGTAGCTATGCCGCAGGCTTTACGGCTACCAAGAGGACAAGCTCAGTAACCGGGGGAGCAGGGGAGAGTTATTGTACAAGTTCTTTCCTCTCTACTACTTTGCACCTCTGCCTTTTGTGCCCAATACTTCGACTCCTTTCGACTTCTCTACGAGACGCTACGCGTAGCTTGCTTCCCCGTAGGGGTACGCTCAAGGCAAGTCGCAGTTCGACTGCGCTCACCGTAAACTCAGTACAAGTGCCCAATGTCCAATTACAGATTAGCGCGATGTGCAACTTATTCTTAAAACCCCATTTCCATTGCTCTCCCCGCTTCGGGGGGAGGCTTTAAGTCTTGCTCCCCAACGTTAGCTCTTAAGGGGCTGGGGGTTAGGTTAGAGAGAAAGTTGCACACCGCGTGAATTACGAATTACTTAGCGTAGCAAGGCGTAGCCCATTACGAATTATTTTGTTCTTCTGCTACTCGTTTGAGGCGGCGTAGCTGGGATTGCATATCTTCTTTTGTCCAAGATGCGGCAAAGGTGTTGAAACCCCAACTAATTAAGGGGTTAGGGATATCGTACTCAAAGCGGTTGAGTAGAAGTGTTCCTTTTTCTATGGGTTGACATTCCCAGCGATCGCGCCCATGAAAAAATCCCTGAAATTCCCAAACTACCAAACCCGGTTGTCGTTCTACAACTACGCTATTCAACGTGGGTTTCAGTAGAGGAATTTGAATGATAAAACGACTTTCACTACCAACATCAGTACTCCAAGTTTCACCCACAGGTTCGCAACGGAGAACAGGGTTGAGCCAGCGATGCATGAGAGCTAAATCGCTAATACAGCGCTCCACTACCGTAGCTGTGGCATTAATTTGAATCGATTGTTCCAAAACTTGAGACATTTTATATCTCTGATGCTGTTGCTGCAATTAGAGTAACGCAAAATTCAGCACTGTCAGTAGATTAAATCAAATATTAGTAACAAAGTCAAAAACTACTCTTGATATCAATGGCATAAATGTATGTTTTTACTGGTAAATTGATATGCAAAACACTTACTCAGTGTTTGCGGCGAATACTTAAGCTTAATTCCCAACAACCATGAACACAACTTGGCAAGGAATAACCCAGGTGATAGGAGTTGCTTTGTCCACGAGGGTGCAGCAATTTTTGGCACAATCGCCCAACCTGCAACTGACACAACCAGCAGTGAATCAAGGAATCTTTGATGTGCAAGGTATTGTTCAACAGTTGATTCTGTTCATACCCCGTCTGCTGGGGGCAGTGGCAATTTTATTAGTAGGTTTGCTAATTGCCTTCGGCGTAGCCGCACTGACGCGAGGAATCCTCAATCGCACAAATATAGATAACCGCATTGCTGCCGGGGTAACGGGTCGTCAAGATGTTCCGCAAGTGGAGAAATTAATCTCTAGTTTAGTCTTTTGGAGCATTATTCTGTTGACGGCAGTAGCTGTTTTACAGGCATTGGATCTGGAGGTAGCGTCTCGACCCCTGAATAATTTTCTCAATCAACTTATTGGCTTTTTGCCAAAGTTGGTTGGTGCGGGAATCCTTTTAGTAACTGCCTGGTTTTTGGCGACCATTGTGAAGATTATCACTGTGCGTTCATTACAGGCATTTAATCTAGATGAGCGTTTGAATCCAGAACCAGAAGACAGGACACCCAGCCTTAATCAGCTGTCTCTGAGTGAGACGATTGGCAATGCTCTGTATTGGTTTATATTTTTACTGTTTCTCGCCCCAGTTTTGGATACTCTTGAACTCAGGCAGGCTCTACAACCAGTACAAGCTCTCATTACAGAAGTTCTGCTAATTCTGCCGAACATTCTAGCGGCGGTGCTAATTGCTGTAGTTGGTTGGTTCATAGCTAATGTGGTGCGGCGGATTGTAACAAACTTGCTGGCGACAACTGGTATCGACCATTTAGGTAGTCGTTTGGGATTATCTGCGGCTGCGGGGGTGCAACCTCTATCGAATATTATCGGTACAATTATCTATGTTTTGATTTTGATTCCTGTGGCGATCGCAGCACTGAATGCTTTGCGAATTGATGCAATATCTGTGCCTGCGATCGCAATGCTGCAACAGGTTCTCAACGCCCTCCCTGCCATCTTTACAGCCGTGGCAATTTTGATTGTTGCCTATTTCGTGGGGCGGTTTATTGCGGACTTGGTTACAAGTATCCTCACCAATTTAGGATTTAATAACATTTTCACTATTTTGGGTCTGACAACACCTAACAGACGAATCCTCGTTTCAACAGAATCAACAACCCCCCCGATTCCAACCCGCACACCATCGGAAATTGTAGGTATTGTTGCCTTAGTGGGTATCATGCTGTTTGCAACGGTGGCGGCGGTGAATATCTTGAATATTCCAGCCCTGACAGCATTAGTGTCTGGGATTGTAATCATATTCGGGCGGATTTTGGCAGGATTGGTGATATTTGCTATTGGTTTATTCTTGGCAAATCTGGCTTTTAACATCATTACCAGTTCTGGCGACCGTCAAGCCCAGATTTTGGGACAAGTGGCGCGGATTGCCATTATTACCTTAGTCTCGGCAATGGCACTGCAACAGATTGGAGTTGCCAGTGATATTGTGAATTTAGCTTTTGGACTTTTACTAGGTGCGATCGCAGTTGCTATTGCCCTAGCCTTTGGTCTTGGGGGGCGCGATATTGCCCGTGAGCAAGTTCAAGAATGGCTAAACTCTTTCAAGGGTAGAAACTAATTCCTTTGTGACATCTCCCACCACTAAGTAGGTTGGCGAATTATCGTTGGAATAAGGCAGGGGGCAGGGGGAAAAAGAGTTTAAGCCTTGTTTACTTTTCTTCAGACAGTTTGGTTTTATTGTACCGACTTACTTAAATCCTACGGTGTACACACAAGTCTCTTGACCTGCACCCTTGTTGCATCAAGCTACACCTTTGTTGTATTGACTTGCACCTTTGTTGCATCGAACTGCATTTTTATTGTATTAACCTGCACCTTTGTTGTATTGACTTGCACCTTTGTTGCATCAAACTACACTTTTATTGCATTAAACTGCACCTTTGTTGCATCAAGCTTTTTTTAACTTGTGTGTACACCGTAGCCTTATAAAGCAGAAGTAAGCTAGATACAGAAGAAGTTTGGCATTTTATTTAATTGTCAAAAAAAGCTGCAAACCCTCTCCCTTGCTCTCAGCAATAACTACCCTCCTGTGGCCTGAATGTGCTTGCTTAAATGCTTAACAGCTTAGATGTCGCTCCAACCAATCTTCTAAATCAGCCAGTACCTCGCGGTAGTTTAGGTCACATTGAATTTCGTGATAGGCTCCTGGATACTCGATTCTCAGCTTATCTTTGCAGTTTACCCGTTGGTAAAAGATGTCACTTCCCGCAGGTAAAGCCACTCGGTCTGCACCACCGTGGAGAATCAACAATGGTAATTGCCAATCACCTGCATGAGCATTAATCCAATCAAGTGCTGTAAAAAATTCTGTAGCCAGACGGGCAGTAGCAAGGGTATGTCGCAGTGTATCCTGAGCGGATGCGGCTAAAACCTGCTGATCTCGTGAACCAGTACTCAGGTCAATGCCTGTATTCAGGCTAAAACGCGGCCATACCCGTGAGAGCATTTTTCCTAAAAGTAGCCGAATAGGTGAAACCCCAACTTTCCCCAAGCAAGGCGCTAGAGCGATCGCACCTTGCAAAACTGATGCTTGTTGAGGATGGTGCAGAATATAATCTAAGACAATTACCCCACCTAAACTATGACCCAAAACAAAAATTGGGCATCCAGGATTCTGAGTCTGAATTAACTGTAAAAAGGCTGCCAAATCTCCGCAAAACTCAGTCCAAGCGTTGATATAGCCTCGCTGACCTGATGAGCGTCCATGACCACGCAAATCTAAGCCGTAGACAGCATATTGTTTGGGTATTAAATGCTCAACTATATTATTGTAGCGATCGCTGTGCCCTCCGAGTCCATGCACAATGGTTAATATTGCCCGTACTTTACCCTTTGGATACCAGCTTTGATAATATAGGTCAAGTCCTCCAACACCCTGAAATCTGCCTTCTCTACGAGACACGATGCGATCGCTATGGTCAATCATCTGGTTAGTTTTTTACGTATTTTCCCAGTAAGCTACTAACATGTCAATTAATTATTAATAACCAACAGAAGCCAAATTGTTACGTTATTTCCTCAATCAAATGTTGTGATTAGGGTTTATTGCTCTAAAAAATTTGTAACTTTGAAATTTGATGTTCCTTCCCAACAGTGATTTAAAAATGCGCTTACCTGAGCATCTGCTGAGTCAGGCAATTCTTTAGAAGCGTTAAATTGCACTGCTGTCACAATGTATTCAAAAATAATTATAAACTGCCTTTTAGGTGAAATTCTTTCGATTACAATTGTTTCACCTATTTTAGGAATTTGAGGTACATTCACCACAAATGTTTCAATTTTCGGTTTATCTAGTGGATTTTTGAAATTGAAATATTTACAGTAAACAATAATTTTCACTTAGATAATCACCAATAACATTATAGATAATCTAAATCATTCTTCAATTTAATAATTGTAAATATTATAATATTTTTTTAAAAAATATCTACCTACTTATACAATTTATCCAAAACTCGGCTAAAATATGTAAATCTGTAAACCCAGATTAAATCTAATACCAATTCTGTATAATGATACGCCAAGTTATATTAGGAACGAACCGCAAAGGCGCAAAGGACACAAAGGAAGAAAGAAAATTTGGCGCAGCCTCACAAAGAAATGGTATAACGAATCTTAATTACGAATTACGTTAGCGAACGCGAGTGCGTCTTGTAAAGAGGAACAAGCGTCATTAAGAATTATTTACCCTGCCATAGTTGCCGTAAAGACTGGAAAATCTTTACAAATTTCTCTTCTAGCCAGAGCATAACATAATCAACCCATTCCAAAAGTTGCTCTAAGGGGTGCTTTTCGTAACCTGCTGAAGTTGCTTTGGTTTCTATCCAGTCTGGCTGCGCCTCAACTTGACTGCTTTGGTGAAATTGTTGGTGTAAAATTTCCCCTTTACAACTCTCATTTTTACTTTGGGAAATGCTAGTTCGAGTTTGTTTTGCAGAAGCAATTCTAGATGTTTTTTGACTTCTTCGCACTAAACCAGATCCAACTTTAGGTTGTTTTACAGTCAAATTATTTTGTGGAAAATGTGCTATTGATAAACTTGAGGCTAAAGCAGGATTTATCCTCCCACAAAGTGTAACTGGCTTTTGGGCAATGGTTTCGGTTTCGCCAAATAAATCATTCCATGTTAGCCAAGGATCATCTGTTAAATCCTGGTTCTCTGACTGAAAGTTTTTGGACAAGGACTTTCTCAGGCTTGATGATGATAGTTTACCTAGTAATTTATCATCACTGGTTATCGACTCAAGTGTTTTTCTATTCCCAACACCAAAAAAGTAATTAAGCGCTGCCTCAATCAAAGTCTGAAGATTGAGTGTATGAGTTTCTAAACCGTCAGCATTAGCTGTAATTTCTCCCCTACCAGCTAATTGCTCTTTGCCATAAAGAAATATATTTAATTGAGTTTGGGTAACTTTGACAATTTCCTGGCTACGTTCTTGCACAGGTAATAAAGCATTTGATTCCAACTTAGCAAAGGTTCTATCTATAAATGCTAATAATCTATCTGTATTGGGTAAATTTTTTGGTATTCCCTCGACTAAAACTAAATTGTTAGCTGTATTTCCATCAGTAAGTTTTGCTAATAAACTGTCAATTTGTGGTAATAGCTCCGTTTCCTTTTTAGCTATAGTCAACCGCCAGTACTTCCAGTAATTAGCAACTTCATTAATAATTCGGTCTTCTAATTTCGCCTGCTGTTGGGGCGTCAAAATATCTAGAATTTCATTGTCAGCAGTAACAAGTACTAAACGACGATCCATCAAATTTGTAGCAATTCCCTGCACTGCTGGAATATGCTGATTGAGAGCATTTTCTAGCTGTAAATGGTTGAAACTTATGGTCTGATTATCAATAATATTTGATAATTGAGTAATATTCCCATTATTTGTAGACTTATTCTTAGCGAACTTCAGCCGTAAAACTTCTAAGAAAGCCAAGGGTTTGAAAGGTTCAACTGTTTTTGCAGGAGTAGAAACGGCTTGATTAGATGATAGATAATTGACTGCCTCTAATACATGTTGAATGGGACTATCAACATTTGGAATTTCTGGTTGGAAATCGGTATCATTTGGTTGTAACTTTAGTTTAGTTTGTGGTTCTTTGCTCTGTAGCGTTTTCCCAGATGATTCAGATGAATGAAACAATAGATACACTGGGTAAAGTAGTACCTCCACACCCCACTTAGTAGCAACTTGCAAATGTCGGAAGGTGTGTTCCCACTGTTGTGTCACCCGCCGAGATTGCTGGTGGACAAAGTTAAATAGTCTGCTTTGATAACGACCAGAGGAACCAGAAGACATAGTAGTAATTTTTTAGTTCAAGTCTTGTATAAGTTGTGAGACTCGCGCCAAACAATAAAAACGACCAACACCTCATCTTAGCGAATATATGACCCCGACTGCCTTTCAATCCCAGACCAAAATCATCTCACAAGCAATTGAGCAACTGCGCTCTTTTTGTCAAGTTAATCTTCAGTCTACTTGGTTATCCCAGGAATCTGACCTGATTATTACTGATGTTGTAGCTGCTGATTTGTCTCATTGGCAACCTGTCCAGTTGAATGTTAAAGAGCATATCGCTTGGACAGGCGGGAAAAAAGTGCTATGGCTAGTGCAAAGATTGGTGGTTCCCCAAGATTTACACGGCTATTCCTTAGCTGGGTTATCTTTGCGGCTAGCGCTGGTTTGGTGGGCAGATTCTGCTGAGATTTATGTGAATGGGGAGTTAGTGCTGGAGGGTGATTTATTTGATTGTTTGCCTAGAGTGCTTCTGGGTCAAGGGGTGACGCCAGGGGAAGAGTTTATTGTGGCTTTGCGGTTAGTCAGTCCAGGACATTGTGATGGTGCTTTATTGCGATCGCTCCTAGTTTATGAGTCTACTGTTGATAATAATCCTGATCCGGGTTTTGTGGCTGATGAGTTAGCTGTAATGCAACTTTATTTGGAAAAATTTGCGCCGGAGAGGTTAGATGTTTTGGCGGCGATGGTAGGGGAGGTTACGAACCGCCAAGACGCCAAGGACACGGAGGAAGAGAAGGGATTGGTAAAGTCGTTTTTGTCTCTACGTCAAAATTTAATTCAATCTAAAATCCAAGTTGCCCTTCCAGCGTACCAAAGCTCTGACCCAAAATCTAAAATTTTCCTGTTGGGTCATGCTCATTTAGATTTAGCATGGCTATGGCCTATGAGTGAAACTTGGAATACGGCGCAAAACACTTTTGAGTCGGTTCTGAAGTTGCAAGAAGATTTTCCTGAGTTAATTTTCTGTCATTCAACTCCCGCACTTTATGCTTGGATTGAGGAACATCGCCCGGATTTATTTAGGGCAATTCAAGCACAGGTAGTCGCAGGACGTTGGGAAGTTGTTGGTGGAATGTGGGTGGAACCGGAACTCAACTTGATTGCTGGTGAATCAATAGTCCGTCAGCTATTGTATGGTCAACGCTACATCCAGGAAAAATTTGGTAAGCTTTCAACTGTGGTGTGGGTTCCAGATTCTTTTGGTTTTTGTGCCACTTTACCGCAGTTTTTTGCTAATGCTGGAATTGAGTATTTTGTCACCCAGAAATTGCGGTGGAATGATACTACTAAATTTGATTATGGGGCTTTTTGGTGGCGATCGCCTGACGGTAGCGAAATCTTTAGTTTGATGTCTGCACCTATCGGTGAAGCTATAGACCCAGTTAAAATGGCATCCTACGCTTTGGAATGGCAAACCCAAACTGGTTTAGCAGAATTTCTCTGGCTTCCCGGTGTCGGCGACCACGGCGGCGGCCCCACTCGTGATATGTTAGAAACCGCCCAACGCTGGCAAAAGTCACCTTTCTTCCCAGACTTAGAATTTACAACGGCTGAAAAGTATTTACAGCAAATCATAGAGACGCGATTCATTGCGTCTGTTAGTAATTATGATTCTCCCCCTTCCTTCCCCACCTGGAATAATGAACTATACTTTGAATTCCATCGCGGTTGCTATACTACACACGCAGATCAAAAACGCTGGAATCGTCGTTGTGAAAATTTATTGTATGAAGCTGAACTATTTGCTACTTTAGCAACTGTATGTGGTGTGACATATCCTAAAGCAGAAATCGAAGCAGCTTGGAAGCAGGTGTTATTTCAACAGTTTCATGATATTTTACCTGGTTCTTCAATTACCCAAGTTTACACAGATGCGTTGCCCCAGTGGCAGCAAGTGGAACAAATGGGAACGAAGATATTACAGGAATCACTTTTAGCGATCGCATCTCACATTACCCTATCAGAACCACCAAAACCTGATAGTTTGCCTATTTTCGTTTTCAATTCTCTCAATTGGCAACGCTCTGAGGTAGTCTCTGTAGCCTTACCCAAGCCAGAGGAATGGCAGATTTACGATACTTTTGGAAACCAGCTTGTCTCCCAATTATCTCAACCATCAACCCTACAATTTCTCGCCACCGAAATTCCACCCATAGGCTACCGCATATTTTGGCTTTCCCCCTCATCTTCGACCCTGCGGGAAGCTAAAGCTACATCCTCCTCATCTTCCTCATTCCCCCCACTGCTTGTAGACTGGATTTTAGAAAATGATTTCCTGCAAGTTGTTATAGATCCTGATACTGGAGATTTATCAAGTGTTTTTGATAAAACTTATCAACGAGAAGTTTTGAGTGGCGCGGGGAATCAACTACAAGCTTTTAAAGACAGTGGTCAATATTGGGATGCTTGGAATATAGACCCCAATTACGCTCAACATCCCTTACCCTCAACAAATCTTCTATCTATTCAGTGGTTAGAACAAGGCCCTGTGCAAAGCCGTGTGCGCGTAGTGCGTCAGTTGGGTGAATCGGAATTTTGCCAAGACTATATTCTGCAAGCTGGTTCACCTCTACTGAAAATAGCTACTACTGTCAACTGGCAAGAAAATCATGTATTAGTGAAAGCTGCTTTTCCTTTGAACATCGAAGCAGACTTTGCTACTTATGAAATTCCCTGTGGCGCAATTCGCCGTCCAACTAAACCGCAAACCCCCGCAGAACAAGCAAAATGGGAAGTCCCCGCCTTACGTTGGGCTGATTTAACAGCAGAAGACACAATCCAGAATCCCAGTTGCGCTGGAAGCGCACCAGAGGTGCGACCTAAAATCCAAAATCGTTATGGCGTTAGTTTGCTAAATGATTGTAAATACGGTTACGACAGCAAACCCAATCAACTCCGGTTGACACTTCTACGCAGTCCTAATTGGCCAGACTCAAAGGCTGACAGAGGTTTTCACGAGTTCACATATACCTTGTATCCTCATGCTGGTAGCTGGGAATCAGCCCATACAGTACAGCGTGGCTATGAATTGAATATACCGTTGCAAGTGATATTAAATCCCGTTAATCAAAACCCACAGAAAACTTCTCCCCTCTTTGTTAGTAAAGAGGGGTTGGGTGTGAGGTTCCTAGATTTATCAGCTGAAAATTTAATCTTGATGGCCTTCAAGCCATCTGAGGATGACCCACAGCAGTTAATTTTGCGGTGTTATGAATGTCACGGAGAAACAGCCGAGTTATCTTTGCAAAGTGATTTAGGCTTAAATTTAGGAGATAGAGTAGATCTATTAGAGCGTTCCTCTACTAATGAATTCTCATCTGGGCAACAAATCTTGACAATACAGCCTTGGAAAATCGCCAGTTTCAAGGTGATACCAGCGATTAATCCCAAGCTATAGTGAGCCACTATTGCTGTCTCAGTGGTCAGTTCTGGTTTTCCACAGACCATTGACAAATGACTATTTTAATCTTCGTGGTCATCAAACGGATCGTTCAATTGCTTGCTAGGAGGGCCAAAAGAGGTATAAATCGAAATTCCGGTGATGGCAATCACCACCGCAGCCACAGAAATGCTAAGAACTATTGCGGGTTCCATAATTGAGAGATTGATTATGAGTGCTATTCTTATAGAATATTACAGAAGATTAAAAAAAGCTTTGGCAAGTAATCTTAGGTGAACTATGGCACAAAGGACTAGGTTGGGAGATATCCTAAAACCACTTAACTCTGAGTATGGTAAAGTGGCTCCAGGTTGGGGTACTACCCCTGTGATGGCTGTTTTTATTGCGCTATTTTTCGTGTTTCTGCTAATTATTCTGCAACTTTACAATAAAACACTGTTGGTTCAGGATGTACTAGTCGATTGGCGGAGTTTAGGACGCTAATGAATACATAAAGTTATCTAATTTGGATAACAAGTTATGTTACACCCGGTTCTTCCGGGTTTTTTTATGAATTGCGATTTGCTACTGGACAAGAATTCAGTCTTTTTATATATGGTGGGGGACTCCGACGCTGGATGACTCGCTCTAAGCGTTGGCGCAGCCTCTGGTAGAGAAGCTATGCCGTTCGCGCAGCGTCTCGAAGAGAAGGCTTTACGCTGCGCTATCGCCGCGACCTATCGAAAAAATCTAAGTACAGCTTTGCGTAAAATCGTAACGTTTTTAATCCAAGGGGATGCATTGGCATTGTCTCCTGATGCATTAGCATTGTTACTCGATGCTAATGTATTGTCACCCAATGCATTAGCATTGTCACCTAATGCATTGGTATTGTTACTCGATGCATTAGCGTTGTTACCCGATGCATTGGCATTGATTTTATTAAAGAACAATTCAAAGCAAAAAAGTATGTTCGCTACGTTGATGATTTTGCTCTATGTCTTTTGACAACCTCTGCAAACTTTTATCCGAAAAACATCCTGCTACCTTTGCCAGTTGAGTATTAGGTACACCGCAAAGTGCAGTTACAGTCCTCAAAACCGAATTGAGTATTGAACCAATTCGCGCTGATTATGTCACATTCCTACAACTACAAGAACGCATTCTCCACCTGGAATTTCAAACTAAGCTGGAATCCACACCACCCCTACCTCTGCGGATGCTTGATTATTGGGTCAGATTGTATCGGTTGTATCGTCTACCAATCACGCAAGTTGTCGTATTATTGCTTCCTTCTACACCAGAGACAATAATTGAAACTGTCTTCAATGTTGAAACCACTCGTCACGAATATCGCGTAATTTGCTTATGGCAAGAAAATCCTGAACTATTCCTCAATAACCAGGCTTTGTTACCCTTAGCACCACTAACAGCAACCACCCAACCCCAAGCTTTGTTGCAACAAGTAGTCCAACAACTGAATCAACTTGAGCCAAGAGAACGACTAGAAATTTCTACTTACACTCAAATCTTAGCGGGGTTAAAATACGAAAAGGACTTGATTCGACAATTGTTTCGGGAGGGTATAATGCGCGAATCAGTGATTTATCAAGAAATTCTCGCTGAAGGAGAACAACGAGCGCAACAACGCGAACGATCGCTCATTGTTCGTCTACTAACTCGGCGCGTAGGAGAATTACCCCAAGAGGTGCGTGAGCGAATTGAAACTCTCGACTTAGAGCAATTAGAAAATCTTGGTGAAGCTTTGTTAGATTTTCAGGTGAGTGCAGATTTAGAAACTTGGTTTAATACATTACAGCAAAAGGGCGAATAATAATATGTGAGTCTATGTAGTGATTTTAGAAGTTACAGGAGATAAAAAATGAATATATTTGGTATCGGTCTGCCGGAAATGGCTGTAATTATGGTAGTAGCACTATTAATCTTTGGCCCCAAGAAGCTACCAGAGATTGGTCGGAGTGTGGGCAAAACAATTCGTAGTTTCCAAGAAGCTTCTAAGGACTTTCAAAACGAGTTTCAAAAAGAAGCAGAACAGTTAGAAGAAGCTGTAAAAACTACTGCTGAATTGGAACCTAAGCAAATCCATGCTGCTAAATCTGAGCCGGATACCGCGAGTTCTTCCCAACCTAGCTAGTACCGCTACGCAAAACTTAAAAGTCAAAAGGAGCCAGTGCGTTGCGCGGGTTAAGAGCGTTGTTTGCGCAAGGTCTCTCTTTAGGAGAAGCAACTGGCTCTCAAAAGTCAAAAGTCACAAATGCTTTAATTGTGGGCTTTTTGGCTGTAATGAAATAGTAGGTTTATTTCCGCTTTTACTAGGAGAATGCTAAATATCAATTGATTATAGGCAAGATGACAGAAGCTGTTACGCAACCAGCTTTGGTGATTCCCCAGCTAATTGTTGGGTTAGGGAATCCAGAAAGCAAGTACGACCAAACACGCCATAATATTGGCTTTGTAGCTGTAGAAAGTCTTTCCCGTTCTTGGCGCATTCCTTTATCAGAAAACCGCAAGTTTCAGGGTGAGTATGGCGAGGGTATAGCCCCAGGTGGAGGTAAGATTCGCTTGCTAAAGCCGTTAACTTATATGAATCGCTCAGGACAAGCAATACAAGCGGTAACAAGTTGGTATAAATTGCCGCCTGAATCAGTGCTAGTAATTTATGACGAGATGGATTTGCCCTTGGGAAAAACTCGTCTGCGCTTATCTGGTTCGGCTGGGGGACATAACGGCATGAAAAGTGCGATCGCACATCTTAGTACCCAAAATTTTCCCCGTTTGCGAATCGGCATTGGTAAACCTAAAGGTGGAGCTAATAACGATGATTCTGATGCTGTTTCTCATGTGCTAGGACGATTTTCTGCGCCCGAAAATCAGCAGATGTCTCTTGTACTTCAGTTTGTGATTGAGTGTATTGAACTAAGCCTCAAGCAGGGGGTAGAAAAGGCGATGAATGTTTGTAATAGCCGTACCATTAATAATTCTGAGTCTTAGCGTTAGATGAATACTACCTTGTAAGTTTGGCAAAGGCGCTTATTTTAGTTGATGGACAGCTATTTTAGCTTTTTCCATTCAACTAAGATAAAGCCTTAATGCCTTCTGTACATAGCAAAAGTGACTCATCTGCACTCTAAATGGAGGTGCGGCATAGTTTGCTTAATTTTTGTAAGAATAATGGCGATGTATACGACGGGCTAGGACTACGTGCAGTTACCTGTTTGAGGTTGAGGTCATAACCTCAAGAAACGCCAGTTTCACATCAAATAGGTTTATTTAAAACGTCTTGTGCGTCTAGCTGCCACTGCCTTACGTTTGCGTTTTTCAATCGGTGTTTCAAAGTGCCGATGATATTTCACATCAGCTAATATCCCAGCTTTGGAAACCTGACGTTTAAATCGACGCAAAGCTGAGTCTATTCCTTCGTTCTCTCCTATAACCACCTGGGTCATTCTTGCTTGTTCCTCATCATCAATAGTTTCCATTCTAATATTACCCTCAACCTTAGTAAAATCCCCCTGAGCTAAAGTCATGATTAAGAGGCTATGCGTCCGGTTGAGGGGGGTTACATGTACTTCTGTCTCGTGAAATCGGTACTTAACTCAAAGTTAATCTAAGTGCCCTAATGCACTCTTAGAAGCAGTAGAGATGATGGGAAAATTATTATGCTAAATTTTGATGGCTGTACTATGAACTGGCGAATAATGTAGTATTAGCTACGAATAAATATGGTAAAATATAATTATATATATATATTTTAAAAGTTGATTATGCCTTGATTAAACAATTCATATCAGGCTACTAATCCAGCGAAAGCAACAAATAAATTCCATAGGCTAGTTGATCTGAAAATTACTCTACCATTGAATAAAATTAGTACTCTGCCAATCCCTAACAAAACCTCTCTAAAATTACTAGCTTCTGTACAAAATTTTTATATTTTTAACGGTGAAGCCAATTTTAATCGGATTATACTAAAGTTTTTAAATTTTACTAAATTTACTTTAATTAATCTATGTAAATATACTGAGTTAAAGTCCCAGATGTCTGAAGATGTTAGTACAAGTAATGTTGATTACATAAAATAGTCCTTGCCAGCGTTTTATCAAGGTGCTTTAATAGCGATCGCATTCTGCAAACAGCCTACTTACAGAATATGTACAAGACGCGCAGCGATTCGACATCAGACATCGCTGCTGGTGTTCATAAAATTATCGACTCAAAACATTAAACTCAAAGATATGACAAGCGATTAGCATATCCTTGACACTAAATTCTCCCAAAAGCTGAATAGGAGTATATATGGAGCCAATCATTTTTATAGTTTTAGTGCTTATAGGTTACGCCTTAGGTTCTGCAAAACTGATTAATCAAGGTAATGAAGCCCTAGTCGAACGCCTGGGGCAGTATCATCGGAAACTTAAACCTGGGCTGAACTTTATTGTTCCCTTGGTAGATCAGGTTGTAATGGAAGATACCACGCGAGAGCAAATTTTAGACATCAAGCCTCAGAATGTGATTACCCAAGATAATATTTCTGTGGAAGTGGACGCTATTGTATACTGGCGCATTAAAGATATTGTGAAAAGCTTTTATGAAATTGAGGATCTTCAAGCAGCATTGACACAGGTGACTACAACCACGCTCCGGGAAATCATTGCCCAGAACACTCTGGAGCAGACCAATGTCTCTAGGGTGGAGATGCACACAGCTCTGTTACTCGAGTTGAATAATATAACGAAAGATTGGGGAGTTGAGATTCTTCGGTTAGACCTTCAGAGAATTACCTTACCTGAGAGTGTACGAAAGTCTAGGGAAGAGGAGCAAGCTGCTGTAATCAAAAAACGGGCGCTGATTACTGAAGCAGAAGGAGAAAAGGAAGCTGCCATTAAAAAAGCAGAAGGAACTATGGCTTCAGTGCAAATCATTTCTCAAGCCCTCCGTTCCAATCCAGATACTAGGGACATTTTGCGATATCTTGTAGCTCAAGATTACGTAGATGCTAGCCAAAAACTTGGTGAGAGCAACAATGCCAAAATTGTCTTTATAGACCCAGCCAACTCAAGTGAAATGTTTCATGAGTTGATCGGCCACCCAGAAAATCCAGAAGGTAACGGCAAAAAATCCGAAAACGGTAATACCTAACAATCACCCTGTGCGGCTTGTCTCAATAAGGCATCAGCTACTAGTGAAACATCACGCATTTCTTGAACATCGTGAACTCGGAGGATATCAGCGCCATTAAAAATAGCAGCACAACAAGCTGCTGCCGTTCCCCAAACTCGTGCTTTGGCATCTGGTTGATTTAAAATGCGACCAATGAAACTTTTACGAGATGCTCCTACCAAGATAGGACAGTTGAGTGTTGTGAGCGATCGCAAGCGGCGAAAAATCTCTAGATTTTGCTCATAGTTCTTAGCAAAGCCAATACCAGGATCAATAATAATTTTATCCCGATCAATGCCTACAGAAGTTGCTACCTCAATTTGCCTTGCCAAAAAACTATAAATTTCTTTGAGCAAATCTTGATAATCAGTCTGTTGCTGCATTGTCTGTGGTGTTCCCCGGATGTGCATTAAAATAATCGGCACACCTAACTCTGCAACTGTTGATAACATTTCTGAGTCAAAAGTGCCGCCAGAAATATCATTGATAATATCCGCTCCAGCTTCTACAGATGCCCTGGCTACAGTAGCACGGGTAGTATCTATAGAAATCGGGACTGAAATTTCTGGTCTTAGCACCTGTAACACCGATAACACCCGGTCAAGTTCCTCTGCCAGAGTTATTTGCTTTGCTCCTGGTCGAGTTGATTGACCGCCTACATCGATAATGTCAGCACCAGCAGCCACCATTGCTTGCGCCTGTACTAAAGCAGCAGAGGTAGTGTTAAACTCACCCCCATCACTAAAGCTATCAGGCGTTACATTCAAAATCCCCATTAAATAAGTCCACTGTCCCCACTCGAAACAGCGTCCTCGAATTATCAAGTTGCTTGGCATAAATCTACTATTAGGCATTCCCATGCAGAGCATGGGAACGAGAAGAAAGCACATCACAGTGACTGAAAATTCACAATTCGAGCGAAACTCTCAGCTTCCAGACTTGCTCCTCCGACTAAAACACCATCAATTTCTGGTTGAGCCATGATCTCATCAATATTATTCGGCTTAACTGAGCCACCATATTGAATTGATACATTTGGATTACTCAACTGGCTACGAATTAAGCCAATTATCCGATTCGCCTCCGTTACTTCACAAGTATCACCAGTACCAATCGCCCAAATCGGTTCGTAGGCAATCACCAAATTATCCTGATCAATATCTACCAAGCCTTTGTCGAGTTGGAGAGAAATCAGTGATTCAGTTTCTCCGGCATCTCGTTGTTGTTTAGTTTCGCCAACACAGAGAATAGGGGTCAAACCAAACCTTTGAGCAGTTCGGAGGCGTAGATTAACGGTTGCGTCCGTTTCACAAAAGAATTGCCGTCGTTCGCTATGACCGACAATCACAAAGCGCACACCAAGTTCTGTCAGCATTGGGCCAGAAATCTCACCCGTGTAGGCTCCATATTCTTCCCAATGGACATTTTGTGCCCCCAGTTGGATGAGGCTACCGTGCAAACTCTTAGACAAAACACTTAAATCAGTGAACGGAGGGCACAATATCACTTCTCGCCCTTGAGGGGTTTGCTCTAAGTGGGGCAGAAATCCTTGTAAAAACTCCTGGGTCTCTGCCTGGGTTTTGTACATTTTCCAGTTGCCGGCAATAACGATTTTCCGCACAGTTAATTTAGTCAAGATCCTAACGAGTTATTTAGATGCATTTTTCAGTTTATGACTTTTTGTTAGTCATTGGGCATTGGGCATTGGGCATTGGGCATTGGACATGGGGGATGGGGCATTGGGCAGTAAAAATTATTCTTTCTCTGTTGCCTCTGTCTCATCTTGCTAAACCGCTCCTAAAAATAACTAGCATAGTAAATGGGGTGTATCTAAAATCTAAAATCTAAAATCTAAAATCTAAAATCTAAAATTAATATGACTTCGATATTGCCCATGCCTGAACCTGATCAGAGTGATTCTGCCAACACTAATGCAAATTCTCTCAGTTGGGAGGAAGAACTGGATAGTGCCATTTTCAGTTTTGAAGATATTCAGACGGAACTGAACTATAAACAAGCACAAACGGCGTTGCGAAACTTGGTAGCCAATCTCGACCTCACCCCCCAGGAAAAAACTGGGTTAGAGGCGGAAATTGCTGATTTGGAAATTATGCTGGGGAAGTTAGACCGTATGGTGGTGCAGATTGCGGCTTTTGGCATGGTGGGACGTGGTAAGTCTTCGCTACTTAATGCTTTGGTTGGGCAAACAGTATTTGAAACTGGGCCGCTGCACGGTGTCACCCGTGCTGCACAAAGAGTTAATTGGAGTATTAGTGAGGAAGTCATTGGAGAAACTGAACGTGCCCTTCGGGTCACTCTCCCTAGTGTAGGTCAATCGCAGGTGGAATTAATTGACACTCCTGGGTTAGACGAAGTAGATGGTGCAACCCGTGCTGCGTTAGCTCAACAGATTGCCAAACAAGCGGATTTGATTCTATTTGTAATATCTGGTGACATGACAAAGCTAGAATACACTGCCCTTTCTCAGTTGCGGGAAGCAGGTAAACCGATCATTTTGGTATTTAACAAAGTAGACCAGTATCCAGAAGCAGACCGGATGGCAATTTATCACAAAATCCGGGATGAGAGGGTGCGGGAATTGCTCACACCTTTGGAAATTGTCATGGCTGCGGCATCGCCCTTGGTGAAGACGGCGATTCGTCGCCCTGATGGTACTAGGAGCATACAGTTGCATACAGGTAATGCCCAAGTTGAGGAACTCAAGCTGAAAATATTGGAGATTCTGCATCGTGAGGGTAAAGCTTTGGTTGCCCTCAATACCATGCTTTATGCCGATATCGTAAATGAGCAGTTGATAGAACGAAAACTGATGATTCGGGAGGTGAATGCCAATCAGTTGATTTGGAAGGCTGTGATGACTAAGGCATTAGCGATCGCACTTAATCCCGTAACTGTGGTAGATATTCTAAGTAGTGTGGTCATTGATATTGCTCTGATTTTGGGTTTATCTAAACTCTATGGCTTCTCCATGACCGAAGCCGGGGCTGTACAATTGCTACAAAAAATTGCCCTGAGTATGGGTGGAATTGGTGCTAGTGAATTGTTAGCAAACTTGGGCTTGAGTGGATTAAAAACTTTACTTGGTATCTCTGCAACAGCTACAGGTGGCATTGCGCTAGGCCCTTATATATCGGTAGCAATCACCCAAGGGGGAGTAGCTGGTGTTTCTTCTTACGGGATTGGACAAGTTACCAAAGTTTATTTAGCCAACGGCGCTACTTGGGGGCCTGATGGACCGAAAGCAGTGATTAATCGGATTTTGGCAAACCTGGATGAGACTTCAATTCTCAACCGCATTAAAGACGAATTGCTCCACAAGGTAAAACTCAGAAAGTGATAACTAGACGTGGAGTTAATAAATAACGTAAATTTCACTAACACCAACGTAACGCAGTTACCAAGGCAATCTGCTCCCATCCCATGAGAAAAACTGTCCACTATCGCCTTCTTGAAGCTGTTCAATGACAGTCAGTAATTGGGTAACGGTGCGTTCCACTGTGAATAATTTG
Source organism: Nostoc sp. (assembly GCF_036916735.1). Classification (GTDB taxonomy): domain Bacteria; phylum Cyanobacteriota; class Cyanobacteriia; order Cyanobacteriales; family Nostocaceae; genus Nostoc. The sequence goes on from NZ_JBALFV010000101.1 coordinate 34,993, forward strand.
TCCGCAGGTACATTTCTCTGGAAAGGACGGGAAAGGCGCGTATCAGTTGTACCAGGGTGCAATGTGACTATTAATGCTTTAGGACAACTTCTTTTATACTCAATTGCCGCAGTTCGCATCAACATATTGAGTGCTGCTTTAGAAGCGCGATAGCCATACCATCCACCAAGTTGGTTATCGCCAATACTGCCTAATTTAGCAGAAATAGTGGCAAACACGCTGCGTTCTCCATGACGAAACAAAGACAATAGATTTTTAGCCAGTAAAACAGCACCAATACTATTTACTTGAAAATAGCGCAGCAAATTTTCTGAATTTATCTGTCTTAAGCTTTTTTCTGGTTGCAAAGTATCTTCATGCAACAGTCCTACACAGTTGACTACCAAATGCAGTTTATCAACTTGGGTATGTATTTTTTTCACAGCTTCAACAATCTGTAATTCATCATTAATATCCATCTTTAAACAAATTAATCGCTCAAAATTTTCGCTTGCAAGAGCTATTAAATCAGAAGTTGATTCCGGTTGACGAGAAGTTGCATAAACTTTAGCTATTCTGTCATCTTGTAGCAATTGTTTTACAAAACCCAAACCAATACCTTGGCTGGCTCCCACAATTAATGCGTTAACAGAATTAATTTCATCGATAAAAGACATATCAACTGATGATTTTACAATAGTTAAACTTAATATATTTCTTAAAGCATCACTTTCCACATTCCAGATAGGTTGAAAAAGCGATCGCCTTACTTTATAAGCCCACACAGGTGGGCTTTGTTAGTGTATTCTATTTTGAGGGCTTTAACTCTCTGGCAATTTAGCAAACGCCTCCTCAACTAACTCCTTTGCCTTAGCATCCAAACGCTGCCAATCGACTTCACCCAATTCATCAATTAAACTAGTATCAATATCAGCAACTTCCTTCTCTGGGGTGTATTCAATAAAACACACTTCGTAACACAGTTCCCACAAATCGATACTCGCTTCTTGCTGTTGACGCTGCAAACGTAGATGATATCCTGGATGGGGCATCGGCAGACGAGCCAGAGTCTCTTTGATTTCATCTGCTTCTTGGGGCGTTGCAGTTTCTATTGCTTGCAACAACTCAGTCACCAATGCTTTGATTTCATCAGTGGTGCTAGGCGGCCAAATCAAGACATCGTGGTAAGTTCCTGTCCAAGAAGATTCATCAAGCTGCTTGCGGATATTGTCGATAACGCGAATGAAAGCAGGTTGCATGAGGATTTCAGCCTGCTGCCATGCAACTGAGTTTGTTATTTTAGGTGGCATTGGTAGTAAACAGGGGCACTAAAAGAAAAATAAACAGTCTGCGTTTATTAAAAAGCTGCGTTTTTAATCTAAATCTTTTCTCAAGATAGCGGATTTCATTGAAGAAAATTTGGAGATATTTATTACCAGCTGGAAAATTAGGTAATAACTCTGGGGAGTGAACATGATAGGCAAGCTACTAGACCATCGTTACCAAGTAATTCGAGTCCTTGCAATGGGAGGATTTGGTCAAACCTACATTGCCCAGGATACTAGGCGACCAGGCAATCCCCTCTGCGTTGTCAAGCACCTCAAACCCGGAACTGACCCTAGAGTTTTTGATACTGCTAAACGCCTGTTCAACAGCGAAGCCGAAACTTTAGAAAAACTGGGCAATCATGACCAAATACCCAGGCTGCTAGCATACTTTGACGAAAACCAAGAATTTTATTTAGTACAAGAATATATTGAAGGACACACCCTAGCTGAGGAACTTATATCTGGTAAGGGCTGGAGTGAAAGCGAAGTAATTCAACTATTGCAAGAAGTTTTGCAAATTCTCGAATTTGTCCACCGTCAAGGCGTGATTCACCGCGATATTAAACCGGATAATATTATCCGTCGTGCCTCAGATAATAAATTAGTTTTAGTAGACTTTGGAGCAGTGAAACAACTGCGTACACAACTGGTAACAGTGGGCGGACAACCCTATGCTACAGTGGTTATTGGCACTCCTGGGTATATGCCCACAGAACAAGGGCAAGGTAAACCCCGTCCCAATAGCGATATCTATTCCCTTGGTATCATTGCTATTCAAGCATTAACAGGATTACAGGCAACAGAATTGCAAGAAGACCCGGACACAGGCGAAATCATCTGGCAGCAATCAGTAACCGTGAACCATCGGCTGGCGGCAGTGTTGTCTAAAATGGTGCGTTATCACTTCAAAGACCGCTACCAAAATGCCACAGAAGCGCTGCAAGCATGTAAAGAGGCGATTAATCCAATACCAGCACTTTCCATACCTCAAGAATCCGCCAAAAATTCTAGTTACCAAGTAGCTAAATCCCAACCTCAAGTTTCTCGGCTGCAAACGGTTGCAGTTGCACCGGCAAATCCTGTCCCAGATAAACCTGCGCCTAAAGACTCTGACAAATTCGACCCATGGCCGATATTAATTGGCATATTATTGGCGGGTGGTACAGCTGCCTTGGTAGCAAATATATCCCCAAGTGTGAAAAATTTAGCTTTTAATCTTACAGGTAAGGATACCGCCTTAGCAAACAAATGCTCGGCTATTATTGCCAAAAATTCTAATATTCGTTCTGAACCTAGTTCAATAAATTCTGATATTGTGCAAACAGTTGCCGATAACACCAGTTTTGAGGTGACTGGCAAACGGACAAAACGAGGTTGGATAGAAGTTAAACTTAACTCTGGTCGTTTGGCTTGGGTTGGCTCGAATGTGATAACCAATAATCAAGAATGGGGTTCTTGCCTGAGCGAAAAAGGCATTGCCACTAAGATTGTAGATGATAGTAGCTTGATTGCGACTCGACCGACTCCCAAGGCAAAACCAAAATCTAGGGATGTAGTAACTCCATTACCAGAAAAGCTGAAGGGGTCAACTGACGATGCTGGGAAAACAGAGCAATCGCAGCCTACTGATAACAATGCCAATATTATAGAACAAGCAAAAAAGAAGTATGAATCAGGAGATATAGTTAGAGCGATCGCACTTTTAAAATCGGTTCCGGCAAATGCTGCTTCTGGTATCCAAGAAACGGGCAAAATGATTGCCCAGTGGCAGCAAGATTGGGCTAAGGCAGAGGCGTTATCTAATGAGATCAATAAAGCAATAGATGATGGTAAATGGGATAAAGTTTTAGATTATAGAAACCATCCAGAAAAGTTGCCTAATACTCAATATTGGCGAAATAGAATAGAACCATTATTTAAACAAGCAGCCGAAAATCTGGCAAAACAGGCATTACCTAAACTAGAAAATCTAGGTAATCAAAAGAGTACCCAACAGAAACTTCCTGATACTAAGCAACCTGCCACTAGAGAGAGTCCTAATGCTACAGAAACTCCTAAAAGCGGTTTGTGAAATCAAAGTTTGTTAATTATAATGTTTCAGCATATATTGGTAATAGGTAATAGATAATCTTATTACTTTACCTATCAATGTTGAACTAATTTCTCTTTTATTGATGTATATTTTCAGCGATTTGAAGGGCTTGTGCTAATAATTGCTCGCTTTTATCTTTTTGTTGTAATTGTGCGTACCCAATAGCGATCGCAGTTATCACCTTAACTTTATCATCACGGCTTTTGATAGTTTTAGCAACTTCAAGTGCTTGAGATAATACCTGCTCTGCTTTAGCAGGTGGTTCTACTTGAGTAGCTTGCTCAACAATTTTAGGCAAAGCTAAGGCTTTGTTAGATTCAGAATTTAACAAAAGCAAGGCTTTGATATAGTCAGGCTCTGACGAAAGCAAAGCTTTGTTATAGTCAGACTCAAGATTCTCTTTAAGTACTTGAAAAGCTTGCTTGTATTGACTCTTTTTTGCATACTCAACAGCAACTACACGCAAGGCTTCGCTTTTATTATCAGAGAACTTTATTTTCTGGATCGCTTGAAAAGCTTGCTCATATCGCCCTGCTGCTGCACACTTCTCAGCAATTTCAGCAAACACATCTGATGTATAACCCATAATTAAACCATCATGAGTGATATTAGCGTCTTTAAAAAATGCTTCAGAAGGGAAACCCTTTATAGAATTGGCAGTCTCAATAGCTTGGTTGCATTGCCTCAGTTCTGCATAACTAATAGCAATATCAGGCAATTCAAAATTTTTTGCTCCACCATCTTTTTCCTTTTTAATACTTTGAAGGGCTTGGGCTAACAGCTGCTCTCCCTTAGCCTGTTGTCCAACTTGTGCATACTTAACAGCCACTTTAGCGATAACTCTTGGATATTGTGCATTTTGTGAGGCTTGCGCTAGCACTTGCAATGCCTTTGCTTTTTGTCCAACTTGTGCATATTTGAGTGCAATTTCAGCCATCTCATCAGTGGTATTAGCTTTTTGAAGTGCTTGTACTAATATCTGTTCTGCTTGAGCCTTTTGCCCAATTTGTACATATTTGAGTGCGATTTCAGCTATTTCATCACTGGCTTTAGCTTTTTGAAGTGCTTGTACTAATATCTGTTCTGCTTGAGCCTTTTGTCCTGCTTGTGCATACTTAAGTGCAACTTCAGACATTAATATCGATTGAGAAGCAATGCTAGTAGTATCTTGAGATAAAAAGCTAACGTCTTCAAAGATATATTTAATACCATCTATTGATATTAATTTAGCAATTTGAAGGGCTTTTTCGTATTGCTCTACTTGTATTAAGCGAGTAGTAATATGTTTTAACCCAATATTACTGTACCTTGGCTCGTATACTTTAAGAGATTTTGCTACTTGAAGTACTTTGTCGTATTGTCCCATTTCTAGGTAAACAATTCCCAACTGCTCTAATAAGTCGCGTCTATTATTGTAAATAAACTCATTTATTTTGAGAGTCTGAATAGCTGGGGCTAATAACTTCGAGGCTTTATCCTGTTGTCCTAATTTTGCATATCCGACAGCAATTTTAGCTAAAAGTTCAGCCTGGAGGGGTTGCTTACCATTATTTTTCTCATAAATGGCAACCTTATTCACAGGTTGACAAGCTACACCAAATATGATGATTAATAATACTACGTAAGCACAGTTCGTCGTACTCCTACGGAGAAGCAAGCTACGCGTAGCGTCTCGTAGAGAAGACATTGCCAGTTTTTTGAGTTTCATCCGCTTTTTAAGCTTGATTAATCACTCATGTACAAAAAAAGCATCTAGGCAGTATTTTAACAGTGTTACCCTGTATATCTCTTACCTAGATGCTTTGTGCGATATTTTTTGTTATTACTGCATTTCGTCGTATTCTGGGGCTTCAACTCGTCTTGCTTCCATCCGCGAAGCAGGCAAAAACTCGGCGCGACGCACTGGAACCAAGGGTGGTGTATTTCCTTGGTAAGGGTGAATCACTTGTACAGTACGGGCTGGGCGCTGCCGTGGTGAGAATAAAGCCAATACCCCAGCGACGACAACACCACCACCAATAGTGAGAGTTGCGCCTCCTACAGCCCAAAGCACGGGTGAAGACCACCAAGAATTTTGCGGCTGGAGTGCTGTTACTTTTTGTTGGTTATTCTGCTGGGCTAATTGCCACTGCTGCTGAGTATTGAAATTTTGGACTTGGCCTTGGAGTTGTTGATTTTGCAACTTCAGCTGTTCATTGTCGTTTTTTAAACGTTCCAACTGCATCTGTGTGTTTAGCTTTTCCATCTCCAGACGCTGATCAGTATTGGGAGCAGTTGATGGCTGAACCTGACCGGGATACATTGGTTGCCCATAAGGCCCATAAGGATACATTTGTGGCTGCATTCCCGGCGCTACTACAGTCCCTGGCATTTGCGGAGCAACAGCAAAGTTAGGCTGTAGATTTGTTCCTTTGAGCAATACGAGAGCCGCCAGCCCAGCTACGGCAACCCCGCCGATAAACGCCATACTCTCACTCATCGCCTTTGCTCCTCAATTGCGACCTAATTATAACTATTTGTGACTGATTCACTCTCACACTCATAAATTATGCCTACTTGACTTCACATAATACTCAAACTATAAGCGACCGGATCAGCTAGTTTTTTTACATGATGATATCTGATGTTAATATTCAAAACCATAATGGTCAAATTGTCTACCAAACAAGCATAGAAAAACTGCGCTGGTATACTTTTTTTAATCTACTTTCTCCGTCTAATCAACAGGAGTATTTGGGCTGGTGCTATTGGTCTTCATGGCAACTTTGAGACTTTGGCAAAATTGGGCGATCGCCGAAAGTCCCTGCTCTGGTGTCCCTTCTGCTAATCGTTTTACAACAGCGCTGCCCACGATCGCTGCATCTGCGCCCCATTCCTTTACCTGAAGGGCTTGAGCAGGTTCGGAGATGCCAAAGCCTACACCGATAGGTTTATCAGTAACACTACGAATTTGTTGGAGTAAATCAGACACGCGATTTTCCAGTTGCGATCGCACCCCTGTAACTCCTGTGACGCTGACTAAATAAATAAATCCTTGGGAAGAACGAGCGATCGCTTCTATGCGTTGAGCAGAACTGGTGGGAGCGATTAACAAAATTACGTCAATTCCCATCTCACTAGCCGATTGGAGCAAGCCTGCTGCTTCTTCTAAGGGCAAATCTGGTACTACCAATCCTGCAACCCCCGCCGCCGCAACACAAGAGAGAAATTTTTCAATTCCCCGATGCAAAATTGGGTTGTAGTAGATAAATAGGATAATAGGCGATCGCAATTTGGGAGTAATCCCTTGCAACATTTCTAGCACCTGCTCTAATTTCGTTCCCCTTTGTAAGGCGCGAGTAGCAGCAGCTTGAATTACTGGCCCATCAGCCAGAGGATCAGAATAGGGTATACCCAGTTCTATAATGTCAGCTCCACTACGATCTAGAACCTCCAACGCTTTTGCTGTTGTTTCTAAATCTGGATCGCCAGCAGTAATAAACGGAATCAGAGCGCACTCACCATTGTACCCAAGGGTTTCAAAGCAATCAGTAATAGCAGTCATTAGTCACTAATACAGCACGGTGTAAATAAACATACCATTTCAAATAGTGCAAAAGCTTGTAATAGAATTCTTTTGACTTTTGACTTCCGTCTTGCGCTATTGGTCATTAGTCGTTGGTCATTTGTAGCTAAACCAAAGACAAACGACAACTGACCAATGATATTTACACCTGAGATTGCTCTTCTTGTTCTATTTGGGCTTGAATTCGTGCTAGTTCTTCAGGAGTAAGTTCATCTAACCGCTTTTGCAGAAAGTCTTGCTCATACTGTTCCCGTTGTTGGTGGTAGGTCATTTTTTGTCCCACCGCACGGAAAAAATAGGTGGCTAACCAGCCAACTAACCCACTGATTAGTAAGACTTGGCTCCATATACCAGCTTGCTGATTATCCAAACCGACTAGCTGCAATCCTACATAAGCCAAGCCGCCAGCAATAAAAACGCCCAAGCCAATTCCAATAGCGTCAATCCGTCGCATGAGAGTGATGACCTACCTAATTTAGTTAAACTTCAATTTGTCGCCGTTGGGGTCGAAAATTTAGAAACGGCGATAGAACCAATAAACCTGGAAAGAAGAAAAACACCAAAAAGTACATAAAGGTACGCTCGATGGAGGTAGCTACATACCAACGCAGCTTCAAGTACAGCAAAATAGCAATTGGGATTACCAGAAGGTAAGCTCCAGCCAAAATCAGATACAACAGGGCGACAATCATAAACTTTCAAGTCTTAAGCATCTGTTTTCCATCATAGGCTGAAGAGCGAAACTGAGGAAACTATAGTCAAGATTGATTGACAACAGGTATTTTTATGGTATGATCTAGAATCTTACCAGCAAACAAATGTTATAGTCAAACAAGATCGAAAACTCATCCAGATTGATTACCAGGAAACAAAGAAAACTTGCAACTCTAGAAAGCGATCACTCAATCTGGAAAAAATATTTTTAATCTAGTTGGACAAAAGACACAATTGATGGTGGAATAGATGAGGAGGTATTTGCTGCCTCTAAGAAATAACTAGTTATACTAGTTGCAAAACACCTACGGGGGTGTGGCGGAATGGTAGACGCTACGGACTTAGATAACTGAGCCTTGAAGGAGAAATCCCTCAAGTGGAAGCTCTCAAACTCAGGGAAACCTAAACCTGGTAACAGACATGGCAATCCTGAGCCAAGCCCAGAAATTTGAGATTTGCGATTTGAGATTTGCGATTAATCTACAATCCAAAATTCAAAATCGTTCGACTGAGCGCACCCCTACGGGGAAGCAAGCTACGCGCAGCGTTTCGTAGAGAAGCCGAAGTCTAAAATCCAAAATTCAGGGAAGGTGCAGAGACCCGACGGGAGCTACCCTAACGTTAAGCCGAGGGTAAAGGGAGAGTCCAATTCTCAAAATCCTGACTTTGCTAAAGCCATCAGGTAGCAGTGAAAACTGCGGGAGAATGAAAATCCGTTGACCGTAAAAGGTCGTGTGGGTTCAAGTCCCTCCACCCCCATTTCACATGCGAAAAGACTCCTATACAAAGTATAAAAGTCTTTTTGCATAATGTTTGCATAATATATAAATGAATAGGAATAGGGACACAGTAATCCCCATTGGTGTCAACTTAACCTAAAAGTCATGTCCTGCAACGAACTGAAGTTCCTTACTAATATCAAATAGGTATATACTTAAGAATCTTTAGTCTACTTCAGTAGACTAAGCTTGTAGCCTTGAACTTTAATTGCAGGCAGGTGAGGAAGCCAACAGTTAAGCTTTAGTTGACACGTATGGGTAATACCGTGTCCCAACCCGTGTAGTTTATTCAAATGAGAATCGCTATAAAAGTAAGCAATTCCACTGGATTATTTGATAAAGGATTTAACAATTTATGTTTAATACTTTATTTATAGCCGAAGTTTATCAAATTTGTGTAAAAAGATTGCTGAATATCTGAAAAATAGATTGATACTATTTTTCACCAAGGTTAAGCTGGTAATAATAGAAACATAAAATATTTTTATCCTGATAACTGAAATGACCCCAAATAGTTTATCAATTAGTCAGGAATATCCGCATTGTATTACGTCTAACTCTAGACAGGGAAATGTGCAAATTGCACAAGAAGAGCTTTATACCTTCTTCATAAAAATTGTTAATACAATGTCGCCAGATGAAGTTTTACGTGAATTCAAAGCTTTTTTTATAGACGGTCTTGATTTAGAATATTCTCATTATATACCTGAGATATACAAGATTTTTTTAAATGATAAAGAACAGGAATTTCGTAATACCATTAAACGCTGTATATATATAATAATTAATACTTGGAAAACTCATAGAAAAGATAAATATATTAAAGAATTAATTAATTTATTTGCTAGCAAAAACCTAAAAGTCAAAGCCAATTATTTTCCAGGTGTAAATATCTGTAAAAGTTGGCTAGAAAATTTTATAAACAGCAAAGACTATCAAGAAATAAGCCTATTTGCTGCTAAACACGAAGAATTACATAAAGGTCATTGGGCTAATCGCTACACTTCCTATTTATTAGTAGCTCAATCTGTTAATGAAAATAATCCAAGAGAGCAACAAGAGGCTGCCAGAAAGCTTTCTAGACAGATAAAAGAAAAATATAAGTTTGAACTAGCAATGTATATTGCTCGTTCTCAATCTACTGTCTCAAGCACAACACGCTACAAAAATCCCAGTGTCTTTGGAGATAATGTTCTGCGTTTAATAAAAGCAATTGTTTTAAAAAAGGGTGCGTTTAGCTATGAGAACATTGCCAATATATTTATTAAGCAAACTCAAGGGCAAACCCTTGAACAGTTTAAATTAAGTATAGAAAAGTATCTATTTTTTTCTGTAGATAATCAAGAATTAGTTAAGACTTTGCAGCAGCAATTTGCAGAACTTTTATCTTTATGGAAAGAAGAATATAATCAAGAAATTATCACTAAAGAATTATTTCTTAGAACCTGTAATCGAGTAATTGATTGTTTTACAACACAAAACGGTAAAGAACCTTCGTTATTATTTATATTATTGCTTACCCAAGGTCACTCTTTAACATTAGTCATTCTACTATTAAAGACTATTTTGATTTCTAGAAATTCCCGTAAGCATTTAGAAATTAAAATTGCTCATCTGATTCATTATTACGAAAAATATCCTGAAGATGAGTGTAAGTGGGTAATCAATTTTATGGAAGTTTTTAATATAACGTTTGCAATATACACAGAAAATGTAGAATACAACTTGATTAAGATAGAACAAGACCAAAGCAGTAATCCGCAGTTAAATCTGGATGCTTATCGGGTGTTTTCACAGATGAAGGTAGATAAACAAAAATGAATGTTGTCTGATTTATGATTTAGCAAGACGTTCGTCTAAGCTAGCCAAAGCAGCACCCGCAGCTTCAGCTAGAATACTAATGAGGCGATATAGAGCGATCGCACTAAATACTAGGGCAGAGGGAAAGTAATATCGTAAAAGTTCATAAGCAGTCGCTTCAAACACACCTAACCCACCAGGCGCACCTGGAATAACAAGCCCCAACAACCAAGCGCAGCTAAAAGCCCCTAATAACAAAGGAATTTGATTCACATTCAACGAACCTAAGGCGAAGATAGTTAATATAAACCCAGTGGCGCGTAATCCCATAAAGCCCAATTCTCCTAACAAAGGCCGTAAGGGATAGCTTTTAAGACTGAAGGGAACAGTTGGCTGAGTGGTAGCAGCAGACTTTTTTGCTTTCAATTTGTACAAAAAGCGAATAACTGGGTTTAAAAACCAAGGATGAATCGCACAAAGGACTACAGCTAAACTCAGCAATTGTAGTATTTGCAGAACAAAAGTACTATTAGCTGCCGCAAATTGGCTACTACATAAAACAATAATGATTAAAGCAGCCGCTAGCATAAGTAGGGGTTCTAGCAAAACGCTTAAGGTAGCTGCACCAGTAGAAACATTGGCATTTTTGGCGGCGATAATTCGCCCGTAGTAATGCCAGATATTACCTGGTAAATACTTTGCTATGTTCGTTTTTAGGTAAACCTGAATGAACTGGGGAGGAAATACAGGTTGATTTAATTCTTGCAGAATCCAAGTCCAGATCCAGCCAGCCCAAGTATGTGCTAGTAAAGTAACGCCTGTAGCGATCGCTATAATTGCCCATCCTACCCCATTAATGCGGATAGCAGTTACTCCAATCCAATTATCCTTCAGAGCTTTCGCTAAAAAAAACAGCGTTCCGCCCAAAATTATCCAACGTAAAAATTGCTTCATGAATTTAGTAATTTAACGGTTAGAGCAACAAGGGGCCAATGCCTCAACTATTACAGTATATAAAGGATCTATTCAAAGCTTTTGAAGTATCAAACAGGTTGATGTAGTTCTTTTTAGAAAACCTATATTACTTTATTTTATATCTCTCTAGAGTTAGATAAAAATATTATTTATATGGTAATTAAAATGTAGCCTGCGCTAGAGGTCAAGTGCATTTTCTTATTCATATCCTTAAAATACGTTATCGAATGAGCGAACCAAAACAAGCACAATAACTTGCTGACCATTCCAAAGATTCAGCAAACTCTTAACTTATTAATATTTTGGGAAGGAGGACTACGTGAACACTGTGAGACTATTCTTGAAAAAAATAAGATTGCGCCAGATAGTAACTATCTTTTTAGCTGGACTATTATTGATAGTCAGCACTGCTTGTAGTGGGGCAAATGCTCAAGGTGCAAATCCACAAAATCCTGCTGTACAAGCTGGTGGAGCAAACAATCCTTATAAGAATGGTGGAGACAACTATAACAACTACAGAATGTCTACTGATCCGAAAGTAGCAAACCCAAAAGCCAATCAGGGACGCGACCAAGCTAGCTTACAACCAAGTTCGGAATTGTTGATTGCTACAACAGATAGAGAATCCAAGATACTTTATCCTGGTGCTGAGACACCAGCAGGTCGAATCGAGAAAGAAGCAGAATTACCAATTATCACAGACAAGGACTTCCGAGAACCTGAACCAGGTGGTTTGATTCAGAATGAACCAAAGGTAGGAGATCGGATTCAAGATCGGATTGAGGCTGTAAAAGAGAATGTTGAAGAAGCCTCTAGTTTTTTGAAAAATAAGGCAGATGAAGGTGCTGCTAGACCGGAATTACAGCCAAATCCAGCAGCAGGCAGATAGAACTCTTATTTTGTCTGAATTCTTGGATGTAAAATTAATTCAAAATGCTATCTTGGTTGAAGTTTAACTTAGTCGCAAAAATGCACGGAGTAGAAGTATGAAAAAAGCAATGAATTGGCTCAAAAGCATTCGTCCCTTGAAAGTTTTAACTGTTTTTTTTGCAGGAATATTCTTGTTTATGACACAAGCTTGTGGTGCTCCAGGAGTAGCAACACAACCACCACAGCCTGAAAAGCAGCAATCAAGTTATACTCAGCAACGATATGATCCTACAAAAGATTATCCTCTCTCTTCTCCTGCTGGTGGGATAAATAACTTTAGTGATGTAGATCCTAGAGCGACAGATGAAAAGGCAGCGAATGACAAAGCTGATGCGATGGCAAGAAATGCTGAAAAGAGGATTGATGAGAAAGGGGTTGAAAGTCCAGGGGAATATGTCCGCAATTTCAAGGAAGGTACACCCTTGGGTCAAAGAGGGAAAAATCTCGGTGAAGATATCGGCAGTTCAGTTGAAGAAGTTCGGAAAGGTCTTGTTAAAGGGACTCAGCGAGGAATTGAAAATATCAAGGGTAATACCCAAAATGCAGCCGAAGATGTGACAAAAAATGTTCAGCGTGGGGCTGAAGATGCTGGTAAAAATGTTCAGCGCACAGCTGAAGATGCAGGCAACGCAGTCAAGAGGGCAGTTGATTGAAATTAGTTGTTCAATCACCTGTAAAAATATGAAAGCGCCCATAGAGATTTAGTCTAGGGTTATAAACAAAGCCTGCTTATGCAGGCTTTGTTTGAATTTTAGGTGGCTGGACTTATATCATGTCCGCTTGATTAGCTTATTAAATTTGAACAACCCCGCCTCGCTAAGGCTATGCTACGCAGTCTACGATCGCACCCTTGAACTAAGAGGCTTTGTCAAACTCAAGCGATCGCTAATTAACCTGAGTTCGATGAACCTCTCCCTGACTGGATGATTTGCTCCTCCTGTCTTCTTCAACGATTTGGTAGATTTTATCTTCAAGTTTTTGCATACATGCCGACCAATCAAAGTCAAGTATAGAGGGGCGAGCCTGCCGAGTCATCTCTGCTTTCAAATTAGGATTTTCTAAAATCTCAATCACCCTTTGGGCGAAGTCAATGGGGTTGTTAGGTTGGGCAAGAAAGCCGTTACGGCCAGGAAATACCTGTTCTGAGGTTGAGGGTGCAATAACTGCAACTAGAGGGGTTCCAGACGCTAGGGCTTCGTTATTTGTAGTGCAGAAGTTTTCCGTAATGGAGGGATTGACAAAAACATCCGCTCTAGCAAACCAACCTAAAAGTTCTGTACCGTGAGACTCGCCCCATATAGTAATACCCGATCCAAATTTTTCGGCACGCTGACGAATTTCCTCATCTAGTGGGCCACTACCAACAATCACCAGATGAACATCAGGGATTTTGGCAGCGATGAGCGGAAATATGTCAAGCAGTTGGTTGACATTCTTTTCCGGGGTGATGCGTCCGACAAATAAAAGAGTTGGTCGGTTGTCGTTAGGAATTGGGTTATAACAAATGTTTCGCGGGTGAAATTTTTCGCAATCGATGCCTTGATAAGGGACGTATTCGGCGCGTTGGCACTTCAGTTGTTCGTATTTAGTGAGTTGTTCTTTAGAAGAAAAGTAATTGAAGTCATAAGACTCACTAAATTGCTTGACTAAAATGGGAATTATGGGACGAACCAAGTTAAAGAATTTATTCCCAAAGTAATATTTGATATATGCAACGATATCTGTATGGAAGAGTGATATTGTTGGTGTGCCTGTTCGTCTTGCGTATTCCGTACCGATAGGGCGACCATAACCTTGCAAGAAAAATGAGTATAATCCTCTCATTTGCGCGGCTTCTTCAACTATGATAATATCGGGCTGGAATTTCTCCAGCAACTTGGTATCGCTCCAATGTCGATAGTTCAACGGTTGAGGAAGAGACTTGTAAAATACTAGTGGTTGTGTGGGGAATGCGTAAGCAGAGAAGTTGGGAAAAGACTGAATTTCATTTAAACTTGGCATGGGGCGATCGCCAACATTTTTGGGGTAGCGATCGTTGATTTGCGGATGGATTAAAAAAACCTCATGTCCCTGCTCTAGCAACCAACGAACCCGTTGGTGTACTGCGACGGAAACTCCAGTTAGGAAAGGAGCATACAATCCTGTAAACAGTGCAATGCGAAGTGGTTTTTTAGTCATAAAAAGGGAAATATTTTACGAGAATGCTGGTTTTGAATTTAGGATTTACGCAGTAAAAGTTTCATGAAAATCCTAATTATTTGGCTCAGAAATTCTCACAAATACAGTTAGACTAAGTATTTACACATTTTCAACTAGCTGAAGTTTTTGATTGTGAAGAGGATGTTTATAAACCTGAATTATAAACTATCAAAACCTCCAAAATACTAAGTCATAATACCCCTTAATATATTTGTCTAAATTCTTACCATTAATCTAAATGCATCCTGATAATTAACAAGTAGAACGTGTATTTTTACAATAGTTATAGTTAAAATAGTTCTACTAAATATAAGATTATATAATTTTAAGACTAGGGAATGTTTAGTGTAATAACTTTCATGCCCTAGTTCGTATTTAACGATTTAGTTTAAAGAGAAACCTTACTATCAATAGGCTGATCCAACCATTGATAAGGGCGATATTCGATTAGCCGGACATTCCAAGGCCCTTGAACCCGATAGGAAACACCGCGCCAAGTAATTGTTGAAACCCAGAGAGATGATAGCATCGCTAACCCATAAACCCACTGTGTTAAGGGAATCGCAATCAACATTTTGATGATTGTAACAACTGATAATTTTGCATAGACGTGCAAGGGCTTGCTGATAGGCATCGCCTGGTCATTAGAGCGAACTACTCGCTGTATCTCTAATTCCAACACGAGCATTATCAAGAGTAACCCAACAGTATAGACACCATAGCAGTCTAACAAGAGAGCCGCAGCTTCCCATTTTGCCTCTAATAACGACTCAAGAACTAAAATGATCAGTGCAGTAGGAAACAAAATGCTAGAAACAGCTTCACTAACTAAAGCTAACCAACGTGGGTGATACAGTCGAGAACAAAGAATGAGGCGCTTGAGATAATCTATTAAGTTGAATAAATTAGTCTCTTCACGATTTACAATCAGCAGCGAAGGCACAAACTTTACCTGCAACCCCTGTTTTTTAAGGATGTTGTGCATCATAAAATCTTCGCCTAAAGCTTGTCCCCACTTATCTAGCAGTTCTGTTTGGCGAAGTACTTCTGTTTTCACAGCCAAAGTCCCACCCCAAGGGATTTGGAAGAGAAACATTTGCACGACTGTGGATACATTGCCAGCGTACCGTACTAAAGATCCCCAATATTTGCCTGTAGGTACATACCAACGATTACCTGTTGTTGCTCCTATTTTCGCATCCCCCAAAGGACTGACTAATTCTCGCAGCCAATTCACATGGACTATGGTATCAGCATCTACTAAAGCAACCACTTTGTAAGAATCATCCAACTCACGCACAGCTTGGATTAAAGAACTGCATTTGAGACTACAATTATTGCGTACTATTCTCAAAGGGCTGATTTGAACATTGGTCGCTTCTTGCTCTGTGATGGTTTCACTGGCAATTTTCCAAGCGGGGTCTTCCTGACTATCAACGATCAATTTTAAATCATATTGTGGATAGTTTTGATTTAGGAGCGATCGCAAACATCTAGGCAAAAACGGATCGGCTCCGCGTAAGCAAAGAATCACTGCTGTTTTGGGTAACTGATCATCTGGTAATAATTTTTTTTTAGATGAGCGCAGATACCATATAAAGACAAGCGTTAAACATACCTGAATAACCAACCAACCCATTAAAGACTTAGATAGAAATATAGCCAAATCTTCCATTAAGTTTTTAGTCTCCGACAGAATAAGGGATTGGGGATTAGGGACTGGGGATTAGGGATTGGAAATCAGAAATATCTTTCTTGTAGAGAGCCAGTCCCCAGCGATGCACTGAGTTTCGACTTTGCAAAAATCGAGTTTCGGCTACGCGGTAATCGAGCCAAGTCGAGATTCAACTAGCGCTTGTGGTACCCCTTTGGGGAAGCAAGCTACCCAAAGCGTCTCGTTGGCGCAGCCTCTCGTAGAGAAGAGAAGTGTCCCCAGTCCCCACTCCTTTATGAATCCAGCGAATATTTCATGATGATATTGATAGTTGTATTTTTGTTTACAACAAAACTAGCATCACGAAACTTTGGTGTACCTGTTTGTATGGACACAGTTGGATTTTTGGAAATCCCAAAACCTTCTTTGGGAATACCGAAAAAGTCTTTATTGAGTTTGCGATCGCCATTTTGATCATCAACTACAGCGACAGCATAAGTTCCAGGCTTCAAACCGAAAAATTGTTTTTTTACAGAATTGCCAGTAATCTTAGCGCAGCCACTTTGAGAGCCACTAGAATTACTCATTGGGAATCCTTTTTCACTTGCGTAAACTCTCAAGCAAATCTCACCTTTCTGGTGATGTATTCCATTTACTACAACATTTAGTGTTGCAGTTGGCTCTGCATTCACTGTTTTAGCAAAGCTGAAGCTTACTAATGTAGCAAGCAAAACATGACAAACTTGAGATAGTTTCAACATAATTTTGTAGCGAATAATAGGTGATTTGTGGGTTGATAAAAGCTGTATTTACCAGCTTTTATTTTTTAACTTATTTGTTCAAAGTGTGACTTGCTGTTTTTTAATTGATGCTGCTTGCCAACCTTTCCAAAGTTTTTGCACCACCATTAGCAAATCTTTCAGCAGAAGATATTCTGCCCCTTTTAACTGCTGATGTAAACTTCTATGACAACACAGCCGCTCATACAAACTCAAGGGACTACGCCATATAGAGAGTATATACTCCCAAAGTATTCTCCAATGTGGCAATAAAATTTGTCCTTTTTTTGCTGAATCAAACCATACTGCATACGCATAGAAATCAGGCAGCATACTCAATGAGTGTTTTTTAGTGTTGTTAGTAAACGACAAATAATTAGGGAAATACATACTCATTGATTGTTGTGGATGGCTTCTGGCAAAAAATAGGTATTCAGGAATTTCATAAAACCTACCGAGAATACCAAGTCTTAACAAGAGAATTCCATCTGCATTACCGTAACCACCCATAGGCGGTATCCTTCTCAAGGCACTGGCGCGAATTACACCGTAACATTGATAACATAAATGCTTGGTCAGCAATTCGTGAAAACGCTTATGTGGTTTTAATGCATCTGCCTTGAGTTTGATATCGTAATTTTGGAGAAAACTGCCCTTTTCATCAATGAAATATGTCTGGGAGTGACACAAGATTATAGTAGGATCTTGGTCAAGCACATCAATACACTTCTTGATAAAATCTGGAGCATGTAGATCATCATAGGCTGCCCACTTAAAGTACTCACCCGAAGACAATTTAAAAACTTGATTGAAGTTACGAGCGCAACCGATATTACTATCATTGCGGTAGTAACAAATACGTTGGTCTTGCTCGGCATAAGCTCTACAGATTTCTTCAGTTTTATCTGTAGATGCATTATCTGAAATAATTAGCTCAAAATCTTCAAAGGTCTGAGCCAAGAGTGAATCTATGGCTTCTTTGATAAATTTCTCACCATTGTATACAGGTAATCCGATGCTCAATCGTGGCTGATTGCTACTCATATAAAACAAAGATTCTAAAAACCTGTGGATTATTGCTTAATTGCAGATAATTGTTAGGCAGATGCAACGTAATAATCCAGAAGTCAGAATTTAGTAGGTTGGGTTGAGGAACAAAACCCAACATTAATTATCAAGGCTTTGTGGGGTTTCACTTATGCTTAACCCAACCTACTCTTCTAATTCTTCTATTCTCCCTACTCCCAAAAGACTATTTAATCAAGCTTTGAATATCTGTTTTTTGCAACCATTCATGTGTTCGCTGCATTCCTGATTCTAAGTCAATTGTTGGTTTATAATTTAACAGATTTTGTGCTTTGACAATAGAACAAGCATAGGGACGAGTCATAAAATCTATAGACTCTGGTAAAATATCAACTTTTTTGCGGAAAAGTTTTTGTCCTTGAACGCGTAGCTTAAGAAACAACTTTATTTCATCTTTTGGTAATGCAAGGGGTGCTGATAAACCTTCGATTGCTGCTAAACGCATAAAATACTCTTTCCACGAAGTTTCTTGTCCATCGGTGATATTAAATATTTCACCAAAGCTTTCTTTTTCTATTGCAAGAAAGATACCATCAATCAAGTTATCTATATATACATGATTGATTACTCCTTTACCATCGTTGGCATAAGCAAATAATTTTTGACGCATCATCAGAATTGGTCTGACTATCCAGGGAATACTTCCTGGCCCGTAAACATCTCCGGCTCGAATAATGATGATACCAAAATCTGAAGGATTATTGAGTTCTAAGAGTGCTTCTTCAGCTTCTATTTTCGTTTGACAGTATGGATTATTTTCACCAGAGAGTGGCCCAGATTCTGTAATACCATTAGGATAGTTGAAACCGTAAACCATCACACTGGATAGATGCACAAATGTTTTGACACCAGCTTGTTTAGCAGCTTTAGCTATATTGACAGTACCGCCAACATTCACATCACGAAAATGGTTAATTGCGCCAGCTTCTTCGGCAATTTGCTCTGTATGTAAAACGATATCTACTCCCTGACAAGCTTTTTGAGCTATGGTAGAATCGGTGATACTACCAATAATTACTTCAATCCCTAAGTTCTGTAATTGTTTGTTTTGTTCTGTAGAACTTTGCAGTCCACGAACATTTATTCCTTGCGCTATAGCTAATTCGGCTGTACGCAAACCGACAAGTTGATTAATCCCAGTGATTAGGAGAGTTTTGTTTTTGAGGTTCATAAATTCGGGATGATTGTTAAACAGATGAATTTGAGTTGTTAGATAAAAAATTTCAACTTTATACCTAATTTTTATTTAAGTAAAGACTTTTAACCTAAAATTTAAAATAGGTATAAAGAGTAATTTTTCTATAGATAGTCTGCACCAAAGCTTATTGATAAACCTATATCAGAACAAAATCATTAAATTATTTTGCTGCTAACAATAGCTAGAAAATATCTGCTGGATCTGCGGAGCGGAGTTTGTTGATAGCAAGTGCTCCTGATGCTATACACATCAAAACTGTTGAAGTTAAGACAAGAAGTGCATTATTAATGGTCATCAATATTGGTAATTTAGTTGCTTCTGCTGCAAAACTATATACCAAAACAGAAGTTATAAATCCGGGAATATAACCTAATATTGCCAAAATTAAAGCTTGCTGAAATACCATATTTAATAAATATCTATTGGCATAACCTATGGCTCTTAAAGTAGCGTAAGCAACGAACTGCGTAGCAATATTGCTGTAAAGAATTTGATAAACAATAACCACACCAACAATCGCAGCCATTGTCAACATCAAGTTAAGTATAAAACCAATAGGTGTTCTAACAGCCCAATATTTTTTCTCAAAATCAATGAAGCCTTGGCGTGTAAAAACTTGGACATCATTAGGCAAAGTTGCTTGCAAATTTTTCAGTACTGTTTCTGCATTAGTACCAGGTTTGAGGGAAATCAAACCGACATCTATCATATCTGCTGGACGACTATTGGGATTTATCCTCAAGAAAGTTGAGTCACTGACAAGTAAATTACCGTCTACCCCAAAGGAAGGCCCTAAGCTGAATAAGCCAGCAATTCTAACTCTATAGCCAATTAATGAATTGAAGGGAAATATTTCAATTGTCTGTGCAGTATCTCCCGCATCAAATTTTTTAGCTATTGGGCCAAACTCTGGGCGAGAACTCCGGTCAAAAAGCACGACATCAGGAATTTTCAGTTTATCTAAATTTTTCTCAACTTCTGGGATGTTTATCACAGGTCTACCTGGATCGAAACCAATAACGTATATTGAATATTTCTCACCAGTTGCTGGATTCTTCAGTTTGGCAAATTGCAAATACATCGGGCTAACTGACTCTACGCCATTAAACCCCAGAGATTCGTACAAACGAGTCCGCGAAAAACTTTGATTTGAGGTCAAAGATTTATATTGAGAACTAACTAAAAATAAATCTCCTTTGAGATTCTGATGTACTGCGGTCGCACTTGAATAAAGAGCATCTTGAAAACCAAGTTGCACAAACATTAACAGCACAATAAAACCAATCCCAGCTACAGCTACTAGTAAACGAACTTTTTGCTGGGCTAGCTGTAGCCATCCTAAAGGAATTTTGAAAATCATGGATTTATTTGTCATTTGTCATTTGTCATTTGTCATTTGTGAATGACCAATGCTCTATGCCCCATGCCCTATGACTAAATATGAATGGCGACATCCACTTGTAAGTTGGTTAAACGAGCTACCCGCTCACTATCTGCGGGACTATCGATCGATATTTTCACTTCAATTATTCTGCGGTCTGTATCTGAGCCAGGGTTTAGGCTGAAGATGTTTTGCTTGTCAACTTGCCAACCAATTTCTTTTACAGTTCCTTTGATTGTTCCAGTAAATGCAGTGCTGGTAATTGTGGTTTTTTGTCCTACACGCACTTTTTGAACATCGGTTTGATACACCTCTGCAATCACATACATTTGAGATGTCTTACCTATTTCAGCAAATCCTCGGCTGGTGCTGATGACTTCTCCGGTTTTGGCGTGAATTTTCAAAATTTTGCCATTTATGGGAGATTTAATATAACTTAAATCCAAGTCGGCTTTTGCTTGTTGAACAGAAGTTGTTGCACTGTTGACTTCGGTTTGTGCTACCTGAACATCTACACTACGCACTTCGCTAATACTGGTGAGTTGCGCTTGTGCTTGCTTGCGTTGTTCTTGGTATGTGTCTTGAGTCCGCTTGAGAGTAGCTTGTGCTTCTGTTAGCTGCTGTTGT
The DNA here is from genome assembly GCF_036916735.1 of Nostoc sp. Taxonomy (GTDB): domain Bacteria; phylum Cyanobacteriota; class Cyanobacteriia; order Cyanobacteriales; family Nostocaceae; genus Nostoc. Next base: position 56,079 of record NZ_JBALFV010000101.1, read on the forward strand.
GTAGTCTTTAGTTGCAAAGCTTTGGTATCTGCTACAGAAGCCGCGATCGCACCTTGTTTATATAATTGCTGATAACGATTATTCTCGGCTTGAGCATTGTCTACTTCAGCCTGGATACGGTCGATTGTTGCCTCTTGGGTAGCAACGTCTCCTTTATATTTTGGCTCTAAACCTGCGATCGCTGCCTTTTGAGCATCGATATCTCCGGTTTTCGCTCCAGATTTAACCTGCGCTAGTTTAGCTTTGGCAACTTGCAGTTGGTCTAAAGCTTGTTGCAATGCGGTTCTAGAACGACCATAATTTTCTAGATATGCCAGTACTTGCCCTGCTTTAACCGTATCGCCTTCTTTTACCAACAGTCTTTCTACTCGCACCCCGTTACTGGAAGCGGGAGCAGTTAAAGAAGTAACTTCGCCTTCTGGTTCTAAACGTCCCAAGGCTGTCACAGCAACTTTCACAGGAGTAGCAGCTTTTGGAGGATTTGCTTGTGGTGTCACAACTTTAGGTTTAGACCAAAACGGTACCAAACTATAAAAAGCTATTAATCCCGCCGCCAAAGTCAGAGAAGCTGCTAAAATTACTTGCGATCGCCCTACGGGTTTTGTGAATAATCGGCTTTCTTTATTTACTGCCATATTTTCATTCCTATTCTGTTTTCTAGGGGATAGCCTGGTTATATTTAGTCGATTAGATATTGACTCATCCGCAAATTATCAAGGGGCTTTTCCTCTAAAGTTCTACCTTAATCAAGTGGATGGCTCTAAATTGGTTTTATATGAATTGTTGTACGCTTTTGCCGCCCAAACTCACTATTGTGGCGTGGAAATTAATGGTGGTGTTACTTCAAAGCTTCCTAAGTTATATCCTAATTTTGCATCTAATCCAGTAGCGTCAAATACAATAGCGCTAACCGGGAAACTTAGCTTTCAATAACAACGAAGCGCTTATGAAAATGAACTAAAATTTCAGATGAACTTGTTATTAACAATGGCAGAAAAATCGAATTTTGTCAACTGAATAATTTTGTAGAAGTCCTGATTTTATAACTATAATATTCCATCCCAGTAAAATTAGAGACTGAAGAAATTTACTCATTAATAATTATTTACTTACTAATTGAATATCAAAAGATAGCTCGTTATTAAGTAGATTTTATATTACTAACAAATTATGGTTAGCAAGTTTGTGTACTATTAGACATTATTATCAGCTTTCTTTATAGTAATTAAAAGCATGAACGATACCTTTGGTGCGAGCCGTCAACGCATATCTAAAAATACACGAGTATACTGTAAGGAAAGTTTATTTACTTTTAACAAGGGGTCAAATTCCTTGTAATTACTAACATACTTGTAAATCTTCTGCTTCGTTGCTATTCTGCCTTGGAATTTATTCTAAGGATAATAGCGAAAGTCCTCTCAAGAGGACTAAATACAGAATTTTAAACGATGTATATGATTATCCTAGATCAAAGCGAAAATTTCAGTCCACTTAAGTGGACTTGAACTATGAACCACAGAACTTAAGTTCTTGGCGGGATGTCAGTCAGCACGACACTTTGACTGTTCTCTGTGTAGCTGCGCTTTGTAACCGCCCTTTTAAGGGATGTAATCATAATTATGTTTACCAAGCAACATACTAAAAATTAACATTTGCTTTATAAATAACCGCTTTGTGTCTTAACTTGACTTATATTGAAAAATAACCCAAAACTTTGATTCAATTATGATGTTTCTCTGAGAAAACATACTTATGGTTATTCAATTTATCTATGTATTCATGGAATTGTTATTTACTAGACAACAGATTTGCATTGTTAACTTAATCCGGCACAAATTTTTGACTAACCCGTAGATAACAAAATATCTTACACCGTTTATATAGTCACAAATTATACTTTAATTCTAACTTTTAGTAATAATTCACATAACCAATAGTGGAAGTTTATTTATAAAATAACTTTAAAGGAATGATTTAGTTTATGTAAAGTGTGTTATTGTTTTTATTAACTAAATGCTGAAAAGCAGTTAGAAAAAGTAGTTATTTAATTGAAAATTTAAAATTAAAAATAACTAAATATAACTGCTTATTCATTACCTTATGATCGTTTAATTACTTTCTCAATTTGCATAAAATCAGATTAAAGGTGGTGTCTTTTCTGTAACGAACTTGTCAACTTTACTGGGTCAAATCCCATAAAATATATTATCCTGGACGTTGAAACTGGCTATGACATTGATCGAGATACAGAACGTTGTCATGAATAACAGCTATGTTGCTGTGGTGAGGCTAGATAATCAAACGATTTCAGGCAAAAAGAGCGTTTCTGTTCCCTTAGCTACTCTTCAGTTTTTATTGTTCCAGTGGGATACCATTGCTCAAAATATTTTAGATTTTGGATTTTGGATTTTGGATTTTTTTGGTTCGTCCTCTACTCATTGTTGGTGTAACAAATCTGAAAGAGGCTCTCTACGAGACGCTCTTGCTAGCTTGCTTCCCTATAAGGGTACGGTTACTTGCTATCGCTAACGCAAATCTAAAATTGCAAATCTAAAATCCAAAATTGGTTGACTTATTGCCACAATATCAAAAGTCTAGCGTTGGATAACAATTTTTCGCGATCGCAGTGTGCCAAAATCGCCTATAAATCTAAGGCTTTGTCAAGGCAGTATGTGTCGTGTGGTGTTGATTTAAAAATAAGCATTTAGCACAGATAGGATAGCTACCTGCTTACAAGACAAGAGATTTTCATTAATTAGTAGGCAACAGAATTACTGTAGCTACATAATCCACAGTACTAACTATGCCCTATGTCTGCTTATTCGATTGATACTGCCTTAGCGGAGTTAGAGAGCCTTATCAACAATTGTGAAAAGGCTGTAATGAAGTCTATAGAGGAAAAAAACATGAAATCAGACAAATCAGTGTCAATCAACAAAATTAACAGACAATTACAACATAATCCTATAGCCATTATTGGGATGGCTTCTCTATTACCTCAAGCCAGAAATTTGCGGGAATATTGGCAAAATATAGTAAATAAAATTGACTGTATTACTGATGTTCCTGCTACCCACTGGAGCATTGAAGATTATTACGATCCGAATCCCAGAACTACTGAAGATAAAACTTATTGTAAAAGAGGTGGGTTTATTCCCGAAGTAGATTTCAACCCGATGGAATTCGGCATACCACCTAGCATTTTGGAAGTCACAGATGTATCGCAACTATTAAGTTTACTAGTTGCAAAAGAAGCGATGGAAGATGCAGGTTATGGTGAAAAACGTGAGTTTAATCGCGAGATGGTTGGGGTAATCTTAGGCGTGGCGATGGCCAAGCAATTAGGAATGCCACTTTCTGCGAGATTGGAATATCCGATTTGGGAAAAAGCACTCAAAAGCAGTGGTTTATCTGACGAGGATACGCAAAAAATTGTTGATAAAATCAAAAGCGCTTATGTGAAATGGGATGAGAACGCTTTCCCTGGAATGTTAGCTAACGTAGTCGCCGGACGAATTGCCAATCGCCTAAATTTTGGCGGGATGAATTGCGTAGTTGATGCCGCTTGCGCTAGTTCCTTCGGTGCTTTAAAAATGGCAATTAGCGAACTAATTGAGCATCGTTCTGACATGATGCTGACTGGTGGCGTTGATACCGACAACACCATCATGGCTTACATATCCTTTAGCAAAACACCGGCGGTTACTCCTAGTGAAAATGTCAAACCTTTCGATGCTAAATCGGATGGGATGATGTTGGGTGAAGGTATCGGGATGATTGTCCTCAAACGTTTAGAAGATGCTCAACGGGACAACGATAAAATATATGCCGTAATTAAAGGTATTGGTACTTCCAGCGATGGGCGTTATAAGAGTATTTATGCTCCTCGCAAAGAAGGCCAAGTTAAAGCCTTAGAACGTGCTTATGAAGATGCTGGCTTCTCTCCTGCGACTGTTGGTTTAATGGAAGCACATGGTACTGGCACAATGGCTGGAGATCCGACAGAATTCGGTTCTTTAAAAGACTTCTTTGATGGACATGATGACAAAAAGCAGCACATCGCTTTGGGTAGTGTGAAATCACAAATCGGACACACAAAAGCGGCTGCGGGTGCGGCGAGTTTGATTAAAACTGCTTTGGCTTTACATCACAAAGTATTACCGCCGACAATTAACATCACTGAGCCAAATCCCAAACTCAACATTAAAAATTCATCCTTTTATTTGAATACCGAAACCAGACCTTGGATTCGTCCAGAAGGGGAAGCACCCAGACGCGCAGGTGTGAGTTCCTTTGGCTTTGGCGGAACTAACTATCACGTTGTTTTGGAAGAATATGAAGCCGACCAAAACCATGCTTACCGCTTACACGGTGCAGCTAGTGAAGTGCTGTTGTTTGCTCCGACATTAGAGCAATTGTTGAGCAAATCGGAAGAGATTTTAGGTAAGTTGCGATCGCCAGAAGGCAACGCACATTACGCACAATTAGTCAATGAGTGCAAATCGCCACAAATTCCCCTCTCTGCTGCCAGATTTGGGTTTGTAGCTGAGAATCTCGAAGAAGCTTGCAAGTTGCTGCAAACTAGCATTGACTGGCTAAAACACAAAGGAACAGCAGCATCTTGGGAGCATCCCCAAGGGATTTATTACCGCGCCTCTGGTATGGAGTTGGGCGGAAAAGTTGTCTCTCTATTTTCCGGTCAAGGTTCGCAATACCTGGAGATGGGCCGGGAACTGGTAATGAATTTTCCTTTGATGCGCCGTCTTCATGGTTATATGGATAGCCTGTTGCTCAAAGATAATTTGCAGCCGTTGTCAGAAATCGTTTTTCCTCATCCTGTGTTTGCAGAGGCAGAAAAAAATGTCCAAATTGCTGCCTTACAACGCACAGAATATGCTCAACCAGCTATTGGGGTGTTGAGTGCAGGGATGTATAGCATCCTGCAACAAGCTGGGTTCAAGTCAGATTTTGTGGCGGGACATAGCTTTGGTGAACTGACAGCGTTATGGGCTGCGGGTGTTTTGAGTACCGAAGATTACCTGTTCTTGGTGAAAGCTAGGGGTCAAGCAATGGCTGCACCCGAAGATCCGGATCATGATGCAGGTAGTATGTTGGCTGTCAAAGAAGACATCAGCAAAGTCGAAGCAGTAATCAGACATTTTCCGCAAGTTGCGATCGCTAATCAAAATTCTCCGACTCAATTTGTCTTGGCTGGCCCCACCGCAGAAATAGCCAGAGTCAGAGACGCTTTACACGAGAAAGGATATACGGCTGTATTGCTACCTGTATCAGCAGCGTTCCATACACCGCTAATCGCCTTTGCTCAGAAATCCTTTGCGATCGCTACTAAGTCTGTCAAATTCCAAAGTCCCAAAATCCCTGTTTACAGCAACGTCACCAGTAAGCAGTATCCCAAAGAACCCCAAGGTATTCAAAAAATCCTGGAAACGCACCTTTCTAATTCAGTGCTGTTTAAACAAGAAATTGAAAATATCTATGCGGCGGGTGGTACTTGCTTTGTGGAATTTGGGCCGAGAAGAATTCTCACCAACTTAGTCAAAGATATCCTTGGCGATCGCCCTCATATTACCGTATCTTTGAACCCCAGCACTCAAAAGAATAGCGATCGCTCCTTACGAGAAGCAGTTGTGCAGTTGCGTGTGATTGGTTTGGCTTTGAATAACCTCGATCCTTACCAACTTCCCCAAACCATCCCCCCAATTGAGACAAAGAAGACATTAAATGTCCGTTTAAACGGGATAAACTACAGATCCGAAAAAACGAAACATGCCTTTGCTCTAGCTTTGCAAGATGGGCATAAAGTCACATTACCCACCCCCGAATATCCTGATGCAGCTCCTTTATTTAGCAGCCCAGGTGTAACACCACCTCTGGCTGCGATCGAGACTAACGGACATAAAAAATCTACCCCAACAATGAACGGTGTCATCACCCAACCAGAGCAACAAATGAATCCTGTGACCCTTTCACAACCAGCCCAGGAATCTAAGATGCAACCAACGCCAGAAAAACTTACAAATTACCAACAACTTTTAGCAAGTTTAGAATACCTCCTGACACAGTTCCAGGAAAATCAAGCTGATAATTTACAAGTTCACGGTACTTATCTCAACCATCAAATGGAATACGCTAAAGCATTCTTCCAACTGATGCAGCAGCAGAATTCTTTGTTGAGTGAAAGTAAATCAACAGCCGAAACTGCCAAAATGAAGCTAGTTGTCATGGAAAGCTTAGAGCGCAGCATGATGCAGTTTCACTCCCAACAAGGTGAAACCCTACGCATCCATGAACAATATCTTCAAGAGCAGTTGGAATATACCAAAAACTTTTTCCAACTCATACAGCAAGAGTATTCTCAAATCATCTCTGGTGAGGGAGTAACTCAACTAACAGAGATCAGTAATTTCACTCCGTTCACCACAGAAACGACTGTTAGTGATGCACCCGTACCTCCTACTACCAAGATAGTAGAAAGCCAGCCTTTGCCTATAACTGAGCCTGTAGCTAAAAATGGCTTAAATGTTATCCAAGAACCTCTGCCGCCTGCTGTAGAGCCTGTAGTTGAAACTCCTGTATCCTCAGAGACGCGATCAATCGCGTCTCTACTTCCGACTCCCCATTTCCCCAGTGTTGAGACAGTAGAGCCTGTAGCCGAGCCACCCATCCCAGTAGTAGAACCTCAAAGCGAGGTTGTAGTCAAAATTAGCTCACTCCCAGTCAACGAAATTGTTGTATTCAGCCCAGAACCAGCATCCATAATTGCTGCACCTGTATCCGGCGCAATCATCGATATTGTTGACTTGGATAAAAATCTCTTAGCCATCACCAGCGACAAGACGGGCTACCCAGTAGAGATGCTGGAAATGGACATGGATATGGAGGCCGATTTAGGGATTGACTCGATCAAACGGGTAGAAATCCTGGGGGCGCTACAGGAAATGTACCCCAACCTACCCAAGCCAAACGTTGAAGAACTGGCAGAACTCCGCACCATCGGTCAAGTTGTAGAGTATCTGCAATCTCAGGCTTCCAGAAGTATTTCTGTAGAAATTGCAATTCACGAAGTACAACAAGCAACCGAGATTGTAGTAGAGACTGTACCCGTAGTTGAGGTAGTCACTTCACCTGAACCAAGTATAGTTGTCGCATTCAAGACAGAACTAGTTGTAACTGATGACTTTGCAGACTTAGGTCAAACCCTGTTAGCCATAACCAGTGATAAAACTGGCTATCCAGTCGAGATGCTGGAACTGGAAATGGACATGGAGGCTGATTTAGGGATTGACTCGATTAAACGGGTGGAAATCTTAGGGGCGATGCAAGAAATGTACCCCAACTTACCCAAACCAAATATCGAAGAACTGGGAGAACTCCGCACCATCGGTCAAATAGTCGATTACCTACAGCAGTTAGCTGGAGGTGAAAAAAAAAAGTATCAGCCTGAGTTTGTCCAGCAGCCACCGGAATTAGAGCATAATATCCAGCGCCATCCAGTCAAACTCAAAAACCTAGCACAGCCTGATTATTTGGATTTCACGTTAGCAGAGGGACACATTGGTTTAATCACCGATGATGGTTCCCTCACCACTTATAAATTAACCGAATCCCTAATCGAGAAAGGCTGGAAAGTAGTAGTTATCAGCTTTCCCCAATCGCTAATTGCCCAACAAACGCCCTTACCCACAGGAGTAACCCGCGTCACCTTAGCAAACTTGAGTGAAGAACATCTCCAACAACAATTGCAAGCGATCGCATCTCACTGCGGAGCGATTGGGGCCTTCATCCATCTCCATCCGATGTTTGTAAGCAATCATACCGGAAGTATTTCTTATAACGAACAAGAAAAAGCGATCGTCAAGCACGTATTTTTGATGGCGAAACACCTCAAACCTTCCTTAAACGAAGCCGCAAAGCATGGACGTAGTTGTTTCTGCACAGTTGCTCACCTCGATGGAGCCTTCGGGTTAGATTACAAAGTTAACTTCGGTGCGATCGGCGCTGGTTTATTTGGATTAACCAAAACCCTGAGATGGGAATGGCCAAAAGTATTCACTCGTGCGATCGACCTAAGCCCCAGACTTGACGCTAAACAGTCAGTACACAACATCATCGCCGAACTTCACGACCCCAACCTTTATATCAGTGAAGTTGGCTATGGCTCACAAGGACGAGTCACCCTCATCGCTGATTAATCTCTTCTGTGCGCGCTCTGTGCGTCTCTGTGGTTCGTCTAAAAAAAACCGCAGAGGCGCAGAGGACACAGAGGAAGAAAAAACCAAAATTATGCAGGTATTTACGAGGATTTATGACACAAACAGCCCAGCTTAGTCCATCATCTGTCTTTGTTGTGAGCGGCGGTGCAAAAGGGATTACGGCTGAGTGTACTATCAAATTAGCCCAACAACAACCCGGCAAATTTATTCTCCTCGGTCGCTCTGAACTATTAGAAACCGAGCCATATTATGCTCAAGATTGTGATGAATCAGCATTGAAAAAATGCATCATGGAAAATCTTCTTTCTCAAGGAGAGAAGCCCACACCCATGAATGTGCAAAAGATATATAACAAAATTACCTCCAGTCGCGAGATTAAAAAGACTCTAGCAGCAATTGAAAAAACTGGAGCTAAAGCAGAATATATTAGCGTCGATGTCACAGATACGCAAGCTTTACAAGAAAAACTTGCCAATGCTGTGCAACATCTTGGACCGATTACAGGAATTATCCACGGCGCTGGAAACTTAGCTGATAAGTTAATTGAAAAGAAAACAGAACAGGATTTTGAAAAAGTTTACACCGCGAAAGTGCAAGGATTGGAAAATTTACTTACTTGTGTTAATCCTAGTCAACTTCAATATTTAGTTTTGTTTTCTTCTGTAACAGGCTTTTATGGAAATATTGGGCAGTCTGATTATGCGATCGCTAATGAAATTCTCAATAAATCAGGGCATATTTTCAAACAACAATATCCTTCATGTCATGTAGTGGCAATTAATTGGGGAGCTTGGGATAGTGGGATGGTGTCACCAGAACTTAAAAAGGCTTTTGCTGAACGAGGAATCGAAGTGATTTCCGTAGAAGCTGGGACACAAATGTTAGTCAACGAGTTGCATCCCACCTATCGAGAAAATACACAAGTTGTCATTGGTAGCCCCCTAGTACCCTTGGCTAGGGAGTTAGATTCTGAACTATGCACCTATCGGATGCGCCGCCGACTGACAGTTGAAGAGAATCCATTTTTATTGGATCATGTGATAGCTGGTTCTCCAGTGTTGCCTGCTACATGCGCTCTATCATGGATGATTGATTCTTGCGAACAACTTTATCCAGGATATAGATTTTTTGCTGCTCAAGATTTCAAAATCTTGAAAGGAATTACTTTTAATGAAAGTCTGACAAGTGAATATATTTTAGATGTTGAAGAGATTTCTAAAACTAATGCTCAACAGATTACATTCAATACCAAAATATCGAGCAAAAATTCCAACGGAAAAACATTTTATCATTTCAGTGCCAAAATCCAACTATTACTAGAAATACCCACTATCCCAATTTATGATGCAGTGAATCTAGAACTAGATAATATCATCACTCTCACTGGCAAATCTTTTTATCAAAATGGAGAAACTACATTATTTCATGGCCCCTCTTTTCAAGAAATCCAAAAAGTTCTAAATATCACCACAGAAAAAATTACTACACAATGTCTATGGCAACAAATCTCAGATAAACAACAAGGGCAATTTCCAGTTCAATGGGTAAACCCATATACAACTGACCTAAGTATGCACGCACTCTGGCTTTGGACACAGCATTTTCATCAAGAAGGTTGCTTACCTGGACAAGTAGCAAAATATGAACAATTTGCAGCCACACCACACAATGAACCCTTTTACGTTTCTTGTGAAGTGAAAGCCAAAACACCCAGTAGTGTAACCGCCGACTTTATCATCCACAATCGAGAAGGACAAGTCTATTCACGTCTACTCGGAGCAAAAGCAATTATTTGGTCAATGAAATTACTCAGAAGCTAGTACCGCAAGGCAAAAGTTGACCCTGAGCGCACTTGTACTGAGCGACTTGTGCCGAGCAAAGTCGAGGTAAGTCGAAGTAGTCGAAGGGTCAAAAGTCAAAATGAGTACAGCGTAAGCATTTCGTTGATTTGGAATGGTGAGGCAGTCCGGTCTTGAGGGTTTCCCTCATAAGGAACTGCCGAACCCGAAGGGGTTGTTTATTTCCGCCGCACTGTACTAGTAATCTTCAACTTCTTCTCTGTACACTTTTTTTCCTTGTGCGTGAGCTATTTCTTTAGCAACCGCCACTTCAAAGTTTGGGGGACAGCGTAAATCCTACCTGTTAAATATCTCTTGCTAAATACCCAAACTCGGAGCATATAAATCGTGGAAAAAATAGCCATCATCGCATTATCATGCCTATTCCCCGATGCAAAGAATCCTGAAGAATACTGGCAAAACCTCGTTAATCAAAAAGATTCCACATCCTCTGCAACCGTCGAAGAAATCGGAGTAGATCCGACAATATTTTACAATCCAGTCAAAGGTACACCAGACAAAACCTATTCCCTCAAAGGCGGGTACATCCGTAACTTCCAGTTTAATCCATCTGAATACAATCTACCATCAGAATTTGTTGCGGGTTTAGATAATACCTTTAAATGGTCGTTGTATACCGCTAAACAAGCAATTATACAAAGTGGTTATTGGGGTAATCAAAATGTTCTTGCAAAATGCGGCGTAATTTTAGGTAATTTATCATTCCCAACAAAATTATCTAATCAATTGTTCTCTCCAATTTACCAGCAAGCGATCGCACCTGCTGTAAGAGAACTTTTGCAGTATGAAGATTTTGATTTAGCTGCTTTCAAAAGTGCAACTAAAGCCTCTTTATACAATGCGATGATATCTGGTTTACCAGCATCTATAGTTGCTCAAGCTCTATCTCTATCACAGATTAATTTATGTCTCGATGCTGCTTGTTCATCATCATTTTATGCGATTAAACTAGCATCTCATTACTTATGGTCACACAAAGCCGATGTTATGCTAGCTGGAGCCATCAGTTGTGCAGATTCCCTATTTGTGCGGATGTTATTTTCCGGTGTTCAAGGGTATGCAGAAAACGGTATTAGTCGCCCCTTAGATAAGTCCTCTAGAGGACTAATTCCCGCCGATGGTGTAGGGATGGTGATGCTGAAAAGATATTCTGATGCCGTTAGAGATGGTGATCATATTCTCGCAACTATCTGCGGTAATGGACTCTCGAATGATGGCAAAGGTAAACATTTACTCAGCCCTAATCCTAAAGGACAAACCTTAGCTTTTGAACGAGCCTATAATGAGGCAAAATTTAGTCCCAAAAGCATTGATTATCTAGAGTGTCACGCCACCGGCACATTGCTAGGAGATACAACTGAATTCAATTCCATCGAAACATTCTTTGGTCAAAATCAAGCTGCGCCTCTGGTAGGTTCTGCTAAGGCAAATACTGGTCACTTGCTAACTGCTGCTGGCATGGTTGGCTTGACTAAAGTGATTTTGAGTATGTCTCATGGTGTAATTCCAGCAACCATGAATGTTTCTGAACCTTTAACATCAGAAAGAGGTACAATTTCTGCCGACAAAATTGTTAGAACAGCTACAACATGGCCTAATAATAACACACCAATTAAACGGGCAGCTATTAGCGCTTTTGGTTTTGGCGGCACTAATTCTCATTTGATTTTAGAACAAGGAACTACAACAGAATCAGTTGAATCAATTCCACCTGTTCCACCTACCAAAGTTGCCATTGTTGGCATGGATGCCTTTTTTGGTAACTGTAATGGTTTAGATGCTTTTGAACGTAGTATTTATGATGGAACACAGCATTTTACTTCTCTACCGCCTCAAAGATGGCATGGTATAGAAAATCAAGAAAGTATTTTGAAAGAGTACGGTTTAGCAGATGGAAAAGCACCAGCAGGGGCATATATCAAAGATTTTGAAATCGATACTTTATCGTGTAAAATTCCACCGAATGAAATAGAGAAATTAAACCCACAACAATTATTGCTCCTAAAGGTTAGCGATCGCGCCGTGAAAGATGCCAAACTACAGGAGGGTGGCAATGTGGCAGTGATTGTCGCCGCCGAGACAGAATTCTCTGTGCATCAGTTACAGCAAAGATGGAATCTATCTTGGCAGGTTAAGGACGGCTTACTCAACCAAGGAATTTCTCTACCTGATGAACAACTGGCGCAACTAGAAACCATTGTCAAAGATAGCATTCATCAACCAGTAGAAATCGGCGAATATGTAAGCCACATCGCCAACATCATGGCAAGCCGGATTTCTGCTTTGTGGAACTTCACAGGCCCTGCATTCACCGTCAGCGCTGGCGAAAATTCTGCCCTCAAAGCGTTGGAAGTTGCTCAAATGCTACTCGCCACCGGAGAAGTAGACGCGGTGGTTGTGGGTGCAGTAGATTTAGCCGGTGGTGTAGAAAATGTCTTGTTCCGCAGTCAATTTGCCCCAATTAATACAGGTGTCAATACGTTGGGTTATGACCAACAAGCTAATGGCTGGACGGTTGGCGAAGGTGCGGGTGCTATCGTCCTCAAGCGCTACGAAGCTGCTAAGGAAGATGATGAACGCATCTATGCAGTAATTGATGCCATGAGTTTTGCACAAGGTAATTCTACTTTGGGTAACGGATTGGTAAAACCTGATGCTTCAATTATTAGCAATGTCTGCAAACAAGCCTTCCAGATGGCAGACATTCAACCCACAGAGGTTAACTATGTGGAAGTCTTCGGTAGTGGCGTTTCCCAGGAGGATGAAGCAGAAATCACAGGTTTACTGCAAGCTTATCCCAAAGTGGGCAATGGTTTACATTGTGCATTGGGCAGCATCAAAGCCAATATCGGTCACACCTATACAGCATCGGGAATCGCTAGCTTAATTAAAACCGCTCTGTGTCTTTATTACAGGTATATTCCTGGCACACCCAAATGGTCTGGTGTCAAAACACCGCAAGTATGGTCAGGTAGTCCCTTCTATGTGGCAATGGAATCAAGACCTTGGTTTATCGATCAAGGCGCTACACGCAGATTAGCAGCAATTAATAACATGGGTATAGATGGGAGTTATGCCCATTTAATCTTATCAGAAGAACCCAGCCAACAAGAACGGGACAACAGATATTTGCAGCAAATACCTTATCATCTGTTCCCGATCGCAGTTAGCGATCGCTCCAACATACCAGATTTACTAAACAATCTTCAAAAAACCATCGAAGAAAGTTCCTCTTTATCGGCTACCGCCAGCCAAACATTCGCTAATTTTGAAGGACACTCTGATGCAAAATACGTCTTATCAATCACTGGACGTAACAAAAAAGAACTATTTAAAGAAATTGAATCTGCTCGCAAAGGTGTAAATAATGCCTTTGAGAACGGCACAGATTGGCAAACACCAATAGGAAGCTATTTCACAGCTAAACCATTGGGTAAAACTGGAGCATTAGCTTACGTTTATCCGGCAGCTGTCAATTCTTATGTGGGTATCGGTCAGAATCTCTTCCGCTTATTCCCAAAAGTCTACGATGACACGATATTCAATAGTCTTGCTAATCGTGCTATCGAAATTCATCAGCGACTTTATCCCCGAAGCTTGCAGAAATTTTCTACCAGGCAACTAGAAACTCTTGAAAAAGAATTTTTAGATGATTCCCTAGCAATGTTTGAAACAGAAATTGCTTATTCTCGACTGATTACTACAATTATTCGAGATGATTTCCAAGTCAAACCGCAATGTGTCTTTGGCTATAGCCTCGGCGAAACTAGCATGATGTCTGCCCAAGGAGTTTGGAGCAATTTTTCTGGTGGAAGTAGCAATTTAAATTCATCTCCTCTGTTTGGCGATAAGTTATCTGGTCCGAAAAATGCTGTGCGTGAATATTGGGGATTAACAGATTCACCAAACAGCAATTTTTGGAATACCTATGTTCTCATGGCTACTCCATCTCAAGTTAGAGAATGCCTGAAATATGAGAATCACGTCTACTTAACTCAAATCAACACACCAGAAGAAGTATTAATTGCTGGTGATGATGCCGCCTGTAAGCGAGTGATTACAACTTTAAGTTGCAACGCTTTCCCCGCTCCCTTCGACCATGTGATACATTGTGAAGCAATGCGATCGCAGTACGAGGAAATCAAGAAGGTAAACACCTTACCATCACAAAATCTTCCCGGTATTGTGTTTTATTCTGCCGCCGATTATCAACCGATTACACTTGAAAGTGATTCCATTGCTCACAATATCGCCAAAGGATTGTGCCAAGAACTTGATTTTCCGCAATTAGTTAATCGTGTCTACAGCGATGGAGTCCGAATATTTTTAGAAGCGGGCGCTGGTAGTGTCTGTTCGCGATGGATTGATAAAATCCTCAGTAGCAAAGAACATATTACAGTTTCTCTGAATCGTAGAGGAATGGATGACCATGCTTCGATAGTCAAAGCATTAGCAAAACTACTCAGTCATCAGGTGAACTTGGATTTATCGCCACTGTATAGCAAAGCCCAAGAAACTGCTAATTCAAATAAAGCAACATTGAGAACAGTTATCTTGGGTGGAAAAGCAATTTTTGCTACAATTTTGAGCGAAGAAAATCGTAAAATTGTTGAAGATTTCGCTGGGTATCTTAGGAGTGAACGCTTCAAAAAACCGCATTTAAACATACCTAATCACCAACAATCTGAAATCACAGATTATTTTAACACTTCCAACCAAATTACCCAAGAAGAAAATTACTCCCCTAGCATCTTGCCTCAGCCAGAAGAAGTAAAGCCGAAAAATATCATTGATAACGTTTTTGAAACGAGAGAACAATTACAATCTTCTGAGTCAAGTGCAATTCAACAGCCAATTCCTCTTTCTTCCCCACCCGTCATAACTAAAAAAATTAGTAGCATCATTAGCATGTTCGATTTAAACAAGACTCAGTATCAAAAGCTCAATGCTAATAACTCCAAGATAACTAAAGCACACACCGCCTTCTTACAAGCTAGACAAGATTACAGTCAACAAATGAGCGAAATAATTCAATTACAACTAGCTTGCGCCCAAAACTTGCTTAACGACGAATCTTAATATCTCATACCAATTCTCTCTAAATTTTCTCTTCCTTACCGCCCTTAGCGCACTTTGCGGTTCGTTTAATAATTATTACGTGCATCTTCCTAGAGAATTGGTATTACTCTCTTCCTCTGTTTTCTCTGCGCCTCTGCAGTTCGTAAAAAAATAAAACTTAGACTCCTATAAAAAGTCTACACCCTTCAACTTTTATCATCCATTGCTTGTAATCCGAGGGATAACTGCCGTGACAACCGTAGATACGGTACTAAGTAAACACGATAATGGCCTTAATTTCTCTTCCTGGTCTTATAACAAAAACCAGGTTTGGAAAGGTTCTTTAGAAACTGTATCTTTTGAAAAACAAACCATCAAAGATAAATTGATGGTATTAAATAAACCCTGCTACATCGTGAAAGTTGCCGGAAAAATCGGTGTCACTAATGAGGGTTATTTATCCCCTGGTGATAATGGCACAACAGCACAAGTAGAACTGCTAACATTTGCAGCACCAATCCGCATTCAACAATTTGGAGATCCTAATTTCCTCTCCTCTCACGGAGTGAAATATGCCTATGCTACTGGTGCAATGGCTGGTGGAATTGCTTCCGAAGAAATGGTTATTGCGCTGGGAAAAGAGCAAATTTTGAGTTCCTTTGGTGCAGGTGGTTTAATTCCAGAACGTTTGGAAGTAGCAATTAACCGCATTCAAGAAGCTTTACCTCAAGGACCTTATGCTTTTAATTTAATTCACAGTCCCAATGAACCTGCGATTGAACGCCGGGCTGTAGATTTATACCTCAAATATCAAGTAAGAACAGTAGAAGCATCTGCATTTCTCGACTTGACGCCCAACATTGTTTATTATCGTGTTGCTGGATTGGGCTTGAATAACGCTAATCAAATTGAAATTAAAAATAAAATCATTGCCAAAATTTCTCGCCGAGAAGTTGCTACTAAATTTCTACATCCAGCACCAGCCAGAATACTCAAAGAACTTCTCGAAGAAGGATTAATTACTGAGTTACAAGCAACTCTTGCAGCCAAAGTTCCGATGGCTGATGATATTACCGTCGAGGCTGATTCTGGAGGTCATACAGATAACCGTCCTCTGGTTTGTGTATTACCTTCTATTATTGCCTTGCGGGATGAAATTCAAGCACAATATCATTATCATACACCCATTAGAATCGGTGTAGCAGGTGGAATTGGGACACCTCAATCAGCATTAGCGGCTTTTATGATGGGTGCTGCTTATGTTATGACCGGCTCAATCAATCAGTCATGCGTTGAATCTGGGGCTTGTGAACATACTAAAAAGTTATTAGCCCAAGCTGAAATGGCTGATATGATTATGGCCCCAGCAGCAGATATGTTTGAAATGGGAGTCAAATTGCAAGTTCTCAAACGGGGTACAATGTTCCCCATGCGAGCGCAAAAATTATTTGAACTCTATCGCGCTTATGATTCCATTGAAGAGATTCCTTTGGCAGAAAGAGAGAAATTAGAAAAACAAGTTTTTCGCAAAACTATTGCTGAAGTATGGGAAGGAACTGCGGCTTATTTGTCCCAAAAGAATCCTGAAAAACTTGGGAAAGCAGTGAATAATCCTAAACTAAAAATGGCGTTGATTTTCCGTTGGTATCTAGGATTATCTTCTCGCTGGTCTAGTTCTGGTGAAAAAGGTAGAGAAGTCGATTATCAAATTTGGTGTGGCCCGGCAATGGGCGGTTTCAATGACTGGGTACGTGGTTCCTATCTGTCTGAACCCAATAATCGTCAGGTAGTTGATGTTGCTAATCAAATTATGACTGGTACAGCCTTTTTGTATCGTGTCCAAAATTTGAAAATTCAAGGGCTGCAAACTTCTGATTATTACAGTCAATATCACCCTGTTCGTTCTACATCATTGTTGGAGATTTAAAAATGACTATAAAACAGTCTTTCACAGCAAACGATATTCAAATATTTTTGGTATCTAACTTAGCTAAGTTGCTAGAAGTTGCAACTGATGAAATAGATGTCAAAGAACATTTAGAAAACTATGGGTTGGATTCAGCCCAAGCAATGGTTCTAGTAAGTAACTTAGAAAAGTTGCTAGGATTTCAACCATCTCCATTGCTTCTGTGGCATTACCCAAATATTGAAGCTCTTTCACGGCGTTTAGCTGAAGAAGTGCAAGAAGATTCACTGATTCAAGATACAGGAGTTATAACCTCTAATGCCAACACTGCACCCTCTGTTCTAGATTTAAGTGCTGAGGCTGTTCTTGACCCCACCATCCATCCCGGTGCTGCATCTAATGTGCTTGTGGGTGAACCTAAGAACATCTTTTTAACTGGAGCAACAGGCTTTTTAGGAGCTTTTCTCATCCGGGAATTATTACAACAAACTAAGGCGGATATCTATTGCTTAGTGCGTGCTGCTAATGCCGAAGAAGGCAAAAGCAAACTCCAAAATAATCTGCAACAATATGCAATTTGGCAGGAAGAATTTAACTTCCGAATAATTCCAATTGTTGGTGATTTATCTTTGCCATTGTTAGGTGTTGGTTCGGAACAGTTTCAATTTTTAGCTACCAATATTGATACTATCTATCATAGTGGTGCTTTATTGAATTATGTTTTTCCATATTCTGCACTGAAAGCAGCCAATGTTTTAGGAACACAGGAAGTTTTGAGATTGGCTTGTCAAATTAAAGTCAAGCCTGTACATTACGTTTCTAGTGTGGCTGTTTTTGAATCCACTGCCTATGCTGGTAAGGTTGTTAAAGAACAGGATGAATTCAATCATTGGGAAGGTATTTATCTTGGTTATTCTCAAACTAAATGGGTAGCTGAAAAGTTAGTCAAAATTGCTCGTGATCGTGGACTTCCTGTAACTATCCATAGACCACCACTGATTTCAGGTGATAGCAAAACAGGCATTTGTAATACACATGACTTTATCAATCTGATGGTCAAGGGATGTCTACAAATGGGAAGTTTTCCCAATGTAGATTATATGTTAGATATGTCACCTGTGGACTATGTAAGTAAAGCGATTGTTTATCTATCAAGGCAAAAAGAATCTATAGGTAAAGCTTTCAATTTACAACATCCTCAACCTGTCTCTTTGAAAATATTAGTTGATTGGATACGCTCTTTTGGTTATTCAGTTGAGATGATTCCTTATGAAAAATGGCAATCAGAGTTAATCAATAATGTGTCCTCTGTAGATAATCCTTTGTACACTCTACGACCATTTTTACTAGAACGCTGGTCTGATGAACAACTGACTATTCCTGATTTGTACTTGCAAGCTAGAAGACCCCGTATTAGCTGCCAAGATACTCTCCATGCACTAGCAGGTAGTTCTATTGCTTGTCCTTCAATTGACTCTCAATTGTTCATGACTTATACTGCCTATTTAATTCAAAGCGGTTTCTTAAATATCGCTTAAGAATTTACAACTTTCGTAGGGTGCGTCAGAAATGTAATGCACCATCCTGGATACTTTTGGTGCGTTACAGAAGCTGTACACAACGCCAGTTGCTATAACCAAGAGAGCCTCCGCAACGCACTGGCTCTCCTACAAAATAATTTTTTTTACTCCTTTTTTTAAAACTCAGTACTACTAAATAGCCAATCTTTTAGATGCCAGGAACAACTCATATGTAACAGTGGCAATATAATTGCCCTGTTTTTTCATGCTCAATCATGTAAATTTTTAGGATTCACCCTTTGACAGAAGCAATTGAGGATAGAATGGTTAGTGTCAGGCAGGCATAAAAGTTTGATTTTACTTACTGGCTTTTGTGAGTAATCAAAAGTTATCGCTAATAGTTTGAAATAACCGAACTTCTTTAATGCCCAACTTCTTCAATGCATAAATCCTAAATTTACCTTTGGACTGCTACATCTATTCAATGCATTTCACAAGCAACTGAAAAAGTAATAAGTCAAGATATTTATTGTTGGTTCAGATATTACGCATACAAACTTAATTGTAGAGCAAGAACCACTGTAGATGCAATACAGCTTCATCAAGTTGAATTCACCAACATTCTTACATGAACACAACACATCAAGGTCAGGGTAAACAAACTGCTCTTATTACCGGGGCAGCCGCTGGAATTGGCTACGAATTAGCATGTATTTTTGCTGCTCATGATTACCATCTGGTCTTAGTAGACAGAAACGGGTTAAAACTAGTAGAAATTGCTGCTAAATTCCAAGATAAATTTGGAAATCTTGTCAAAACAATTGTTAAGGATTTATCTATATCAACCGCTCCTGATGAAATTTTTGCAGAGTTACAACTCGCCAATATTGAGGTTGATGTGCTGGTCAATAATGCTGGATTTGGTATTTATGGATTATTTCACGAAACAGACCTAGCTACTGAACTGGAAATGTTACAGGTAAATTTGGTGTGTCTGACTCATTTAACTAAGCTATTTATGAAACACATGGTAAACCAAGGCGAAGGTAAAATATTAAACGTTGCCTCAGCTGCTGCTTTTCAACCAGGACCTTTGATGGCGGTTTATTTTGCTACTAAAGCTTATATCTTATCTTTTTCAGAAGCGATCGCTAATGAATTAGAAGGTACAGGTGTCACTGTGACAGTTCTTTGTCCAGGCTCAACCGCATCTGCTTTTCATGAAAGAACGGGGATGGCTGACTCTAAGTTGCTCAAGGGTAAGAGGATGATGGATGCACGAACAGTAGCCGAAATTGGTTTTCACGCTTTAATGAAGGGCAAAACCATTGTCATTCCAGGTTTGCTCAATAAAATACTTGCAAAAAGCGTCAGATTTGTACCTAGAAAGCTAGTGACAAAAATTGTAAGGAATATGCAGGAAGATAAGTAGGGGGCATTGGGCATGGGGCACTGGTACTGAGCGACTTGTGCCGAGCCTGTCCTCTTGGTAGCCGTAAAGCCTGTGGCATAGCTACGCTTAAGGCGCAGCCTCTGGTAGAGTTGGGCAAAGCCGAGGTAAAGTCGAAGTATTGGGCATTGGGGAAGAAAAACTAATGACAAATGACAAATGACTAAAATTAGATTAATACTGCCAACACTTTAAGTTCCAGCCAAAATTCTCTACAGCAACAGCAGCAACATAATTGTTAGCAGGTACTAGTTCAAAAAGACTCCAGTCTTCAATTATCTGTAACTTGGCTGCTTCAGTGGGAGTCAACGACACTTCAATTTGCTCTAATTGGGATAGTCCGTCTCCAGTTGCTTTTAAATAAGCTTCCTTACAAGTCCAATAACGGAAAAATACCTCTTGCTGTTGATTGGGAGATAGCGATCGCAATATTTTATATTCTCTCGGCAAAAAGAAACGTTTGGCAAGAGCTTCTAAATCAGACATCGGGCGAATATATTCTAGGTCTACACCCATTTGGCGAGTGCAATTCACTCCACACAAACCCAACCCTTGGGAATGAGACAAGTTAAATTCCAGTTTACTATCGGCAAATGTATCTCCTAATACTGGTTTGCCACGCTGTTGATAATTAAACTGCACTTGTCGGGGCTGGATACCCAAATAGCGACCTAATATAGTTCGCAGGATACCACGACCAGCGATAAAACGCTGCCGATGTTCCTGAAAATAAAATCGTTCAGCACGGGCCATTTCGTCACTGGAAAGAGTCGCTGCTAAATTTTGCAGTTGTGGTTCTGGTTGGTCAAGGTTTATGCGCCAGACGTGAATCTCATCCTGTAATAGAGTTAAATCTGTCGGTGCAGGTTGCCAAATATCATTAGAAGCGGTCATTGAGTCAAAAAGTCAAGGGAATTGTACTTTAGTAGTTTATTTAATTACGACAAATATTATAGGTGGATCTGGTTTGATGCTTTAGCGCTACTATACTATGCGCTAGACCAATGCGGTAAGCGTAGCCATGCCGTCAGGCTTATCGCTTCGCGAATTCACGCAACACAGCTTTTTCGCTTATAATCTGGCAGCGTTCCAGCTAACCGCACTCGAATAATTACGCTTTTGCTATCTTAAATTTTTTCATCAAGCTTTAGTAAATTTGCAAAGCACCTGTTTCTCCTAGAATCTGCCAAAAGAGTTGTTAAATGTTAAGTTTGGCTGTAAACATAACTACTTAATACTGAGTTACAGGTAGCTGCAATCGCTTTTGCTGACTAATATCGTGATTTATTGCTCTACATGTACATACACCATTTATTACTCTAGATATACGATTATTAACTTTAGGTTAAATCCTTTGAAAGAGAATACGTTAAAACCCTTGACAGAGAATAGCAAATTTTCTTTTAGCTACAACATTATCTATTACAGTGTTACTCAAAGGAACTACGGGGAATGTCTGCAAGTATTTTGCCAGTACCTAAGTTTTATAATGGTCAGATAGTAAGTTTTATAGGTGGGGAAGGCATCATTAAAAAGTACCGATTTAAGTCAGGTAGCTGGGAATATTTGGTGGAAATGCCTATGGGACCAGAGCCAGAAATGGGTCGATTTGGTTATGAAACTATGATTTGGCTATCTGAAGTAGATATCTCATCACTAGTTAATAATTATTCTGAAAAAGTGTTAACTTGGAAACAAAAAAACTATGCTAAAGCTTGTTAAAAACCTATTATGACTACTTTTTGTAGAGATAGTGAGGATAAATGATCGTTAATTTGGAGTACCTTGTTTTCTTTGTACTGCTACTGACAGCGTTATTATTAGCAATTAAGCAAATGAGCGTTGCTTTGGATGAAATAGATATTGAGCGCTTTACTCTCTGGACAGGTATTGCATCTGTTATTGCTGGTTTACCAATAATATTGTGGTAGCTTCTCAATCAATGCCATCCTCTCGATTACAATAGTTATTTAGTTTTTTGGACTTCCAAGTAATACGACTTTATCCGTGAGTATCTTAATAGCCAGAATATTATCTCGCCTATTACCCTGTTCGCTTTTGCTCCAGCCACTGTAAAATCCGATTCCACGCCCACCAAGGATCAGGGTCTTGTAATTGGCGCTGGCAATTTTTGCTACTCATATAGCCAACATGACCACCGTAACGGGTGAGCAACAAATTTATTGCAGGATTGCGATCGCAAGCTTCTTCTAAATCAGGTATGATGGCTGGGTCAAAAAGTGGGTCATCGGCAGCATAGATAATTAAAGTCGGTTTTGATATTTGCGGTAATATTTGTAGAGCGCTGCTGGCTTGGTAATATGCTTCCACAGAAGGAAAACCTAGTCGGTTAATTACCAGTTCATTGTCAAAACCCCAGATACTGTTTGCCCGTTCAATCGCCTCTGGGTCAATGCTTCCAGGATGAGCATCATGTATTCGCCATGCCAGTTTTTTTAAATTCCGTGCAATCTGCGTTTCCAAATATCTACCAAAGGGCTTAGTGACTAGATAAGATAGCGATCGTTCAGAATCCAAACTTGGACAAATCACCATACCACCACCAATATCGCTATCTTCTAGTCCTAAATCCTCATGCTCTCTAATCACTTCACCAGATACTTTCAGCGCCCATAGCGTCAATTGCCCTCCTAAAGAAAATCCTGTAAACCAAAATTTTCCTGGACATCCCATTGCCTTAACGGCGGCGGCAATGCGAACATAATCTTCCCCCTCATACAGTCCATCGGAAGTCAGAGTTGGCGACAAGTCGGCGGTTTTACCGTGGGCACGCCAATCAAATAACACTATAGCGTACCCTTGAGCGTAGGCTTTACGTCCTAGCACTCTCAAAGACCATTCTGTCTTTAACTCTCCAGTAATGCCATAAGTACCAATAATCGTGCTATGAGCATTTTCAGGAATGGCGACCAAGCCAAAAATTGGCACACCTTGCCCACCTATAAAGATTTTTTCGTGATAAGACGGTTCTGGGTTTTGATTAGTAGTTTCCCAGTAACGGCTTCCCCACAAAGCGGTGTGTACAGTCATAATTACACCGTTTTGTAAAAACCAAGACGGATTGAAGGGGGGAGTATAACACATCATAGACTATAAGATTACGTTTAGTTGAGTCTTGATTTCACAGTCATTTAATCTTAATATTTATGTAAGATTTAAAATCTTTTTTAGTATTGATTCAAAAATCTTTGTATCTATCAAAGGTTGTTATTTATCCTTAATAAGTAGTAATAATTTTTTAATAATGCCGAGGATTCTTGTCATAGACGATGACCCAGCGATTTCAGAACTAGTTGCCGTCAACTTGGAAATGGCTGGCTACGATGTTAGTCAAGCTGAAGACGGCATCAAAGGTCAAGCACTGGCTCTCCAGCTACAACCAGACTTGATCATGCTCGATTTGATGTTGCCCAAAGTAGATGGGTTTACCGTTTGCCAACGCCTGCGTCGCGACGATCGCACCTCTGAGATTCCTGTATTAATGTTAACGGCTTTAAGCCAAACTCAGGATAAGGTGGAGGGCTTCAATGCTGGCGCAGATGACTACCTCACCAAACCTTTTGAAGTTGAAGAACTGCTAGCGCGGGTGCGGGCACTTTTGCGGCGTACTGACCGCATTCCCCAAGCAGCAAAGCATAGTGAAATTCTCAACTATGGCTCACTCACCCTGGTTCCGGAAAGATTTGAGGCGATATGGTTCAATGAAACGGTGAAATTAACTCACTTGGAATTTGAGTTACTTCACTGCTTATTGCAACGCCACGGTCAAACGGTTTCTCCCAGCGAAATCCTCAGAGAAGTTTGGGGCTACGATCCTGATGATGACATAGAAACGATTCGAGTCCATATTCGCCACTTGAGAACCAAGCTAGAACCAGATCCCCGCCATCCCCGCTATATTAAGACAGTGTATGGTGCTGGATATTGTCTTGAGTTACCCGGTGTACCTCCAGCAAATGAAGGGGCTTCTGCAACATTGGTTGAATGAAATCACCCTAAATTCCCTTAACTAAGCTATGACTTAGGCAAGAACTCTTAGAAACTCTTATTCCTTACCGTTTAGTTAAGGTTATTTGTGAGGTGTGTAGAGACGTTGCAATACAACGTCTCTACAAGCGTAATTGATAAAGAAATTATCTTATCCAAAGGGTATTAGAGGATGTTTGAAAAGTCGTAAAGTATACTAGAAACCCCTCCCCAAGGCATCGGGAAGTGTGCCGTAAGGCGGGCGGGGTGATTTTATTATGGGTAATTAAGCGGACATGATATAAAACCTTAATAAGGCTCTGGAGTCAAGTGAAAAATTTTACTGTCCAGAGGTAGGGTGACAGTGAATGTTGTCCCAACATTAATTTCGCTCTTTACCGTAATCGTTCCCCCATGTCGCTCAACTGCCCGTTTAACAATCATCAGCCCTAATCCGGTTCCTGGAATTTTGCCCACGTTACTAGCACGATAAAAGGATTCAAACAACCGTTCTTGGTCTGCTGGAGCAATACCGATGCCTTGATCTTCCACTTTAAATATCACGGTTTGTGATTTGCATTGGAGTCTTAGTTCAATGGTACTATTGGGTGCGGAGTATTTAATGGCATTAGACAATAGATTGGTTAGAATGTGCCGCAGTAAGGCTTCGTCCATATGAACTGTGACACATTCATCCTCACAATTGAAATTAATAGTGTGACCAGTGCGTGCGGTGAATTTGATTTCTTCAATTAATTTTTGGCAGAACGGCTCAATTGCTAGCTCAGTGGGATTAGACGCTAGACCATCCGCTTCAGATTTTCCTAGTATCAAAACGTCATCCAGCAAAGCAACCATGCGGCTAACAGCAGCAAGTATGCGTTGGTAAAAGTCAGTTTGCCGTTCAACAGACAAGTTGCGCTGTTGTAGCAAACGAATGAAGCCATAAATAATATTTAATGGGTTGCGAAATTCATGGGAAACCATTGAGACAAAACGCGATTTTTGTTCTCTGAGTTCACGTTCTCGCTCTAATGCAGTCTGAAGCTGTAGTGAGAGCCGCCGCGATCGCAGCAGCATTTCCACTCGTGCCTGCAACTCTAGCTTTTCAATCGGTTTTGTAATTAGCTCATCGATAGTTTGCCATAAATGCCGTGTCAAAAGTTTCACATCAGAGCGCGCTGTAATCAACAAAAAGGGCAATAAATAAAACGGGTTGCTCCTTGTGTTTTCTTGCTTCCACCCATTCCCAGAGGCGATCCAGTGCTGGGCCGTCGAGAATGCATAAATCAAATGGCTCATATAAGAGGGGTACGGCTTTTCCTGCTTGCACAACTGAGTCAGCGATCGCAACCTCGTAATATATACCCAGCCACTCTGCTAATAGGCGACGATTTACAGATTGCTCTATAACTATTAAAATTCGACTCATCGCTCGTTCTCTTGCTTGCGGGTAATACTGTCGCCAAAATTTTTCACTGGCTCTGGTTGAATTAACATAGATACGCTATCATAATTCATCCCTAAGCATTTCAGGCACTCCAGTCAACACGCCTCGCAGCTGTGTAAGTGGCTTGCCGACTTTAATTCCGTAGCGACTAATTTCAAATTCGCGCAATGTTTTCTCAAAGTCTGTCATCCGCTTCTTGAGAACGCCAATCGTTCGCCGCAGTTCGCCTTGCATTTCTAAGTAGCGCAGAAATACAATCGTATCTGCTAGATAACTAATCCCAATTTCTGTAACTCGGAATTCTCCTGTAATTGTTTCAATCTCGTTAATCAGCAGCACAGCAACACCCATATTTTGTAAATACTTACATAGCGAGTGGATGTGGCTAATCAAGTCTTTGCCGCGCATTGAAAGCCGATAGCCGGATATACTATCAATCATCACAATCCGTGCCTGTTGTTGCTCTACTTCCTGACGCACAAGGTTAGCAAATTCATCAGGTGTATAATATAGCGGCTCCACTTGCACGACTGAAAGTGTCCCCTTATCCTGCATCGCCCCAACCGCAATATTGATGCCTTCAGCACGGCGCAGCAGCGTTTCCTTTCTTTCCTCGAAAGTATAAATCACTGAATGTTCGCCCCGTCCAGCTGCCTCTTTCATAAACTGAAGTCCCAACGTGCTTTTACCCACACCGCTAGGGCCACTAATGATAGTAATCGTGCTGCGCTCAATGCCACCGTGCAGCAACTCATCGATTTCTAGGATGCCAGAGGAAACTACTTCAGTATTAAAATCTTGTCCATAATCTTGGGGTATTAACCGGGGAAAGACTCGCATTCCCGTACTGGTTAAGCGGATTGCATGATGCCCATCTTGAAAGCCACTCCCTCGAAACTTAGAAATACAGAGTGTGCGCTCATCATGACTAAAGTCCAGATTGATTACTCCATCACTCATGAACTGTAAATCATCGTCGGGCGCTTCTTGACTACTCTCTGAGGTGAATAAAACAGTTGTACCTTGCTCTACCAAAAATCTTAGAAACGACAGTACTTGCTTACGAAACTGAAAGGTATCACTTGCCAAGTAGCGAAACTGCGTCATCGAATCAATAAAAATGCGCTGCGGCTTGAGGGTTTCCAACTGCTCTATAATTAGGCGGGTTGTAGGTTCACGTTCTACCTCAGTTGGTGAGAAAATATCGTAAGTCTGAACTTGGGTAAAAAATTCTGGTGTGGGGCTGAGGTCAAGAAAGGTAATGTCTTGTAGGTTAAATCCCAGTTCTTCGGCAGTTCGCCTCAGTTGGGTGACAGTTTCTCCTAGCGTGATGAACAAAACCTGTTCGCCGTTTGTCGCCCCTGTTGTTAAGAAATGCATTCCCAGTGTTGTTTTACCAGCCCCCGGCCCACCCCGGATTAAGTAGGCGCGATGTGGAACATAACCGCCACAGAGAACTTCATCTAAACCTGAAATTCCCGAAGACAATCGATTTTCGGACATTTACTAACAGTCTTCCTTTGCCTACTAACTCAACTCAATCGCAGCATAGCATTCTCTTGCTACTGCATTGGTTTTAAGCACCAATCAGGAGCAAGATCCGTTCAAGCTTGCATTCACCGAAAATTAGAATACATCAACCATAGTTAATTATATAAAGCTCAATTTCATTCTGATAGTCATTAAAATTAATAAGTTCTAGCCTTTGCAATGGGTAAGTTTGCTAATCAAATCCTCCTTGCCTCCTGTCCTCTGCCTCAATACCTCCACGACAAGATAACGGGAAAACTCAGAATAGAAAGAACCCCACCGCCTGCGGCATCTCTTTGCGAGTTCGGGGAGGTTGGGAGGGGTAAAAATTCTGGATGTAGAGACATTGCAATGCAATGTCTCTACTAATGATTGAAGATTGCGATATCCTAGTTGATTTGCATACCAGTAGGAGCAGGTTGAGCGAGAGCAGAAACCACACTTTGACGCACGATACGCTTGCGATCGCTTTTACGAGTACCTCCAGCCATCTGATACTCATAGCTATTATTACCAAATTTATAAGCTATACCACGTAAAATTTTCTCAGAATAGTCTGCCAAATCTTCTTCATTTTCAAGTATCTGGGTTAGCAAAATATCAATAGTGGAGAGGGTGGTATTATATGCTTCTAGAGATTGTCGCAGAGCTTCGATTTTTACAGTATAATCTTTTACTGACAATCCCTCTCCGACATCTAGACTTGAATTGATAGATTTAATGCTTGCTAGACGTGTTTCAGCTTTGCCAAGAATACGTTAATTACGTTTTGGTCTTGCCATAATTATTACTCATTTTTTAAATTTACATAACTCTATAGTGGACAATTGTTTAAAAAGTTGTCATACGTAAAATTATTGATTTTTATCAAGAAACTTAGAATTTCAGTAATTTACAGCTACTTTTGATAACGTCAGGGCGGAAGTTGCTACAGACTGCGCGAAACACCCAAACATGAAGGCGGAAGTTGCTACAGCCAAGGCAGAAGTTGCTACAGCCAAAGCGGAAGTTGTTACAGACTGCGCGAAACACCCAAACGTGAAGGCGGAAGTTGCTACAGCCTGCGCGAAACACTCAAACGTGAAGGCGGAAGTTGCTACAGCCAAGGCAGATTGGAAATGGCTGGCTACGATGTTAGTCAAGCTGAAGACGGCATCAAAGTATATGGTGCTGGATACTGTCTTGAATTACCCGGTATACCTCCATCAAACGAAGGGGCTTTTGCAACATTGGTTAAATGAAATCACGCTAAATTCCCTTAATTTAGCCATGATTTAGGCAATAACTCTCTGTAACTCTTATTCCTACCGTTTAGTTAAGGTTATTGGTAAGACTTTTTGCTGTGTAAAGACGTTGCATTGCAACATCTCTACAGGCGCATACTTGAGAGTTTAATATAAGGCTTCTGAAAGTATACATTGAGAGTTTTTGCCTATATAACATACACATAATTAAAGGCTGTTTAGCAGTGGCAGTCATTGATGAGAGGTTAACAATAAATGACAAAAGTGCAATTACCTTAACCTCTCACCAATGCTATAAGCCTAATTGTCTAATACTTGAAGCGCCTGTTGGCAATTTATTCATCAGCGAAAAGGTTTTATTTTCCTATAAGTTGGGCAAGCAAGAGAATTCACTTGAGCAATGTTAGTAACATTAAAACAATTCGCAATTCGCAATTACGTTTTGTGACGGGGATTTAAACCCCTAAAGTTGGTTAATGCTCATATCTACAGATAAACATAGATAGTGCTTATCTATAGGGCGTGGAAGAATGGATTTGATTTAGAAGTTTATGATTCGTCTAGAATTTTTGGGTGCGATCGCCTTGAGATAGCTGATAAAATGCATACACACAAGCCAAATACCTGATTTCACGCAATTCGAGTAACTTGCTGATTCACACGGGGACGGCCAAAGCGCTCCCAAGCACTCCCTCCTCGTAGAAACAGTTCTAAAAAGCGCAATGGTTCTCTTGAATCGCCTCTTGACCAACCGGAACTACCAGGCGCAAAGGCTAAAGTTCCTTCAGACACTTTGAAGCTGCCATCAGAATACACTGCATCACTGACTACATCTCCAATTCGGATCACGATCTTGCTTTGAGGTTCCAAGTTAAGTGTATGCGCCCCAATAGTTGTTTTAATGTTGCCGTAGCCATCAATCCAGGCAATTCGATCTGGTGGAACATCTGGAATTTGTTCACTCTTTAAGCTATCTCCCAGAAGGCTGAAATCTTCATTCATAATCGCCGCAGCCGCCGGAGGAAACACATCTCGTGAGCGAAACTGCGAGCCACCACGAGAAACGTTGACCACTCGCAACTCCTTTGTATAGTCTTTGATAAAGGAGAGTGTGTAGCCTGCATTCACACCCACTACTTTTACACCATTGGATAAAAGGGCATAAGTTAGTCCTTCACCTTCATTGTCTCGACGGGCTTCGGGATCATCCTGACGAGGGGCACAGTTATGATAAATTAGGCGATCGCTAGGGCCAGGATTAAGTCCTAGTTGAGCAATCCAGAATCCCGTTGCCAAGGTACTGAATGCTGGAACTGAAAGCAAATGGATTTGGGCATGGGGAAAAGCCATCAACAGACGTTGTGTGACTTCTGTAAATGCCGGATCTCCTGTACCGTAGTCTGCAATGACGCAGATAAACATTCTGCTCCTCCTTCTAATAGGTGTAATTTGCAATCAATGGTTAGACAATGGGTGGCCTTCAAAGGCAAGAATGAACCTGCCTCATCAGCAGTCTACGTGTGATCTCAACTATATGCAAGATTTCTAGATAACATTGAGTGCAATTTTCTAGCCAAAAAATACTGGAGCTAAACAACTGAGATTAATTACATCAGTCATCATGTGATTCCAGGTTTAAATAAGCAGTTGTCTGCTCATTTCCCTCCTATTCAATAATGTTAAAGTCTTACTTAACGCAATGAAAACAATTACTTCACTTTTTAGCGAAGAACGCAACCAACTCCAGACAGATATTGATAATACAACCAACATTGAGGAGATAGTTAAGTTGGTTCAAAACCGACTCGATAATCTTGAAAAAATTTACATTGAAAAGCTTAATTTGGCTCAAGTTCGTCTGGCTTCCTTTTTCCTAGATACCTTGCGACAATCCATTGCCACTCTCGCTGCGGCTAACTATTCTCAAGTTGCTCCAACAGAGCGAAAGCAATTTATTAACTCAGATACAAAGTTTTTTTCTAGCAGACTAATCCTAAAACTGCTAAAAGGACTAATTTATATAGGCATCTTAGGTTCGTTGTTCTCTTTAACTAAAACTACTCCAGGTGCATGGATGGCTATTTTATTAAGCTCTCTACTTCTAGGGGTAGAAATTGTACTTCAACTCGACTCAAACAACCAGCAGAATTATATATCTTCAGAGCTATTGGAATTACCTAAACCTATTCTCCAGGTTAATAGCCAAGTATTTTTAGATCATCTTGGCGATGCTCTTAACACCATCGACCTAGCAGTAGCTAGATTAGAAGAAGGGAATAAACATGAAGGCGACTTAGCAATAGAAGAACTACCAGAGTTATTAAATTTTCTCCAAAGGCTAATGGGCGCATCAAAACTTGATAAACCCCAAATGACTTATGAACTTGCAAAACTTCTACCACAGATCTTAATGTCTCAAGGAATTAGCGCTCAAATTTACCGACCAAATGACCCGCACAGCGATCGCGGCTATTTTGACTTTGAGCCAAGTATCGACCCCGATACCAAAGATCACGTAACTCTAACTCCGGCTTTGCTCAAAGGCGATCGCTTGATTCGGCGCGGTAGGGTAATTGAGCCAGCATATTCTGCTTCTAGAGAATAATAGATAATAAGGATATGGAAATTTTAGAAACAATCGGTTTTGATTTGGGACACGGTGAAACTGCTGTAGCTAAAGCTATAGTGGAAAGCATCGAACCCCCGCAGATGCTGGAGATTAATAACAAGAAGAACCAAATTACAGCTCTTGGCTGGCATCCCAAACTTGGTTATCTTGTCGGCGAACAAGCATTAATTCAAGCTGGCGTTACCCAACTGACAATTTCTTTCAAGCAAAAACCCAACAACGATCCCAAATATCGGGAAACAATTAGCACTTTTGTAGCAACTTACTACCGCCTTTTAAAAGAAAGCAAACAACTAGAAGGTGGGGAAGGTAGCTATTTTTACATAGGTTGCCCTTCCGGGTGGTCAGTTAGCGATCGCACCGAATACCAAAAGCTACTTCAAGAAGCTGGTATTCCCCAACTAAATGTTGTACCTGAATCGCGGGCTGCTTTCATGCAAGCTAAAGAAGCCGGGAAGTTGGAGTATGACAAACTTGTTGGCTCGGTGCTAATTGTCGATATTGGTTCTTCAACCACAGATTTTACTCTGGTTAAAAGCTTAGAAGAGATCCCGATAGATTTCGGGAGTAATACTTTAGGTGCATCCTTAATTGACAAAGCTATTTTTGCCCAGACTCTCGCGAACCACGAACAAAAAGCATTACTCAAAAAAGTATTTCAGGAATATCCACACCACCAAGCTCGTTGTGAACTTGCTTGTCGCAAAGCTAAAGAAGATTACTTTTCTAATGAACAGCTATACAGCGATCCTGAATCCTTTGCGCGTGGCTTTGAGTCGATTAACGAACAGATTTATTTTATTCCCCAAGTCAATAAATTGATGATGGAGGAAATCTTAAACCAGCCCTTACCGGAACTGGAGCATCA
This sequence comes from Nostoc sp., assembly GCF_036916735.1. Taxonomy (GTDB): domain Bacteria; phylum Cyanobacteriota; class Cyanobacteriia; order Cyanobacteriales; family Nostocaceae; genus Nostoc. The sequence continues at coordinate 87,814 of NZ_JBALFV010000101.1, forward strand.
TAGTTGGATTAAATCATTTCGTGACTCTTTAAAGGAGGCAAAAGAAAAGCTGGAAAAACTTGGAATCGTACCGAAACTTGTGCTGATGACCGGCGGTGCATCTCGGATGAAGTTCACGCACGTTCTTTGTCAGGAAATGTTTCCCGAACCAGAAACGCTGCTTCGCCCCGATCCGGAACCGGAACGGTGCATTGCAATGGGTTTGGCACGGGTGGGACGATGGGATCTGCGTGCTGCTGCTTTTAAAGAAGAAGTCAACCAACTTTTTACCTCAAACAAGCTTAAAGGTTTGATTGAAAGGCATATCCCGGAGTTAATCGAATCACTAACTAAGCCTTTGACAGATGGTTTGATTGTCAATGCAGTTAAATTAGGTTTAAAAGATTGGCAAAAAAACAAAATACGGACTTTAGCAGATTTGGAAACAGCTTTGATCGGTCGGGCAGAACAGTGGCTCAAAAGCGATGCCTCCGGCAACGTCTCTGACGAACGCGCCGTGCAGATAATTAATCATCAATGCGCTTTTTGGTTTAGCAATAAAATCCAACCCGATTTAGCCGCACAAACCGATCCAATCTGTCGAAAGTTTCAGATACCTAGAAGCAGCTTAAGGTTCCAGGATAGTATTGACCCAAATTTTGTTAACCCAGAGTTACGAATTGGAGATGCTATTTTGGCTGAGACAGTGGGCTTTATTGTCAATGTAGTAATTGGTGGAGGCACTGTAGCTAGCATCATCACTCTCATACTAACTGGACATTTAACCTGGCCTATTGCACTAGTATATGGGGCTTCGGTTATGGCCGCAGGAATGGAGCTAAATCGCAAGAGTGTTCAAGAAGTAATCAAGACAAATGTGGATGTACCTAGTTGGGTTCGTTCTAGTTTTTTGAGTGACAAAAAAATCGATGATATGTGTGAGCAAATAAAGCCTGAGTTAGAGAAAGTTCTTCAAGAACAATTGACAGCAGATCAAGAGGCTTTTGATAAACTGATTAGCAAAGTTGAGCAAGGGCTGCAAAAAACCCTTTCTACCAAAGTTCAATCTTGCATAATTCTGATCCAATAACGGTGATATATAGCAGTAAAGATAGTTTTTATAAATTGTTATTGCAGTGCCTAAATGTAACAAAGATAAAAATTGTATTAATTTATACAAGTTATGTAAAGCTGCACTAAATCAGTAACTCTCAATTCTTTGCGTACTTGGTGAACCAGCGCTGTAGGCGGGTTTCCCACCGTAAACGACTCGTGTTAGGGCAGCGTAAAGCCAACTCTTGGAGACGCTCTTGCTAGCTTGCTTCCACGTTCGCAAAGCGTGCCGTAGGCAAGTAGTGCGGTATAGCAACTCTTAGAGACCTCTTGCTAGCTTGCTTAAGAGCAGGGGTACGCTTAGAGCGACGAAGGAGCGTCACCCGAAGGGCAGTTCGTTTAATATTCTGTGCATCTTCATAAAGAATTGGTAAGCTGTTGCGCCTACAAGTTGCACTATTTTCATTATTAAAAAAAGCTGAATTTAGAAACAAAAGTCAGTGAATTAAATATATAAAATACTCAAAAATTCATGATTAAAACAATAGTTGTCTTTTTCATCATTGGGCTTATTCTCACAGGAATTTTAATCAATCCTATTCTAGTTAAAAAGCGAAGAAACCGTTTCAAGCATCGTCCTTTACCGCCATTATGGAATGCGATTCTTGAGAATAATCTTCCTATTTATCTATGTCTTTCTCCCAATGAAATCAGACGACTTCAGGGACATATTCAAGTGTTCTTAGAAGAAAAGCAATTTATTGGCTGTAGAGGATTACAGGTAACAGAGGAAATGAAACTGACTCTTGCTGCTGTCGCCTGTTTACTTCTATTAAATGAACATGGACAGTACTTCCCCAGACTTCGTTCAATTCTGGTGTATCCCAACGCTTATTTTGTTCAGGAAACAACTTCTGTCGGAAAATATGTTATTGAAGAAAGGCGTGTGGCGAGACTGGGCGAATCGTGGACAAATGACCAAGTAGTACTGTCTTGGGAACAAGTCAAACAAGACATTAATAATTGGAGGGATGGACGTAACGTTGTGCTTCATGAATTTGCCCATCAGTTGGATCAAGAAGATGGGAAAGCTGAAGGAGTTCCTATACTGCGAAGCAACTCAGACTATACTATATGGGCAAAGGTAATGACAGAAGCATATCAGCAACTTTGTAATGATGTTCTCCAAGGTATAAATACGGTAATGGACAGCTATGGCGCAACGAATCCCGCAGAATTTTTCGCCGTAGCGACTGAGACATTCTTTGAGAAACCGCACCAATTGTTATCCGAATATCCGGCACTTTATGAGCAACTACAACGTTACTATCAATTAGATCCTGTGCAATGGGCATAAAAACATAAATCCTTAAATTATGCATAAAAAAGAAGTTTCAAAACCTTGAATTACTAGATTTAATTTCAGAATATTGAAGTGGAGTTAGGTAATATACTAATACCATTTCTCTAAATCCTGACTACAGATAATTCTCCCCCTGCTCCCTGCCCCCTGCTGTCCATGTGTAGTTATATTTTGGAGAATTGGTATAATTTTGATTGCTGATACAAGCTTGCCCAGCCAGATGGTAAAGTTAGACAACGTCATTTCAAACATTTGATTCAGCCGCAAGGGATTGTATGACCTTAAAAACGGCGGGCGCTACGTTTATGAAGCAGAGTAAAAAGAAATTTAAGACAGAAGTTAAATGGCTGAAGGGGTGACAAAGGGGCTAAAGGCGAGAAAAGAGAAGAGTGTGAGCCTTTTGCGGTAAAAAAAGATAGGTCAGGTATTCTCAACAAGACCTATATTTAGTCTGCTTTGTAGCTTCGTGTCACCCCGTCAGAGCTTATCCCTCTTCTGTCACTTTGGGATAATCCAATCGTCCAAACGTTTACGAAGCTTTAGTTTCGGCTTTTTGTCTAGAAATTTTAGTTTCTGTTAGGAAATAAAGCCTCAAACCAGGATTAAATCAAAGTCTCAGAATTTAGCTTTGATTATTGTTTTCCGAGAGTGACAGAAGAGGGTTATGCTTCCAGTTACAATTCACCAACGTCTAGATTTTTATGTAAGCCTCATCAGCATTTTCGCAATTCGCTCACTTTAGGTGCGGGAGGGAATCCGATGTCCCTTTCTTCTGTGAAGAAACCACGAGGCGGAATGCTTTGGCAATAACCATCTGCTGCAAAAGCCCATATCATACGAAAACGTTGTGTTCCACTGCAACTATTCGTAGCTGTGGCTACTATTCTATCAGGAGCGTGTCGTATTACCCGTTTCGACTGTACAAGGCTAACACAAGATGGCGCCACTGCAGCTTGTGCATTATTTGGCCACGATGCAACAGCAAAAAGAATAGCAGGAATCAGAGTCATTAGCTTCTTTGATTGACTTGTATTTGCGATTGACATGATGTTCTCCATCAAAGTTATGAGATTGAGACGAATGGCGCTAGAGTGTGTCTACAACCTAAAAAATTAATGATTTTGTGCTTGTGAATATTACCTCAAGGGTACGTCTTTCTTTTCCAGCAAGCTATTAGTTTATAGTAAAAAATATTCACAAATTTTACTTTGTAGACATACCCTAGCCTTAGCAGAGTGTAGGTTTAGTTATAGTTGTCCTTCACTTACTTTTATTAGTAGAACTAAGCCGTCAATACCTAATCTACTTAATTCAAATTTTATATGAATTAATTTAAAAAATCAAGGCGATACAGCTTGTTTCTAAAACATAACTATAGGAATTATGTTTTGATTATATTAACTTTTGAAACGTCCAAGAGCATTTGTAATGCTGAATAGTAATCCCTCTTTTGTCACTCTGGGGAGAGAAAAATATTATCCTTATCTTGAGACTCTGACATAATCAAGAATTGAGCGATCACATCCCTATTTTTTCATTGAAATTACCTTGTTACAAAAAAAACGTAAAAACAAGGGTTTGAGATTATTCTCTGCCGAAAGTGACAAAAGAGGGATTAGACATTTTACTAGTGAATATTTGGCTTAACTTCGGTAAGCTATGACGGCATAAAATGGATCTCCTCCACCTGCACCCAACCACTGTAATAAATTTGGTAATGTTGATTTATTAACTATAACTTCTGCGGTTGTAAATCCTGGAACTGATGCAAAGTAAGCTTTGACTAATTCAACTCGCTGTGCTTCTGAAGCCTCTCGCCAAGCTTGAATCGCCTTTTCAAAAAACATCCGGTTAGAAAAACTAATAATTGCGACACCACCGGGTTTTAGGATGCGGTAAATTTCAGAAAATACTGCTTCTGGATATTGCACATACTGCACAGATACGCAATTGAGAACAGCATCAAAATCTTCATCTGGTAAAGGTAGCTGGGGATTTTCGTTAAGATTTTGCACAAAGTAATGATTTAAGCGGGGATTTCGTGCTAATTCCTCAGCGTTGAGTCCGTGTCCTTCCACATGGGCAAACTGCATCTCTTCTGGTAGATGAGACACCCAACTGCTCATCATATCAAAAATGCGGATGTTGGGTTTGAGGCGATCGCGGTATAAATCCGTTAGCTGTTGAATAAATCCTTCATCTACATGGGTAACAAAGCGGGGATAAGCATAGAACAGCTTATCGTCTGTGTCGTCTAATTTCAGGCGTTGATTCGGTCTTAACTGCATAAATCTCTGTTTTGGAATACTTTTTCGGAAAATTGCGGCAATTTCGGATATTTTTCAACAAACACTATGTAACATATTTTAATGACAATAGGACACATAAACGAGTCTAAATAACAGCATTCAATTGTATCAATTCAATGTTATATAAACTACACTTATTCCAGCGTATTTGGCGAAAAATTCGCCTAGTCAGCTCATTGCCCTATTTAAGTTTGTTAGTTTGGATACTGCCTTTATTATTATTTACTTCTGGGCATAATAGTCTGATGGCACATGATGAAGCACTTTACGCTTCGCGTGCGCGTTTGATGTTTGATTCTGGTAATTGGATAACTCCTTGGGAAAAAGCACATCATAAAACCCCTGGGCCTTATTGGATAATTGCCAGTTTCTATAAGATGTTTGGTATGAGTGATACTAGTGCGCGTATTCCTAGTATGATTGCTAGTATTTTCAGCTTATGGCTGGTGTATGAAATCGGCAAAAGTATGCTAAGTAAAAAATTAGGTTGGCTAGCTGCTGCAATTTTAAGTGTGGAATTTTTATGGCTGCAATACTCTCGTTTAAGTACACCTGATGTACCGATGGTTCTGTTGGTACTTTTAGCTATTTTATCTTTAATAAAAGCGGAATCATATCCTAAATATCGCTATTGTTGGAGTTTTATAGCTGGTTTAAGTTTAGGTTTAGGCTTCTTAGTCAGAAGCTTTATGATTTTTTTGCCAATTATAGCTTTATTCCCTTATTTAATTTGGGAGCATCGCCGTCATCATCATCTTACTAACCCAATTTTGTATTTAGGCTTTTTTGTAGGTTTAATCCCTACCTGTGTTTGGCTGTGGTTAAGCTGGCTGCACTACGGAAATCGGAGTTTTGAGGAGTTGCTCAAGTTTGTTGTGCAGCTAGGTTCTGAGAATAATTATAAAAATGATCGGCTGTTTTATTTATGGAATATTCTTTTCAAAGCATTTCCTTGGGCTTTTTTCGGATTTTTAGGTTTGTTTTTGACTGTCCGTCGTCCTATTCCTCGTTATCAGTTAATATTAGTTGGCTTTCCAATTGTCTTATTTTGTGAAATTAGTCTTTTTAGCACTCGTCTCCCTCACTATAGTCTTTGCATTTATCCATTCATAGCTTTGTTTGCATCTGTGGGCTTAGAATGGTTAGGTCGTATTTACCAGACAGGAATTACCCCTAAATTACCTCTTGAAAAAGGTAAAAGTAATATAATATCAAGCCTTTTTACAAATAATAATCTTCCCCGAAATCTTAGTTATAGCTTTGGTGGGTTCGGTGTTTTACTTGTAATAGTGAGTATTGGTGTTTTTAGCTGGGGTGATTCTGACATCCGCAAGTATGCAACTATTGGCTTGACTATGGGTTTGGGTTGGTTAATTTTACCTGTGGTATGGATTAGTCGTTACCACTTTGGCAAGAAGTTTCTCACAGCCCGTTATTGGATTGCAGGTTGGTTAATTCCTTGTTGGCTGGCTTTGGCCACGACGGGTAGCATAGGGCTTTTAAGTGACTATAACCCTGTTTTAAGAAGTTTTTTACAACAAAGTGCGATCGCCCCAATTCTTCAATTTTATCCTACCTACTATGTGCAAATAGACCCGAAAACCCAAGTATTGCTTAATTTCTATCTTTCTATTCACCCTCAACAAGTAGCCTCTATTTCCCAAATACCAGCTTTGAGCTATGCTTGGATCTATACTGACCAGTCCCCTAAATTATCTAGACCTCACCGTATTATCGGCACTGTCAAAGAGTATCAGTTAATACAATTTATTCCATAAAACAGATGGAAAAACCTTTGATTATAATTGGAGATTCTGTTCAAGTCTTCGTTACTACTTTAATACATTCTGTTTTGAGAAGGACTAAATTATCAGTCTCAAAAACAGCACAAGAGTTCATTAATGTCGCTAAAACAGGTAAAGCTTTCTGTAAATTTGCGTTTGCTTGTTGTGCTGCTGGCTGATATTGTTGTAGCCAAGTGTTTTTAGTTATATATTCTGAATGGAATGCAGAACGTTCTAATAACCAAAAAGTTACATGGTATTTTTGGATAAAGTCTTTAACCTGATTAATATCTTCAGTATATTGGGCATTAAGAAGGTCAATCATCCGTTTACTAAATTGAGCGTAATATTTTGTATGGAAAGGTAAAGCATATTCTTTACCTACTAAAATTGTTCTTTGAGCAAAAATAGGTATGTTATCTGCTTCTTCAGAAGTAGAGGCTATGACAATATTTGGCGGTTGCTTTTGCAAAAAATTATATAATGTTGTAACTTTACCCTCTACATAAAGGGTTTTAGGAAAAACTTTTAAGCTGAAGCTGCTAGGGTAAAAAACGAGTCCTGCACCAAGGATTATAATAGTTCCCAAAATGAAAAATTGTTTCCCGTTTTCTCTTGACCATCGAAATGTAGCATCTAAAATCAAGATTATAGAGATTGCTGCTGCAATAGCAAGTACCATCCTAAAAGTATGATGTGTGTAACGGCTAGGCCAGTGCAGTTTAAAAGCTAAGGCATGGGCAGTAAAAAACATTATTAAACTAGCTATTACAAAGCCGAACTGTTTAGGTTAAGTTAAAAGGGTGGGTGTCGTTTTCCCATGTCATATTTCGGCTATAACTTGTGCAATGTGCTGGGTTTGGAATAGAAATTGAAATGTGACAAATCATCGTAAGCGTTCAGGGGGGTAACGAGAGAATGATCGCTTCAATTCTTCAATCTCGTCCTACCTACGATGTGTAAATAGACGCTAAAACCAAAGTATTGCTTAATTTCTATCTTTCTATTCACCCCCAACAAGTAGCCTCTATTTCCCAAATACCAGCTTTGAGCTATGCTTGGATATATGCTGATCAATCTCCTAAATTATCTCGACCTCACCGCATTATCGGCACTGTCAAAGAGTACCAGTTGATTGAATTTATTCCCTAAGACAGATGTCAAGCAACTATTGCTAAAAAAATTAATCCAGTTATAATAATAGTACGCATACTAAGTATTTTGCTAAATGGTTTCTACATCTAATCACTCTCCAGCTTTAGATTCGTGGCAGCAAAATCTGGCACCATACAATTTGGGCTACAGAATCAAATTGGTCTCACAACTGCTCAGTCGCAAGTTTACAGATAGGCTAGAACCTTTTGGTCTAACGCCATTTCACTGGTTAGTGTTGTGCTGTTTATGGCAAGAAGATGGTTTACCAACTTCTAGTATTGGGGACAAACTCAAACAAGTAGGAGGGACTTTAACAGGCGTACTTGATCGGATGGAAGAGCGCGGCTTGGTGCGTCGAGAACGCGACACTCACGATCGCCGCATCTGGCGAATCTGGCTAACTGATGCAGGTAAGGAACTAGAAACTGTTCTACCCCCAATTGCCGCAGCAGTGCGTGATGAAGCGATGGAAGGTATTTCCTTTGCTGACCGAGAACTGTTTTCCCAAATCTTGAATCGGGCGATCGCTAATCTCTCCTAAAGATGATCCCATAATCACCCGACTGGGGGAAGTGATGTAAAGATTTATTTTGAGATAATAGTACGCATACTAAAAAAAAAATAATTTTTTACCTAAATACTACGCATTCTAAATAAAAGACTATCAATCAATTTGCTGAACGAATAAACGAGGTAATAATCATGGGTGCTAATACTTTTAACGGACGCAACGGACACAAAACCCCAGTTTTAGAAAAACAATTGATTCCTGATTCAGAGACTTTAGAAACTGTGACAACAAAAACATCCACAACAGCAGAAGCACCTGTTGTAACACCTGAGATAGAAAAAGAAAAAGTAGTTCCACCGAAGCGCAAAAGACCAAATGGTTTAATTTTGGCTGCATTAGGCGTGGGTGCGATCGCCGCAAGTGGTTTTGGTTATCACTATTGGCAATACGCCTCCACCCATCAGGAAACAGACAACGCCACTGTTGTCGGAAACATTCACCAAGTTAGTAGCCGCATTGCCGGAACTGTAAGTGAAGTGCTTGTGAATGATAACCAATTGGTGCAACCAGGACAACTGTTGGCGAAGTTAGATCCACGAGACTATCAAAGTCAAGTACAACAAGCACAAGCCGCCCTAGAAAATGCTCGTGGTCAGGCGCAAGCTGCCCAAGCAAATATTGCCTTAAGTTCACAAACCACCACGGGTAAGACAACTCAAGCACAGGGTGATGTTAGCAGTGCGGTAGCAGCAATTTCTACAGCACAAGCAGCAGTACAAGAAGCCCAAGCTGGGATTCCCGCATCCCTTGCAGCAGTACAAGAAGCTCAAGCTGGGATTCCTGCCGCCCAAGCGCAGGTAGCGCAAACAAATGCGAATTTGGAAAAAGCCCAAGCAGATTACAATCGTTACAACGAATTGTATAAAACAGGTGCGATTCCTCGCCAGCAGCTAGATACAGCCAAGGCAGCTTATGATGTAGCGACTGCACAGAAAAACGCCGCTATTCAGGGAGTACAACAAGCCCAAGCCAAGTTAGCCTCTGCCAAAGTTGGTGTAGCTCAAGCTCAGTCTCAATTAGCACAGGCGCAAGAAAATGTCACCAACGCCCAAGCTAAATTGGCAGCATCTAAGGGAGGATTGCAACAAGCTACCGCAGGTGGACAAGATACCACAGTCAAACGTAGCCAATATGAAGCAGCAAAAGCAGCGATCGCGCAATCGGAAGCATCGCTAAAAAACGCACAATTGCAACTATCTTATGTTAATATTACTGCCCCTAGTGCCGGACGGGTAGGTAGAAAAAGTGCGGAAGTTGGTAACCGAGTCCAAGCGGGAACACCATTAATGGCGATCGTGGATAACAACTATTGGGTAGTTGCGAACTTCAAAGAAACTCAGTTAGAAAAAATGCATCCAGGAGAACCAGTAGAAATCAAGCTGGATACTTTTCCTCATCATACCTTTATTGGTCGTGTTGACAGTATTTCGCCAGCTTCCGGTGCTCAGTTTGCTTTATTACCACCGGATAACGCTACAGGTAACTTTACCAAGATTGTGCAGCGCATTCCAGTAAAAATAGTTTTTGACCAAAAGAGCATTCAAGGATACGAATTACGGATTACTCCGGGGATGTCTGCGGAAGTTGCTGTAGAAGTCAAGTAATATAGCAAGGGACTGGGGACTGGGTGAAAAGTCTTTTTGTGTCTAAGTTTTATCATCTGTTGATGTCGTAATCACTAAGGCTTTTGCTATATCATGTCCCTCAAATTACCCATAAAAGAACCCCACCCCTAATCCTTAAGAGCCTGTGGGAAGGGGAGACAAAGCATAGCTTTGGTAGGGTGGGCTTCTTGGGGTTTAGTAGGTAATCAACCGGACATCATTAATAGGAAATTGCCAACAAACAGATTGAAAAACCTCTTTCTACCTATGACATTCTCATACATCTAAAGACAGGCGTAAGAGATGAGGTGAGATGATATTTATGAAAGCAGATTGGTATAAAGCAAGCCTGATATGAAAAAACCGCTACTACCTGCTTTAAGATCAAGAAACTACCAGCTGTTTTTTGCCGGACAAGGTATTTCCCTAATTGGGACGTGGATGACGCAACTTGCCACGATTTGGCTAGTTTATGACTTGACAAACTCTCCATTAATGCTAGGAGTTGTAGGATTTTCGAGTCAAATTCCTAGCTTTTTTTTAGCTCCCTTTGGCGGAGTCTTTGTAGATCGCTTTTCTCGGTATCGTACCTTAATTGGTACGCAAGTATTGGCGATGATTCAATCGTTAACATTAGCAGTGCTGGCGCTGACTGATACGATCCAGGTATGGCACATTATCGCCTTGAGTTTGTTGCAAGGATTTATTAACGCCTTAGATGCACCCGCCCGCCAAGCTTTTGTGCCAGAATTGGTTGAACACAGAGAAGATTTAGCCAATGCGATCGCTATCAATTCCACGACGATCAACGGTGCTAGATTAATTGGTCCTGCGATCGGGGGTTTATTAATTGCCAGGGTTGGAACTGCTTATTGTTTTTTATTTGATGGTTTGAGCTACATTGCTGTAATCGCCGCTTTATTAGCAATGAAAGTTAAACCTTGGAAAAATGTAGTAATTGACGGTAATCCCTTGCAGAAAGTCAAAGAGGGATTTATATATGCCTTTAGTTTCCCACCCATTCGATCAATCTTATTGCTATCAGCTTTAGTCAGCCTCATGGGGCTGCAAAACACTATTCTTGTACCAATTATTGCAGAACAAGTTCTTAAAGGTGGTGCAGAAAGTTTGGGTTTTTTGATGGCGGCTTCTGGAGTTGGAGCCTTAACTGGTGGTATTTATCTAACTACGCGTCAAACAATCTTAGGAATTGGTAAATTGATTGCTTTAGCACCAGCAATTTTAGGAATTGGTCTAATTGCCTTTTCATTGTCTCGATTTTTACCACTCTCTTTATTCACAATGTTATTTGTTGGCTTAGGTACAATTCTCCAAATTGCTGCTAGCAACACCTTTTTACAAACAATTGTTGAGGATGACAAACGTGGGAGATTGATGAGCTTATACACAATGTCATTTTTAGGGATGATTCCCGTGGGTAATTTATTGGGAGGTTTTTTAGCTAATCATATTGGCGCTCCCAACACTTTGATGATTGATGGTATAGTTTGTATTTTAGGGTCGATAGTTTTTAGCAGACAGTTGCCTGCTTTAAGGCAAATAATGCGTCCAATTTATGAGCAAAAGGGTATTTTTAAAGCTCAGTAAGTTTAAGTAGGAATCATATTTTAATTTCGCTGTGCAGAGAAAACAATAAGATTTAATCAGAAATTTTTTATAACTTAAGTTTGAAACAGGAAAAAACTATGGCAAATACAGGCGTAATTGGTCAGCAAGCACCACCAGAAAATGTTTCACTAAAAACTTGGATTGGTGTATTAGCCAGTATGCTTGGTGCATTTATGGCAGTATTGGATATTCAAATAACTAATGCTTCGCTGCAAGATATTCAAGCAAGTTTAGGAGCAACCCTAGAAGAAGGTTCTTGGATTTCTACAGCGTATCTCGTAGCAGAAATTGTGGTAATTCCCTTAACAGGATGGTTATCACGGGTGTTTTCTCTACAACGTTATTTGATAGTAAATACTGCACTATTTATTTTCTTTTCTATATGCTGTGCTTGGTCGTGGGATCTAAATTCCATGATTTTATTTCGCGCCTTACAAGGTTTTACAGGAGGAGTATTAATTCCCACTGCTATGACAGTTGTATTAACTACTTTACCCCAATCTAAGCAATCAGTTGGACTGGCTGCATTTGGGTTTAGTGCAGTTTTTGCACCTTCAATTGGGCCAACATTAGGAGGTTGGTTAACAGAAAACTTTGGTTGGGAATACAACTTTTATATAAATGTAATTCCTGGAGCATTAATGCTAACTGGTGTTTGGTATGGAATTAAGCAAGAAAAACCCCAAATTAATTTACTGAAACAAGGTGACTGGTGGGGAATTATTGCAATGGCTATTGGCTTAGGTTCCCTACAAGTTGTTTTAGAAGAAGGTAGCCGCAAAGATTGGTTTGGTTCAGCGTTAATTGTCCGCTTAACTATAATTGCAGTAATTTTTTTGGCGATATTTTTCTTTATAGAATTAACTCGAAAGCAACCATTTATTAATTTACAACTTTTGTCTAGACGTAACTTTGGTTTAGCAAGTGTTGTTAATGTGTCGTTAGGAGTAGGGTTGTATGGTTCAATTTATATTTTACCGTTGTATCTTGCCCAAATTCAACAATACAATGCGTTACAAATTGGTGAAGTGTTAATTTGGGCTGGTATTCCCCAACTGTTTATTATTCCCCTCATCCCCAAATTGATGCAACGTATTGATGTGCGGTTAATGGTAGCTGTTGGTGTGACTTTGTTTTCCATCAGTGCATTTATGAACTCTGGAATGACTAATGAAACAGGATTAGATCAGTTACGGTGGTCGCAAATTGTGCGGGCAATGGGACAACCCTTAATTATGGTACCACTTAGTTCTATCGCCACTGGTGGATTAAGTCCGAAAGAAGCAGGTTCAGCAAGTGGTTTATTTAATATGATGCGGAATATGGGCGGTTCTATCGGAATTGCATCTTTAGCAACATTGTTAACTAATAGAGAGCAATTTCACTCAAATAGATTGGGTGATGGAGTATCTTTATATAACCCAGAAACTCAACAGCGAATTGACCAAATGACGCAGTATTTTATCAGTAAGGGAGCAGATTTAAGTACAGCACAAAATCAGGCGATCGCATCTATATCCAACATCGTCCGCCGCGAAGCATTTGTGCTGGCTTTTAACGATTGTTTCTATTTTATTGGTATTGCCTTATTACTTAGTGGTCTTGCTATTTTATTCCTTAAAAAGGTCAAGGCAACTGGTGGCGCTGTTGCTCATTAAATTTGTTGTATAAGTTAAAATGTTTGATAAAACTCTAAGGTACTAAAATGGTCATTAGCCAAAGTGAGTACTATATCTCTCCAGAAGAATATCTAGAAGGCGAGAAAGGAAGTGAAATCAAACACGAGTATATTGATGGGCAAGTCTACGCAATAGCAGGGGCAAATGATGCTCATGTCACAGTTAGCATGAATGTCTCAATGCTATTACGCAATCATCTCCGAGGTAGTGATTGCCGTGTCTACATGTTAGACATGAAAGTACAAATTGATGTGATAAATCGCTATTTTTATCCTGATGTAATGGTAAGTTGTGATCCACAAGATAGAGAATCTGAATATTTTAAGTCTCATCCTTGTTTAATTATCGAAGTGCTTTCTGAGTCAACAGAAAGCTATGATAGAGGCAAGAAATTCGCTAGTTACCGACACTTAAAATCACTACAAGAATATGTGCTAATTTCACCAGACCAAATGAGTGTTGAATGCTTCCGTCGCAATCAGGAAGGACATTGGGTACTTTACCCTTATGAGAAAGAAGAAGTGCATTTAACTAGCGTTGATTTTCGGTGTGCGATCGCAGAAATATATGAAGATGTAGTATTAGTACCCTAATCTAATATTTCGAGGTCAATTCCTAAAGTATTGAGTTGTTTAGGAGAAAGAGTACGCTCAAACCTTGGCTGTAAGGTAGTCTATTTATAGATAAATTACTTTCCAATACAAAACTTGCTAAAAATCTTATCTAAAACTGATTCTGTAACCTCTTCTCCAGTAATTTGTCCTAGTGCTTGAATCGTACCCCGTAAGTCAATTGTCCAAAAATCAAGAGGTAACTGTTGGGCAATTGTTGCTTGTACTTGTTCCAAAGAAATTTTCGCTTGAGTTAATGCTGCTGCTTGCCTTTGGTTAATGGCTAAATCCATATCAGCAGCTTGGACTTTTCCCGATTTAATTATCTCTAAAATTGCTGTTTCTAAAGCATCAATGCCTTGATTTTGGGCTGCTGCTGTGACAATTTTATATTTTAGATTTGGGACTTCGACTTCTCTACGAGACGCTGCGCGAACGCTCAGTCGAACAATTTGGGATTGAAGATTTTTGCTTTCCCTTTCTTCTACTAAATCGATTTTGTTAATAACTAAAATTAATGGACGGTGTTGCACTTGTTCGTAAATTTCTTGATCGCCTTGCGTCCAATCGGCTGAAGCATCGATGGTAAGCAAGACTAAATCAGCTGCATTAGCGGCACGACGCGATCGCTCGACACCAATTTTTTCCACTTGGTCTGTTGTTTCCCGAATTCCGGCAGTATCTAGCACTTGTATGGGAATTCCCCCAACAACTAACTGAGATTCCACCACATCACGAGTTGTACCGGGTAAGTCAGTCACAATGGCGCGATCGCTCTGGCTCCAAGCGTTCAATAAGCTCGACTTACCCACATTCGGACGCCCCACAATTGCCACTTTTAAACCTGTGCGTAGCAACTCACCTTTGTCTTTAGTTGCCAATAACCTAGTTATTTCTGCGGCAATTTTCTTAATTTCTGATATTATGACTTTATCATCCAACGGAGGCAGGTCTTCTTCAAAATCGATTCGAGCTTCGATTTCTGCCAAAATATCTAAGCAGTTGGCGCGTAACTGCCGGATCGGATCAGCTAATTTTCCCTGCAAACCAGCTAAGGCAGTTTGGGCAGCTTGGGGCGATCGCGCTCCCACTAAATCAGCAATACCTTCGGCTTGAGTTAAATCTAATCGTCCATTTAAAAAGGCACGGAGAGTAAATTCTCCCGGTTGTGCTAACCTCGCGCCATTTTCCAAACATAGTTGTAACACCTGCTGTACTGCCATAATTCCCCCGTGGCAATGGAATTCCACCACATCTTCACGGGTGTAAGAACGGGGTGCTTTCATGATCAGCAACAGCGTTTCATCCACCAATTGTTGCGTCTGGGGATGGCGAATGTAACCGTAGAGAATTCGGTGACTTTCCCAAACTTGCCGCCCTGGTGCGTGAAAGAGAGTTTGGGCAATCACCATTGCTTGGGAACCCGATACCCGCACAATGCCAACGCTACCCTGTTGGGGGACAACAGCAGTAGCGATCGCAGCGATGGTTCCAGTAGTGGCAAAGAGTTCCGACATGAGCGCTCTTGATCAAAATGAGGAGTTAAGAGTTAGGAGTGAAAATCATACAAGTGCCAGGTATTATATATAAGGTTACAATTGGCAAGCCTCAACGCGAGAAGAGAGAATGCGCCGCAACCATCGCTCACTAAAAAAGTTATGCCACGGTAGGCTCCCCATATCTCCACCATTTTCTTCTATACGCTTAAGTACTTGATCGCGACTCGCCCAACAATTTCTCATTTCATTGTCTGTATCTCCTTTATACCATCCAACTGCTTTGGCAAACTGAAGATAATTTTTAGAATCTTTGTCAGTCCAGTTTTGCGGTTGGATACCCAAGCTATTCCCTGTCTTAATCCATATTTCCTTTTGCACACTAAAGCCAAAACGTTTGTCTGAGTTAGCAACCCAAAGCTGGTCTATTTTCCGTAAGTCCGGACAAGAAAAACTATTAATGCTGTCATAATCTAAATATTTTTCTTTTTTAGCGATATTGAGTATGAGTCGGTATGTTTGGTTATCAGCTTCTAGCCAGTTTTTAACCTTCAAAAAGTATTCAAGCTGAGTATATAAATGTTGAGTAATATCTTCATACTTTGGAGCGGTTGTGTCAGAAAATTGCTGTTGTAGTACTTCAACAATTTTACTTACAACATAATCCATCCCGTGAGAAGTCTTCACTGCTAACCTGTCAGCTAAAGTGGGAGAGTACCTTAAAACGTCATCAAAGTTCACTTCATACCAAATGGGTAGTATGACCTTTGAACCATTTATTTCCCTTGCCATCAGCCCGTCTAATTCTCGCTGTGGCCATTCTTTTCTTAAGAAATTAGGACTAATTACAACAATTCCATATTTTGAATTTGCAAGACCATAGTCAATTGAACGGCGCAGACTGTCTCCCAGCCTCAAAGAAAACTCATCATACCAGACCTCATAACCTATGTCTTTTAACTTTTTAGCTAGAGGTGTAACAAAGCTATCTTTGTCTTCACTTGCATGAGAGATAAATACATCATGTTTGTATGCCATAATTACTTACCTCTAAATCTATTTGTTTACACCAGCAATAATTGCCAACGCACTGGCGTACACTTAAGTGCATCGCTTTTTAGAGATGATGGTTCTATAGAAATTGTATCTGCACAAATCTATAAATGTACAAGTTACTATTCCAGAAAGATGTTATCAGTCTCAGTAGATTTTTGATAGCTTGGTTTCCAGGCATCGCTCTTAAAGACTGCTTAATGCCAGGTATCGGATGGGTGGATTGCTGATTATATCGTGAAAAAGGGCATTGTAATAAATCTTTATAGCACTCGGATGCCCTCATCGTCATCGATTACACTTTCAAAAGTCTGGATGTGAGATAAAAGAATTTTCATCCGGGAGGGGTCGAATTTTAACGAGGGATCGCCTCCTACCAAAGATTTCGCAATCCCACGGGCGATTTCTCCGCGCAATTCATTTTCTAATGTGAGCCAGAAATTTTGCCATTGCTGGGAGGTAATTCTCGTTGGATTCTGCCAATTTGTCATCAACTGTTTCAGTTCTTGATAAACTACTCCAACTCTCTTTTTTCTTAAAACAATCGGGAGATGCCCTTCCGGTGCATAATAGATATTAAAGGTTACATCAGAGTACTTGAGCCAATTTCCCAAAATTCCCCTTCCGTATCTCCATCCGACGAGTTCGCCAAACTCTTTGTAGTTTTCATCAACGCTTTCCCAGATGCGCTTTTGCACACTAAAGCCAAAGCGTCCATCGCTATATTTTACCCAAAGTTGGTCAATAGTGTGTAAGTCTTTGTAGGGAAAGTTTTCGATAGATTTATAATCTAACCAGCCATCTTTTTCTCTACCAGTTACTTTAAGCATGACAGCCAAAGTTTCTTTATCTGCTTCTTTCCACTTCTGTTCTGCTAGCAAGTCACGGAGTTTGGTGTAATCTACATTATTGCGCTCATCAGGAAAATTATTAGAGTCATATACCTGCCACGGCTGTCCTGTTATAGCTACAATTAGTTTTCTAATTGAAAAGTCAGATTTACGCACATCAACCATTTGATAATCAAATAACCACCCTTGCGGTAAATTGTAGTACTTGTTCTGAATATCTTGTAATGTTCCTCTGCGGTTTCGTAGTATTACCAATCCTACGCGAAGCTGAGGTAGTTCGTTCTCTTTACGCCGAGAGATTTCGTCGTAAACGGTTCTTATTTCATCTTTTTGCCACTCTCCAAATCCTGACGAACCAAGGAATACAGCAATAGCATCCATCTTAATAATATTGTTTGTTATATATTTCTTCCAATCCTCAAACCCCAAGATATGCTTCTCATCCATCCAAGTTTCAAGTCCTTGTTGGCGTAGCTTCTGTTCAATTTCTCTTACCTCTAGCTTGTCGTCACTGTTATGACAAATAAATACCTTATACTGGGACATAATTATACCTCAGCTTTTCTTTACTACTCGTTTACACCTACAATAATTGCCAATGCATGGGCATACTTTTCCAAATCTCTTCTCAGCAATTCCAACTCAGCACGCAACTTCGGCTCTTCAGACCAATTGCGCTCGTGCTCTTTTGGACTCAGGTGAGGTGGGCGCTGCGCTTCCCAAGTTTGCAGTAGTGGATGCCATTTTGCAAGGAAGGGACGCAGACCATTATTGAGGACGGCGATCGCAATACCTCCTACTGACTCACGAGATGCACCAACATTTGGACCGGCTTCTTTCAGGACTTGGCGTGTGACCCCAAACAAGCTATACAAAGAGTTCAAAGCCTCACGTACAAGCCCCGTGTCAACTTCCAAAGGTTGCACAGCAATGCGTGTTACCAGTTCAATGTAAAGTGACCATGCTGCTTTGCGTTCTGCGGGGTCTGTTTCCCACTCAGCAGAACCAATCCCAAAAGGAAGACTTACGGATACTTTCTTTAAGAAAGCAGAATCTTCTCTCAATCCTAAAAACTCTTTTAACCAAGACCACATAATAATTTACTAAAATTTTGGTAGTACTAACTTATCTTCTTCTGGAGCTAGAAATACCCTTAAACGGCTGCCGATATCTCTGTTACCTCGGTAGACACATTATACGTATTTACTTATCTTTACACACTTTGGTTTTTTCACCTCGTTCTACTTAATCCTCAATCTGCTACTTGTTTTGCCAACTACTACAAAATGCTTAAAAGCAGTGGACAGCAAAGCGCCCCAAATGTACTGAAGTGGGCAAAGCTGAATCCACCCCCAAAGCGGTTGCTAGATGTAGCAGGTAGACCTGCCGAATATAGTATTGCGTTTTGCCAGAAATATAATAGATGATTTGTCGTACCACAAAGTTGACAGCACTAGTCTTTTTCGACAGCCCGAATTCAATAAACAACTGCCCGAATTCAATAAACGATCGCCTGAATTCAATAAAAGACTGCCCGAATTCAATAAACGATCGCCTGAATTCAATAAACGACTGCCTGAATTCAATAAACGATCGCCCGAATTCAATAAACCACTGCCCGAATTCAATAAACCACTGCCCGAATTCAATAAACCACTGCCCGAATTCAATATAGAAACAATTTAAAAATAACTAAAACAAACTGAGTATTGCCAGTGTCTGAAAAATGGTGGTAGTCAGTAGTTGGGTAGTCCCTTGGCGCTAGCCTCTCGCTTTGGTAAAAGGGGAGACGCTCTTGCTAGCTTGCTTAAGAGCAGGGGTACAAGTCGGGAAACCACAAGGGCAAAGTGGCTCCACAACCTACGCTGATTTTGGTTTTATTTATCAACTTGACTCCAGTGTTGGCAAAATATAGCGGTTCTCGGTTGAATCCAATACACTTGTAGGGGCACGGCAGTGCCGTGCCCCTACACGCGACGATATAATTTTGTATTGCATCCAACTAAGAACGGCTATACATTCATAATCGCGATCGCAAGTACACTAATACCAGGCACGTTTCACAAAGATCCAGCAGACAGAATTTTAGTTGCGATCGCCAAACGCTATGTTTAAATTTAACCTCTTCACTTCCCCAGCCTCCCCAACCTCCCCAGCCTCCGTTGTTTAAATATCTAATCCAACAACCATTAACTCAGGCGGATGTTCAACAATGAACTGGTAATATATCTCTCGTCGCTCTTGGGGTGAAATCGTTAAAATCCATTCCAAAATCCCCATTTCACCAAGTTGAATTTGCGGATTGCTGCGGCTGAGGCGCACCTTAATTTGCTCGTTGCGACTAACTGGCAATTGTTCAGTTACTTCCAGATTTACTTCTTTCTCTAATAAATTAGTAATGAACAAACGATAACTATAAGTAATCCGGCGTTGGTTGCTAATCAATCTTTTGTCTACCTGACGTTCAACTAAATCACGCTCAATTTTCAAGCCTTCATCAATCCCTAAGTTCAGTTTGAATTCTTGCCCTGGTGCAATATTATCTAACTGAGTTGTACCAATAAAAACATTGTCGCGGAAAATATTTGCTTTGCCTGGTAACAGAGTTGCACCGTTGGGATTATTTTTTACATTAGCTTGCAAATAAGCAAAGCTTACCAAGCGTGGCATTGCTAAATAATCGAAGCTACAAGGATAATCATCATTAAAAATTGTAGTTTTATGAGGTGCGCCATCACTGGGAATGTTACCGCCACTATTCAATTTAAAGGTAACTATACTCCCTTCTTTGGATACTTCTGCTGTAATGGTTTCTGCTGGAATCAGACTATCCTCTGCAACTTCATCTTGTTCTTGCCAATCTGCTCTAGGAACAGAAGCAGGCGGTTCTGCTATGGTAGGTAGGAGTGGTGGCTGGGCAGCAAATCGTCGTTGTCGTAACAGTTGTGGACGTGGAGCATCAATATACCAGGGTTCAAGTTTGGGTGGGAGTGTACCTAATCCCGGTTTAGCGGTAGAAAGGGTGAGATTTGTACCAATCCAATCTTCGCCGGTGCTTTGAGTGATTTCTGCAAGGTAGCTCAGATGTACAATATCGCTGGTGGTGCTAAAGCGCAAGTCATATAACGGAGTCCAACTGGCACGATTCACCAAATATGATACTTCTAACTCAAACTCACCTTCATCTGCAACTTCAACTCCTATAATTAAGCTAAAACTCTCTTTAGGATGGGGTGTTTGGATTATTTGCAATGAGGTGTGGAGGGCTTGTAGTTGTTTATCTAATTCTTGCTGTTGAGTTTTGCACTCTCCAGATGCGATCGCATACTCACTATACTGGCTTCCGAGAAAGTTCAAAAAATCTAAAGTTTCGCTAAGACTGAGATTTTTCCGAGACAAACTCTGTGCAAAGGGTTCCTCTGTTTTTTCACGCAACCCGTCGATAAAACTAGACTGCAATGCTAAAGCATCTACTTGAGCTTGCAGGTGGCGTTTTTCTGCTTCTAACTGCTGAATTTGCCTTGTTAAATGTGCAAGCTCCGCTACAGGTTCAGTGGTGTAGATGCGATCGCTACTTACTCCCAGCAAACGCACCCCTATCGTACCAGTACCACTAACTCTGACAGACTCAGTTTCCATCTCTGGTACTGGGCTAATTACTAGTTCTTGTTCAATTCCTGTTAAATCAACTACACCCCGCCGTGTAACCAATGCTCTGTCAGCATACATGGTAACAGCTACAATCTCGCTTTGTACTGTTTTGCGCCAAGACGGTGTTTCCGGGTTAACCACTGCCAGTTTTCCCCCATTTTTAATGGTTCTGCTGGTTAATTGTCAATGCTTCCCGGTCTAGCCGTCAACCCCTTTAGGTAATTCGTAATTCGTAATGACGCGACGCTCCTGCGTCGCTAACGCTTCGCTATCGCGGACTCGCTACCGCTACGTTAACGTAATTCGTAATTATGAATTACCCGTGAGTTGGTTCAAGCGTACTAGAAGCATTATCAGCGTTTTGCTCTACAAAATTCTTCGCTGCACCCAGGAGATATTCATAATAGGCACGAGCGACGATCGATAGCTGCTTGCCAGATGGGTAAACCATGTACCAATTTCGCTGAATGGGGAAGTGTTGTACATCTAAAATGCTAAACTCTGAAGCGTCTAATAGTAAGGTATGACGGGATAAAACAGAAATTCCTAAACCACCTGCGATCGCTTGTTTAATTGCTTCGTTACTTCCCAATTCCAGCTTGACTTTTACTGTAACGCTTTCTTCTTCAAATAGACTTTGGACGGCGCGACGAGTTCCTGAACCTGGTTCCCGCATAATAAAAGGTTCGTTAGACAGGCGTTGGATCGGAATATTTTTTTCCTTAGATAACGGATGATTAACTGGTGCAAAAACTATCAAAGGGTTTTCTAAAAATGGTTCATAAGTCACATCCATATTCTCTGGAACTTGGCTCATAATATATAAGTCATCCAGATTATTACTCATCCGTTCCAAGATTTGCTCGTGATTCGTTACTTGCAGCGAGATATCAATCCCTGGATAAAGTTGACAAAACGGCCCTAACAAACGTGGGATAAAATATTTTGCTGTTGTAATCACTGCCAAACGTAATTGACCTTGTTTTAGCCCTTTTAAATCTGCTACCTTCATTTCATACTGGGCTATATTTTCAAAAATCTGCCGACAAGTAGCAAATAATTCCCGTCCTGCTTCGGTGAGATACAACCGCTTCCCTACTTGCTCAAATAATGGCAAACCTACCGATTTTGTTAGTTGCTTGATCTGCATCGAAACGGTAGGTTGAGTGAGAAACAATTCCTCAGCAGCGCGAGTAAAGCTACTGTGCCGTGCCGCAGCCTCGAATACCTTTAACTGGTGCAGCGTCGCTTGCTTCAAAGATGGTTCTCCTGTATATAGCTATTCATCGATATAAAACTAGATTACTAAACACTTGCAAATGCTATAGCGATGCTCATAGAAAGTTATGAGTTTTATATATTATAGACAAAACTCTATTACTTCTATTAAAAGAAAAGTATTTTATTTATGGATTTAAGAAGCTATTATCAGAACAACAAGAAAAGCGTAAGATTCCTTCCACTTCCCGATGAATGCTGAATGATGATTTTCCCAAATTCATCTATCATCATTCATCATTCCATAATTCTTCGGCAATTTTTGTCGGTAGCTTGGTCAAATCTGGTAATCTTAGTACCTCAATTTCGGCAACTTGTTCTTTAATATTCACTGGTAAGTTTAACGGTTCACGTTCTTCTATCCAGCAACTTGCTAATGGCAAGGTTTGCTCCATTTCGTCTAGTGGTCGGGGAATTACCATTACTGCATTTAATTCTCCAATGCGTTCTGCCTCAAACATTCCCGCTTCCACTGCTACTGCTACATTTGCTACGGAACCCCGAATAATCGCTGTACACAATCCTCCACCAATTTTTTCATAAGCTGCTAAATGAACATCAGCAGCTTTAAGCATGGCATCAGATGCTCCTACCATCGCTGGAAATCCTCGCGTTTCTACCAAGCCAATTGCTTGATTACTCAGACGGCTGTAATTTCCCTCTTCCATCAATTTAGTAAAACGAGTTGTGATAGGAAGTACTATATCTAGGTTAGGATAAGGTCGCGGAATCACCAAGCTAGAAACCAACTGACCAAACTGTTCAGCCGTTTGGACACCAGATTCTACAGCAAGACGCACATCAGCAATTCCACCCCGGATGATCGCAGTACAATGGCCGCCACCAATTTTTTCATACCCAACTAGGTGAACCCCTGCTGATTTGAGCATCATATCTGCTGTTCCAACTATTGCTGGAAAGCTACGGGTAGAAACTAAACCCAAAGCAGTGTCCTGGAAGGTTTCTTGACTACTCACTCGCTGTCTGGTAATCATAGACCGTTGATTAGATGTTTCCATTATGAACTTTCCCAGATAATCGCTAACAACTTACAATTAACACTTACTCAGACTAATCGTCAGAGTTTGGGTCGCTCAATGATTGTCTATGGGGAAACAGTGTAGTCAACAGCCTGTTTATGCTCCCTTGCCCATAAATTTGAGTCCCGAAACCGTTAGAGGATTCTGTAGCTAGCTGATTGGGGTCTGAGTCATGTTCTGTAGACTCTCGGACGGTTTGTTGCAATGTGGAGTCAGGATCATTGGCGGGTTCCTCTACAGGAGGAGGCTGGCTTTCTGGAGTGGCTGGAGATTTAAAGTAAGAAAGCGACTTATTTTGTTTGAAATCCACAAAAGTTGAAGTAGAGAAGTTAGTTGAGGAGGTTTCCTTTTGCTTAACTCCCCTTAAGCCATTTTCCTCTTCCTTCTGCGGTGGCGCACTTGTAGCCGTAGGGTTATTCGTAAATGGTTTTGGTTCTTTTGTTTCGGCTGTTTGGGCAATTTGCCGACTAGCGTCTCCTAAAATTGAACCAGGTGGAATTACTTGTCCAGGATCAACTGAACAGTTAAAAACTGTTGTCGCTGCACCAATGCAAGCATTTGTGCCAATTTTGCCTTTGCCAACCATCAAAAAACCGGCTCCCAAGTTTGCGCCTGCTTCTACCTCTAGGGTTCCTTCATGGACTTGGAGAATTGCTCCCATCCCAATACAGACCCCTGGCCCAATGATGATCTTGCTGTTTACAGCCGCTTGGAGGATCACCCCAGGTGCAAGTACTGCGCTTGGATGAATAGTCACCTCACCACTAATGTAAGAATCAAAGTTATTGCTGAGGCGCAGTAGCGGCACAGACATGGAAATTTTAACCTCAGAAGCCGGAAAATAGAGAGTTAGGAGTTCATTAAAAGTGAGGAGTTAGAAATTTTAAGTTTAGAGTTATGAATTAACAATTTTTTTAACTCCTAACTCCTAACTCCTAACTTTTTAAGGCCGTTGAATAATCGTTTCTAATACCCGACGCTTGGCTTTAGGGTCAATACCAATTAAGCGTACATATTCCCCTTGGTATTGGCCAAGGTGTCCTTCTACAGCTGCTATCGCTTCTCTTTCTGAGGAGGCTTGAATTTGACCGGTACTAGTCCAAGAACCTGTACGGAACCGTCGTTGGTCTACGTGTTCAAGGCTAATTTTAGAGCCGCTAGTCAATAATTGTCGGAGTTGGTCTACAACTTCTGTACTCAAGCGGTTACTGGTAGCTGTTGCTGTAGCAGTAGCATAAGGCGCACTGTTAGTAGTAGATTTTTGACTGCCAGAGGAAGCTACTTGACCATTTGGACGTTGAATAATTGTTTCTAATACCCGCCGTTTGGCTTTGGGGTCAATACCAATTAAGCGTACATATTCCCCTTGGTATTGGCCAAGGTGTCCTTCTACGGCTGCGATCGCTTCTCTTTCTGAGGAGGCTTGAATTTGACCGGTACTAGTCCAGGAACCTGTACGGAAGCGTCTTTCATCTACGTGTTCAAGGCTAATTTTGTGCCCACTAGCCAATAAGTGCCGGAGTTGGTCTACAACTTCTCTACTCAAATGGTTACTGGTAGCTGTTGCCGTAGTATTGGCATAGCTCCCACTGCTAGTAAATGATTTCTGACTACCAGAGGAGGCTACTTGACCATTTGGACGTTGAATTATGCTCTCTAATACCCGCCGTTTGGCTTTGGTATCAATGCCGATTAAACGCACATACTCGCCTTGATGGCTTTCTATACATTCTTCCAAGCCAGAAATTACTTGATTGATGGAAGTTGCTTCAATTGGCTTGCAGCTAGTCCAGGAACCAGTGCGGAAACGGCGCTCGTCTACGTGTTCCATGCCAATTTTGTAACCACCTGCCAACAGATGGCGGATTTGTTCTACAGTTTCGCCATTAACTTTGCCACTGCTAGAGCCGTTACTATTACCATTACTGCTGTAGCTACTGCTGTAGCTGCCATTGCTATGACTACTAGCCGGAGCCTTAAAATTGCTAGCTGGTTTAAAATCATCATCCGGGCGTTGGATGATGTTTTCTAACACACGTCGTCTATCTTTGTCAATACCAAATAGGCGGACATACTCACCACTATGCTCTCTGACACAGCTTTCTAATGCTGCGATCGCTTCACCAATGGATCTCGGTTCAATTGGTTGGCAACTAGTCCAAGAACCCGTGCGGAACCGTCTCTGGTCTACGTGTTCTGTACCTATCTTATACCCTTGCTCCAATAGATAGCGCACCTGCTCTATTGTTTCTGCACCCAAGCTATTGCTCGACACTTCACTACTCCTTTCTAGCTCTAAAACAGTAACACCATTACCTGTATAAGATTTAGTGTTCTCATCCCTAATTGGTGCAATACATTTGCTATCCGCAGCACAAAGATAACCAGCTCGCAGCGCTTGATTAATCCCAACCACATGATGAGCAAAGTCCTTATCCTGATCTTGCACATCTGGCAAGCGGTCAGCTTGCTGCTGATTGATAATTATCGCTCCCGAAGGTACATACTTACCTGCGGGAATCTCTACGTCTTGAATCAAAGCGTGCATCATCACGATGCAACCTGCACCCACTCTGGCATTAAACACCGTAGAGCGAAAGCCAATGAAGGAATTATCTCCTACATAAGCTGGCCCGTGAATTAGAGCCATGTGGGTAATGCAAGTGTTTTTACCTACCCAAACCGAGTATTTCTTTTGATCGTCGCCAATGACTCGACCTTGCTCTAATCCATGAATCACAACACCATCTTGAATATTAGTGTTTTCACCAATATAAAAAGGTGTGCCTTCATCCGCTCTAATCGTAGTCCCCGGAGCAACGATTACATTTGCACCTATGCGTACATCTCCAATCAGATTGGAAAATGAATGTACAAAGGCTGTTTCATGGATTTGGGCTTCAGATAAATTCCTCGACCACGGGGTTGGAGGTGCCGCCGTGCTGCGGACTGCCATTTCGAGATTCCTCCTGTATTGTCATTTGTCATTTGTCATTTGTCTTTTGTCATTTGTCTTTTGTCGAGAGCAAGTGACTAATGACTAAATGACTAATGACTTATCGATATTGATCTTTTTTGCTGTAAATGAGGCGATCTTCAACGTGAATTGTATCTATGATCGCTACTACCACTGCATCTAATGGTCGTTGTTCATTGCCAATAACTTGACGAGCGGCACTGCCAGTACTGACAAGTACCCACTCATCTACTCCTGCTCCTACAATATCTGCTGCTACTTCGTATTGTGGCAGGATGTTGCCGTCTTCATCCACTAATTGTAACAACAGTAGTTTGACACCTCGAAGACTTGGATCTTTTTGTGTACTAACTACTGTGCCGCGAACTTTGGCGACTTGCATTCTTTAATTACGGTCTTCTACCGAAAGGACGAATTGCATTTACATTTTCCCGGAATTGCTCTACATCTTCGGTATAACGAATTGGTAGGACGTATTCCAAGTTTTCGTGAGGACGAGCAATGATGTGAGTAGATAACACTTGTCCGCCGTTGACTCGCTTGACTGATTCAACACCAGCACCTACAGAAGCTTGTACTTCCGACACATCACCCCGAACAATCACGGTAACTCGACCACTGCCGATTTTTTCATAGCCTACTAGAGTAACACGGGCAGCTTTCACCATTGCATCAGCAGCTTCCACTACTGCTGGAAAGCCTAGCGTTTCAACCATTCCTACTGCAATTGACATTAGTTTTAATCCCTATTTCAAAGTTTTTAGCCTTGGACAAAAGTGATGCTCAATTAGGCAAAGAGCGTTAATTACTTTGTTTAAACAGCTTTTAAGTACGGAATTGTTCCACTGCTTCTGTGTAACGTATCGGCAAGACGTATTCAAGGTTTTCGTGAGGACGAGCAATGATGTGAGTAGATAACACTTCACCACCAAAGACTCTTTTTGCCGCTTCAACCCCAGCAGCTACGGAAGCTTGTACTTCCGATACATCTCCCCTAACTATCACGGTGACGCGAGCGCTACCAATTTTTTCATACCCTACTAAAGTCACACGGGCGGCTTTCACCATCGCATCAGCAGCTTCCACTACTGCTGGAAAGCCCTTCGTTTCAATCATCCCAACTGCAATTGGCATCGCAGAACTCCTACAATATTAATCCAATCTGTACTGTCGCTTGAAATTTTTGACGGGGAGAGCTTTATCTTAATAGCTAAGAAAACACTTCCAAATTAAGCATAGGAAAGGTTGGCCTTCCTGGCAATATAAATTACTATAATAGTTTATGATAAGAAAGTTTTAAAAAACTTAACAAAAATTTATCTGTCCTCCTAAGCAATAAAAGTTCACTGATTCCTAGAGGAGGCACTTATGCTTTATAATTTCTTTATCACATTTACAAAACGAGATTCATAACCAAGGGTAATTTTATCTGGGGAGGGAGGACAAGATGCTGTATCTTGTGCTGTATCTAGGTTCTGCCAATTGTTGCTATATTTACAAGGACTAAGTGAAAAATATATAATTTTTTCAAATATATCGTATAAATTACTTTGTTCCAAGTAGAAATAAGAATGTCAAAACAAAGGTAAGGTTAAAGCAAGTAAATGCTTTAACCTATGTAAAGTTATATTTTATGGAAGTTTAATAGAATAAAGTAAAGTAAAAATACTTATGATAATTTAGTTTTAACAAGAGTAAAAAATATTGATGTTTCTACTAAATTAATTTTATAAACTAAATAATAGTATAAAAGCTTTTTTAAAATTAAGGCTGAGTCGTCAAGGTGAATTTAAATGCATCAATTTATATTTTTAACAAGTTGGTTTGTGCCTTTATATAGCTTATTAGGCGCAATTTTGACGTTGCCGTGGGGAATAGGAATAATTAGGCGAACCGGGCCAAGACCTGCGGCATACATAAATTTGTTAACGACGGTTTTGGCTTTTACCCATAGTCTGTTTGTATTTAAAATTATCTGGGATAGAGAACCAGAAAAGTTACTAGTGACGTGGTTCAAAGCTGCTGATTTAGACTTATCTTTTGCCTTGGAACTTTCGGCAGTCAGTATTGGGGCAACAGTTTTAATTACAGGGTTAAGCTTACTTGCACAAGTTTACGCCCTGGGTTACATGGAAAAAGACTGGTCGTTGGCACGTTTTTTTGCGCTGCTGGGATTTTTTGAAGCAGCCCTGAGTGCTTTAGCAATCAGTGATTCTTTGTTTTTCAGCTATGCGCTTTTGGAAGTGCTGACGCTTTCGACTTACTTGCTTGTGGGATTCTGGTATGCTCAACCTCTAGTGGTAACGGCGGCGCGGGATGCGTTTTTAACCAAACGGGTAGGAGACTTGTTACTGCTGATGGGAGTGGTAACGCTTTCCACTTTAGCTGGGAGTTTGAACTTTTCGGATTTATATGAGTGGGCGCAAACAGCGAATTTAAGCCCAGTGACATCCACATTGCTGGGGTTGGCATTAATTGCTGGGCCTGCTGGTAAATGCGCCCAATTTCCCCTGCATCTTTGGTTGGATGAAGCAATGGAAGGACCTAACCCCGCCTCGGTAATGAGAAACTCACTGGTAGTAGCTGGTGGTGCTTATTTACTGTATAAACTGCAACCATTGTTAGCCCTGTCGCCAGTTGCCTTGAATGTATTAGTCGTAATGGGAACGGTAACGGCAATTGGGGCCACATTAGTATCCATAGCTCAAATTGACATTAAGCGATCGCTGTCTCATTCCACCAGTGCATACATGGGCTTAGTGTTTTTGGCGGTGGGGTTGCAGCAAGGGGGAGTGGCCTTGATGTTGCTGTTAACTCATGCGATCGCTAAAGCATTATTATTCATGAGTTCCGGTTCAGTAATCTTGACTACCCAAAGCCAAGACTTAACAGAAATGGGCGGTTTGTGGTCAAGAATGCCAGCTACCACCACTGCCTTTGTTGTCGGTGCAGCCGGAATGGTAACACTACTACCATTAGGAAGCTTTTGGGCAATGTTAGCATGGGCTGACGGTTTTGTGAATATTAGCCCTTGGGTAATTGGGGTTTTATTATTAGTCAATGGCTTAACAGCATTGAACTTAACCAGAGTATTCAGATTAGTATTTTGGGGTAAACCGCAACAGAAAACCCGTCGCACCCCAGAAGTTGGTTGGCAGATGGCCTTACCAATGGTGATTCTCACAGTCTTGACTCTGCTGGTGCCTTTGATGCTACAGCAATGGTACTTGCTACCAAATTGGGAAAGTATTAATTGGTTTGTGGCATTAGGGTTATTTACTTCAACCGTCGTGGGGATAGTTGTAGGGTCTACAGTTCATCTACACAAAGCTTGGTCAAGATCCAGAATCTTGGCATGGAGATTTGTGCAGGACTTGTTAGGTTATGATTTTTATATTGACCGAGTTTATCGGCTAACGGTAGTGGGTGCAGTAGCACTCCTATCTAAAATCTCTGCTTGGAGCGATCGCTATTTAGTCGATGGTCTAGTAAACTTGGTTGGCTTTGTGACGATTCTCGGCGGACAAACTTTAAAGTACAGCATTTCTGGTCAATCTCAGGGCTATATGTTGACCATCTTAGCGGTCGTTAGTGTCCTGGGTTTATTCATCAGCTGGTCATCGGGCTTACTAGATAAATTACCTTTTTAACTGAGTTAGGAGTAGAGACGCGATTAACCCTTGTCTGTACAGGAGTTAGGAGTTATTCTTTTCCCCTGCTCCCCCTGCTCCCTTTACCTGAATTCCGTCTATGCTTAGTGTTTTAATTCTAGTGCCGTTAATCGGCGCAGCTTTAATTGGTTTCTCGCCCTCTGGCATCAATGGTAAATTCGCCCGTGGGATGGCTTTAGTCTTTGCCAGTATCGCTTTTTTATGGACAATTGTAATAGCAATTCAGTTCCATCCAGGGGAAATCACTCAACAGTTTGCCGAGTCTCTCCCTTGGATAGATGTCTTAGGTTTAAACTATAACCTGGGAATAGATGGTTTATCTTTGCCACTGCTGATTTTGAATGCATTGTTAACTTGCATTGCCATATACAGCAGCGATGAATTCCTTCAGCGTCCTAAATTTTATTACTCTTTGATACTATTATTAAGCGCTGGGGTGACTGGAGCTTTTCTGGCACAGGATTTACTGCTATTTTTCTTATTTTATGAATTAGAACTGATTCCGCTATATCTGTTGATAGCTATTTGGGGTGGGGCCAAGCGGGGTTATGCTGCAACAAAATTTCTCATTTATACCGCCGTTTCAGGAATCTTAATTTTGGCAAGTTTCCTCGGCATGGTTTGGTTAAGTGGTTCCTCAAGCTTTGCACTAGCAACCTTGAACCCTACGACTCTACCTCTAACGACACAGCTTTTACTGCTAGGGGGAATTTTGATAGGTTTCGGGATTAAAATTCCCTTAGTTCCCTTCCATACTTGGTTGCCAGATGCTCACGTTGAAGCTTCTACACCAATTTCTGTGCTGTTGGCTGGAGTGTTGTTGAAGTTGGGAACTTATGGTTTACTGCGGTTTGGCATGAACTTGTTACCAGAAGCTTGGGCTTATGTGGCTCCTTGGTTAGCGACCTGGGCAGTAGTAAGTGTACTGTATGGTGCATCCTGCGCGATCGCTCAAACTGATATGAAAAAAATGGTGGCATACAGTTCCATTGGACACATGGGCTACGTACTTTTAGCCGCAGCAGCGGGCACGCCATTAAGCGTGTTGGGTGCTGTTATGCAGATGATTAGCCACGGCTTGATTTCTGCCATGCTGTTTTTGCTAGTAGGAGTTGTGTATAAAAAAGCTGGAAGCCGCGATTTAGAAATCCTCCAAGGACTGCTGAACCCAGAACGGGGTATGCCTGTAATTGGTAGCTTGATAGTTGTGGGAGTCATGGCCAGCGCTGGGATACCGGGAATGGTCGGGTTTATTTCCGAATTTGTAGTTTATCGGGGGAGTTTTCCAGTTTTTCCAGTGCAAACCTTGTTATGCATGATTGGTACAGGCTTAACTGCGGTTTACTTCCTAATACTCCTCAACCGCGCCTTTTTTGGACGCTTGTCTGCCCAAGTTACCAACTTACCACGAGTGTATTGGAGCGATCGCGGCCCAGCTGCTATTTTAGCTGTGGTGATTGTGATTTTTGGCATTCAACCTGGTTGGTTAGCACGCTGGACTGAACCAACAATTACAGCAATGGTGAATAGCCAAAACGTAGTAGCAATGTCCTTGCATAAGAGAATGGGGAATGGGGAGTAGGGAATGGCGAGATGAGGGACAAAGGGGCAAAGGAGACAATTCCAAACTCTTAACTCCTGTAGAGACGCGATTAATCGCGTCTCTACTCCTAACTCAGCACTCCCAATGCCCAATGCCCAATACTTAATGGAGAAATCGCAATGGTAACTATTAGAAAGAAATTGACAAACGAACCTTTGCCTGAGTTTATTGAACGCCTGCAAACAGGACAGGCATTACTTTCCGATAGTCCAGAAAATGTGGTGGAAGTAGTTGGTATTCTTAAAAGCTATGGCGTAGTTATAGATGCCTATTCAATAAACCTGAATTATATTGCCGAACATCAGTTTTTAGTATTTTTCCCATTTTTTAAATACTTTAATGGAGAAGTATCTTTTCAGAAATTACTTCGTCACTGGTGGCATGATCGCATTAATTTTGAATATGCCGAGTATTGCATGAAAGGCATGATGTGGCACGGTGGCGGCGGTTTAGATACATATTTAGATACAAAAGAATTTCAAGAAAGAGCGCAAGCTGTCATCACAGCTAAATTTAAAAATAATCCTTTAATTTTAGGCATCAACCAACTGTTTCCAGACTTTTTAACTGAGCAATTACGCGTTTCTGCTTACTACACTGGTTTAGGTCAATTTTGGCGAGTCATGGCTGATATTTTCCTTAGCTTATCAGACCGCTACGACAAAGGCGAAATCAAATCAATTCCCCAAATTGTAGACCATATTAAAGCAGGGTTAGTGGAAAATGCATCCAAGCCAATTACCTACACCGTCAAAGTTCGGGAAAAACTCTATGAAATCATTCCTAAAGACGTTGGTTTGACTTTCTTAGCAGACACAGCAATACCTTATGTAGAAGCAGTTTTCTTTAGAGGAACACCTTTCCACGGCACAGTTTCATACAACGCCCAAGCTTATCAAATATCCCCAGATCAAAGTCGATTCCAGTATGGCGCATTATATGCCGATCCTTTGCCCATCGGCGGCGCAGGTATTCCTCCCACCTTGTTGATGCAAGATATGCGTCATTATCTTCCAGAGTACTTGCATGAAATTTATCGTCGCAGCCTCCGGGGTGAAGATGATTTGCGAGTGCAAATTTGTATGACTTTCCAAAAATCGATGTTTTGCGTGACCACAGCAGCGATTTTAGGACTGGCGCCCTATCCTATAGATACTAAAGATCCATCTGAGGAAA
The DNA here is from genome assembly GCF_036916735.1 of Nostoc sp. Lineage (GTDB taxonomy): Bacteria > Cyanobacteriota > Cyanobacteriia > Cyanobacteriales > Nostocaceae > Nostoc. Next base: position 120,347 of record NZ_JBALFV010000101.1, read on the forward strand.
AAGCGAATCGAGTTTATTTCGGAAAGTGGATGAGTCGTTTAGAAACTTCCCGGTTGCTAGATGTAAATCAATAGTTGACTTTTGGTAAAAATTATGCATTTGTTTCGATGCCTAGAGAGCGCAATTGAGCAGCTAGGCGTTCTGCTCTTTGATGTTCTTGTTCGGCTCTTTCTTCGCCCGTCAACAACAAATTACCTTGCAAATCCCACCAGCGTAGCCAAGGTAATTCCATGTTGTGATATTGTCCCTGCCATAGACCTAACTCAACCTCTAAAGGATGTATAGGATAATGTCCACGTTCATTTGCTGTTAATAACTGATATTGTCCACCAATTAATTCATAAACTTCCACACTGGCTTTATTCACTTCATAAATGCCGTAAAAGGGAGGACGAATCACCTGCTCATAAATCCAAAATTTACCCTTCCACGGAGTTTTGTCTCGCTCCTCACTATCATCTCCAGAAACAAATTCCAATACAATCAATGGGGCAATAAATTCTCGCCACAGTACATAAGACCTCCGTGTTTGCCCATCAAGCAAGGGTGGTACATTCGGTACATAAAACCAGTCTGGTGCTTCTGCTCCTTTTTCTGGGGGGTCAGTCATGCGCCAGTAGATAGCGCTATCTTGACCAATACAGTATTGTCTATCAGGATGACGTTTTTGCAATATCGGTTTAATCGAGTCTGTGATGAGAATGCTTTGGGGATGTTCCTGAAAGTTTTTCACGAAAGTACCATCAGACTCTGGTAGCTGCGTATGGTCAGGGAAAGGAGTGAGTTCGTCGGTGGTTGGATTGGTTGCAGAGGTCATAAGATTACCTTTGCAGGAGTAAGGGTTGTTTATTAGTTTAGCAATGGAAGGAGAGATGGGGCGATGTCTACGACGGGCTTCGCCTACGCAATATTTCTATTAAGTTCTATACTTCACTGTAGGAAGATGGCGACCAACATAGCCAATAATGACTTGTCCTGGTTTTACTGCAAAGAAATGAATTTGCCAGTTGCAGAATCTCAATTTTATATGGCGATCAAATAGACGTTCTTTGCCATCAGTACAAAGAAAAGTTCTTTCTCTGCCATATTTATTCAAAGTTCCTTCACTCTCTCCAGACTCGTCAATAGGATAATCATCAAGATTAAAATACCCTTTTTTCCATTTATTAGAGCATTTTTCAAGCTCCAATAGTGTTTTGACAACAGGTTGTAATTCCAATTGTCCAACACGGATATTTCTTAACTGTTTACTGATAGCATCACAGAATTCAAGGTTAGGAAATAATTCTCGTTTTCGTTCCCAAAGATCGTCACCATCGATAACTCCAGTCCGAATGCGGTTTTGTATCCACTCAGTATGTTCCTGTACATCATTGCTACGACTAACATGGAGAATTTCTAAAATATCATTGATTACTTCTTCATTTTCATTAAGTCGCCTTGCTTCGAGTTCTAGGCGGCTAAAGTTCCAGCATTCCTTAGATATAAAGCTAATTGCTATTGTGTCAAGCAAATGAGCTACACCAAGTCCAATTGCTAGTTCTCCCTGATGCCAAAATTCAGACAAGCCAGCGTTATTTTCAATATCTTGAATATCTAAATTTGTAATATTAGTTGAGAAAGGACTTCCTGTTGCTAGATTTCTAATAAAACCTTGTTCAACTTGATCTACTTCTTTATCATTAAGCCAACGACGTAAAGGATAGTCAGGAGCAAGTATAGTTGCATGAAAGTTATCTTTAGTGCGAAGATATACTTTCACACCCTGAGCTTTAACTGCTTTTACAGTGTTAATGAAGTTAGACATCCACTGTCGCGCTGTTTCCTTATTAGAAGCAAGATTTTTTAGAGAAAGTTCATTTAATACTAAGTCAATCTCCACATCTAGTCTCCCGCAGGTTCTAACAAAACATCCAAGCTTTTTTCCCACTCATCAAAGAATCCATCAGGCCATCGATCAATTCTGCCATTCCGATCAATGCGTGGTGAAACTACTTTTGTCAAAGCTTGTCCTTGTTTTTCTTGTTGCTCAAAGTAATGCAACTGGACATAATGCGGGGAAATAATACCACCATGAACAGCAAGACGAATCCCATTTAAAACATGATCGCTATGAGTTTCTATCACAACCTGGATATCACAGCTAGCTGCTAGTGCTAACAATTCTCCCATTTTGGCTTGTCCTCTCGGATGAAGATGAGCCTCCGGGTTTTCAACTAGGATTAGTGTACCAGGAGGAGATGAAAGTATAGCTACAATAATTGATAAAGTGTAGGTAATTCCAAAACCAACGTTGGTTGCACGGTAACGATTACTATCTCCATAAAAATATTTGATACTCACCAAACCCATCGCTGAGTTAGCTTCTATTTCAATACGTATACCAGGACTAACCTCTCTCATCCATGCTTCCACTTGATCTATCAGATTCATTGATTTTGCTTGTGGATAGCTTAGATTTGGTATGGGTATTGCTTCATCTCCATAAATATAAAGAAAATGGGCTGTATATTCTCCTTGAGTACCAATTTGTCTAAGTCTTCTAACTTGATAATCAGACATTTCATTAAATGAACGTGGGCCGATTCGTTCTGCTCGAAGGTAGTGAAAATATTTGCTAAAAATATATGATTGACGAATTTCAGATTCATTTGGTTCTGAAATTACATTTAAAACATCTTCTTCTTTCTCATCTGGGTTGTAATTAAAATCACATGTACCTTCATACTTTTCCCAGATAATCTCAAAACTTATATGGTTATCTTTTGCACTCTCATAAAGGGCATCTTGTGCTGTACCAATATTTACTAATTCCCCATTTAGTGCCAAGCCAGTTTTTGGCAATAAATCCTGTTGATAAGATTGCCGTAGTAGTAGTAGTAGTAGTGATTGAAGCACAGAGGATTTCCCAGTGCTGTTAAGTCCAGATATTAGTGTTAAAGGTCTAAATTCAAGCAACTGGTCTTCAAATTTTTTGAAGTTAATTATACGAAGATAACGAATCATGAAAGCACTTCCTGAATTATTTTACCAATAATCTCAAATCTATACTCAGCTTTTTTAGCAGCTTGGGATATAGATGCAAGAAATTCTTTATCGTCATCTACATATTGAATAAAAGTCTCAGTTAGTTTATATTTATATTTCTTTAAAATTTGTATTTCTTTATCATTTAGTTGACTAAGATGTATTGACCAAGTTTAAAATAGAGATTTATTTAGTGGAAACTTCCTATTATTTTTGTTAGAAATTTTCCGAAAAGCATTTTTTTCAAAAATATCATAAGCTGCCAGCATTGCTTTTTTAAAATTTTCTTTTATATTTATTAATTCAGCATCACTTAAATCATTTATTTTAGATAAAGCTTCACTCAAAAATACATCCCTAGAATTTTCTTTATAATCTTTATACGAAGTGAGCATAAACGCAAGATAACCAAGTATAAACTCTCGGTCATCCATACGCTTTTTTTTAGATTCACTGAGTGGAATTACTTGTATAAATTCTGAACAGTTTGCAAGTCCTTGCAAGAATTTATTGGCTTTACCTGGGTTTAAAGCATGACGCAGTTCTTGATTTGAAAGACCTACACCTCCAGTATTAATCCTTTTGAAGATATTATATTTAACTTCTGTAGGAGTCCCTTTTTCAATTAAATAGACTGTAGGTTGAGTTTCTAAGATTCGTCGTTGATATCTGAGTTCTAGTTCATCATAATTTTTGCCATTAAGATTTGTGAGGTATTCTAGTCCACTTAGCTTAAGTCTATCTTTACTTTTATCACTAACAAAGTGCTTTAAAGCAGATAGACGTTGTAAACCATCGACAACTACTCATTTATCATCATTAGTAGCATCTATATAAAAAGCTGGTAATGGAATCCGAATCAGAAGAGACTCAATTAGTTTACTTTTAGCATCTAGATTCCATATATTTGCCTGACGTTGGAAATCAGGTGCTAAATCAAGTGCCGCTTCATCAATTCGTCTTAATAATTGCTCAATAGTTGGTTGTCTTGTCGTAATATTAATTTTATCAGGATCATATTGAAAAGTAACTTTTTCATATTGTTCTTCATCATTATTTTCTTCATCTAAAGCTAATTCTGGATTGTAGTCATCCAAATTGATCACGGCGCTTACTCCTTAGTTTTAACACTTATTTGTTAACTCAGCTCTTAGTGACACTTGGTGTTACTACATCAGCAAATTGGGCTTTTTAACTGGCGTATTTCAATCCTACTATCACGCTGTGTGCAACTTAATTTTGTTAAACTTTGATTCCATTGTGGGGTAGGCATCTTGCCTGCCCAGAAAGGACGGACAAGATGTCCATCCCACAAGAATAAAAGGCGTTGCATAATAAAGGGATGAATTGAGGTGTTATACTATGTATTGTCCATACTCTGATTCTACTGAGATTAGGAAAAACGGTAAACGAAGAGGTAAGCAAAATAACATTTGTGTAAAATGTGGTCGTCAATTTATCAATGCCTATAGTCCACCAAAAGGATACTCAGATCAAATCAAACAAGACTGTTTAAAATCATACGTGAATGGCATGGGATTTCGAGCGATGGAGCGTTCCAAGGGAGTTCATCATACAACCGTAATTTATTGGTTAAAACTTATTGGTGAAAAACTTCCAGATGCACCGTCAATCAACGAGATACCAGAAGTTGGAGAGTTAGATGAACTGGAAACTTTTGTCGGTTCAAGAAAAGCAAAATTTGGTTGTCGACAGCAGTAAATCACTTTCGTGAAGGTATTTTGGCTTGGGTACTGGGTGATCATAGTGGAGAAACATTTAAACCCCTTTGGGATATTGTTTTCTATTGGCAATGTTATTTCTATGTGACAGATGGGTGGAAAGTTTACCCTAGTTTTATTGAGCCAGGAGACCAGATCGTGAGCAAAACATATATGACTCGGGTAGAAGGTGAAAACACTCGCGTTAGTCATTACTTAGCACGACTACATCGAAAAACACTGTGCTATTCAAAATCAGTGGATATGCTTAAATACTCAATTAGATTATTACTTCATTATTTTAAGTATAGCAAAATACCTGTATTTGAGTGATTCATCACGCATTTATGCAACGCCGAATAAAAAAGTCGCACATCGCGTTACTATCTGGCTAAATAATAAAGACGTGAAATTTTGCGCCTCTACGATCTAGTCTATTAGTTGTTTACCTTCCCCAGGCACATCCAAAATTGGCGCGATCACCTCCGGTAACGTCACAGCAATCACACCTTAAAGCTAAAAACCTATACTTCCGTTTCAACACCAAGCGCCCTCAATTGGGCAATTAGACGGATCGGCTCTTTGTCTTTCCTGTTCAGCCCGTTGGGATTCCTGTTCGGCTCTTTCCTCACCAGTCAACAACAAATTACCCTGCAAATCCCACCAACGCCGATCGCTAAAACATTAATCTCAAAGTACACGCAGTAAGCTAGGAATGCTTTTGATCGCTGATAAATCCCGAATTTCTGCTAAAGCTTGCCGAAAACTACCTTCTGGTACATCATGGGTGACAACCACAATCTCTGCTAGTTCCTCTTGAAAGCCAGTTTGGACAATTGACTCTAAGCTAACGCCATAATTACCAAAGCAAGTACCCAATTTCCCGATAACTCCAGGTTGGTCATTGGTGAGGAAACGGGCGTAAAACCGAGTTATCAATTCTGCCATCAGCGCAATTTGGCAATATTCCTGATGTCCACAAGCTATTAAAGGATTTGCAACTACTGTATTGGTTTTGAGGATAGCAACTAAATTCAAAATATCTGATGTCACAGCACTAGCGGTTGCACCAGCACCAGCACCGGGGCCAAAAAACATTACTTGCCCAATGGGTTCTCCTTCCACAAGAATGGCATTGTAAACGCCGTTGATGCTAGCCAGAGGGTGGGCTTGGGGCACTAATGTAGGATGAACTCTGACGGAAAGGTGAGATGAGGGAATATCACGTTTAGCGATCGCTAATAATTTAATCACAAATCCCAATTTTTCGGCGTAGGCAATATCTGTTTTACTAACTTGCCGAATGCCCTCGGTATAAACATCTTGTAAATTGATGCGTCCACCAAAGCCTAATGATGCCAAAATGGCAATTTTATCTGCTGCGTCTAAGCCATCAACATCAGCTGTAGGGTCAGCCTCAGCATAACCCAAGCGCTGGGCATCAGCCAAAACATCGTTGAAGTTGCTGCCTTCTGTTTGCATCCGGGTGAGGATGTAGTTAGTTGTACCGTTAACGATACCAGTTATAGTATTAATACGGTTAACACTTAACGACTGCTTTAGGGGCTGAATCACTGGAATACCGCCACCCACAGCAGCTTCTAGCATGACGTATACGCCAGCTTGATTGGCTGTTGTGAAAATTTCCACCCCAAAGCGGGCGATCGCAGCTTTATTGGCGGTGACTACATGCTTACCATTACTCAAAGCTTTGAGAATTAGCGATCGCGCCGGCTCTAGTCCGCCCATCACCTCGACAACTATATCTACCGCCGGATCGTTGACAATTGATTCTAAATCTGTGGTTAATACTTCTGTAGACAATTCTACTGCACGAGGTTTGTCGAGCGATCGTACTCCCACCCGATAGATTTCTATCTCTTGCAACAATGGGTGACGTCCAGCGCTATCTTGCAACAACTGCACTGTTCCCGTTCCCACGGTGCCTAATCCCAGTATTCCTAGTTTCACACCCATTTTGCACCCAATTTTACCAATAACAATTGTAGGTAGAGCGTTTGCCCTACCTACTGATTATCCTGCTTCCTTTGTCATTTGTCCTTTGCTGACGACTAATGACCAATGACTAATGACTAATTTAGTATGTTTCTACGTGCCAGCGACCAGCTTTCTTGAGTTGCTTTTGGTAATCACTCCAGGTTACGTCTTCTTTAGCAGCAGCAGCAGTTAAGGCTGCATCGATACCTTCTTCCATACCGCGCAAACCGCAAATGTATGTGTGAGTTTTTTCATTTTTAATCAATTGCCACAATTCATCTGCGTGTTCAGCTACGCGGTCTTGAATGTACATTCTACCACCTTGGGGATTTTTCTGTTCGCGGCTGATAGCAGCAGTGAGGCGGAAGTTATCAGGATATTTTTGTTGAATTTCTTCCAGTTCTTCCTTATATAAGAGGTTTGGAGTTGTTGGTACGCCAAATATTAACCAAGAGAATCCTTTAAATTCGTATTCTGGGTTAGCTGCTCTTTCTGCATCTTTAAACTGACGCCACAGATAAGCCCGCATCGGCGCAATACCTGTTCCGGTTGCCATCATGATTACATTAGCATCAGGGTCATTGGGTAATAACATTTCTTTACCCACAGGCCCGGTAATTTTCACATCTTCCCCTGGCTTGAGGAAACACAGATGGGTAGAGCAAACACCGTAGACTGTTTCGCCAGTTTCTGGGTGCTTGTACTCTAACTGGCGGACACACAGTGATACTGTCTTGTCATCCACATCATCGCCATGACGAGTTGAGGCGATAGAATATAGTCTAAGTTTTTCCGGCTTGCCGTTTTTGTCCAATCCTGGCGGAATAATCCCAATACTTTGACCTTCTATATACTTTAAATCACTACCAGATAGGTCAAACTTAAGATGTTGAACAATACCAATACCGTCTTCTTTGACTAGCGGTTCGTTAGATATTACCTTGCCAATAAACGGAGCATTGGGGCGGTAAGTGTTAACAGGAACGTCACCGTGATCTTTTTTGGCTTTCGCTTGAGTCATGGTTTTGCCTTTCTTGTCCTTGTTCTGTTCTTCAGCACTCTGAGCATTTATAGATGTGGCTTTACCATTCCCTTCAGTGTTAGCAGTTTCCCCAGATGTCGCTAACTCGCTGACAACGCTTGTAGCATTCCCAAGTGAGGCTTTACCATTAACTGGCTGTAGCGCAGTTACAAGCTGGATGCTAACAATTGTGCCGCCTAGACGAGTGATACGTCGCATTTCTTGATTCATGCGGTTGTAAGGCACTCTGATGAACACACTGCCACTTTTCCGAATTGGGTAGTTAGTTTGATCAGTTTCTTCGCTCTGACGCAAACCCACCACTTCATAAAGGAAGATGCGGCTACCTAATTCTGTGTTGGCAGCACCCTCAACAGCACCTTGATTGTACATTCGTTCTACCACTCCGATAATTTACTTAACCGTCTTTCAAAAAAACTATTCCCATCTCATGCCAGCTTTAGTTTACCGGATTTTCGTTTCACAAAACTAGCCATGAAGGAAAAACGGCATCATTAAATTAATGCCTAGCTAAGTACACTCACCAAAGACATGCAGGCATAGCAAAAAACACACCTGTTCACCTTCTAAGGTAAAGGATAAGTCTTATGGAGAATGTTAATAATGAGTCAATTTAATCTTTTTTTCGTTAACTACCACCCCATCAGGAAGATAGTTATTACCTTATTACCCAATGAGCAACTTAAAGGGTCAGGTATTGTATGAAGGTTGCTTCGATTAGTGGAAGCTACTGCTCGGCTGACTTTACAAAAATTGCGATTGCGCTTGCCTACTTTAAAAGTGTGAACCAAAGATGCCAACTAAGGAAGGTTTTCTTCCGATTGGTTTTACTTATTTAAATCTACATCTCAAAATATTGTTAGCTATATGCATGACCTGTCTATGAATAATGACATGACTAGGACAACTTAAGCTATAAACATAACGATATAGAGAACCATGTTAAACTGTAATCAGTTTCACATGTGAAAAATCTGTCAAACCTTATCAGTACTTGACCATAACGTCAACGCTTCTATATAAGCATATCTATAAATTTACAGCCAAAAATTTGACTAATGCAAGTTCTTTGCTCATTCGTTGGATAGATTTTTTCTTTGAATATATTAAGTATTGTCGAGCAAGAATTACAATTTAGGAACATCAAAAAATTCGCAGTAATAATAAATTATACCTTATAGTCTTGTTCCTAGTCACAAGTAGCGGACTGATAAAGGCGCAACACTGACGGACGGTGCTGATCCCCATTTTTAAATTAACAACTAAATCAAGAAAAAAATGATTATTAACCACCCTAATTCTTCTTGAGAGCAATCTTGTATGGGATACCCCCTTCTGTTAAAATCAAATATACCACTAGGATTAAATACTTACCGGCACCAAAATTCAGGCTAGTCCGACGAGTAGCAACTTAATTACTTTTGTTGCCTACTTGCTTGGTGTCTTATAGATGTGCTAGGTAGCAAGAACGCAGGATAAACCAAAGCGGTAAACTCCTGGCTTCAGAATCTGCTGTGTGAAAAATTATTGACACAATTTTAGTATTTTAGAGGAGATTTATGACAAGTAAGCCGGAACGCGTGGTACTGATTGGAGTAGCCGGAGACTCTGGGTGCGGTAAATCTACGTTTTTGCGCCGTTTGATAGATTTGTTTGGTGAAGATTTAATGACAGTCATCTGCTTGGATGACTATCACTCCTTGGATCGTATACAACGCAAACAAACTGGGATAACGGCACTAGACCCCAGGGCGAACAATTTTGACCTAATGTATGAGCAAATTAAAGCGCTCAAAAGTGGTCAAGCGATTGATAAGCCGATTTATAATCATGAAACTGGCTTGATTGATCCGCCGGAGCGGATAGAGCCGAATCACATCATAGTTGTTGAAGGGCTGCATCCTTTATATGATGAACGGGTGCGATCGCTAATCGATTTTAGTGTTTATTTTGACATTAGCGATGAAGTCAAAATTGCCTGGAAAATCCAACGAGATATGGCTGAACGTGGTCATCGCTACGAAGATGTCTTAGCGCAAATCAATTCCCGCAAACCTGACTTTGATAAATTTATCGAACCACAAAGAGAATTTGCCGATGTGGTTCTCCAAGTATTACCCACAAACTTGATCAAAAACGACACGGAGCGCAGAGTCTTGCGAGTACGTATGCTCCAACGCGAAGGTAAGGAAGGCTTTGATCCAACCTACCTATTTGATGAAGGATCAACAATCAATTGGACTCCTTGTGGACGCAAGCTGACCTGTTCCTACCCTGGTATGCAACTGTACTACGGTTCAGATGTTTACTACGACCGCTATGTCTCAGTACTAGAGGTCGATGGTCAATTTGACAACTTGGAAGAAGTGATTTATATCGAAACCCATCTCAGCAATACATCCACTAAATATCAAGGTGAATTGACTCACTTGTTACTCCAGCACCGCGAGTACCCAGGTTCCAATAATGGTACTGGTTTCTTCCAAGTGCTTACCGGTTTGAAAATGCGTGCTGCCTATGAGCGCTTAACAGCTACGGAAGCAAAGTTAGCGGTTCAGGTTTAAAAGCAACAGTGTTTGTATGATATCTTTTGGGGCGCTTCCAAGCGTCCCTTTTTTGTGTTATTAGATACATTATACCTACAAAATGATTAGCGTCGATTTATCTTTTCTATAGATACTTACCTTATAGCTAGTAGTTTTTATGAATATTCAGAAGATACTAACTACTGAAGTATAAATGTTGTTATGATTTCATAAATTAATGTGAGTTCAACGGTTTATATGGTGTTCGCCTAACAAGCCGAATCAAAACATCTCTAAGAGGTTTTACTACACAAAACCATGTCTCTCCAAGTCAGAGAGAGGCAGGCTTGAACTTTAATTCAAGTTAGGGAGAGGTTCATCCAACTCACGTTAAATATTTACTTTAGCCAAAAAGCTCAAGTCAGGAGGAATTTTCTTTGTCTCGTCGATATCTATTTACCTCGGAATCAGTCACCGAAGGTCATCCAGATAAAATCTGCGATCAGATTTCTGATACCATTCTGGATGCCCTACTGACACAAGATCCCAGCAGCCGTGTCGCTGCTGAAGTAGTAGTTAATACCGGTTTGGTGCTAATCACTGGCGAAATAACCACCAAAGCCAATGTGAATTTTGTCAATCTCGCCCGTCAGAAAATTGCCGAAATTGGTTATACCAATGCCGATAATGGCTTTTCTGCTAACAGCACCAGCGTTTTGCTGGCTTTAGACGAACAATCACCCGATATTGCCCAAGGCGTTAACACAGCTCAAGAAACCCGCCAGCAAGATAGTGATGAGCTATTCGACAAAATTGGTGCAGGCGATCAAGGTATAATGTTCGGTTTTGCCAGTAACGAAACACCAGAACTGATGCCCTTACCCATCAGTCTCGCCCACCGCATTGCTCGCCGATTGGCAGCAGTCCGCAAAACAGGTGAATTGTCATACCTGCGTCCTGACGGTAAAACCCAAGTAACTGTGATCTATGAAGATGGACGCCCAGTAGGTATTGATACTATTCTAATTTCCACCCAACATACAGCTAATATTGGGGAAATCACGGATGAGGCAGCTGTACAAGCCAAAATTAAACAAGACCTCTGGTCAGCAGTGGTCGAACCTGTTTTTGGCGACATTGAAATTAAGCCTAATCAGGAAACACGTTTTTTAGTCAACCCCACTGGCAAATTTGTCGTTGGTGGCCCTCAGGGAGACTCTGGTCTGACAGGACGGAAAATAATTGTTGACACCTACGGTGGTTATTCACGACATGGTGGCGGCGCTTTTTCTGGCAAAGACCCCACGAAGGTAGACCGCTCTGCTGCCTATGCTGCTCGTTATGTGGCGAAAAATATTGTCGCCGCTGGGTTGGCAGAAAAAGTTGAAATCCAGTTATCTTATGCTATTGGCGTAGCGCGACCAACAAGCATTCTGGTGGATACTTTTGGCACTGGTAAAGTGGATGAAGAAACCTTACTGGAATTAATCAACAAGCACTTTGAACTGCGTCCGGCAGGGATTATCCATACCTTCAACTTACGTAACTTACCAAGTGAACGAGGCGGACGTTTTTATCAGGACGTCGCGGCTTACGGTCATTTTGGGCGGGCTGATTTAGACTTACCTTGGGAACAGACCGATAAAGCCGAATTGTTGAAGCAAGCAGCAAACAAGTCACTTTCGGCAGCAGTTGCTCAGGCACTAACTTAGATTTATACGCTACTGCAAAAAGTTAGTTTATCTACGTGAGGGTATTGGCAACTTGACAAGTTAGCTATGCCCTCTTTTTTTGCTAGCCACCTGAATATCAAAAAAGAAAATTTTATGTAATATATAAGTATGAAATTGTAATATAAACTGCCGACCACAATCACATGAATGATTCTCGTCTAGTCAAAATCAGCAAATATCTCAGCAAATATCTACGACACACACCCGATGCAATTGGAATTAAACTTGCTCCTGGTGGTTGGGTTATTGTTGATGAATTACTTACCGCTTGTGCTAAAAACGAGTTTCCGATTACCCGTCAGGAATTACAGGTGGTAGTTGAATCCAACGATAAACAACGCTTTTCTTTTGACTCTACAGATACTCTTATTCGTGCTAACCAAGGACATAGTGTAAAAGTTGATTTACAATTGGAACCTGTTGTCCCCCCAGATGTGCTTTATCACGGCACGGGACACAAATCTGTAGAGTCAATTATGCAAACAGGACTTTGCCAAATGTCCCGACACCATGTCCATTTATCTAGGGATATTTCTACAGCACAAGCTGTAGGTGCAAGACATGGAAAACCAGTGATTTTTATTGTATATGCTGCGGCAATGCATGAAGCGGGTTACATTTTCTATTGTTCCAATAATGGTGTTTGGTTAGTGGGTGATGTGCCACTTAAGTATCTACAAAGGATTTGAATCTTAATAGGTTGTTGATATAGCGGTTCCCAGGTGCATGAAGTACACATCAAAACCTCACCCCCAACCTCTCTCCTTACTAAGAAGAGGGGAGATAAAGTACAGTTTTATCGAGGTAAGGTTAAGCTATACCTCGTTATTATTAGGAAATGCTATAAAAAGTTTAAATTATAATATTAATAACTCCTACCTCCTACTTTCTAACCAATGACTAAATCCAATAATAAGCCAGGATGAAAGTTAGGACAGTTAGCGGTAGACCAAAACAGTAACCCAACTTGTATCAACAAACTTACTAATGCTATGGGAGTCAATCGCTGCTAAAATCAAAAAACTAACATTGTGACTAGCACTTTTAACCACAAACCTAGCTAACACATTGCTTAAACCCGCACCAACACCAATGGCAGTGTTGAGCATCCCTTGGGTAACATTAAAGCGTCCTCTACCTTTAGTCAAATCAGCTACCATTAACACGGAAAGCACACCAAAATGCCTATCGGTTCCTCCATGACACGAGTTGGGTGAAGTGTTGCAGATTCGCAAGCGATTAGGACAAGCAATGCTGGAGTGAAATAACAATAAGATCCCCGACTTTTTTAGAAGTCGGGAATCTTAACCTTTCAAGTCAATCTGAAGACATCCTATTTGAAACAATAACCACGAACAATACTTGACTGATTTGTAACCACAATTAGTTAATCAGGTGTCCTTCTGGTTCGTTACCTCTGCTCCTGCTTTGTTTGACTCATTAGATGAAGCTGATTCTGTCTTCTCTGATTGCGTCTCACTTGTTTGTTGCAATTGGTTGAGATGAATGTTGTTCACTTGAACAATAAAGTATTCTAATGCTTGACTTGCCTTTTGTTGCTGTTGGGTTTCCTCAGACACATCATAACAACGATAAGGCAGAGTAACTCCTAAGATAAATTTCTCTTGTTCAGCTTCTAACAATTCAACGGCTGTGTTAGCGGCAAGTGAATTCTTCTGGAAAGGAAAAGAGGTAACTATACTAGCAACTATAGAAGCAATAGCTGGGCAAATTACAGGGAGCCACTTAAGCCAAGTTTGTCCTGCTTCTAATTTGTCTACTAGAACTAAAATTGGTGTGACTCCTGATAAAATTACTGTCGCAATTTGCAAACTATAGTAAAGGTTCCTTGATACACTTCTAATTTTTTTATAATCGTCTATCAAGTCTTGGCTGTATTGTAAAGCCTTCCCTCTTGTCAGAGTCAGTGTCTCTTTATCCCAGGAATTAGGATTGGTTAATAGATAACTATAGAGTTCAGCTTTTTTGGTGAGTTCAGACTGATAAGTGACCTGCTTATAATTCTGAAATACTTGTCTATTGATCAGCAATAAAAAAAACACAAAAGTTAGAGATACTGCTCCAGAGATTACAACTGTTTTATCATCTGAAAGAAAAATAATAAGTAGTCCAGAAGATACAAAAGCCGCAAGTAATAAATATTCAATTACCTTCAAGTTAAACAACTTTTTCTCATTTGATGGAAAAGAAAAATTTTCAATCCTATTGGAAATCTTACTTTGGTTTCTTTGCTCAAGATTAGCTAATTCAGAAGTAGTCATTGCATTTTACTCAATTCGTTATTGGGTGGAGTGTAGGAATATAATGAATCGCAACAAGTAAAATTGCTTTCAAGGAGTGGAAGTTAGGACAAGTTTGCCAGAGACTAGTCAATCCTAACCATACATACATTTGATTGATAATGCAAGACTTTTACTATAGTGATTTTACGTAGATATAAAAAATATTTTTTACATAGTAATCGTGCAGTTCCCAAAAAATATATGATTTGAACTTTGCAATACTTGAATTATTTTTTTGTGAATTTTAATCCGATCTGGGATGTTGAGCAGTCGCGTAGAGATTGGCGACAATAATTTCCAGAAGAAATCCAGAGGAAATTATGCAAAAGTCTTTGATTTATCAAGATATCCTTCAAAAAGGAAGACAGCAGGAAACGCTAGCACTGATAAAATGCGAACAATTGCAGAAATTAATGAGAAAATCAGCCGCCAACGTGCGGTAGTGTTGACAACTGAAGAATTAAAAGCACGAGTTGTAGAAATCGGTGTTACTAAAGCTGCTAAAGAAGTTGATGTAATTACCACTGGCACATTTGAGCCGATGGAATCAAGTGGTGCGATTATCAATCTCGGACACACTGATCCACCGATAAAAATTCGTCGGTGCTGGTTAGATGGTGTACCAGCATATTCTGGTTTTGGGGCAGTAGATTTATATTTGGGTGTGAGTTCTGCTGTGGAGACGACGGAGGGAGAAGAAGTCCGAGAACGCGGCGGCGGTCATATAATCGAAGATTTGATCGCTGGTAAATCTATATATGTAAAAGCGCAAGGACAGGTAACAGATTGTTATCCAAGAGCAACTTTTGAAACTACAATTACCAGTGAAACGATTAATCAGTTTTATTTATTCAATCCGCGCAATCTTTATCAAAATTTTATTGTTGGTGTAAATGGTGGCGATCGCCCCCTATTTACCTATCTCGGTCCTTTACAACCGCGTCTGGGGAATGCTGTTTACTCTAACCCTGGTGCTATTTCTCCCTTACTCAACGATCCCGATTTACAGCTCGTTGGTATAGGTACTCGAATTTTTTTAGGCGGTGGTATTGGTTATGTCGCTTGGGAAGGCACTCAGCACTTTCCTTTACAAAAGCGTTTAGCTAATCGTACACCGATTGGACCTTCTGCCACTTTAGCTTTAATTGGTGATGCCAAGCAAATGGATGCTCACTGGGTGCGGGGATGTTACTTCAAAAGTTATGGCCCTTCATTGATGTTAGGTGTTGGTGTACCACTGCCTGTATTAAATGAACAAGTAATTAAACACTGTGCCGTCCAAGATCAAGACTTGGTAGCCCCAATAGTGGATTTTTCCATTCCTCGGCGCGTTCGTCCTACTTTTGGTTTGGTGAGTTACGCCCAACTCAAATCCGGGCGGATCACCATTGAGGGCAAAGCTGTACGCTCTGCCCCCTTAGCGAGTTTGTTTTTTTCTAGGCAAGTCGCCCTAGAGTTGAAAAAGTGGATAGAAGCAGGTACATTTACCTTAACAGAACCAGTTTCCTCAATTCCAATGGAGCGATCTTTTCTACCCCAAGATCGGCGGACAGATTTTTGATCATGGAAATTGGGGAATGGAGAATGGGGAATGGAAAAAATTAGTTGAACCCTAATATTTAATCTAAATTCCCAGTACCTAATCCCTAATCCCAATCCCCAATTCCCAATTCCCTACTCTTGAGTCGGTTTCGGTCGCTTAATGGGCTTAGGAGTAGGCGTTTTAGGTATAGGTTTTGACACTATAGAGGAGTCGCCGCCTGCGCCTGTTTTCTTGATAGGACGTGGGGTTTCGCCACTACGTCTAGGGGGGAATGGTTTTCTCCCACCACCACCGCCACCGCCAGCACGAGGCCCACCTTTGAATGGTGGTTTGCGTTTTTTGGGCAAGTCAGCGATCGCCTCAGCTTTTTCTACTATCAAAACGTCAGCTTCTCGCTTGGCTTGGAAGTCCCAGAACTTTCCTACTGCTTTGGTGGTCAGCACACCCCTCAATTTCAACTTAAAATACTTGGGTTTCTCAGTTGGTTTGCGTGCAGCCTGCCTAATTTTGACTACTAAGCTCTTAGCGTCAAAAGATTGGTATACTACCTCACCACGAACAGAAAAACCACCATCTGCAACTTCTGATGAGGGAATTACGGAAATTGTACTTAGTTGAGAGTTTTCGGATAAGCCATCATCGGGTGTCTTTAACTCTTGCAACTCCAAGTCTGAATCGTCTTCATCTGTTGAGTTTTTTGCCAGATTTTCTGGCTCCCAAACTCCAACGATTTGGATGTGCAAGGTATCATTCTCTTGTCTTGTACGTGGATATACTACCCACAAATGTTCTTTTTCTAAGTCTAAATGATTCTTGACTAAGCTCATAATCCGGCCTAGGAGGACGGCATTGAGTTCTACACCATCTGTAGTCAGTAGCGTACCTTGAGTAAACTGTTCGCTACTAGCATGATAGCGACCCCTAACTAACCCGATCGCTCGATATTGCATCGGCTCACTAGGAGGTGGAATCGGTTGCTGTCGATTGACTAAGTTCCCATTTGAGTCAGTCTCAATGGAGTTAACAGGCGGATCTTCAGGTTTAGAGGACTTGGCTGCTATGTGAACATTAGCAGCTGGTCCTATGTTAGTTGGGCCCTGGTTAGAGGCAGAAGAATTGGAGGATTCAGGCAACGGCATCAGGTCGGAATTCATAAAAACTCCTTGCGGCACAGACACATCCCATTGTGGGATTTTACAAAGGCAGCTGGAAAGAGCATTTGTGCGACTGATGAAAGTATATTTGCTTTTCACAAAGTCACACTAGGGTACTCTATACAATACTAAAGGCGCTAAATTGAGTGTATAAACACTAAACGTGTAATTTAGCGCCTTTACACTAGTTTGGGAAGCATATCATAGCTACAATTCTGACGGCTCCTCCTAAAGTCATCACTTACTTTAGCAGTGTAAATAGTTAATTGTTATAAAATTCACAGGCAATTGGCGGTATTCCGCAAAGTTTTGGAAATTTTTAACTTTACGATTTGTGTAAATGATAATGTCATTAAAATTTAGGAGAAAGACAAAACTGTGTCTCAACCGCGCAATCGTTGGATAGTTCAAGTCGTCTTGGCAGTGGCAATTCTTGCTTTTGTGGGTGTTTCGGTGATTCCCATAATTGGAGCATTTAATAATACGCCACCCTCAAACCAGAATACCGCTAGTACCAGAGGCACTTTGACCTCTGCTGACCAAAAATCAAAACTGGAAGACGAAGTACGGGGTTATGAACTGGTTTTGCAAAGGGAACCAGAAAATCAAACTGCACTTAAGGGCTTATTGCAGGCGCGGCTACAATTACTGAGTCAAAAAGAAAAAAGTGAGGTTAAACCAGCTGATATCCAAGTTGTCATTGAACCTTTAGAAAAGTTAGCCAAGCTGAATCCCGAACAGTCAGAATATTCAGTGCTATTAGCTCAAGCCAAACAACAAATCGGCGATCGCGAAGGAGCTGCTCAAGCTTATCGCTCGATTTTGGAGACGAAACCAGGCGATTTGAAAGCTTTGCAAGGAATGGTAGCTTTGTTAATCAGTCAGCAACGCCCGGAAGCAGCTATTGGTTTGCTGCAAGAAACCCTTTCTAAGGCAGCTCAAGCAAATACAATTCAGCCTGGAAGTGTAGATACAGTAGCTGTGCAGGTGCTTTTAGGTTCTGTTCACGCTTCCCAGAAACGCTATGCTCAAGCTAGCTCTGTATATGACCAAGCAATTAAGAAAGATCCCAAAGATTTTCGCCCCGTTGTGGCCAAAGCGATGCTCTTAAAACAACAGGGCAAAGACGCAGATGCAAAACTTTTGTTTGATAGCGCCGCAGCTTTAGCACCTCCTCAGTACAAAGATGAAATTAAGAACGCAGCTACGGTTTCCCCCATCTCTAATCCTGTTGCATCTCCCACGCCTTCATTGAAAAATCCTCCGAAGTAATGGGGATTGGGAATTGGCACAGAGGAGGCAGTTCTTGCTGAAGACAGGAGGCAGAAGTTCTTTTATTTTAAATTTTGAATTTTGAATTGATTTCTCCCTTGCTTCATTCCTTCACACTCCCTCAATGGCAGCAACAACACCAAAAATTAAAAACAGGCATCCGCCAATCAGGGTGAGTTGACGCTCAGAAATTCGTCCGGCAAGTATTTTGCCGCCGATAACTGCGATCGCAGCACAAATGGTATGTCCTAAAATTGCCCCTATTGTCACTCCAATGGGATTATTACCTGCGGCTAGGGCAATGGTGGCAATTTGGGTGCGATCGCCCCACTCTGCCATAAATGTTAATATAAAGGCTTCTATAATAATTGCTAAGGAAGTCTTTTGCTTTGGTAACTGCAAATCTGCCTTTTTCACCGCAGCTTCCGCCTCTTCTACAACTTCTGTATCACAAGCAGCAAGAGGCATCTTACTAGCGTCATATAACAGCTTGATTCCAAAGGCGATAAACAAAGCTATTTCGGCGTAATGAATATAAACTTTTGGCAATAAAGATACCGCTTGTCCAAATAGCACCGAAAGGATTGTCATCGCGGCTAAAGCAGCTGTCACACCTGTAAATACCAGCCGCCGCGAGTGGTGCATTGCTAAAATTACAGCAATAAAAAATGTTTTATCGCCTAGCTCTGAAACTGTTATTAATAATAAAGCTGCGGTAAAAGCTGTTAACACTCTCTCAAGCTCCTGAAGAATCGTTTACCGATGTGAAGCTTGATGAGAACCAAAAGACCTCACCAAGTTTACACTTTTCGGTGTGAACTTAGTGAAGGTCTCGCTTTCAAATATTGATTACTTGCCATCTGAACCAGGCTCATCGCCAGTATGTTGATTCAGATATACTGGCTTTTATATTTTTTGCCAGCAGCTACTCCCCTTCTATGAAGGTAAATTATACATTTGTTATAAATATAAGTCAAGAGTAAGGCATATAGAGGTATAACTTTAAAGAGACAGGCTGATTCATTGCTTACTAAGGTAGGAACTGATCATTTGTGACTTCTAGTAATTGATATGGACACACTAGAGGAAAGGATTCTACTAACAAACCAGTTTCAGCTTTTGCTTGTTTAACCGCTTGTGCATAACACTCTGCAAAAACGCTCTCAATATAGGATTTGAGACTAGGTGAATCATCTAAAGCTTCTTTGACACGTCTACGATGTTCAATGATGCTTCCTTCCCAGCTACCGCTTCTCTTTTCAGGCTGAAATTGCCATTTGAGCAAATGCACTAGAATTACAATCAGATTACTCTTGAGGCTTCGACGCTCACTCCTTCCCATGTCAGCAATTTCTTCGATGAGGTTTTCCCAGTCCACGTTCGTGTAGTCATGACTTTGCAATTTTTCCACAGTCGTTTGTATCCATTGCAGGTAATCCGTGTCATATAGCGTTTGGGAATGCGCCTTTAGGGAAGACATAGCAGTTTCTATCGAAAATGGTTAGATAATTTCTCGCATATCTTTACAATTAACATCGGTGCGCTAACAGAGTGTAACGTACCCTACGAACTTTAAGAATTGGGAGGTATTAATTTTGTCAGTCTAAACATACCTCCAATCCCTTTGACTGGATCTGTAATTACGTTGGCTACCAAGATTCGTTTGCCGTTAATAAGTTCTTCAAACTCAAACGAACCATCAATACCAGGTGGTTTAAGTGGTTTCCCAAAACCTTGTCCACCACTGCGTTTTACCTTTGCCATCACTTTCCTCACCTTTAGAGGTCATTATCAAGTAAAAATCAAATTATTGCATTCTGTTCGGTTATGCCAGTCCAACTAACTTGGCGCTTAGTTCCCACATGCGATCGCCTTTTTCATCATCGCGGGCTTGAGGAGAGACTTTTTGAACAAAAGACTTACCATCTTTCTTCTGACGATTTCCCCAACTCCAATAAGCACCAGATTGATTGTACTCAGGATCGGCAACTACCTCAGCAACCCTTTCTCCCGCCAACTCCTGAGACACATATCCTCCAGTGATGTACTTCTGGAATAAAGGGAAGATTTTCTGAAATAAAGGATAGTGGTTTCTAAATAGCGGCGTTTCTGCAACACATCCCGGATAGAGAGAACTGAAGGCGATATCGGTTGACTCGTGATAGCGCCGATGCAGTTCCCGCATAGTCAGCACGTTGCAAACCTTGCTGTCTTTGTAAGCTTTGACGGGTTCAAATTTCTTGCCGTCAATCATCGAGATTGGCTCTTTAAATCCTTCTGCAAAGCCTTGCAAATCGCCCAAGTCGGGACGCGGTGGAATCTTCCCACCCAGTTCGTCTGGATTATGGGTGACAGTTCCTAAAATCACGAGCCTTGGTTGTGAAGATGACTTCTTAAGATCCTCTAGCATTAGGTTGCACAAAAGGAAATGTCCCAAGTGATTTGTAGCAACACTTAACTCGTAGCCTTCTGGGCTTCGCAGTGGCTCTTTTAACAAAGGCATATAAATTGCGGCGTTGCACACCAAAGCGTCTAGAGAGTTCCCGCTTGCCCGGAAGTTCTTCACAAATTGTCGAACGCTATCCATTGAGCCAAGGTCGATATGCATGATAGTGTAGCTACCTTGGTGGGGGATTCCCACAGATTGTGCTGCTTGTTGTGCCTTCGCTATATTCCGACAAGCCATCACTACGTACCAGCCCCTTTCAGCAAGAGCCTTGGCAGCGTACAAACCAACCCCTGAAGAGGCACCTGTGATTACAACTGTTGACTTCCTATCCTGTGCCATTGTATTGAAACTCTGTTAATCACCTTTTCCTATCTTCAGGATTTTACATCAGTGAGTTACTACATCTGTCCACAATTTTTAATCGTCTAACGGCAAATTCCGTAGTCGCTAATAATATCAAATATACGACTGATACGAGAATCAGTTATTCCCTGCAACGCAGTATTAGGGTGCAATCAACTAGTAATGCTTTGTCCCAGACAAGTTGTGACAAAGCTGGATAGATGACCAATATTGCTATTACTAATTAACTCTCTTACTATAACCAAGACATTTTAGACAGCTTCTGGCCTGCTACCCAGTTTTCTCTTAAGTATCTCTTCCATTTCGCTGAAATCCTCTTCAGTTTGAGGAAATGGATATTTTAGACTATGAGGATTTCCCCGTTTAATTAAAGCCTCAATGGCATCATCATCCTCTCGATGAGCCAAAACGTAGGCTCTTAGCTCTTGACGGCTCATTCTGCTAAAGTCAGGCTTCGTCATCGTTAAACTTCCATTGACCATCTTGGAAAATCAGAATTTCCAGGCTCTCAGTTACACCAGCAAGGATAAATACTGTCTTGGTATTCTGATTGTACCGAAATACATGGATAGGCTGATATCCATTTGAGAGCATCTGGCATACTCTGAGGCAGGTAAGAGCCTGTTCTACATTAGGCATACACTGTTATTCATTATCATAGCGAATTCCACCATACCGTAAAAGACTTACTGTAAATATAAATAAATATTGTTGTAAAAAATATTTATGCTATATTATATATAATCAAATTTTTAATATATAAAATATGATGCCAGTCGTTACAATACCCGATCCTATTTACAAACGGCTTCAAGCCATTGCTATCCCTTTAGAGGACACACTTCTTACTGTTATTGAGAAGCTATTGAATGAACATGAGGCACGTCAAAAATCTCAGCAAGACTATAAAATAGAAGATTATTCTAAAACTGGAAATTATTCTGAAACAAAGGATTGTAAAATTCTCGACCCCGATACTCCTAGCAACCTGCGCCACACCAAAGTGCTACGGGCGTTAATTAATGATCAGAAAATTGATAAGCCAAATTGGAATGGAATTGTGGATAAAGCGCACGAAATTGCTATTCAACAAGGGATGTCCATAGAGGATTTGATTCAACTTACCCGCTTCCATGTCGTTCAAGATGAAAAAAATGAAGATGGTTTTCATTATCTACCAAAGGCAAACATTTCAGTGCAGGGAGTAGATGCAAATCTTGCATGGCGTAACACTTTGCACTTGATGAAAAACCTAAAATTACCAATTGAAATATACTTCGAGTGGCGTAATAAAGAGGGAGCAGCACATCCTGGTGAAAAGGGTAAACTCTTTTGGACTCAAAAATAGGCTGTAAGACTTAAGATTATAAAAACCTCGGTGCAAAGATATGCAGTGAGGTTTTTATAACATCTATTTTATATTTATGGCTTTAAAACATTTTTTGGTAAAGTAAAGTCTGATAGTGACTTTAAAAGCAGTTATATTTTATATATAAAATAAAAAATTTATATAGAAAGTGGGGAAATAGGAAAATTTTTATATCACCCTACCCCCAAAACTCCAGTTAATACTTCCGCTCTTTTGGCTCAAACATGGTAATCGCCACAGGGCGATATTGAATGTCAATTCCGGCTGGTGAATAGTAAGCCATTGTGTGTTTGAGAAAGTTAGCATCATCTCGCTCGGAATAATCTTCGCGGAAATGAGCGCCACGACTCTCTTGGCGATTTAGGGCTGATGCCAAAATAGTCTGTCCCACTACCATCAAACTTCGCAATTCCAAAGCTTCCACAAGTTCCGTATTCCAGCAACTTCCTTTGTCGTCTAAATAAATTTGTGGATATTGCTGTTGAATTTCTTTTAGTTTATGTAGTCCTTCACTCATTAAGGCCTCAGTGCGGAAAACACCGCAATACTCTGTCATACAATCTTGGAAGGCTTGGCGGACTTGATTAATGCGATACTTTCCTGGTTGTTCTAGCAAAGCTTGGATTTGTTGCTGGGCTTCTTTTAGGTAGCGTTGCTCATCTACAGAAGGCAACTTACGTTTTTGGACAAATTGCGCGATCGCAGCCCCAGTTCTCTTGCCATAAACGACACATTCCAGCAGAGAATTACTCCCTAAACGATTCGCCCCATGTACAGAAACACAAGATGTTTCGCCAGCAGCAAAAAAGGCATCAACTAAACCATCACCACTACTGCGGACTTGCCCATCGGTATTAACTGGGATACCACCCATACAATAGTGAATTGTCGGGCGGACTGGCATAGGTTGAGTTACCGCGTCAACACCTACCAAACGGTGTGCTTCTTCCCAGCAGAAGGGGACGCGACTCATAATTTTTTCTTTGCCCAGATGGCGTAAATCCAGATAAACAAAGGGGCCACCAGGACTACTATTGAGATGAATACCACGACCGGCGCGAATTTCGTAAGCGATCGCTCGTGAGGTAATATCACGAGGAGCCAGTTCCATGCGACTGGGTGCATAATTAGCCATGAAGCGATCGCCTTCACTATTAATTAGATACGCCCCTTCACCCCGCACTGCTTCCGAAATCAACACACCTACCGGATATAAACCAGTGGGATGAAACTGGACAAATTCCATATCTTCTAGAGGTAAACCTGCGATCGCAGTCATTGCCAAACCATCCCCAGAAGAAGCGTAATCATTAGAGGTAGTGTTATAAACGCGACCATACCCTCCTGTGGCAAACATCACCGCCTTGGCTCGCACTACCTCTATACGTCCATCCAAAAGATGGAACATCACCACACCCTTGGCCTCATTTTCTGACAAAATGAGACGCATCACATACCATTCTTCATAAACTTGCACCCCATAACGCCGCAGGTTATTCACCAATTCGTGCAAAATCGCATGACCGGTCTTATCAGCTGCGTAGCAAGTGCGGTTGTGGGAATGTCCGCCAAAAGCCCGTTGGGCAATGCGCCCATCCGGTAAGCGAGAGAACAAAACGCCGAGATGTTCCAAATCAATTACCACATCTGGCGCTTCTTGGGCGAGAATTGCTACAGCATCTTGATCAGCCAAGTAATCAGAACCCTTGACAGTATCAAAAGCATGTGCTTCCCAACTATCTTCTGAATCAACATTTTTCAGCGATGCAGCCATACCACCTTGAGCCGCCACCGAGTGGGAACGAATTGGGTGAGTTTTGGCAACCACAGCAATATTTAAATTAGGGTCAGTACGGGCAATTTCTACAGCAGCGCGACATCCTGCCAATCCACCCCCGACAATAATCACATCGTGTTCCAGCATAATTAGCCCCTAATTGCATACCACTGCTGTTCTATTGTAGAGAGGTGATTAATCAGGTAGTACGTTACATTTTTACAAAAAAATCCCTGCCTATAGACAGGGATGCTATTACAAATTTTAAAATTACGAGTGAAAAGTTAAAAATGAAGAGTTAGGTGTTCACTTGTAACTCCTAACTCCTGTACAGACGCGATTAATCGCGTCTCTACTCTTAACTCCTGTACAGACGCGATTAATCGCGTCTCTCCTAACTCTTCAGCTACTCGCTTGTACAGGTTGCTGCTGAGACACATTACCTGGTATGGGTTCCATTTTGGTTCCAGGTCCTACAGGAGCGACTTCAATATGATTTAACAAGGTAGTGACAAACGCAAACAACAAGAAAGGTAGCGATAGCAGAACGACAAGGCCAGCTGTTGCTAAAGCGTACACAGGCCGCTTGGCACCCATAAGCGCCAAGGCTGATGCCAAACTTAGGGTAATTGTAATCAACCAAACAATTATTTGACCGTAGATGTCACCAAAAGTCAGGGTACAGACAAACCGATACTTTTGAATATTATTTCCGCTCATCACATTTGCCTCAAGTCTCTCCTAATAGGTTCTACGTTAGAACTATGTTTGCCTTGTAGACAATTTCTAAATATTTTTGCAAGCTTCGTAATATAACTTTACAATTAACTTTTTTTGTTACAAAACGCAATTTCTAGTACAGCATGACGGAAATACACCAACTATAGGCTACGGGAAGCCCTTATTTTGTAGTTGCTACTTGGAATATCTCCTTTTTTCTTGTACTACGGAGTTAGCACAAAAACTAAAAGAGTTAGGTGTTGATATAAGCTAAGTTTTTTGTTAACAGTTTTCGCAATCCTAATGGTGTTCTTAAAAAATAGACTCTATGTATAAAGCAAAAATAATTTTTGTCATCTGCCAAATTCCAGATATTTAAAAAATAGTATTTATATTTTTTTTGATAGTAAATATTAACTAGATAAATCCAGTAAAGTCAGAATGGAAAAACCAATTTTTTGATGTTAAATTTTGAGTATTGCCCAAATTGATTGACTTTAATCAACAAAACCCTTTATTTTTCGTGGCAATATTGTTTTAGGAGTGAACGTGAATACTATTTTTTTTCGTAAAGGTGTTTTTTGGTTGCCAAGTATAGCTGCTCTTACAGTCCTGAGTAGCGGCTTATCTGCAAGTGGCCAGACAGTTGACAAGGTGAGCAGTCAAGCATTAACTGACTCTTCCGCAACCGTAGCGTCTGCCAACGAGTTTAGTACAGAACTAGACACTGTAAGCCAAAATCTCTCTACAGAAACAACTGAAAAATTTACAGCAACAAATTTAGCTAAGGTACAGCAGTCCCCAAACGCTGCGATACAGGAAAACGCCAGTGTAACGCCTACACCCATTCCAGGCACAGTGGCAACCTCATCTGCAACGCTTACCTCTAAGTTTGTGCAACCTACTTCTCAAACGACTTCTGAAACGACTTCTCAACCATCCGCTCCTAAAGTAGCGCAATCGGATATTGATTTAGGTAGAACTACTCGTGGCGGCAGCAGCTATATTGGCGTCGCTGCTAACATTGGTTTGAGTGGTGGTGACACATCTTTGGGCGATGGGAACTTCGCAGTGGTCAGCAAAATTGGACTGACAAATGCTATATCGGTGCGACCCTCAGCCGTATTTGGGGATAACACCACAATTTTACTCCCTGTCACCTATGATTTTACCTTCAAATCAGCAGATGCTTTTAGCGAACCGTTAGCGATCGCACCTTACGTTGGAGTAGGTGCAGCTTACAAAACTGGTGATGATTCGCAATTTGCTTTTTTGGTAACTGGTGGCATTGATGTGCCTCTAACTCCTCAATTCACAGCAACGGCTGCTGTGAATGCCGGATTTTTCGATGAAACTGATGTTGGCTTGTTGTTAGGAGTTGGTTACAACTTTACTGGCTTTTAAAAGTAAAAAGTTAGGAGTTAAGAGTTAGTAATGTTTCACTGATAACTCTTCACTCCCAACTCTTAATTCATAACTCCTAACTCCTAACTCTCCACTCCTAACTTTTTACTTCGGGGTAACTTTATCAATTACTTTGATTTTGCCATCGTCTCCTACTGTCCAAACATCGTAAACACCAACGACATCGCCGTTAGCATCAACATCTACGTTTCCACTGGCTCCTTGATAGTTAATCTTTTTACCATCTTTAAGTAACTTCAATCCCTCGCAGACATCGGTAACTTCCGTGCCAGGCCCATCAGCAACTTCACGGATTTTGCTAGCTATACCAACACCTGTATTTTCTTTAGCAGCTTGTGCGGCCAATGTCAATAAAGCAGAAGCATCCCAAGCTTGAGGAGCGTATTCTCCTGGCGCACCACCCTTTTTATCCTTCCACAGCTTGTTGAAAGCTTCTAGTGCTTTACCATCGGAACCGGGTACTGTACCGATCGCTCCAGTTAAAATATATTTATCACCATCTTTGCCAACTTGTTCGGGAAAAGTAGGTGACTTTACTCCATCCGTCAGTAAAATTTGCACTCCCTTAGTTACACCTTGCTGATAAGCAGCTTTCAAGAACAGACTACCAGTTTCCGCGTACAGTACTGCCAAGACTGCATCTGGTTTACCAGCAAAAGCAGCAGCCGCTTCTGTATCAAATGTCTGGGCTTTTGGATCGTAGCGGACAGGCTTATCTTTATTAACGATGGTTCCACCCAATTTTTCAAAAGTTTGGACAAATGCTTTTTCAAAACCAACGCCATAGTCGTTATTAATCACAACTGTAGAAACTCGCTTAAAACCTTTTTTTCTGGCAAGTTGGGCTAAAGCTAGTGCTTGGTAGGTATCGGGGGGAGCAGTTCGCGCCCAAAAGCCTTTATAGTCGCCTTTTTGGGCCTTTTCAGTAAAGACAGGACTGGTACTACCAGGGGAAACCAGCATGACTTTATTCGGCGTGGCAATGGAGACTGCTGCACTAGAAACGCTACTGGCAAAGGAACCAACTACACCTGCCACTTTATCTAAAGTTGCTAGTTTGGTCATCCCAGCAGCACCCGCTCTGGGGTCGGTTTGGTCGTCTACTTGCACCAAGGTAACTGGTTCACCATTCACCCCACCGCAAGCATTGACTGTATCGACAAGTAAAGGGACGGAACCTAGCATCTGCTGTCCGACAGATGCCAAGTCGCCTGTTGTCGGTAGCAAGGAACCGATTTTTAACCCTTTATCACTGCTTGTAGTAGTTGAGTTTGCTGCTGGGGTAGCAGTACTTCCGGTGTTAGCTGTGCCATTGGGGGTACTATGATCACCACAAGCCCCAACTAAAAACCCAATTGCTAGGGTAGCTATACTGAAGGTTAAGACGGCACTAATTTTTCTCATCAGTAATTTTTACTCCTCAGATATTTAGGAGCCTAAAAGTAAGATGCAAACTATATATGTAAGTTAGCTGGATCTTATCAGGACTCCAAAGGATAAATCATATCATCCATCTTTGGGAGTAGAAATATTTACCAATAGATTAATATTATTGCATTACACAGAGTATATTCTGTGTATCAGAGGGTGGAAAACGGAGAGGGAGGGATTCGAACCCTCGGTACGGAGTTGCCTGCCGTACAACAGATTAGCAATCTGCCGCTTTCGACCACTCAGCCACCTCTCCATGACTCACGAATAATAATATTAACAGACTTACTTTTAATAGTCAATAGTCATTGGTCATTAGTCATTACTCATTAGTTATTTATAGAACACTAAGGACTAAGGACTAGGGACAAATGACTAATTTTTTAAAGGACTTGCGATCGCATCCAAGCCAGGGGCAAAGTGCGTAACTTTTTCCACTGAGGAACGTAAGCCCGTTGATTGAACACATTATAATCATTGTGTTCAATAACTTCCAAAATCTGACCGTACAGCATTGATGCTGCCCACACGGGCCAACGCGCATCGGATGCTAAATAAGTAATTCCCCGATCGGATGTGTTATAGAATTGGCGGGCCCGATCAATTTGAAAGCGCATGAGTGCCCGCCAACGATCATCTACCACACCTTTGAAGAAATCTTGCTCGGTATAGTTGAATTTTGCCAAGTCCTCAAGGGGAATGTAGATCCGTCCCCGTTTGGCATCTTCTCCCACATCCCGCAGGATGTTGGTAAGTTGATTGGCAATTCCCAAAGCGATCGCTTCTTCTGTGGGAACATAAGGTTGTTTGTTCTGGCACCACGGAGCGGTATATATAGTGCTATCTACACCCATAACTGCTGTTGACATTAAGCCAACAGTGCCAGCAACGCGGTAACAGTAAAGGTATAAATCCTCAAAGGTTTCATAACGACTGCGATATAAGTCCATGCGCTGACCGGCAATCATATCCCGAAAGGGCTGAATGTCCATCGGAAAGCGCTGGAGGGTATCAACTAAAGCGACATCGTAATTTTCTAATGGCTGTCCCGCAAAAATCGATTCCAGCTGCTGTTCCCATAGGTCTAGGGTTTCTGGCGTGGTAATAGCAGATGCGGGCCCATCTACCAATTCATCTGTACGGCGACACCAAGCGTAAATTGACCAAATAGATTGACGTTTTACCGCACTCATGAGCAAAGTACCCAGGTAAAAAGTCTTGGCATACTTTGCTGTGAGATGCCGACAAAGTTTGTATGACTCGTCTACAGAGACCAGCGTTTTCATGCGCGGGGGGGAATCAGGCAGTTGCAGCATTCGTTGCGGGCGGTCGGGTGAGCGTTTGCAGGTTTGAGGAATTTGCTACCGGGAGAGCCTCAGAAATGGCCTGCGCTGTCAGCTTACCAGAAAGTACGGCACCTTCCATACTGCCTAAGTAGCGTTGCATAGTATAACTTCCGGCTAGATAGAAGTTGGCAATGGGCGTAACTTGTGCGGGACGGTACTGTTGACGACCAGGGGTCGCTTTGTAAACTGAACGCGGCGTTTTCACCACATGAGATTTTAGCAATGTTGCTGGATTGTCTCCCCCAAAGTCGTCGGGGAAAAGTTTTTCCAACTCAGCAATCGTTGCAGCCACAATCTCCTCATCAGATTTGGCAATCCAATCTTTTGCCGGAGCTAGAACTAATTCCAGCATTGAGCGATTGGGGTTGGCGTATTCACGGCAGGTATTGCTCATATCAGCATAAACGCTTAGGAGGGGCGATCGCGAAAAAAGCAAGTGATCAATTTCTGTAAGTTTCCGGTCAAACCACAAATGCAGGTTAATCACTGGTACTCCTTCCAAACCTTCTAGCTTCTTGAAAAACTCCATAAGCTTCCAAGGTTTAGGCAACATCACCTTCAGAGGATCAACCGACATGGCAGATACATAGGAATCTGCTGTGATAACTTCATCTTCTGCCCCATTTAAGCCTCGAATCAAGTATCCTTTAACGGTGCCATCGGCGTTGAGCAAAATCTCTTTCAAGGGGGAATTCAACCGCACTTCTCCACCGCGTTCTGTGATGTAATCTACGATCGGGCTGCATAGACGTTCTGTGGGAGAACCATCTAAAAATGCAATCTTGGAGCCATATCGTTCTTGCAGAAAGCGATTCAGTGCAGTTAACAGAATTGTTGCCGAAACTTCATCAGGATTGATAAAGGTGAGTGCTTTACATGCGGCGATAAAAACGTCACTAGTTACCCGCTCGTCAACACCTTGCCTCTTTAACCACTCTAAGAAGCTGTACTTGTCCATCTCTTCAACATACTTCTGACCCCGAACCACTGCTGGAAGTAGGCCAACTGCAAATCGAATCTTCTGCTCCCAAGTCAACATGTCTTTGTTGCGAAGAATCGACGCAATTACATTAAAAGGAGATGGAATATCTGGAACATCAAAACGTGAGAGTGTCCCAGGCTTGTCTGGTTGATTGAAAATCAACGTATGATTTTTCCACTGGAGTCTATCTTCAATGCCTAACTCCTTGAGCAATTGGAGCATATTCGGATATGCTCCAAAGAAGGCGTGTAACCCGGTTTCGTACCAGTCGCCGTCAGAGTCTTTCCACGCCGCAACAAGACCACCCAATACGTCCCGGCTTTCCAAGACAATGGGAGTGTGACCTGCGTCCGTGAGATATTTCGCGCAGGAAAGTCCTGCTAGACCAGCACCCGCGATCGCTACTCGCATTTAACCCTAATGCCCTTCAATATTTCTTAATGGTTTTGTCGATTCTCATTATACGTTGCAATCCGTAACATTTGGCAGTTATTGTCCGATTGCTTCCCCAAAAAACTTTTGTAAAAGGGAATTTTACCTACACGTACCTGTCCAACAAAATTGCCAATACCATTGTTGGTAATAGGTTTTAGCAAGTATTTAATCTAGATTTACATACAGTAAATTTGGTAAAACAAAAGTAATTCTTTTGAATTAAAATAAGTAATCTAAAACATGGTCTTAAACTAGTTGATTTCTTTGGTAATCTGTGTATCTGCTCTGCTAAAATATCTCAGACAGTGGTGAAAGACTACAAGTTGATTTCCAGGATACTTTTGCTCGGCAAATACCCAACTTGTGTAAAATTAAAGACTAAAGATCAGGACTTACGCACAAGCAACGGAAAATCGAACCACAGAGAAGCCAGTGCGCCCTTGCGGGTTTCCCGACTTGTTCGCGCAGCGTCTCCCAAGGGGAGACGCTGCGCGACGCAGAGGACACGGAGGAATAAGAGTTTGAGAGGTTTTTTGCGTAAGTCCTAAAGATATATCTTAGTAAGTATTTTTGCTGTGATATCAAGGTAAAAATTATTGTAGAAACTAAAGAGTAAACTCATTACCACATAAGTTATTTAAATACATTTCAGTAGAGAAGATGCTCGGAAGTCGTGCTGCATTCCATAGTCAGTTCGGGCAAATTCTATTTGTAATATTAAACGGTCTTTGTGAGTAGGGGTAATTCCTTTATGAAAACAAAGCGGATCTTCCACAAATCCAAAACCAGCTTTGCCACAAATCTTTACTAAAGATTCAGAACCATAATAATCGATGATTTCTTCATCTGTCTCTCGTTTACGTAGCCAAAGATGTGACAGCTTCTTCTTATTGTGACTACCACGAACACAGATATGAGGCCCGCTTTTATCATCTACATCAGTCAAATAAAAGAAAAACTTTAGAAATTGATAATCGTCTATATCGTAATGAAACAATTGAGCAGCTTGGCTTTTTTCATGATACGTTGTTTCTCCTGAAAAACTCCACCACATCATATTTCCTTGATGTACTGCTTGAGCCTCTAAATATCTAGCAGCTATTGCCAATAACTTTGGATCATTTTGAAGTTTTTTTATTGCAGGGCAAAGCAAAGACGTATTAAAATAACTACCGATAATAAAATTTTTTCCTGACTTGATTTTAGCTTGTTCTTTTTGATGATAAAAGAAACCCATATTTGTTTTTCGATTGCCATAACAAACTGTTGAATGAGCAAATTCGACTATTTCTTTAACAATATCTTGGGGTAAATTAATTCCCAAATATAATCCTTCAGTTTTAAGGATGTTCACAACGTCGTCTACACTTACATTTGGAAAACAACTATTGCTCTCATTGATAACTGATGAATATAATTGATTTGAGGGGGAAAAAAGAAATATAATTATAGCTCGCCCAATTTTAAATCGGGCAATTTTACGCATTAAAAGCCATCTCGGATTTTTAGTCAATCCTTTATAATTTTCATAAAAAATATTATAAAATTTGGAAAAAGTTCTATCTAGAAAGTTGTTGAATAAACTTTTAGACATAAGTCTCCTGAGATTTATATAGTAGGATGCGTTCACAGAGTGACCCCAAAAAAATATCGCAAAAGGATTTTTGCGGTAAAACTAATTTATACTTACGTAAGTAATATCATGTAATTTGGCTCTAAATTATGAAATAATGAATAATATTTGCGGAGATAATATTTACTGTTTCTTTTTATAAGTCAGTCTTTTTTAAAGAGTTACTAAGAGGTTGAAGGATATTAAATATAGAGTATTGTTCAACAAGTAGGAAAACAAACAAAAAATTCTTTGCCTTCTGCTTCTTAAAAGTTCCCACTCTCCATAAGGGTGTAGAATCAGGGTTTATGTCTTCATCGGTTGAATATCCCAGTTGTTTGCTACACAAGTATAGGTAAAGGATTATGCCAATATCGCAGGAGCTAAGGTGCTTTGGACATCACCTAATTCTAGGTATTTCTGGCACGACATTAAGCGATGATGATAAACGTGCTCTCAATGAACTGAGACCGATTGGGGTAATCTTTTTCGCCAAGAACTTTTTGGATGCCACCTCATATCGGATTTGGCTAGAAAGCTTCAAAGATTTGAACAACCAGATACGAGAATATACTGAACGTGATTCCATGTTTATGACTTTGGATCATGAAGGAGGTCGTGTAATTCGTACACCACTGCCGATTACGCGGTTTCCTCATGCGTTATTGCTGCGATCGCACGCTCGCGAAGTAGCAAAAGCCACAGCAGTAGAACTTAAATCACTGGGAATAAATTTATCTTGGGCACCTGTAGCAGATGTTTTTTCCTATCCTCACAATCCCGTGATTGGATCTCGTGCTTTTGGTAACACTCCCGAAATTGCTGCAAAAGATGCTCGTGAGTACTACCTTGGACTTAAAGAGTCAGGAATTTTGGGATGCGCCAAACACTTCCCCGGACATGGAGACACTAGCGAAGACTCTCACATTGAGCTACCAATACTGAATCTAACTATAGAAGACCTGCGACTTCGAGAATTTATACCTTTCAAAGCTTTAGTCGAAGTACAGATTCCTTTAATCATGACTGCTCATATTTTATTTCCTAAGATAGATGCTGATGTGCCAGCAACGCTTTCCCAGGCTATCCTCAAAACTATACTTAGAGAGGAACTTGGCTTTGAAGGAGTGATTGTATCTGACGACTTAGATATGAAAGCGATCTCAGATATGTTTATTAAAGCTGGTACTGTAGCACGCTCATTTCATGCAGGATGTGACGTATTTATTGTTTCGCGTAATATTAATTCATCATCTATTGAAAGAACTTATCAAATTGCTGAAGATTTCGTTGATTCCCTCAGCAAGGGTGACTTAGACGAATCAGTAGTGGAAGCAGCCAAAGAAAGAATCGATAAACTACTGGCAGTAACACCGCAATATCCCGTAAATGCTCTGGATAAAGACATATTATTGCAACATGCTCAACTAGCGATCGCTAGTTCCTATTCATAATGGGTGGTATAGGGGTCGAACCTATTTCTGCAAGTTAAAAGCTCGCTGCACAGCCGTTATGCCAACCACCCTAGTTAATTTAAATAAGAAATGAGTAAGTGCGATCGGATATTTTTTACATCGCAAGCCTTACACCAACACTAGATATAAATCCACCTGGGAGGTACTGCCCCTCCTATTTCTGTGTTATCAGCACAGCGCCTCACTTTTCGGCTTCAGGTGGAAAAAAGGAAGATGGAGGAATCGTAGCTTGCTTCCCGTTCGCGGAGCGTCCCGAAGGGAAGGGTACTCACACGAAGACGGTGGAAAGGTCTCATGCTACCGTTACATCACACCCACATCAAGCTGGTAACAGGAATTGAACCTGCAACCTACTGATTACAAATCAGTTGCTCTGCCAATTGAGCTACACCAGCACTAATTTTGGTGACGGGGGCAGGAATTGCACCTGCTGATATGAGGCTTATGAGACCTCAAAGCCACTCTTGCTTCATCCCCGCATAATCACTAATACCCCTGACTGGATTTGAACCAGCAACCTCTTCGTTCTAAGCGAAGCGCCTCTTCCGTTGGGCTACAAGGGCAAAGTCTGAGTGGCAGGGATTGAACCTGCGACCTGGAGTTCCCAAAACTCCCGCGCTCTCAACTGCGCCACACCCAGATATTTTGGTACTCCCGACAAGACTTGAACCTACAAAAAACTAGATCTTCGGTAAGCGTGCGTCTTCCATTCCGCCACGAGAGCTTGTACCAATTCTCTAAAATTCGGCAACAGATTCAAACCAGGAAACCCAGATGAAATCTGACTTTCTTAATTACGAATTACGAATTTGTATTGGTACTCCTGGTGGGAGTCGAACCCACAACGAAACAGATTTTAAGTCTGTCACCTCTTCCAATTGGGCTACAGGAGCAAGTTTTGGTACTCTTGGTGGGAATTGAACCCACAACATACCGTTTTTGAGACGGCAGCCTCTTCCACTTGGGCTACAAGAGCAAAGTTTGACAGCCCCACCAGGACTCGAACCTGGAATCTTCGCCTTCAAAGGGCGCTATGTTGCCAATTACACCACAGGGCTTTATTGCCAGGGCAGGGTTTGAACCTGCAACCTCATCGTTCAGAGCGATGCGACTTACCAATTCGTCCACCCGGCATTAAATAATTCGTAGTTCGTAATTCGTAATTCGTAATTGTGTTTTGTGACGGGCATTTAAACCGCGACTAACATACAAGCTGTTTATAGAAACATGGATACCAACCCCTATTTAATTACGAATTACGAATTAGTAATTATGAATTAGATAGGCTGCCTCAGTAGGACTCGAACCTACAACTGCGCGGTTAACAGCCGCTTGCTCTACCATTGAGCTATGAGGCAACGAAGCCCCCCAGGTCGGAATTGAACCGACGACCTCCTGTTTTTCAAACAGGCGCTAACTACCAACTGAGCTACCGGAGGATAAAAGAAGAGATCATGGAACGAGAGCGGAGGGAATCGAACCCTCAAATCTTCAGTTTCGTAGACTGAGATGTTATCCAGTTACACCACACTCTCAAAGCGGAGAGAACAGGATTTGAACCTGCGACGGGTAAACTACCCGTTTCCTCCTAGCAGGAGGACGCTTTTAGCCACTCAGCCATCTCTCCATAGTGGGTCGAGCAGGATTTGTAGCTTGCTTCCCGTTCGCGGAGCGTCCCGAAAGGAAGGGTACCTGCATGCAAAAAAGAACAGTTTTACAGACTGTCGCCTTCAGCCAGACTCGCCCACCGACCCATAATCATTCCCTCGACGAGAATTGAACTCGCATCTGTGCTTTGAAAGAGCACTGACTTAACCATTCGTCCACGAGGGCATAATTGACTGAATTTTAAATTTTAAATTTTAGATTTTGGATTAAATTTTTTAATCTAAAATTGTCTGACGCAGGGACTAGGATTTGAACCTAGAACATCGGATTTGGAGTCACGAGGTGTTACTGTTACACCATCCCTGCATTTGGTGGCAGCGGCGGGATTTGCACCCGCATATACCAGGGTATGAACCTGGGGCTTTGCTGGTTAAGCTACGCTGCGATCGCACCAGAGGCTGAGGTGAGATTTGAACTCACGATATCGGTTTTGCAGACCGACGCCTTCGACCACTTGGCTACTCAGCTATTTGGGAGCCTCGACAGAAGTTGCACCTGCTTGAGAAGCACAGCGACTTATCTAGTCGTCCACAAGGCTACACGGGAGCAACGAGAATCGAACTCGTAACCTATCGCACGAGCTGGGATCGCTCTAGCCATTTGAGCTATACTCCCATATTTGATATCTGTGCCTAGTATTTAGGCTTATAGGCACAGATTTTTGGTGAACTTGCCCATTTCTTATTTAGTTTTCAAGGTTCAGAAAATTTACTTTTAACTGTTAGAAACTGTTAGAAAAACAACCGAAACTCTAGGTAGCAAGCCTGCTGTGTATTACGGATGTATTCTGTGGTTTTGCTGAGTGCAAACTTTAAACTTTTTTGGTTGATTGCTTCTACTTCCAATGGTTTGCAAGTAGGAACAGCTTTGTTGACTGGGGACTTTGGTTTATTCCAACGCCTGTCCTTTAGTTGTATGTAGAACATGACTTTGACCCTTGAAAAGCTTTGTCTTTCGCTTACTACATTTATACTACAAAATACTACAAAAGGTGTCAAGGGGTTTTAGAAAAATTTTTTGAAATTGTCTAGAAAAGCTTCTGCACTTATATTTGAGCTTGCTAAACCCTCTGAAAAGTCAAACTACAGCTTATGATTGGGTGAATCTTTAAAAGCCTGAAAAGCCTGACGTGACAAACAACTACCTCAAGCGACAACAGATAATTAGTTTTGTCGCGATCGCCTATACGATTACAGCTTGTAGTATCACCCCACAATTGGGGTTGAACAAGCCTTTAAGCAAAATCCATACTGCACAAGTTCAAGCTTATCCAGCAAAAGGCCACATTAATGCCCAACTACTGCCATCAGCCAAAGTAGAAAACCCTACGTTTACAGTCCCAGCTAAATTTCAGAGAAAAACAGTTTATCAGGTGCATCCCAAGAACAACGAGAAGGTTATTGCTCTAAGCATTGATGATGGGCCCTGGCCGAAGACAACCCTAGAAATGCTGGATATTCTGAAGCAAAATGATGTTAAGGCAACATTCTTTTGGGTAGGACAAGCCTTGCAAGCAAATCCCAACCTAGCCAAGCGTGAGGTAGCCCAGGGATACGCCATTGGCAACCATACTTGGCATCATTGGTATCGACGAATGGATGAAGCCACAGCCAAGAGTGAAATTGATCGCACAGCCGATCTGATATACAAAACTACAGGAGTCAAAACTGCACTGTTTCGTCCTCCTGGAGGCTTTTTAAACAACGGACTAGCCGCTTACGCCAAAAGCCAAAAAGATGCTGTTATTATGTGGTCGTTAACCTCAGCTGATACCGATCCTCACGCCAAACCACAAGCATTTGTAAATAATGTCCTGAAAGGCGCGAAACCAGGTTCTATTGTTTTGATGCATGACGGTGGTGGCGATCGCCAAAGAACTGTACAAGCTTTGCCACAAATCATCAGCGGACTCAAACAGCAAGGCTACCGATTTGTGACAATTCCCGAATTGTTAAAAATGGCGCAATAAACGGGGAGAAATATTACTCCCCGAATTTTAGATTTTAAATTTTGGATTTTAGATTGAATAATCCAAAATCCAAAATTGATTCACCCTACTATTTCGTTTATTCGCTCATGACAGAAGCACAAGCTTGAGATTCTTGCCAGAGTTTATGCAAAAAGAACTCAGCGCGATCGCTCATAGTGGTGAAAAACACACCTACAGCATCCTTAGAACTATCTAATAGCCAAGAACCGCGCAGGGTGACTTCCATATATTCGGCATCGCAAGCACAAAGGGCAATGATTTCTCTGTCATCTCTTTTTACCTCAGCCTTAAGCACTTCTACTCCTGGCAAATCAACAGGAAGCAAAAAGGAAGCGGTACTGGGTTCAATGCATAAACTTTGCCCAACTCGCAGGGCTAAAATCACTCGCTGTGCTACCCATTCTTCTAGCGACAGAGTGAGACATTCTAAATCAAAACTGCTTTCAGTATAAGTTAATTTCAGCATTCCTTATGCTCTCCTGTTATTCCAGGCTTCCTTGCATATCTATCCAAAACTGTTCAGCAAAAGAAATCGCCGGGTGGATTGGTGCTTTTGGCTTGGTACGCACTTGCATACCAGCTTCAAACAGGGTGCGATCGCCTTTTCGGGAGTTACATCTCTCACAAGCTGTGACTACGTTATCCCAAGTGTGAGAACCGCCTCTTGATCGCGGCATCACATGATCTAGCGTTAGATGTTTGCCGCTACCGCAGTATTGGCAAGTGTGATGATCTCGTCGCAACACTTCCCGCCGATTCACTGGCGGAACTTTCCACATCCGCTCATTAGAAGCAACTGTTAAGCGAATGTGTTTTGGCACATCAATTACCAAACTGGGTGAGTGAACTTGCCATCCGCCATCTGTGCTAAAACCCAGAGGTTGAGCTTTGTCTGTTAGTAACAGCACAATCGCCCGCTTGATATTGATCCGACACAGTGGCAAGTAATTTTGAGAAAACACCACCACAGATTGCTCTAACACTTGCATTGCGTTCGCGCCGCGCATTGAAGATATCGTCACAGCTTAACTCCTTATAAAAAAACCCCCGCTTCAAGTTTTCGGTGAAGCGGGGGTTAAAATTGACCGGAAAATTTTCTGGTCTCATATCGGTACAGTATTCCTTTGTCTGTACCCCCCCGTTCCTTCATCTAGTTCTGGTTTTGCAATCAGCGCACTAATGCTGAGATGTCTAAAATCATAATTACCCTCTGTGATTTGCCCATGATTTCGGCTACCATCGCCCATAAATAAATACTCCACTTCCATAGCAGCCGATTCCCAACCGGTTCGGCAATTGATGGCGCACAAAATTGAAGTAAAGATGGGGTAAATGGATTTCACAGAAAATTTCACCTATTGAATATCGCTTTAAACATACTACACTTGTATTACTATCTTGTCTATACCTTTAAGGAGAAATAGTGATGCATACCATCGCTCGCACCCCAACCACCGATATGGAAGTTACCAGCATCCGCCTAGAGCGCGAACTCAAAGATAAGCTCAAAGAAATAGCTGGCAATCAGGGATATCAAGCTTTAATCCGAGATATCCTTTGGAATTATGTACAGCAAAAATCAGGTGAATGGAAGCCTCGATTTTCCCGAACCGACATTCGAGCTAGCATCGCTGCCACAGCTCACCAAGAAGAACGCTGTGTACTAACAGGTCAACTAATTCAACCCCAAGAACCAATGTTGTTAGGGCTGACCAGGAATGGCGATATGGTTCCTCTGAGTGTCGAGAGTTTGGCTGGATAGTTTTATATTCAAGCAATGCAGCTCAGTTATTTTTGCTAAATAATTGGGCTGCATTCAGAATTTAGCTTTATTTTATCTAATAAATAAAACTTATTCTTAATAATTTTCAGACAAAAATAAAAATAAAATTTTACAAAATCTTTAAAATAGATCCAGTGTTTTTACGGTTATGGCAGGGGGATTTTCCTAAGATTCCAGAGAAATTACGGTTTATGTATACTTACAGACAGGATATTGTAAGTCAAAATTAGTTAATTATCTCAATATAAAGAAGATAAAGCAGCCAAAAATAATCAGGCTGAGTCATTTTAGAATATTCTAAGTATCTCACTACCTATGTAGCAATTTGCTTAATATAACGAGAACTTGGCCATCTCCCATAGAAAAGGGCTATAACAGGTGAGAGAAAGTATTCATACAAGATTTGTGAATTATCAAGGTAGAGCAACACAACTAACGGTGAAGAATATGCCAATCGGTTGGGTGCAAAAACAATGGAGTTATTATCCGAGGGCGTGCCAAGAATGAAAAAGCCTTTATCATCGCCGCCACATTATGTAGATGACATAGATCGACTACAACCTTATCAAGTCAAGCTGATGCAGCATCAGGAAGAACCTGTCCACAAGTTGGTACAAAAGATTAACCAAATCATTGCCAATAGTTCAGCTACAGCATTGATGCTGCAAGATATTGCCCAATTGCTAGGAGTTGTCTTTCAAGTAGATTGTTGCTGCTTGGTTTCAGTAACGGGTGAGGTATCCGATGAAGCGACTACTAGTAATTGGTGTGCTGATGAGTATCTAGCATTACCACACCCAGAAGAGATGTTTTCGATGGAACAGTTGCTGATGCACTCGCCAGTGCTGCAATGTGCTGCTGAACCATTGACTATTGAAGATATTTCCATCATTCAGAACAGTCTGGTAATTGGGTGTCAATATTTGCCACTACCGATAAAAGCAGTTTTGGCAATTCCCACCCGATTTGGTGGCAATAATAACGGTGTGATTAGTCTGATCAAATTCCAGCCCTATGATTGGAGTGAATCAGAAAAACAACTCTTAAAAGAGGTGGAGTCGGCTTGTGCGATCGCTTTTTCTCGCGTAGCACAAGCCCAGCTAATTGCTCATCAACAACAGTATCTGCAAAAGAGCAAGCAGTATCAAAGCTTGATCAAGCAACTAACTTTACTGAGTCGTAGCAACTTGGAGCTGAATCAAATGCTCCAGTTAGTTATCGCCTCTACAGCCGAATCTCTACAGGCAGATCGGGGTTTGCTTATACTACTAAAATATACAGACCCATTATTTAGGACTCAAGCTAAAAAACAAATTCCTAAAGCGAAAGCTAGAGTGGCTGGTGAATGGGCTAAGGAAACACAAATTTATCGCACTACTAAACCAGATACCTTAGAAGATCAGTCTTTCTTGCTTTCGGAGTGTGGTTTATGCCAGCGTGCCTTCATAGATTCTGCAAAACCAGTAATCTTCAATAATTACACAGAGCAAAAAGACATTTCATCAGCTGCTCCATTATTTGCAATAGAGCAATTGCCTGCGGTCTTATTAGTGCCATTAGAGAGTCAAGGTAAAATCTTAGGATTCTTGGTGCTACAGCAAGCTGTTACTCGCTGTTGGCAAGCAGCAGAATTAAATCTTGTAGAACTGGTTTGTGCTCAAGTAAGTAATGCCATAATTCAGTCACAGACATTGCGCCAAGTCCAAACTTTGGTAGATGAGCGAACGGCGAAACTACAGAGTAGTCTGGAACTCCAGGCAAAATTGCATGAAAGAACCCGACAATATGTTGAGCAGCTGCGGAAACTCAATGAACTCAAAGATGAATTTATGAGCAACATGAGCGATCGCTTGCGCTATCCTTTGACAAACATGCTGATGTCAATTCGGAACTTACGTTTGCCAGGAATTGCGCCAGAGCGTCAGGTTCGATATATGGATATCCTAGAGCAGGAATGTACAAAAGAAATTAACTTGATTAATGACTTATTAACACTCCAGAAACTAGAGTCGCCTCACGAAGCTCCGCAATTAGAATCTATAGATTTAAATACTAAAATTCAGAATATAGCAGCATCTTTCGAGAAAAAACTCGCAGAGAAGGGATTAAAGATTTCTGTAAATTTACCAGAGGAATCGCTAAAACTGCAAACTGAACTGGAGAGTTTTGACCGTATCCTGCAAGAATTGTTAACAAATGCCTGTAAATACTCACAGCATGATACAATAGTCTGCCTTGAAGCCTATCACCAAGTCGATCACCAAATTGATCAAGTTATCATAAAGGTGACGAATACAGGACGTGGCATCTCTCAAGAGGAAGCGACCTACATCTTTGACAAGTTCCGTCGCGGAAAAGGGCGCTGGAGTCCAGGAACTGGCTTGGGACTTGCTTTAGTCAAGTCTTTAGTGCAGCATTTGAATGGAGCGATCGCAGTTGAAAGTCTCCCAATTTTGGATTCTGAACACAGCGAAATTTGCTTCACCTTGACTCTGCCCCAATTTTCTGACGAAAGCAAACCATAATTCTGAAAGTGACTAAAAAACAGAACACAACAGAGAACCTTGATCTCCAGTCTGCTAGTGATGACATCAACCTCGAAGGGGATTTAACTGCTGATGCAGTTGTGGCAGTTAAGGTAGAAGTTCAAATTGAAAAAATTGCAGAGCGACAGCGACAAATCACTGCTAAAGTCCAAATTCCCCAACCAGTGGAACAAATCTGGAAGGTTCTGACAAATTATGAAGCTTTGCCTGACTTTCTTCCCAACCTTGCTAAGAGTCGTCTAATTGAGCATCCCAATGGTGGAATTAGACTCGAGCAAGTAGGCTCCCAGCGCTTATTGAATTTAAACTTTAGTGCGCGGGTAGTTCTGGATTTGGAAGAATACTTCCCCAAAGAAATTAACTTCCGTATGGTGGAGGGAGATTTTAAAGGCTTTTCTGGTAGCTGGTGCTTAGAGCCTTATTCCCTTGGTGAATGTATAGGAACAAATCTTTTTTACACAATTCAAGTTTGGCCTAAACTCACTATGCCAGTGGGAATCATTGAAAACCGCCTTAGTAAAGATTTGCGGTTAAATCTCCTGGCTATTCACCAACGTGTAGAAGAGTTAGCCAGCACAAAACATTACATATAGTTCAAGTATCATTCAGGCTTTTTCCTGAATGATAGTTTAATTTTGTAGATTTTTACTCAAAAACAGTTTTGCTTTTTATTGTTTTTCAGTACCCCCAGGGGAATTCGAATCCCCGTTACCTCCGTGAAAGGGAGGTGTCCTAGGCCTCTAGACGATGGGGGCATTGGACTCAGACCTTTTATAAGGTAACCAATTTCATAGCCTTTGTCAACAGCTTTTGCCAAAAAAAGTTTGTGGCGGCTAAACTGGGTGGAGGCAAAAACTTGAAGAGGATATAAAGATATGGAGACACCAAAAGAATTCTGTAGATGCTTTTGTGGCAAGGCGCAGGCTTTATCAGCATCCGCCACTGGGGATTTAAAGAGACGCTCAAATAGAAAAGCTAAATTCAGCAATGGACAAAGGGTATAATGTTGTACCGTGTAAAGTTAGTATCTACGGTTTTTTATTAAAGATTTTGAAATAAATCGCTCAAAATCTACAAAATGGAAGCATCTTTTGAAATTACCCTACAGATGGCGATCGCAGTCCTTGCAGGCATTAGCGCTCAAGTGCTGGCTGCATACTTTAGGATACCCAGCATCGTTTTGTTATTGCTGTTGGGCATCTTCTTTGGCTCTGATGGCATCGGACTGTTGCATCCCCATTTACTAGGCATTGGATTGGAAGTTATTGTTGCCCTAGCAACGGCAATCATTTTGTTTGAAGGCGGACTGAACTTGGATCTGCGCGAGTTAGGTAGAGTTTCAGTCAGCTTACAATTGCTCGTCACTCTAGGAACGCTGATCACATTGGTTGGTGGGAGTATGGCTGCTCACTGGCTGGGTGAATTCCCCTGGAAGATAGCTTTTCTCTATGCTTCCATCGTTGTGGTGACAGGTCCAACCGTCGTTGGCCCTTTGCTTAAACAAATTAATGTAGATCGGCAAGTATCAACACTCTTGGAAGGAGAAGGGGTAATAATAGACCCTGTAGGAGCTATCCTCGCCTTCGTCGTCCTGGATACGATTTTAAATGGCGATGCTGACCCTATTAATGCGATCGTCGGTTTGCTGATGCGCCTGGGTGTTGGTGCAGCAATTGGTGGTGCTGGCGGTTATCTGATGAGTTTGATTTTCAAACGCGCTAGTTTTCTGTCATTCGAGCTAAAAAACTTAGTGGTATTGGCGATACTTTGGAGCCTGTTTACCTTATCGCAAATGATCCGCAGTGAATCGGGAGTAATGACAACAGTAGTTGCAGGAGCAGTTTTTGCTAATTCGTCAGTCCCAGAAGAACGCCTGTTAAGGAGCTTTAAGGGTCAGCTGACAATTCTCAGCGTTTCGGTACTATTCATCTTATTAGCTGCTGATTTATCCATTGCCAGTGTGTTTGCTTTGGGTTGGGGTAGTTTATTCACTGTTTTGGTATTAATGTTTGTCGTTCGTCCTATTAATATCCTCTTGTGTACCTGGAACAGTGACTTAAACTGGCGACAAAAACTGTTTTTAAGCTGGGTTGCTCCGAGAGGAATTGTTGCTGCCTCCGTCGCTTCTTTTTTTGCGATTTCTCTGACACAGCGTGGCATTAACGGCGGTGATTCGATCAAAGCTTTAGTTTTCCTGACAATTATCATGACTGTTGTCTGCCAAGGGCTAACAGCTGGCTGGGTTGCTAAATGGTTGCAAATCACTTCTAAAGACGTAACTGGGGCAGTGATTGTGGGTTGTAATCCGTTAAGTCTTTTGATTGCCCGCTTCTTTCAAGAACGGGGAGAAAACGTGGTCATGATTGATACTGACCCCGAATGTCTTGTGCAAGCCGAGGCGCAAAATCTGCGGGTGATTGCTAG
The DNA here is from genome assembly GCF_036916735.1 of Nostoc sp. GTDB lineage: Bacteria > Cyanobacteriota > Cyanobacteriia > Cyanobacteriales > Nostocaceae > Nostoc. The sequence goes on from NZ_JBALFV010000101.1 coordinate 164,460, forward strand.
CAGTGGGCTAGATGCTGCTGTTTTGGAAGAGGCAGGACTTGGCTCTATAGGTACTTTTCTGGCTATGACTAGTAATGGCGAGGTGAATTTTGTTTTGGCTCAACGAGCAGCTGAGGAATTTAAGCCGCCGCGTGTCTTAGCTGTTTTCCCCCGCGATCCGCAAGCGAATACTTCGGCTAATAATAAAGTTAATCAAGCTTTTATCCCAGACTTAGCGATTAAAACTTGGAATGAATATTTGAATGATGGGCGCGTTAAGCTGGGGACAACAACGTTAGATGAGTTGGAGTTTTCTACTCAATGCGATCGCATCCAAGAAAAAATTCGGACTGGGGTATTGATACCGCTATTGTTAGAACGAGAAGACCGCTTACAGGTAATACCAGCTAACCAAGAATGGGAAATTGGCGATCGCATTATTTACCTGTTGCATGACCCTAGACCCAGCCTTTTAAAACGTTTATCTGGTGCTACCCAATCCACTCCCCTCTCTCTAGAAAAGTTACCAGAGGTTGAAGACCTATCTCTGGTTCAATTGTCCGCTAGTGAGGCTCCTGGGGGATGAGGCAGAGGGGCAGGGGAGAAATCAATTCAAAATTCAAAATTCAAAATTCAAAATTCAAAATCAAAATTTTTTAGAACTTCTACTCCCTACCTCCTGCCCCTTTTCCTCTCTTTATTAGCTTTGGGAAGGAATAAATTCGCTTTCTGGCGGTTGTTGCGAATTATCAATTTCTGGTCTTGGCGTTTTTTGATATATTTCCCATTCTTGCCACAGTAAAGCAGATAAATGCACTATGGCAAAAATTAGCGTCGCCACCGAAATCAGATAACTGTGAATTGTGTAAAGGTGTTGGATAGTAACTGTGTTAATGGCTCCACCGCCAGTTAGAATCTCGCGGAGTTGTCCACCAATAAAAGGAATGGCTTCGATGGTTCCTAGTTCAATGTTAAAACGCCAATATCCTTCCTGAGTCCAATCTAGGATCATAGCTGTCCAATTCAGCCCGATCGCACTTAAGGTTAACAAAATCCCGCTAATCCAAGCAGCCAGCCAACTCTTGCGAAATTGCCGACCTAAAAACATCACTACAATTTGAATCAAAGCGATCGCAATTACCGCGTTACCAGCAATATCATGCGCTCTCCAAAACAACCACCCGTATGGCAGTTGTGTATTAATTATCTTCAATGAGTTATAAGCTCCGCCTGCTGTCGGTTCATAGTAAAAAGACAACAAAACTCCGGTAGAGATATAAATTAAGCACAAAGTCAGAATTACGACTGATATTATCGTCGCTACTCGTCGCAAAATCCTATCGAACTGGGTGCTTTCCATAGCTCACCCCTCCTGTTCTTAACTAGGTATTTATTACTATTATTTTAGCTAAGAAATTTCAATAAATGTTGGTTGCATTACCCAAATAAAATATAGTTTTTTAAATCAAATATTGTACCCAAGCTTTTAAGGGTTCTGCTGAACCATACCAAATCCCAGGACTTCTTGGAGAATGCCTCACACCTTCAATCACCAGATTTTCTGCCCCTTGCAGGTGAGCAGCTTCAATGGGTGTGATTCCATCTCCCCAAGTGTTGCCTTTACCACAGGTTAATTGATAACTACTGTAAGCTAACCAGCTACCACGCCGTTTTTGGCCAAAGATAGTTTTGCCAGCCACACAAATGTAACGAACGTTTTTGTAAAAAGCTCCTGGGTAGTTATTGGTGACAAAATCTAGATTGGTGCGTGTCCAGCGTTCTTGACTAATATGAGGTGTACCCAAGGTAGTGAAAGTAGCAACCAGAGGATGCCCTTTCCACAGAGATGGTTTGACATTACCGCGTCCTAAATAAGGCTTTTCTCCCATGTAGATGCGGGATATCCAACCTCCTGCTGAGTGACCAATCAAGTTAATTTGAGTGGCATTATGTTGCTCTAATGTGTGCTTGATTGTAAGATCAAGTTGTTGCAGAATTGGCGTTACAGGTCTTCCTCCAATAGTGGGTAGCCAGTCATGCCGTCGCAGTGGTACTGTAATAGTCGGAAAATCTAACTGTTGTAGGGATTGTTCTAGTTGGCGGTAAGCGCCAGCGCTTTCTAAATATCCAGGTACAATAACTGTCGGTAACGGCATTTTAAAGTTTAGATGCAATGATTAATGAGGGTTTGAACTTTTTTGACGAAGAAGTAGTCAAAAGTTAGAATTGTGATCGCATGACTGAATCCTTTTACGGCTTATGTGAGTTGAAGGCTGAAACAACTTAATCTCGTTCATAAGGCTAGAGTTTACAATTGAAGCTAAAGCTGAAACCTTTGATATTGCTTGAGACTTTTTAATTCACATAAGGCGTCTTTAAAAAAATCCAAATAGCTCTGGTAGGTTTAGGTCTAAAATCTCAACAAAATTGTACAATTTGCAACAGATTTAGGGACTGTTGATGTGATAATATTTTCACATAGGGACTAGTATTATAGAAGTTAAGTGTGCCATCTGTTACAAAAGTGTAGTTGAGTGGGAAACAGTAGAAAAAACGAGGCAACTTCAAGAGATGTTGTTATCTGCTTAAACTTACGCTTTTACTTAAAGTTTAGAAATTATCCGAGAGATTAATTTTAACTGTGTGCGTCATAGCAATAAAAAAAGAAATCAAAAGTAGTAATTTTTCAAATATCTCTTTAGCAAGCTAGCTCAAATTAGAACACATGATACAGCGTTATTGATCAATTAAAAAATTGAATAAATGGCAATTTTAGCGTTTTTATTGCCAGGATATGAAGTTATTATTTTATTAGTAGAATGCATATCTCGCAATATCTTGCAAGATAGTCAAAAAGATAAAATCGCTAGTCAACTGCAACTGAGTAGAGTGAACGATAACAGCTATGTCTTACGTTTCCCTGTTTAAAAGTATACCAGAACTATTAAGCCAGCCAATTGGCATAGCAGCTATAGCTTCTCTTGGCATTCACGGTGCGATCGCCATGATTGTGCCATTGATGCCTATGGATTCTAGCAAACCCAAAGATACAGCATCATCAAAAACCGTCGGACTTTTGGAATTGAGCCAAGCGGATCAAAGCCGTTTGCCGCAAAGCACGCCCCAAATTGGTTTACAACAACTTCCTCCAATAGCGCCACTTTCTGCTCCGAACTTTAACGCTCAAACTCTATTGCCCCCAGTGGCACCAGCGCCATCCAGCCAGCTAATACTGCCTCCGCTACCCGCATCATCGAATAACTATCGAGTTTCCTCTTTGCCTACAAGGCAGTCTTTGCGGATGATTCCTAATAGTAGTTTGGGATTTGACGCCTCTAAATTTGATAGTTCTAAATTCACTACTATCCCTAAATTCTCTCGATCAGCTCCTAGTGTAAATGTCAGTGACACTAAATACGAAGCACCTAAGCCGTTGGCTGTAAATAGATTACCAGAATTGCAATCGCAGAAAATACCTGATAATAATCTGAAAAAACCATTGGCTGTAAATAGATTGCCACAATTGCAGTCGCAGCAAATACCTGATGAGATTCTGCAAAATGCCCAATCTCCAAACTTATCTGATACTAGCCTCATTACAACAGCACAGCGAAATGCAGCAATACCACAAATGGCGCAATCGGTTAATGATGCGTCTAGAATTGCTCAAAACCCGTTGATAAATTCTTTAAAACAAGCTCCAAGAGCTGGGGATAGTTTAACCCTAATTAGGGGAACCATGTCACAAGCACCTGATTTATCTGCCAAAGGAACTCAACTGGCGCTCGCACAGCTAGACTCCTACGCAAACCTGAGAAAGGAAGTCCAGCAACAATACCCCAACGCTGAACAAAAACCAGTCATCCGCCAAACATTACCCACGAAGAAGCCGAATCTTGAAGGTGCTGTTTTGGGTGTATTAGTGGTAGACCCTGATGGTAAGGTCTTAGACATCAAGTTTCAAGATAAGTTAGTTTCCCCGGAATTGAAATCAGAAGCAAGGGAATACTTTAATAAGCAATCCCCTAAGGGAGATAAACGGATCAGTTCCTATCCATTCAACTTGAGTTTCCAAAACAACATTAGCAACACTACTGGAACTACTCAATTATCTGCACCGGGAATCAATAACAATCAGCCTACCCTCAAACCATTTCCTGAACTGCGAATCAGAAATAACCAGCCTGCTTCCTCATCGACAGGTACTCTTAAACCATTAGCTGTACCAGGAGTTAATGGCAATCAGCCTGAGTTCTCACCAATAGCTGCTCCCAAACCATTATCTGAACTGCGAATCAGAAATAACCAGCCTGCGTCCTTACCAACAGGTACTCTTAAACCATTATCTGCAACGGGAGTCAATAGCAATCAACCTACGCCTTCACCAGCAGTTACTTCTAAACCATTCCCTGAACTGCAAATCAGAAATAACCAGCTTAGGCCTTCATCGGCGGCTACTATTTCAGAACCGTTAGTGCTGCCGAGAGTCAATAAGAGTCAGCCTACAGTCTCTGCTGAATCCGATGGAAAATTAGTAGAACAGTTACGCGAAGTGAAGGAAAAAAGAGAAAAGTTTAATCTAGAAAAATAATCACCAGATGGTTATTTTGGATTAAGAACATCTTAAAATATCATTTTTAGTAGTTGACGAACTAGCGATCGCTAGTTCGTCATATAGCGTTTATTGGTTGAGACAGAACGTTAGCCCAACCCGCTAAGAGCAAGCGAGGAGCTTGCTTTGAATTGTTAGTATACAAAGACACTTACACCATAAGAAACAGACGGTATAAATACTTTACCAGCCTTGTTCTGCATTCTGAAAAACGTAACTAGCTACATCCAGAATCTCTTCAGAACTTAATTTGCTCTTAAAAGCAGGCATGGCATTTTTACCATTTTGTACTTGGTGGATAATTGCCTCAATTGAGTCGCTATCATAATTTTCTAAGTACTTTAACAATGCTTCCTTTTTCAAGGTTTTCTGGCTAATAAGGATGTTACCACCACCTATATGGCAAGAAGCGCAGTTAGCCTCAAAAATTTTAGCACCATTGGATATTTCGGCAGCTAGTGCTGGACTAATGAATGTCAATTTGAATAGAGCGATCGCCAACAGTAGGATTAATAAAAGTATTCTCAACAGAATTTCCTCGCAACAAGCCTCCAGCAAGAGTATAAACGCGATTAATGCCTGATTAAGTCAAGTTTGATCAAAATTGGCGGTAACGAGTGTACCCCTCTATTACCACAAGTTACTTAGCGTCTTAGGGAAGGATAGGACTCGTTACCGCCATTTATTAATTGTGTGCGTCACTCTAGGAGTGTTTTGTGTTGCTATGGGCTAATTTCAGAGAAGGAAGCCCAGAAAATCATCTTGTGTTAATCAGGATGTTTCTAGCTCTGAACAGTGATTGTACCAACCATGCCAGCACCACGATGGGGTTCGCAGTAGAAGGTGTAGTCACCAGCAGGTGCGTCTGCGGGGAAGGTGGTTGTTTCCTTTTGACCAGGACTCATCAACAGCTTTTTCTGAGACAGAGATTTCGCTAAATCGGCGCTTTTAGTGGGGTTTTTGGCAGCATCAAACACAACATTATGGGGAGGAACTTTATTGTTTATCCATTCAATTGTATCACCTGGTTTAATTGTCAACTTTTTCGGTTCAAATGCCAGCATTCCTTTATCAGTGCCCAATTTCACCTCGTGGTTTTCAGCCGAAGCACTGGGAGTAAAAACAGCAAAGCTGCTAACAACTAAAAGGATTGTCAACAAAGCTAAACTAAGACGTCGCCAGCTTGCCGAAATCGATTTCATGGCTCTCTCCTAACAAACAATTTTTTTTCCTTTCTCATTTTAAATAAAATCAACACCAAAGTATGACAATATGTCATAGATACAATTTTTTTTTAACAATAGGGAGAAATTTATTGCAAAAAGCTGTGCAATCAGTAATCAATACTAGACTGCGATAGCCCAAAAAGCTTGTGAATAAAGGTAAATGGTAAAATAATAGATTTTATTTTTTCTTTAGGAATATTTTGACTTTTGAAAAATTTTTGTGGATCAACCAAGTAGATTTTGTGCGGCTGTGAAAACTAGGGAATGGGGAATAGGGAATAGGAAATAAATTTTGCCCTATACCCTATACCCTATGCCCTATGCCCAAATAATTCAGTACTAATTCCAGAATTTAGTAATATATTTTGCCGCCTCCCCACTTAGTACCGACGATTTTAGGTTGTAAGAGAATATGACCAGCGATCGCCTTCAAGTCTTCATCTGTCAGATTTCGCATTTCTGTGAAAATATCTGCGCTTTTGATACTGGGGTGTATTTCGGAAATCTCTTCTTCCCCGTCGTAAGTAGTGGGATTTTTCAAATAATCCACTAAGCCCTCAATGTTATTACGGTTTGGTGTTGCCAGTGCCAGGTCTTCTGGAGTGAGTCCAATGTTCTGGTTTACCTTGGTAACTCCCCCAGCATGACATTGGGCGCAAGCGTAATTAAATAAGCGTTTGCCTTCTTTGACTTGTTTAAGGCTGAGTACGGCAGTCTCACCTTGAGTATTTAATGGCACTGTTCGGGTAGCTTTGTCGAGTTCCACTGCTGTGGCGCTTCCGACAAGCAACTGAAACGAGAGTAAAACAGTAACCACAACAACGCCAATTAGTCTTCTAAACATGTTTCCCCTTAAAAATTTTAACGCTCGACACAGCTAAGAAAGCGATTCTCAATCTCCAAGCTGCTAATTGTTAATGACTCATTGTTTTTTATCATTAGCTATCAGTGATTAGCCAAAGCCCAAGATAACCCTTCAGGTGACCTCACGATCGCCCATTGAGTCGCTAGTACCTTTTAGGCGTATTTCAGACGATATTTGGGAAATAATTGCCTTTGCATCTTCTAACGCCAAATGAGTCTTTTGGTGTTTGTAAGCAATTTCCTGTTGGTTGCACAGAGAAAACACTTTTTCTACAGGAATGCTGTAGTCGGCTGCTATCTCTGCGATTGATAGGTCTGCAAAACCCATAATGCTTTTTAACTGATAGATAGAGATTGAGTCTCTGTAATACCAATATCACGTTCAGAGTGCAATTTGTTGCCCAAAATACTGTTTAGGGAATGGGGCATTGAGAATGGGGCATGAGATATTGGGGATGGGGAATGAGGAAATGATGGGAATGAGGGGGATGAGAGAGACAAGGGGAATAACCAATGCCCCATGCCCCTGCCTCATCTTCTGCCGTGTTTCTCAAAGTAATCCAAACTCGTCCATCTTCACCTAATCGCGTAAAGTTCTCAAAACTGATGAACTCTCTGTGATATTCCACCTGGCGTTTTTGTGCCGCCTGCTGATTTCAAACAGTACTGAAGCTTTGCTTAATCATGCACTAACCCGGCTGTAGTGATGGGTCGTGCATGATTATTTCTCGTACTCTGTGCCTAGAAATTGGAACTTGAGCTTCTGAATTTGGAACTCCCTGCTCCCCTGCTTAAAAGCAATGGGATATTTTTTTATTTAGAAGTCCTTAATAGTTGTTGCCTCAACAAAATATTGACAAACTGATTATCAAAGTTATTAATGATATACTTTAAGTATATTTGCTTATCTAGAAAGCGGAAATAGTAGGTGACATTTTACTTTTTAAAATTTTAGTTGAGAATTGCAAGCTAAAATAACGAAAACTTATCAAGAATGCTGATGAAAGCATACTGATTTCCTCGACAACCGCATTTATGTCAGGATGTTTTACTCATAAACGTATATTATGGATTTTGTTCAGGTTGAAACAACTGCGCCACGGACTCTGGAAGTTTTCCAGATTGCCTCACCATCGACAGCACTTTCTCCAACCTCTCGAATTCCCAAGGATGCGATTCGCACTAGTTTAAAAGCCTCGACTACAGATTCTGTCTTAGCAGCAGTTTACTCCCTTGGAACTGGCGGGATTTTACTTAGCAATTTTTTGGTGGAATTGGGTGCTAGTCCAGTGGTATTTGGGATGCTGTGTTCTATCCCCATGCTGGTCAATCTTATTCAGCCGTTGGGTGCTTACTTGTCTGAACGTAGCACTAGCCGCTTTCAATATTCTCTTCGGACACATGGAATTGGTCGGCTGCTATGGCTGGTTTTAGTAATCGGTATTGTTGGCGTTAACTTGGGTGTGATTAATACTCACCCGTTAGTGATCTTGACACTCTTGATTGTTCTATTCAGCAGTCTTTTGGGAGGATTAGGAGCGGCATCGTGGCTAAGTTGGGTAGCAATGATAGTTCCCCGACAATTGCGAGGCAGGTATTTTGGGATACGCAATAGTGCTGCTAGCCTCACCAATTTGATTTGCGTACCAATAGCCGGTCTAGTTGTATCACATTGGTATGGTGGAAGTATTCAAGGCTATGGGGTGGTTCTGCTGATAGGTATAGTGTTTGGGATTGTGGGATTGGGGTGTCAATATTTCCAGGTGGATATGAATCCGCGCTCCCAAAACACTTATTATGGCAAGTTAACTCAAACAAATGAGATTCAACAAGAGGCAAGGGAGCAGGAAGCTCTTAGCAAAGAGGATTGTTCAGATGAGGATTCAACCCCACCTGTTGCACCAGCTTCCAGCATCTGGAAAAACTCTAATTTTTTGAGATTTCTGCTGTATTTCAGCTTCTGGGCCCTTGCTGTTAACCTCAGCAGTCCTTTTTTTAACCTCTATATGCTCGACACGCTAGATTTAGACGTGAGCTACGTAACTATCTACAACAGCCTTCAGGCGGGAGCAACTTTGCTGATGCTCATCCTGTGGGGCAAATTAGCAGACAAGATAGGCAATCGTCCCATTTTGATCTGTATTGGGATTTTGGTTGCAGGCACACCACTGCTTTGGCTGGGGATTGGTGCTAATCACCTTGATATCTGGTTGTGGTTACCCCTGTTACACATCTTGACTGGAGGAACTTGGGCGGCGATTGACTTGTGTAACAATAATATACAATTGGCGATCGCACCAATTAAAAATCAGTCTATATATTTTGCGACCGCAGCTGCCGTTGCGGGAGCAAGTGGTGCTTTAGGCACAACTATAGGCAGTTTTATCCTCCAATTTGCTCAGTTTGGAGGCTTACTGGGATTGTTCGCTCTCTCGAGTCTATTTCGATTAACAGCGCTTATCCCACTACTTTTTGTCAAAGAGCCGGGAAGGTGAGGAAGGTCAAAGTGAGGAGTTAGAAGTGAGGAGTGAGAAGTTATGAATTTTACACTCCTAACTCTTCACCGGAGGCGGAGCGTCTCCGGCTTTGCTCCTAACTCATCACTTTTGACTTTTGACTATTCTGCGGCAGTAGAAGTCAAGGACATTGTTTCCCACAACACCATTTGAGGTGTTGTTAGTACAGGCTGGTGTAAGGCAATCAGCTGGGCTAGGGTGTTCTTTAATTGGGTACGGGGTACAATATCATCAACAAAACCGTGCCGGAGTAAATCTTCAGCAGTCTGAAAATCATCGGGTAGTTTTTCCCGCAGGGTTTGCTCAATCACTCGCCGACCAGCAAAACCAATGGTTGCCTTGGGTTCTGCCAAAATGATATCGCCCAACATCGCAAAGCTAGCGGTAACGCCACCTGTTGTGGGATTGGTCAAAACAGGAATATATAATAATCGCGCATCTTTATGGTGCTGTAGGGCTGCGGAGATTTTTGCCATTTGCATCAGGGAGAGCATTCCTTCTTGCATTCTCGCGCCCCCGGAGGTGCAGACGATAACTACAGGATAGCGTCGTTGAGTGGCTTGCTCAATCATGCGGGTAAGTCTTTCTCCCACAACGGAACCCATGCTACCACCCATGAAGCGGAAGTCCATAACCCCAAGGGCAATGGGCAAACCATTGATTTGACCTAAACCAGTTTTAACTGCGTCTATTAAGCCAATTTTCTCTTGCATTTCCCGCAAGCGATCGCTATAGGGTTTGCGATCGCGAAATTCGAGCGGATCGGTTGGACGCAAATGCTCGTCTAGCGGTTTCCAGGTATTGTGATCTATCAATTGACGGATGCGCTCATCACTGTCTACGCGATTGTGATGACCACATTCGGTACAAACCATCTGGTTGGCTTTCAGGTCTTTTGTATATGCCAAAACACCGCATTTAGAACATTTATGCCATAGCCCGTCCGCAATTTCACGTTCTTGGCGTTCGAGGCTGGTAGATCCTGACTTCCGTCGATTTGCAAACCAATCAAATAGAGACTTTAAACCGCGTGATTCTTCGTTGTTAGCCATTTTTTATTTTATTTTAAGTGGGTATGAGGTCGAAAACATGTCAAGCCGTATCGGGTTGTCCTTAGCTTTCGTCATTTGTCTTTATTAATGACTAATAGCTACATCGTCAAACTACGCTTTTAAGCAATTGAGACCTTAATTTTCATCTTTGGTTGCCAGCTTAACGAAAATACTTATGCCAATACAAGTCTCTTGCTCTTTTTTCAGCAGACTTATAATTATCGGGACATACTGACAAAGCCATGAGAATACCAACCTCCAAATAAGATGCTTTCCCCCTCCTACCCAAATCAATGATTCGTATTGTTAGGTTATGAACAATCAGCATCTGTTGCACTAGTTGTGCTTGGCGACAGTTAATCGTTGTTAACGGATTACGGAAGTCCCCACCTTCTCTGCGTTGGCACAGCGTGTCGCAGACAGACGCTAACGCGAACAATATATTCATAAGGTGGGGATTGTAAGCACTTCGACCCTTCGACAAAGCTCAAGGCAACGCAAGCTCAGTAACCTCGGCTGATGACGATTGCATCTAGGATATATGAGGAATACCGATTTCTCGGATATTATAGTTAGTGTCTTGACCATCAATGCCACTAGCGAAAACCAAGCTTATAAGTAGTATATGTTGCAAGAAAACCCTTCCCTACGGGAAGCTACGCGTAGCTTGCTTCTTTGAAGGAGTAGGGCAGAGCTATTGGTAAAAGATTTGGGTCTTAGAAATCAGGATTTATGCCCTTGGAGGGATGTCAGACCAATAGAACTACGCAATTCTCTTGGGTATTCCTGATGAATTGGGAGAGCTACATCCGTCTAGACGGTGGGTAGTTCACAAGGGTAATACAAGTCACAAGCTGAATATTATCAAAATATCAAGAGTAGATGGGGTAATGGTGGTTACAGTCACGAATTATAAATATTTATTATGAATGGGAATTGGGAAACAGGAGGCAGTTATTGCTGGAGGCAGAAATTCTTTAATGCGTGAATTTTGAATTTTGAATTGATTTCTACCCCTGCTCCCCTGATCCCCACTTTGCACTTCAGTTCAAAAAGCTGGGAAAAATAACCGCAGGTAGCTAGACAAAATGGCTTCGCCGCTAAATAGAGTAATCGCAGATCCTAAAGCCAGAAAAGGGCCAAAAGGCATCTTTTGTCCTAACCTTGGTAATGATGTCTTTTGACTCGCGGCTTTGCGTGTACGCATAATGACAGTGCTGCCAATTAACGCTCCTAGCATACAAGCAATAAAACTAGCCAAGAGCAAATATTTCCAGCCTAACCAGGCTCCCATCATGGCTGCTAACTTGGCATCACCTGCACCCATTGCAGCTTTACCAAAGGCAATTGAACCCAATAGGGCGATCGCATCAAACAGCCATAAGCCCAATACTGCACCGACTATTGCCATCATCAGGTGATTTACCAATGCCACAAAACTAGCTTCTGGTAAAAAACCAACCACCATTTGAAACAAAATCCCCACTACCAAACCTGACTGAGTAAGTGGATTGGGTAGAGTCATTGTATCTAGGTCGATAAGCGATAGTGCCAATAACCAACTACAAAAAGCCCAATAGCCTATTGTTAAAGTCGAAACTTGGAATACTAAAAAAACTAGTAAAAAAATTATGCCCGTTACTCCTTCTACCACAGGATAACGGACAGAAATTTTGCTTTTGCAATATCGACATTGCCCTCTTAGCGAAATCCAACCAAATACTGGTACATTATCATAAGCTTTTAGCTGGTTTAAGCAGTGGGGACAACGAGAGGGCGGCCAAAGAATTGACAACCCAGCAGGTAGCCGATAAACAATAACGTTAATAAAACTGCCAATAGATGCACCCAAAACAAAGACCATTACACTCGCCGGAATGGCGAACAAAATGTCCATACAATCATTTGTCCTTTGTCATTTGTCCTGTGTCATTTGTCGTTTATCTTTAGTCCTTTGTCGAGAACTAATACTTCGCCTTCTCTACGAGATGCTACACATTAGCGGAGCTTTCGCTTTAGCGATACGCTCAGTACAAGTGACTAATGATTAATGAACTAATGACTGATGACCAATGACTAATACATGTGCGATTCTATTTGATTCAAGGGCACAAAACATTCTTGAGGTAAAAGAACTGGTTGGTTAGTGAAAATAACCTTACCTCGATGAGTCACACGATTAATTGCTACACCGGAAGGTTGCCCAGCTATTTCGGGATGTACTTCACAGTGAGTATAGTATATCTGCCCAGCTGCTCTGATTAGGGCGGGATCAATCAAAGGCGATTGGTTCTTTGGGGCGGTAAAATTTACTTGACCTTGTCGTAATGCGTACACTATCGACTGTTATTTGATTGCTAGATTTCCCTTTAGTCTACCCGAAACTTATAGCGAAGGTTGCCAAATTGCCCAAGTTGCATTATTTAATTATTTTCCTTCAAGAGCTAAAATCAATGCATCGCCCATATCGCGGCAACCTAAAAGGTTTTTTCCTGGAGAAATTATATCCCCAGTGCGATCGCCTTGTTCTAAAACTTGCAATACGGCTTGTTCGATGTGATCTGCGGCTTTTGGCTGGTCTAAACCGTAGCGTAACATCATCGCTACACTCAAAACCTGTGCTAAAGGATTTGCCTTATCAAGTCCGGCAATATCTGGGGCGGAACCATGAACTGGTTCAAACACACCAGGCCCAGAAGCACCCAAACTAGCTGAGGGTAACATCCCAATACTACCTGTGAGCATGGCAGCAGCATCAGAGAGAATATCACCAAACAAATTGCCTGTGACGATGGTATCGAACTGCTTGGGAGCGCGTAATAACTGCATAGCAGCATTATCTACATATAAATGAGAGAGTTCGATATCTGGATACTCTTCGGAAAGTTGAGTGATGCGATCGCGCCACAACTGAGATACTTCTAATACGTTCGCCTTATCCACCGAACAAAGTTTTCCACCGCGTTTTTTAGCCGCTTCAAACGCCACCCGTCCAATACGCTCAATTTCTGACTCAGTGTAAACCATTGTATTTACACCGCGTTTCTCACCATTTTCTGTAGCAAAAATTCCTTTAGGTTTACCGAAGTAAATCCCACCAGTAAGTTCGCGCACCACCATAATATCCACGCCTTCTACAATTTCGCGTTTCAAAGTTGAAGCGTCGATTAGCTGAGGCAAAATTTTCGCTGGGCGCAAATTGGCAAATAATCCCAAACCGGCACGTAATCCTAACAAACCTGCTTCTGGGCGTAAATTGGATGGCAGGGAATCCCACTTATAACCACCAATCGCAGCGAGTAATACAGCATCACTGTTACGGCAAGTATCTAGAGTGGCAGATGGTAAAGGTTCGCCTGTAGCGTCAATTGCTGCACCACCAATGAGGGCTTCTTGATATTCAAACTTCAGATCAAATTGGTTCCCTACGACTTTCAGCACATCTACCGCCACTGCCATAATTTCAGGGCCAATGCCATCGCCGGGGAGTAGAGTAATACGGTAGTTCTGGGTCATAGCTGATTATTACTAGGTAAATGCTTACAGATTAAATATCATACCTAGCAAAATGTACTGATGGAGTTTTTAATTTATTTGGGTGCGACTCTAACGTAATCATTTGGCATTGGATAAAACCACTATCGGACTTCTATATCCCTAGTCAGAGGTATTTTCAGATTTGTGCTGCTTTCAATTAACTGCAAGATGCGACCGATTTTGGTGGCATCTGCGATTGCCACTACAATTCCTTCTGCCTGTCCAAAAGTAACAAAACTTTCTGCGTACACCATATTGCTGCGTTCGGCTAACGCTGTTTCCACAGCCAGCGATGCCGTTGCTTTCTCAACCGGAACGGATTCGCCTGTTAAGGCAGACTCATCAACTTGCAACCCACGCACACTTAATAGCCGCAGACCGGCGGGTACTCTATCCCCAGATGCCAGCAATACCAAATCACTAAGAACAAGTTTAGTCGAAGCCAAACGAGTTTAGACATGATATTACTAGTACGATTATTAACCCAAATTTTTGCCAAGCTTACTTCTTTAAAATGTATTTATCCTATTTCTACAAGGATTGAATCCTGGTAGTTTGGCAAAGGTATTGTAACAAAAGTGAGATTTGCTCCAATTAGACTACCATTCGGTTTTATTATTGGCGTAATGTAGATATCGAAATAATGGTTGCCGTGGCTAGTTGTCCACTCTACGTTCTTTTTACTTATCAAGGAGCGATCGCGATTTAACCGCTTCATCAAGCTGCCAAGATTTGCAACTTGTCCTATTCCTAAATCTTGCACTCGCACACCTAGATCGTCGTCTTTAAGACCAAATAGAGTACAAGCTTGCTCGTTAGTCATAATTAGGCAACCACGAAAATCGACTGCAAGTAAGGCAAATGGGCTGTTTTGGAAAGCAGCTTGCCAAAAGTGGATAATTTGAGAATCTGAAGAGTTAGGTACTTTCTTTTTAGCAGACTCAGGTCGAATCTGCAAGTGTTCTTGCAAACTGAGATTCTTTGCCTTAGTAAAAATCGAATCCTTCATACTAACGGGGATGAAGATTTGTTTATCGTTAATCAAGCTTTCTGTTTTTCCTAAAAAAAGAAAACCATTATCCCTCAAGGCAAAATGAAAGCGAATCAGAATAGTTGCGTGAATTTTTACGTCAAAATACTTTAGGACGTTGCGGCACACAAGCAGGTCAATTTTAGCTATGGGCGCATTCATCACTAAGTTATGGCGACCAAAAATGATTGACCTACGCAATTCGGGGCGAAAAATATAAAATTGCTCAATTTGCTTGCAGTACTTAGACAAAAATCTACAGGGAATGTTTGCTAACTCAGAGTCACTATAACTACCTTGTCGCCCCCAATTCAACGCATCTTCTTCTATATCAGTGGCGAAAATTTGCACTCGTTGCAAATATTGCTCCATACCCAGAGCTTCTGCTAGCAACATACTTACTGCATAAGCTTCCTGTCCACAAGCACAGCCAGCAATCCAAACTCGAATTCTTTCGTCTGGATGCTTGCTTTTAATAATTTGGGGAATGATTTTGTTAGCTAAATAATCCCAGGAATCGCACTCCGAAAACGAATCAGTATAATCCATTAAAATAGTGTCAATTAAAACACTAAACTTCGGGGTTATCTTGTAAATATTGCAAGTATTTATTATATCTCTCAACTTTCAATTGCTGCATCCGGTATTGTAACCGAGGTATCAAATTCAAGTGCTTATAATCTCTTAGATTGCAAGCATGATTTTGCTGAAGGTAATCGAATAAAGTCTCTAATTCTTGCTGGTAAACTGATTTACTCATGTTATTACCTCTTTTTGCTGCTAAATAATTACTCAAGCACCCAAGCTCATGTAAAAAGGTATCATTAGCCGTACTCAGTGAAATTTCTCAAAACAATGTATTATTAATGTTAAATATAAAAAATTTGACTAACATTTATAGATAATAGTATTATTCTTAATTTAAAGGGCAGTTATTTAGCACATAACAAACTTTAAGTACTAAAAAACTGCTTTAAGGCTTAAATACTATTATCGCTCAACGGTAAGTTGACAATAAAAGTTGCACCCTGCCTAACTCCTGGACTTTGGGCGTAGATAGTACCCCCATGAAGTTCTACGAGGTTACGTGTGATCGCCAGTCCTAACCCTAGTCCTTTTTTTGCACCTTTTGCTTGACGAAATGTGTCAAAAATGTATGGCAGAAAGTCGGCAGGTATTCCGCAGCCAGTGTCACTTAATATAATCTGGGCTTGATTTTCATGAGTTTGCAGACTAACTTCAATTTTTCCCCCAGTAGGAGTAAATTTGATGGCATTAGTCAGTAAATTTAAGACAATTTGTTGTAAACGGTCTGGATCGCCTTGAACTGTTACTGGTAGAGCAAGCGTACACTCTAGGCAAATATCTTTGGTTTGGTAAGATTGACGCACTGTGGCGATCGCAGCTTCAATCACTTCTTGCAGTTCAACGGGTTGAAGATTCAGGTTAACTTTACCCGCAGTGATCCGCGAGATATCGAGCAAATCTTGAACAAGTTTGGCTTGCAGAGTGGCATTGCGTTCAATCGTCTCCAGAGATTTCATCAGCATGGCTTGACTGGGCGGGCTGCTGCGGAGTAACCGCGTCCAACCAAGAATAGCGACTAAGGGGGTATTCAGTTCGTGAGAAACTGTTGATAGTACCTCATCCTTTCTGCGGTTAATTGTTCTTTCCTGGCGGAGAGTTTCAGAGCGCAGGTGTGCCATTTGTAGATAGGCATTTACACGGGTGACAAGTTCGCTGGCAGAAAAGGGCTTGATTAAGTAATCGTCAGCCCCAGCAAGGAGTCCTTCAATTACAGACTCTTCTCCAGCACGGGCAGAAAGCAGAATAATCGGCACTTCTTTTGTCCGTGCATCAGCCCGCAATGCTTTCAATAACTCAAAGCCGTCTAACCCTGGCATCATCACATCAGAAAGAATCAGATCCGGCACTCTTTGATTAGCTGCCGCCAGTGCAGTAGCCCCATCCGCGACAGCTTCTACTTCAACGTGTTCGTTTAATATCCGCTTGAGGTAATCGCGCATATCGGCGTTGTCATCGATAATGAGGACACGGGATGAGGGGGTAATTTCTTCCCCTGCTCCTTGGTCACTGAGCGATTTGCCTTGAGCGTTCGCGCAACGTCTCGTAGAGAAGCCGAAAGGAGCCGAAGTGCTGCTTCCCTGCTCCCCTGCTTCCACCATCCACCGCTCTGCCTCCTGAACATAAGGTGCAGCGCCTAATGTAGTTGATGTCAGCGTGCGTGTTGCTGTGATACGTTCGCGAAGCGTCTCCGTAGGAGATTCGCTTACGATTCGACGTAGGCGACGTGCGCTATTGCGCCCCGCTTCGCTAACGCTTGGCAGGTGGGCTGTGCCTAATAGAATTGTGACGGTGAAGCAGCTTCCTTGCCCTACAGTGCTGCTTACGTCTATAGTTCCACCATGCAGTTTAATTAATTCCTGCACCAAAGCTAGACCAATACCAGACCCTTCATGAGTTCTGGCTTTTGTTCCTCGCACTTGATAAAATCGCTCAAACAAATGGGGTAGTTCCTCCGGCTCAATTCCAGAGCCTGTATCTTCTACCTGTAGCGTTACATGATGGTCATCAGCAAGATGCAGCCTGACGGCAATTTCGCCTTCAAAGGTGAACTTAAAGGCGTTGGAGAGCAAATTAAGGACAATTTTCTCCCACATTTGGCGGTCTACGTATACAGGTTCAAGCAATGATGGGCAATCGACCACTAGCCGCAATCCTGCCCGTTCAATGGCGGAACGAAATACACTGGCTAACTCAGTTGTGTACAGTGCCAAGTCAGTCGGTTCATAGACTGCTTCCATGCGTCCGGCTTCGATGCGGGAGAAGTCGAGCAGGATATTAACTAGTTTCAGCAAACGCAAGCTGTTGCGATGTGCGAGTTCTAACCGTTCCCGTTGTTCTTGAGTTAGCGGATTGGCCGAATCGCTCAAGGCATCAGAGAGGGGAGCCAGTGACAGCGTTAGCGGCGTGCGGAATTCGTGGCTGACGTTGCTGAAGAACTGGGTTTTGGCGCGATCAAGTTCTGCCAGAGTTTCGGCACGTTGACGTTCCTGTTCGCGGGCAGCTTGTTCTTGAACTCGCTGAATTTCTGATTCGCGCATGGCTGCTTCGGCGCGGGTGCGTTCTTCAGCCTCCTGATTTCGGGAGATGATGATCGCGGCAGCTTGTGTCAGCACGGCGGCGAATTCGTAGTCGCGCGGTGTGGCTTCGTGCGGGTGTTTGAAATACATTGCGAATGTGCCGACGATCTTTTCTTGGGTCGTCTCAATCGGAAACGACCAAACGCCGCGGTATTCATACTCCTGGGCCAGCCATAGCCAATCCTGCCATCGCGGGTCTTTGGTTACGTCGGGAGTGATAATCGGTTGACCCGTATAGAAGGCTAAACCGCACGCTAGCGAGTCTGCACCGATTTTGAAGCCGTCCACACACTCGGCGTAAGGTTCGGACATTCCGGCAACGTGGCGCAACTCGCTTCCAGTATCATCGGCAATGTAAATGGCGCATCTGACATCGGTGCTTGATTGCTCGATGGCGGTGCGGATAAGCACGCCGAGCGATGCTTCGAGGGTTGCGCCTTTGACGGCAGCTTGGAACGCTGACTTTTGCCCTGCCAGCCAAGCCTCGCTCTCGTGCAGAACGGCTTGGGCTTGTCGCTGCTCAATCAAATCGGCGGCTTGGCGGGCGAGTAAATCGAGAAAGTCCAGTTCGTGATCGCTCGGTCGGTGGTGTTTGCGCCAATGGGTGGAAACCATACCAATCGCTTTGCCAGAACGGGTAATCAGCGGTGTGGACTGGACACAGAGATAACCTGCCTCCACATGCATTCGGTATGAACCGTCAAGGTCTTCGCTTTCTGGCACATCGAAATCAACAAAGGTGCGACCGCCACTCTTGAGCGCCATGCCGCAAGGTGTATCAGAGCTGGCATTGACGCGGTAAAAATGCTCAGTCATATTGCACTCAAAGCCTTGTGTAGCTAGCAGCAACAAATCTTCCGTCGCTTCATCCAGAATTTGCACTGTTCCAGCATCTGCCTGCGTGAGGGCGATCGCGGTAGAGATAATTTCTTGATACAGCGTTTGAATGTCGCCTTCCGTTACTAGTCGGGCACTGAGTTCGCGCAGCCGTTGCGTATCTTCGAGATCGGCAGCAATAGCGGCTTCGGTTTGTTTGCGATCGCTCACATCACTTGCTGCTCCGAACCATTCAATGATTTCACCCTGCTCATTCAGCATTGGGATGGCACGCGAGAACGTCCAGCCGATTGTGCCGTCCTGTTGAATAACCCGATGTTCCAACTCAAACGTGCTCTTGGTTCGGATGGCTTCTTGGATGACAGCCCATACCTGCGGCTGCTCCTCCTTGGGAATATACGTTTCAAGCCATGTGTGGCTGGGCTTCTCAGTGCTGGCGAGGATGTTCTTACCTTCGAGGTTACGCATCTGACTCCAATCTGCACTCATTCTGTATATTATGTCCGAGCTAGCGGTGACGAATAAGCGGAATCGTTCTTCGCTCTCGCGCAAAGCAACTTCTGCTTTTTTACGCTCGGATATGTCGTATGAAACGGCAAGCACAGCATAAACTTCGCCGCTATTCGTGCGAAGCGGCGTTCCGCGTGAGATGTAAGTGCGATCGTGTGCATTGTGTTCGTGCGCGAATGACTCGCCCGCCAGAGCCATGCGGTATAGCTCCTCATACTTGGGGATTAATTCGGGCGGCATTGCCTCAAAAATGGTTTTGCCAACTAAATCTTCTCTTTTGAAACCAGCGGCAGAGAGCGCTTCGCCTTCGGCAAGCAGATAGCGCAGATCGCCATTAACCACAAACGCCGCCCCACACGGCAGATTTGCAATCATCACCCGCAAGCGTTCTTCTGATTCGTGCAAGGCTGCTTCTTTTAGCTTGCGTTCAACAATTTCAGCTTCTAGGGCAACGTTGGCAGCAAGCAATTCCCCGGTTTGTCGCTGATTTAAAAGCAGTGCAGCAGCAGTAAAGTCTGCCAAACTCGTTATCACCCGCACGTCTTCAGTGTCAAAGTGCCGTTGCTGATCATGCGACATAATCCAGATCGTGCCGAGAGCGTGATTGTCAGCGATTAAAGGTAACACCAAGCCTTCGACAATGGTCGTGTTGGCTTCTTGAAAGTAGATGAAATACCTTTCGGGATGAGAAAAAAGCACAGGTGTACCGCGATCAAGGCAGGTTCCACAGGGGCTAAAGTTGCGAGGGGTAGTGCCGCCAACGTACTGTTTTAACGCTCCTGCCAACACATTCCAGCGAAAGACTTCTTCACCACTTGGCAAGACTTCAAATAAACTGATCCCTGTACTTTGGGCATTGCACAATTCTAGTGCAATGTCAACTAGACTCTGGAGCATTGTTTCAGGCTGATTTACCAACTGCCGCGCCAACGTATGCAATGCTCGATTTTCCGAGAGTAAGTTTGCAGTCCGAGGGTTTCGCTGGGACAACTCTTGGGTGATGACAATATCCTCTAGCGTGACTGTTTCTCTTTGAGGTTGTTGCATCGCCTTTATTAATTAATTGGGTGCGATCGCTGATAAATTGGTTTATTATGATTTACCATTTTAAGGCTTGCTGGCAACATCTGTGTGTAAAGCAAGGGCAAGCCGTTCTCTTACTTTGGGCGATTCTCCTACAAAGACGCTGCGCGAACGAAATCCTAAAACAATATCTTGGGGCGCAACACCGCGCCCAATCAGTTCTCGGTCAATAAAAATTTCGGTGCTATTATGCTCAATCCAGACTTTGCTCTCAATTAAGTCTAGCTGCATGGTGCAGCAGCAACTTCTGCCTTGACGTTTGTAGGACTACCTCTTTCAAGGTGACTCGTAAAATAAGATTGTTTTTTCTCAGCGCTTTCAGCGCCTCTGCGGTTTAAAAATGACTTATTTAACCGCAGAGGTGCAGAGAACACAGAGTAAAGAGGTTAAAGAGGAATTAATTTATTGACCAAAATTTTTACCCACCTTGAAAGGGCTAGTCCTAGTTTGTAAGTAAGTCAGTACAATAAAACCAAATTGTATGAAGAAAAGTAAACAAGGCTCAAAGTCTTTTTCCCCTGCCCCCTGCCCCCTGCCTTATTCCAACAATAATTATTTACGCCGACCTACTTAGGGTTTGCTCAATAAGTCTCTAAAGCAAATCTAGAAGCCATACAGCTTGTAGAATGGTTGTTTCATAGCTCAGTTTCTAAATGTACCCAGCGATCGCTAACGATTGTGCAAAGGTTTTGAGACTCTATATTTTATAGCCTTGCACTTGTTTGGTGGAAAAAGGCTTCAAACCCTTATTTAAACTAGATTACACTTTTCTTCAGCAAGCCCTACTTATGTTTCGCGCAGGCTGTAGCAACTTCCGCTTTGGCTGCAAGAGCTTTTGCTTTCACGTTTGCGTGTTTCGCGCAGGCTGTAGCAACTTCCGCTTTGGCTGCAAGAGCTTTTGCTTTCACGTTTGCGTGTTTCGCGCAAGCTGTAGCAACTTCCGCTTTGACTGCAAGAGCTTTTGCTTTCACGTTTGCGTGTTTCGCGCAAGCTGTAGCAGCTTTTGCTTTCACTTTAAAGCTTACTGCCATCTGTGTATAAAGCAGCGGCAAGCCGTTCTCTCACGCTGGGCGAACGAAATCCTAAAACAATGCTGAAAATCCATTGTCTTTGGCGATATTGCCTGTCAAACTAATGGCAGCTTAACAGTAAAGGTTGCACCTCGTCCAACTCCCTCACTCGCTGCCTCAATTGTACCGTCGTGCAGTTCTACGAGTTGACGAGCGATCGCTAGCCCCAATCCCAGTCCTCCTGGTGAGTAACGGCTGGGAACTTCCTCTTGAGTAAAGCGATCAAAGACATGGGGGAGAAAATCGGCACTAATACCGATACCATTGTCCCAGACTTGGATAGTAGCCCAAGAGTCAACAGCATCAAGCCGAACTTCAATACTTCCCCCTTTGGGTGTAAATTTAATGGCGTTATGCAGCAACTTTGAAAAAATTTGCTGCAAACGGATTAAATTCCCGCAAACGCAAATATCTTTTTGTAGAGAGGCGACGCCAGACGCTACAACAGAGGGAACCTCCCGAAGTTGCTCCTCTTGGGCAAAGCCCAAGACCGCACTTGTTTCCGTAACGCGCTGGTTGATTAATTGCGTCTCTAGAATTTGAATTTTTTTAGCCTGAGCATCGCTTAACATTGTCTGAATCACTTCTTTAAGAGTAGAAGTGATATTAACTGGTTGGCGATCCAGGTGGACTTTACCTGAGAGAATAGTTGAAATATCCAGCAGATCCTCAATTAGCATTGCCTGGTTGTTAGCGTTGCGCTCAATGGTATCTAAAGCACGTAAAACAGTAGACGGATTTAGCTGATTTGAACGTAGTAAGCGAGTCCAGCCGAGGATAGCTACTAAGGGAGCGTGAAGTTCGTGAGTAACGGTTGCTAAAAACTCATCCTTGAGGCGATTTGAGGATAATTCCTGACGCAGACGCGCCATTTGTAAATGAGAATCTACGCGAGCGATTAATTCTTGGGCAGAAAAAGGCTTGATTAAGTAGTCGTCTGCTCCTGCTCGCAAACCCTCAATTGCTGCTTCTTCCCCTGCACGAACCGAAAGCAGCATGATGGGTAGACCTTTTGTTTTTGGATCGGCACGCAATGCTCTTAGCAATTGAAAACCGTCCATTTCTGGCATCATCACATCGGTGAGTATTAAATCTGGGGGTTGCAATGAGATAGCAGTTAGTGCATCTACTCCATTCTTCACAGCTTCTACCTGCCATCGTTCCTGTAGTAGACGTTTTTTTAAATAATCGCGCATATCCGCATTATCATCTACTAACAAAATACGCCCAGATGAGAACTCGTAGGAACTTATTGGGGCCGCCACGAAGTGGCGGCCCCAATGCCACAAATTTTCTTGTTTTTGCCATTGCTGTGCTTCCTGGACGTAAGGAGCAGCAAGTGATGTTGATGGCAATGTAGCTTTGTTACTAATTTGCTCAGATGGCAAGTGTGATGAGCCTGTGGGCAGGGTTACTGTAAATGTTGTTCCTTTACCCAAGGCACTTTCCATGTTTACAGTACCGCTATGTAAGTGGACGAGTTCTTGCACCAAAGCTAAACCAATACCCGATCCTTCATAACTCCTTGCCTGTACGTTTCGTATACGGTGAAAGCGCTCAAAAATTCGGGGTAACTCTTCGAGAGCAATGCCTGTGCCTGTATCTCGGATTTTTAGCTCTACTTTGTCACCAATTGGGTGTAATGAAACAACAATTTCACCAACAAAGGTAAACTTGAACGCATTGGAGATTAAGTTAAGAACAATTTTCTCCCACATTTCGCGATCTACATACACCAAAGAGGTCAGGGGCGGACAATCCACGATTAATTGCAACCCTGCTGTTGCAATAGCCGAACGGAATACTGAGGCTAACTCGGCTGTGAATTGGGCTAAATCAGTTGATTCATAAACGGCTTGTATCCTGCCTGCTTCAATTCGGGAGAAGTCAAGCAAGGTATTGACCAGTTTGTACAGCCTCATTGCGTTTCGCTGAACAATATTAAGTAGTTTGCGCTGTTCGTCGGGCAGGAGTGAATCTTGTGTTTCGGCGATGAGTTGCTCAAGTGGATTAAGTATCAACGTTAGGGGCGTGCGAAATTCATGGCTGACATTGCTGAAGAAGGCTGTCTTAGCGCGATCAAGTTCTGCCAATGCCTCGGCTCGCAGGCGTTCTTCTTCGTAAGCACGAACATTCGTCATGGCGGTTGTCAGCTGTCCGGCAACTAATTCAAAGAATCGCCGATAGTCAGAGTCAAGCGAAAGGTGAGGGCTGATACCTGCAATCAGCAAGCCAGTAAGACGAGCTTGCGCTGGTTGGATCAAGGGCAGAGCCAGAGCAGAAAGGGGTTTTGTCTTGGGCAGTTCTGTGTTGAGAGGGGCGCTGTTGCAATCCTTGTGACTTGCAATCTCCACCAGCTCAACTAATCTAGTATGAATTGCTTGTGCAAACGGAAATTTCAGTTCTTCTAATGCGCTTATATCAATGACGGGGGGAAGATCATACCAGTCTTTGTCCCATCCGGTCGTTCCCCAAAGCTGAAAACGCTTTTCATCATCAGCAAGTAGATAAAGTACCACAAAAGGAATGTCAGCCGCATTGTGCGAAAGCGTTGCGATCGCAATTTGGCAACACTCCTCCAACGTCTTTGCTGCTCCAAGCTTTGTTCCTAACTCGCTGAGCGTTCGTAGCCGTCTTGAGCTAATCACTTGTGCAGTTGTTTCCATTATCGGATGGAAAACGCCCGCAACCTTACCGCTTTCATCGCGAATGGGACTAAATGAAAAGGTCAAGTAAACTTCTTCAAGGTAGCCATTGCGATTGATAAACATTTGCAGATTTTCAAGATAGGCAGGTTGTCCCGTCTGGAAAACACCTTCAAAGAGCGGATCGAGAATGTGCCAAATTTCTGACCAATTCTCCTGTCCCGGACTACCCAATGTTTGAGGATGTTTGGCACCACAAATCGGGCGATAGGCATCATTGTAAAGTTGGATTATCTCTTGTCCCCACATCAGGCAAAGGGGGAAAGTAGAAGATAAGCAGATACTCACGGCTGTTCGCAAACTTTGCGACCAAGACTCGACCGGACCCAACGGCGTTTGTGACCAGTCCTTGCGTCGCATCAACTCGCCCATCTCGCCACCGCCTGCAAATACATCCATTGCCAGAGCATCTTTCTTGCGTTCGGTTAAGCTGTCCATGTTTCCTGGAGAAAAGATATCTACTTAAGTTTGAAATCTTTCAGCTAAGAAAATTCTAACTTTTACTGAATTGATATCAGATTTCAGCTTTGTAAAAAACTAAAATTCCTTTTTCCCCTGCGATAAGATTGATCCCCTTGCTCACTTTTCACTTCGTCCTGCAAGCTGTGCCACCATTGCTACTAACTCCGTTGGTTCAGCCAGTTTATGCAAGTGCGACTGGAAACCTGCTCTCATTGCCTTTGCGCGGTCTTCTGCAAGATAAGCAGTCAAGGCAGCAGTGGGAATTTGCCATCCTTTCTCTATTTCTAGTGCCTTTATTTTGCGAATCAAAGTATAGCCATCTTCTTCGGGCATTCTAAGATCGCTAATTATGACATCGGGACGCGATCGCTCTAATTCAGAGAGCGCCTCTGTTACTGAGGCAACTGTTGTCACTATCACCCCATATTGCTTTAGCACTGCTGTAATCAACTCGCGGGTATCAGCTTCGTCATCTACAAAGAGTACGCGTAAGCCATCAAGTCTATAAGGCGTTTTTACAGGTTCACTCAAGACAGGTTGCTGACTTGCTGCTAATTGCGATCGCTGTATATGTTTGTACTTGGTAATATCATATAAGCATATCTGTAGTAAACTCTGTGTTTCAAAAGCTTCTCGGACAGGCTTCACTAAAAGTAAAGCATCAAAAGCTTGAGCGTTCCGCGGACAGATAGATACCTCCCATTCTTGCACAGACTTTACATTTAACGACTGGTTCAGTTTTATATGAAAAAATGGATGCTCTTCCCTAGAGACGAAATTAATTAATAATTTGCCAACTAAGAAACTGGGCAACATATTTAATAATGCAGCAGCATAGTTTATTTCTTTAATTCTTCCTTGGGCATCTATTACCAAATAAGCATTAGGTGCAAATTTAAATAAATTATAATAATGCTTGCGTTCTCTTATTATATTTTCATTTTGTTGTAGCAGTTGTTCCTCAATGATTTCCATTGTTTCCAAACTAGCCTGCATTTCTTCTTTGAGTAGCTCTAAGTTGCTGATAGAAACGTCAAGAGCTTCTAACTCTGCAATCACCTGTTGCTGCATTGGTGTTTCTTTAATGTATTTATACAGTGTCTCTATCTGCTCTTTAATATTTTTAAACTCAAATAGCAACTGATCTCTGTTCATAATTAACTTGTCTCTTTGCAATACCTTAGCCAAAATAAGAGGATGAAGTAGAGTAATTGTTTTCCCAAACGATAATTCAAAAACTACTGTTCAGCCCATACCCGACATCTTATCACTACTACAGTGTCTGTTACCGCAGATAAACGCTACAACGATACGTCAATTGAACCAGATAATCTTGGCAATGTTAGCTCTTAGAGCTAATTTGTAAACTAGAGTAAAGTCTTTGTCTCGTCAGGGTTTCAGGAATTTAAGCCATAAGAGCGTTGATTCTCTAAAAGTTATACATAGCAATGAATTGGGTATTTTTAAGATTTTCTTTAGAAATCAGCTCTTAGGGGATGTTTGAAAAGTCGTATTATCGGTATAAAAAGTTCTATATCCCCCTCAATTAGCGTTGTTAAATTTCCTGTTGACAACGCAGGTGAGGTTAGCAGGCGAATCTGCTACGAAAGCATTATTAGCAGGACGTTAGGTAAGTAGTTATCGATACATGTTATAACCCTGGCTTTTTTGATAAGTCGAGGTTCTTGTTTTTCATCAATGATTTAGGACTGCTATATTATCTATTATTTGCCTAAATTGCCGATTAAATTCTTAATCGACACAAATATAACGACTATCTAAGAATTATGCTAAATCTTTCTACTCAAGACCTACGCCATACAGCCATCCAGTTTTTAGAACAAAGTCCTGCACAACGTCTGCAAATTCTCAAGCAACTAGGCATAGCTCGTTATGATTTTTTAACCAAAATACGACTAAATGAAGCAAATATCATCTGTATGATGCGGTTTTTTAAATATCCAAGTCAGCTAAAGTTTCCTAATCTTATAGGAGCAGATTTATCTGGTTTAATTTTAGATGGCGTAAACTTAATTCGAGGAAATTTATCAGGAGCAAATCTACAAGGTAGCAGTTTAGTCAATGCAGACCTATTATTTGTAAATTTTACGAAAGCTGACTTGAGAAATGCAGATTTACGAGGTGCAACTCTGAACGAAACTATTTGGTTAGATACTCTAGTAGATAAGTGTCAGTTTGGCGTAGCTACTGGTTTAAATCATCTACAATGTCAAGATTTACAATTGCGCAAAGCTATATTTAATTATTGAGAAGTTGGTAATTAAAACACAAAAAATTCTAAGATGATTGAATTGATATTGACCAGGATAAGTTAATGAGTATTAAGTTGCCCCAAAAATTGATGTTGCTGGGTTCAGGAGAACTAGGCAAAGAATTTGCGATCGCTGCTCAACGTCTTGGTAATTATGTGATTGCCGTTGACCGTTACGCCAATGCTCCAGCTATGCAGGTTGCTGATGCTTATGAAGTTATTTCTATGCTCAATGCTGATGATTTAGAAGGTGTAGTGACAAAACATCAGCCAGATATTATTATACCAGAAATTGAAGCAATTAGAACAGAAAAACTTCTGGAATTTGAGCAGCGAGGGATTACAGTTATACCAACTGCGGCTGCCACTAACTATACAATGAACCGCGATAGAATTCGGGAACTGGCACATCAACAATTAGGCATCAGAACGGCTAAATATGGTTATGCAACAACTTTAGAAGAATTGATTGCAGTTTCTGATGAAATCGGGTTTGCTAATGTTGTTAAACCTGTAATGTCATCCTCTGGAAAAGGTCAGTCTGTAGTGCGGGATGAGAATGAGGTTAAAAAAGCTTGGAATTATGCGATCGCTAATTCTAGAGGAGACAGTCAAAAGGTCATCGTAGAAGAATTTATTAACTTTGAAATTGAGATAACTTTATTGACAATTAAACAGTGGAATGCAGCAACTATTTTTTGTTCTCCTATTGGTCATCGGCAAGAAAGAGGCGATTATCAAGAATCGTGGCAACCCGCATTAATTTCTGAAGACAAGATATTAAAAGCTCAAGAAATAGCTATAAAAGTCACTGATGCTTTAGGAGGAGCCGGAATTTTTGGTGTTGAGTTTTTCATTACCAAAGACGAAGTAATTTTTTCTGAACTTTCTCCCAGACCGCACGATACCGGAATGGTGACATTAATCTCCCAAAACATCAATGAATTTGAATTACATCTAAGAGCTATTTTAGACTTGCCAATTCCTCATATAGAACAGCTAGGAGCATCAGCTAGTGCAGTAATTTTAGCTTTAGAAAAATCTGATTCTATTGCTTTTAGTGGTGTGGCCGATGCTTTGTCAGAAAAAGATATAGATATTAGATTATTTGGTAAACCTAATGCTCATCCATATCGGCGAATGGGCGTAGCTTTAGCTAAAGGTGCTAATGTCCAAGAAGCTAGAGAAAAGGCCACTAGAGCTGCAAGTAAAATCAAATTGATCTAATTTTCTCAGAGGTTCGTAGTAAGTATTTTAGTGCTTAAAAAATTAAGAACTAAAGTGCTTACTATAAACTTGCTGAGGAATCAGTGTTAACTTAACAGACTAAGTAAATCGGTACAATAAAACGAAACTGTGTGAAGAAAAGTAAACAAGGCTCAAACTCTTTTTTCTGCTGTTCGCTGCCTTATTCCAAAGATTTTTCTGTTGGCGATCGCATCTCCTATCTTGTAGCAGTGTTAGGCGAATTAAGCGCAGCAACTGGATTGAGCTGATTTAGGTAATCGTAAACAAGGTGGGAAACTTGACGAATAAAGTCTCTCCCCCTGCTATCCTTATACGGACGGGTAACAAAGATAGCGGCCAGATAACGCTTACCATTGGGCATAGTAACAAATCCCGCATCGCCGATGAGAAACCCGATATCTCCAGTTTTGTTAGCTATGACAGCACCTTTGCCCAAACCGGCGGGTAGTAGTGTGTGAATTGTGGTGTGACGCAGAATATCCAAAGCTTGCTCCCGACTTTGTAAAGAAACTAGCTTGTTATTTACAACTAAAGCCAGCACCCGCACCATATCTTGAGAACTTGTGGTGTTGGTTCCCCTTAAGTCAGCCAAAAGATGGCGAATTACTGTGTCTTTCAGTCCCCAACTACGGAAGCGCTGATTTAGTCGCGCCGCTCCACCTAAGCGATCAATAATCATGTTGGTGGCGGTATTATCACTGATGGTAATCATCTTAGTGATGGTTTCTAAAGCTGTGTACTTCTTACCAACTCGCTCATACTGCATAATTCCAGAACCATTGGTTACTAAGTCACGCCGCATGGTGAGCATTTCATTTAAGGTGACTTTACCAGCATCTAAATCTTGGAAAAAGGCGATGAGAATTGGCAGTTTAATCGTACTAGCAGCAGGAAAAACGCGATCGCCTCCAATATCCAGATAATCCCCTGTATCCAAATCCAGGAAAAACATTCCTGTTTTCAGAAAACTGTAGCGATTCATCAAGGCTTTAATTTGAGGTTCCAGCACTTTTATCGGTGAATGCATCAAAACCACGCCAGCAAACAGAGTGCTATTATCACTGACTTTTGGAGAAAGACTCGGAGTTATTTCTAGATATTTCGGCTGGGTTGCAGTCAGTGGTACTGGTTTGGGTAACTGCACAGACCAATGATTAAGTGATTCCTCTTGCAGTTTCACCTGTGTTAAGTCAAAGGTGTAACCTGGTGCTAAAGTAACTATCATGCGGGTAGTCTGTGGGTTAAACTGCCCGATACTAATATCTTTAATTACTAACCCCACTCTTTGACTAGTCTGTGGATATCCTAGTGTGACTCCAGGTAAATCAATTACTAGACGAGTAGGGTTGGTAAGTAGTTGCAC
Source organism: Nostoc sp. (assembly GCF_036916735.1). GTDB lineage: Bacteria > Cyanobacteriota > Cyanobacteriia > Cyanobacteriales > Nostocaceae > Nostoc. The sequence goes on from NZ_JBALFV010000101.1 coordinate 193,990, forward strand.
TTTAGGTTGAACATTTTCATCTGTGGTAAAGTCCAGATGATTACGATTACTATCAAAATGCCAATTAGCGATCGCAGCAGCTTTGACACTGGAGCCAAATAGGAACAGACTTAAGAAGCTGGGTAATAGCCAACTGGCTTTGAGAAGATTTTCTTTGTGTGTGAGGAGCATCAATAATCGCTATGTGTGTGAGGAAGATTTTTGGAAAACAAAAACCGCTCACCATTAAAGCACAATTATCAAAGAAAATTTTCGCGATCGCGCGGCTGATGCTGTTACATTGGTGAAGAAAATTTATCAACTTGATAATTTACTGTTTGATTGATTTACGCTAAAATCCTAAATCTACGGCAATACGATGGGCACAGGCAAACCCAGAAAAAGCTACTGCATTCAACCCTTGACCTGGAAAGGTACTATCGCCTACACAATAAAGTCCTGGAATAGCTGTGCGATTAAAGGGCATATTCAATAACCCCCACAATTTGCGCCGGGGAATTGGCCCATAAGTACCATCCTGACGACCCAAAAAGCGGTGATGGGTACGGGGTGTCCCCACTTCCAGATAATCCAATCCAGCATCTAATCCGGGAAAAATCTTTTCTAGACGATCAATAATTCGCCAAGCCGCCTCTTCTTTCTTCGCTTCGTACTTACTCAAAGAAAGTTTTTGCCAAGCATCAATCCAGTGAGGTGTAAATACATGAATGATGTGATATCCATTTGGTGCTAAATCTGGATCGAGCAATGTGGGAATCGAAACAAAAACTGTGCCTTCTGCTGCTGTCATCTTTTCCCAATCTTCCAGCAAAATATGGTGACATTCCGTCCCTACAGGTAAAACTGACTCTTTTACCCCAATGTGCAAACTCAAAAAACTTGGAGATTTTTGATAGTTTTGTTGCCACTTCTTCTCATTAAGCGGCATTTTTTCTACTGATAATAATTGTTCAAAAGTATCCCAGCGTGTAGCATTAGAAACTATGCGTTTACCGTGGTATACTTTACCATTAGCCAGTTGTACACCTACCGCTTTTCCCTGTTCTGTGAGAATTTTCGTGACTCTAGCTTGGTACTGAATTTTACCTCCAGCCTTCTCTAGACCTTCTACAAGTTTTTGAGCAATTTGTCCTACTCCGCCTTTAGGATAGTTAACTCCGCCATAATGCCTGTCAGAAAAGACCATCCCAGCATTAATCATTGGTGTCATGTCTGATGGAACCACTGACCAGCAATAACACTCCATATCAATAAATTTTAATAATTGCGGGTCTTTAACGTAACGTCTTGCAAAATCTCCGGCATTTTGGGGCAGATACTTAGCTAAACCGAGACATGCTAAAGGATGTTGGAAAAATACCCGCAATAAATACCGAGGTTCTTCCAACGACAGCAAATCCATGCTGTTGAGACACTTGAATACTTTTTGGCATTCGTCATAAAAGCGACGAATCCCCTGGTCTTCATTGGGAAAATGAGCAGCAAGATTTTGCAAAAATTTTTCATAAACCCGGTCAACCTTCAAGTTTAAACCTTGGGGTAGATGATAGTGAATCTGCACCGGATCTGCGATCGCTTCTTGGCTAACATTCACAGCTGACAAAGCGCGAGTGAGTAAATTAGTAGTGCCGTTCTCTCCCAGCCCAAAAATCATCGATGCACCAACATCGAACCGATAGCCTTGGCGTTCAAAATAACCAGCGCTACCACCTGGAATCAAATAACGTTCTAGTACCAGCACTTTTGCTCCCTTCGCTGCTAACTGGGTCGCTGTTACTAATCCGCCAATACCAGACCCAATCACGATCACATCAATATCTTGCATTTTAGTCATTAGTCATTAGTCATTAGTTATTCTCCTCTATACCCTCTGCCTAATTCCCAATGCCCAATACTTCGACTTACCTCGGCTTTGCCCAACTCTACCAGAGGCTGCGCCCTAAGCGTAGCTATGCCGCAGGCTTTACGGCTACGCTCAGAACAGGCTCGGCACGAGTCGCGGTTCCTGAGCGTAGTCAAAGGGCAGTGCAAGTGCCCAACAAAAAAAAGAGGGACGAGCCTGCTGCTGCTGGCTAATCCCGTCTGCCGATCCTTAAAAGAGAGGAGAACACTGTATAAGAATATAGCCTTAATTAAGAATTAATGTCAACTGTTAATGAAAAATAATATCAATAGAGTTGAGCGTGTTAATTCTCAGCTGTCAGCCGGATGCAGGAAAGAGTATTATGGTGTTTTCAGTTCTTATACAATAAAAAAGCCCTTATTTCTGCCTATGACGCTACAATTGCGCGTTTATGTCCCACCCCATCCTCTGATAAAACACTGGCTGGCAGTTGCCCGTGATGCAGGCACACCTTCAGTATTATTTCGTAGTGCTATGACTGAGTTGGGAAGATGGCTGACTTATGAAGCTGCGCGAGACTGGTTGCCGACCCAAGAAACCACTGTGCAGAGTCCCTTGGATACCTGTTTGGCAACCGTCATTGATCCCCAGATACCAGTAGCAGTAGTGCCGATTCTACGGGCTGGACTAGGATTACTTGAGGGAGCGCAGACTTTACTGCCTTTAGCTTCTATTTACCATCTTGGTTTGGCGCGAGATGAAGAGACACTCCAACCTCATTGTTATCTGAACAAGTTACCAGAAAAATTTGACCCTCAAACACGAGTGTTAATTACCGATCCAATGTTGGCAACAGGAGGGTCGATGATGGCAGCAATGGCAGAATTGACACAACGGGGTGCCGATCCGACTTTGACTCGAATTGTTTGCGTAGTGGCAGCTGCACCAGCTTTGCAAAAACTGAGTGTAGCTTATCCAGGTTTAATAATTTACACAGCGACTATTGACGAAAAACTTAACAACAAGGGGTATATTTTACCGGGATTGGGAGATGCAGGCGATCGCATCTTTGGGACTTAAGCTAGTATGCAGCTAGGGCAGGAAAATAGCATAACTACTGTAAAAGTTGCAAGGTTTCTTGAAGGCGGTAATATGAGTCAACGAGATGGTTTTGGCAGTGGTTTTATAGCAGGAGCATTTGTCGGTGGCGTATTTGGCGGTGTTATCGGGGCACTAATTGCTTCTCGACGTAATCCAGAATTGCTAGCAGAGGAGGAGACAGAACTGACGGATAGCCAAGCTGAAGCGAAGAAAATAGCAGCAAAGCGGCGTCAGATGAAAGCCTCAGAAAGCGAGAGCATCGGCATAGAAACGGCTAGGCGATCGCTAGAAGATAAAATTGCCCAGCTAAATGCCACAATTGATGATGTGCGGAAGCAATTGGGAAATGTTAACGGCGGTTCACCTCAAGCAACTAATGACCGCTCCCTTACTAAAGACTCTTGAAGTTTGCTTAAACGTGGTGAAAATGTCAAGTGTGGTAAGTGCTAAATCCGCAAACATCATGACATGGACTAAATTAAAATTAAAAGATAAGACCGCATTTGACACTTAGTAGGAAAGACACCTATCCATGAGTTTACTGATTACGACACTAGTTACCTTTGTTACCTTTTATAGCTATTTGCTAATTATCCGGGTTTTGTTGACTTGGTTCCCGACAATCAATTGGTATAATCAGCCATTTGCTGCTTTAGCCCAGATAACCGACCCTTATCTGAATTTATTCCGCTCAATTATTCCTCCATTGGGCGGTATGGATTTTTCTCCGATCTTAGCTTTCTTAGTACTCAACTTAGCTGGTGGCTTTCTGAGAGCCATTCCTTATTAACTAGCCTGTCATCTATTTGTACAGGGATTTTAATTAGTACTCCAATAAAAAATTTTGTAGAGATGCAAATTTTACAAGCGTCTCTACAATTTTTATAGTTAGGAACTCCATTATTTATACTACCGTGTAATCGAAAATATTTTCGGAAACTGGGTTACCACCTCGATCCATAAACTTATAATTCCACTCAATTATCGCTATTGCCATTTCTTAGATTAGCAACAATAAACTTTTTTGAAAGTTGCAAAGTGCGGCTTCAGCGCGTTTGCGACCGCAGCAAATTTGAATAAATACAACGACTGATCTGTTTTGGAATCTTTGTTACAAAAACACTGTAATCAACCGGAATCTGTTTTACTGATTATAGTACAAACCAGTTGCCATCAAAAGCGGTCTCTCATTAATTTTTTATGAGATTTTTCATGGCTCAGTCTGATAATTCTCAACTTTGTGCATCTATAATTCCAAAATCTTAGACTCTCAGTCTACTAGTAAAGAAACGATATTCACACGGGAGAAAATACTCTAATCAGGAAAACCTAACAAATGCGGAGGATGCTAAAGTACCGCGTCCTTTTTCTTCCCCGGTTAAAAGCCAGAGGGTTCCTAAAGTACCGTGAGGTTTTATGAAACAGCTCAAAGATAAAATTACAAATAAGTTAGAGCGACTATTTGAACAACGGTTAGTGCCTCGTTTGGTACAGTGGGGAGAATACCTAGAAACTAAAATCAGGCGCTACAAACATCAAGAGCTAAAGAGCCAACTAAAATTTTGCGGTTTAGGTCTAAGATTTAAGCGAGATATTAGAATTGACCATCCGCAAAATGTATCTCTGGGGAATAAAGTCTACATCGGCCCCGATGTCTTATTAGATGGACGTGGTGGAATCACAATTGGCGACAACACTACACTTGGATTTAACGTTGTTATTCTTTCAGCAAACCACGACTATCAAAGTAATGATTTGCCATATCAACATAATGTCTATATTCATAAACCTGTTGTTATCGGTCGCAATGTTTGGATTGGCGGAAATGTCCTAATTATTCCAGGAGTTTCCATTGGAGATGGGGCAATTGTAGCGGCTGGTACGGTTGTAACTGCTAATGTTGAACCTTTAGCAATTGTTGGAAATCAACCTATGAGAACAATTAAATACCGCGACAAAAAACATTATGAACAACTTGCAAACAAGCAATATCAAGATAATTCGTAATTAGTAATTCGTAATTATTAGACGATAGTACGGTGGGGATAAAAATGCCCACCCTATTTGGTTAAATGAGCGCTGGTGTATTTGTATGCTTATACTCTTTCTTTGTGAAGCTGCGCTAAATCTCTTAATTGATTATTTCTTGGCGTACTTGGCGCTCTTGGTGAACCAGCGCTGTAGGCGGGTTTCCCACCGTAAGCGACTGGTGTTAGCGCAGCGTAAAGCCTACGGCATAGCTTCTCTACGAGACGCTACGCGAACGCTTAGAGCGACGAAGGAGCGTCACCCGAAGGGCGGTTCATTCTTTATTTCTTGCACTATAGGCGCATCTTCATCCAGAATTGGTATTACTTTGAGGTGTTGCAACCATACGCATTCCGGCCGGTGTGGCTATAGTTAACCCACGGCGCACAGGACGCACAGGACGTTTGTTCACTAGCGATACTTGAAATTCTGACAAAATAGTTGCCAAGACAATTTTCATTTCATACTGAGCAAATGCCATGCCAATACAGCGACGATTACCGCCACCAAAGGGTAAATATTCATAAGGTGAATATTGTCTTTCAAAAAATCGTTCTGGTTTGAACTGCTTGGATTGTGGGTAAACTTCTTCCCGATGATGCGCTAAATAAATGCTGGGGACTATTGCCGTTCCCTCTGGCAGTTCGTAGCCCATAATTTTAATGGGGGTCTTCACAATCCGCACGAAAGCAGTCATAGCAATTGGGTAAATTCGCAATGTTTCTTGGCACACTGCTGTCAAATAGGGCAATTTAGCTACACTACTCAAATCGGAGTTAACTCCAATGGTGTTGAGTTCCTGTAGCAACTTTCTACGCACCTCCGGTAAATAGTCAATCCAGTAAAAAGCCCATGTCAATGCAGAAGCGGTAGTTTCATGTCCGGCAACTAGCAGTGTCATCAATTCATCGTGTAATTCTTCATCTGACATGCCTTGACCATTGTCATAACGGGCCGCCATCATCAAACTCAGGATATCTTGGCGATTTTGATCAGGTTCAGCTCGACGTTCTCGAAGCAAAGCATAAATAAGTTGATCAATTTTTTGCCGTTGTTGCAGAATCCGGCCCCAAGGACTCCACACACCGAAATCTTTTTGGATAAACCTGAAAAAGAAGGCGCTAGACATTAGGGACGAACTGATGAAGTTTAGTAAGTCACTTAGCGATCGCCTCAATGACTCAAAAAGCTCTCCCTCATTTAAACCAAATACAACTCGCAGGATAACACGCAAGGTGATTTCTTGCATCGACTCGCGGATATTAAAAGGCTTGCCAATTTGCCATTGATTACTCACTTGTCGGGTTATTTTTTGGATATCCTGACCATAGGCCCGCATCCTTTCGCCATGAAAAGGAGGAGCTAGTAGTTGTCGTTGGCACTGGTGGCGATCACCATCTGATAACATAAAGGAGCGATCACCAAGTAAAAATTTTAGTCCTATGTTCCCCCTTCCAACCTCAAAATGCCTGGAATCAGCAGTAAAAATCTGTTCAAGCGCTTGGGGTTGACTAAAGTACACAAGATGGTTATCAGAGCGACTACTCCTGATGGTAAAAGTATCACCATAAATTTTGGCAAAATCATCAACATATTTTATAGGCTGACCAATAAACTTGATCATCCGTAGCCAGCGCGGCATTTGAGGCCCATCAGGCAAATTGTAACTTGCTATCATCGGAGTTTGTCAATTGCTGGCTTCAGAATTTTCTTACGAGTTTTCATGTTCTTGAAGGTCACATAAAGCGGTATATTCATCATGGGGGAGTAGAGAATGGGAAGTAAGGAGTAGGGAGTAAAGAGTATAAAAAAAGGATAATAACTAATAACTTATAATCACTAACTCAGTACTCAAAACTTTTTCAAGTCAGTCCATAATCAAAAAATCCCACAACCAAAAATGAAAAAGATTTCTTCCCTACTCCCCACCCCCCACTCCCCTTCGGCTACGCTCACGGCAAGCCCACTCCCTTTTCCTAGCTAAAGCAGTGCCAAAAATCATCGCTATTCTTAATGGTAAAGGAGGAGTCGGTAAAACGACTACCGCAGTCAATCTGGCTGCAAACTTTGCGAAGAAAAAAAAGGTACTGCTGATTGACGCAGATATTCAAGGTTCTGCCAGTTGGTGGTTTGGGCGCAGTCAGCAGGGAATGGGATTTGATTTATCTCAAGAAACAGATCCTACACTTTTAGGTAATTTAGGAAAGATAACAGGTTACGATTTAGTAGTGGTGGATACGCCTCCCGCGCTACGCTCTGAAGCATTAGTGGCGGTAGTTGCGATCGCAGATTATCTAGTTTTGCCTACACCCCCAGCCGCAATGGATTTAGCTATCCTCGTGGAAACAGTTAAGGAAGCCGTCATCCCCGTGGGAACTCCCCATCGGGTACTGCTTACCAAAGTGGATACGCGCAGTATGGGGGAAGCACTAGAAGCAAAAAACACTCTCACTCGATTAGGTATTCCTGCTTGTAATACTTTTATCCGTGCTTATAAGGCTCATGAACGAGCGGCACTTGAGGGTGTAGCGATTAGTCAATGGCGAGGAAGTAATGCACGGGAGGCGGAGTTAGACTACCGTCGTGCAGCTGATGAATTACAGCGTGATTGGAGAAAATAATAATGGTTAAGAAACAAAGTCTCTCTGACTTACTACAAGAAGAGGCGCAAAAAATTACATCCTCTGAAGGCGAATCTGCGAGCGAAATTACAGCAAAAGAAATTGCCGAAGAACAAGCTTTATCTGATGAACAATCCTCAGCACAAACATCTGAGCCAAATTCTACTAAGCGCACAACTCCAACTAAGGCTGAATTAGAAGCAATTGTCAAAGAGTTGACAAGTAATCTAGAAAAAAGCCATAAAAATGAAGCATCTCTTGGGCAGGAAATTGCTGATTTGCAATCAAAATTATCTAAACAACAAACATTAGCATCCGAACATAAATCATTAGTACAACAGGTTACAAAAGAACTTGAAGAAACCAAAAAAACAGCACTGCAACTAGCAGAAGCAAATTCCAAGCTTATAGAAGAAATTAATGCTTTAAAACAAACCGCAGAAGATAATTCTAAACTTACTGTAGCTGTAAAAGCAACTAGTGCTATAAGACCCGTAAAAGAATACTACAATCCAGTTAACTACAAAAAATCACATCGGTCATCAGAAAAACTAGCTCAAAATCAACCACAAAATCAACCAAACGAGTATCCTGAGAGTTCTAATGAGATGTGGTTACTTGACTAGTACAGCTTGGCGCAAATCCAGCTACGATTAATAAGACTTGAGGCAAAATCCCCTTGTTAAAGGTAGGTAAATTTCCGCCACAGTATACTAACTAGAGTATTTTTTTAAGACGTTCTTAGGACTAGCCCTTTCAAGGTAGATAACAATTTTGAACTATAAATTCTTTTTTAAGCTCTTTACTCAGTGTTTTCTGCGTCTTTATAGTTATAAAAATTACTTTCAAAAGATGAAACACAGAGAAACCAGTACGCCCTTGTGGTTTCCCGACTTGTTCGCTCTTAGCGTTCCCGCTCTTTAGCAACTGGCGCAGCGCACACAGAAAAAAGATTTTACTAGTTACCTTGAAAGAGCTAGTCCTAGTTCTCTCCAAATAGATTCAATAAGGTGTAAGAGATGCATTAGATTTCTTGGGTTTGAACTACAATTATCGAAAGCTTAAAATATGCTGTGCGGTAATTTGTGGTTGTTCTAAGTGTGGGAGATGACCACAATCTTGAATCCACACCAGTGTACTGTGGGGAATTGCTCTTTTAAATCTCATGGCATCCCTAGTACCCAAAATTTTATCGGAATCGCCCCATAGAATTAGCGTTTGTTGGACAATTTGTGATATTTTTTTAAATCGAAAAGCACTGTAACCACCACTTTTAGTGAAAGCAATCAAAGCTTGATGCCAACTCGGCATTTGTAGATGTAATGCGCTACAACATAGCGCATCGACAGAGGCAAGACTTTGATTTTTATATCCAATCCGAGAAACGCGATCGCGCACTTTTAGATTACTCAAAAACTGAGTTGCTAAATAATCCAACGGAGGAAACATTAATTTACTTAATGGTGAACCACCCGCTAACCCAGCACTATCAATTAACACCAGTTTTTCTACTACTTCCGGGTAAGTCAATGTAAAATCAATTGCAGTCGCACCCCCCATCGAAGCGCCTACTAAAATTACAGGTTGGTTAATCAGACTTTTCCAGAAATAATAAAGATGGGTTTTAATTGCAGTTGGACTATAGGCAATTCCTGACAGTCTATCTGTAAATCCAAAACCTAACAAATCCACTGCCCAAGTTTCATTATGTACAGATAATAATGGCAAAAGCCGCCGAAATTCTAATACAGAACTATCAAAGCCGTGAATTAATAAAATAGGAGTTCCACCACTTCCTTGCTTAACGAATGTTGTGGTAACTGGTTGATTAATTAAAGGAGTAGCGATCGCAGTTATTTGAATACTCTGAGCTAGGGCGATGGAGGCAGATTCTGTCAGTTGGCCAACTGCTTTAGGAAGAAAATTTGGAAACATAAATTTCAGTTTATTGTACTAGCTTGTTTCCACCCATCGCTAAATTTGTTATACAACAAAATTGCACAAACTAACATGCTGGAATATTAATTGTAATACATAAAACGTAGACCAGCAGCTATCAAAACATTCTAACTCCCTACTCCCAACTCCTAACTTTCCACTCCCCTAAAAATTATGACATCAAAAAAAGTTTTCTAAAATGTCAAAATTGGGACTAAAGCCACGTACAATTAAAATCGCCTATCCCTTAATCCAGGAGCTAATGCCATGCCAATGGCCGTTGGCGTAATTGAAACTTTAGGTTTTCCTAGTGTCTTAGCAGCAGCAGATGCAATGGTAAAAGCTGCCGCAGTCACAATTGTGTACTATGGTCAAGCAGAAAGCGCTCGTTTATTAGTCGCCGTCCGGGGACACGTTTCTGAAGTAAATAGAGCTGTTGAAGCCGGAATCGCTGCTGGAGAGCAAGTCAAGGTTGGTACAGTAATTACCCACTACATTGTTCCCAATCCCCCGAAAAATGTGGAAACTATATTACCAATCCATTTCACTGAAGAATCAGAACCTTTCCGCATGTTCTAGGCAATTTTGCTATAAACATCTGTAGCGAAGCTTCGTACAATTAATTTGTAGCCTCCATATCGTTTATTCATACAGGAGATTAATAATGTCATTACAGGCAGTTGGAGCACTTGAAACGAAAGGTTTCCCTGCGGTGCTAGCAGCAGCAGATGCTATGGTAAAAGCTGGTCGAGTCACCCTCGTTGGTTATATCAGAGTGGGTAGCGCTCGTTTTACAGTTAATATTCGTGGCGATGTTTCTGAGGTAAAGACAGCGATGGCTGCTGGTGTTGAAGCCGCAGAAAATGTTTATGGCGGTACTTTAGAATCCTGGGTGATTATTCCTCGTCCCCATGAAAACGTTGAAGCTGTTCTGCCAATTGCTTACACAGAACAAGTCCAAGGGTATCGAGAATCTGTAGAAAATCCCATTGTTAGATCAAACAGTCGATAGATTTAACCTTCTGCGGGGGAATTCAAAAAAATTCCCATAAATGAATTTCAAGATAAGTTTGTTGTCAGACTTCTGACTATCAAAACTTTAGAGGATTGCACTTTTTCTGTTTTGAGATTTTTCATAAGTTGAATTTTGAAGCACAGGGAAAGCAACAGTCAAAGTCAATAGTCAAAATCAATATTGACTGTTGACTATTGATTTTTGAGAAGATAAAAGTTGTAAGAATAACTTGCCAATATTATAGGCACAGTTGTAGATAAAGCTATAGGACTCCAGGGCAAACGCATCTTATTTACTAATAAAAATTAAGAAGATTTCAAAATCATATAGATAAAGGTTGCCTTGGTTCTTTTTTAAGGTAATTACATAATCTGCATTTAGTTCTGTAATTAACCTCACAATCTCTTTTTGACAGTAAGTGTTAAAATATCACGTTCTTTGACAGGCAGCCGCCGATTGTCTCTAACTCACCCTCATAATGATTATCATTATTGTAAAAATTCATATTTAGTTTCCTAAAAATTATATCTGATTAGGGTTTCGCTGAATTACACTCTTATCCAGGCTCGTCAATATTTAGATGCGTTTGCCCTGCCTATGTCTTGGTATTATTTAAGTGTGAGGATCGTAAGTATGACGATTTGTCGTTTAAGATGAGCTTTTATATGAAGTTTATATGAAAAAATATGAGTTATATAGATTTTGTATATATAAAATTCAAACTATTATGCTTTATAGAAAAGCAAAAAGCCAGAAAAATAAGAAGCTTGAGATTCAAGAATTTTTTGGTTCTTCATAAAATAGGAGTAGAATCAGGACGAACACATCATGTCAACAAAAAAATTTTTCTTAATAGGTTCAAAAATAGTCGCATTAACGCCTGCTTGTTGACATAATTTTAACGTTGGCGTAGCTTGTCGTAGACATCGCTTTGAGTCTTGGAAACTAAATCAAACGAGAAATGCTGATTTTGTTATTGGTTCTTAACCTTGGTTGTGATCAAGAGTAATTTAGATGCTGCCCTGTATAGGACTCCGATTTTATTTCTGAAAACATACTGAGACTGAAAAGCCAGTTTTATCAGGGTTTTATTTAAAATCTTGTTCAAAATCAGATATAAGTCCTATAGTTTAGAAAGGATAAATTGACCTATCAATCCCTACTATCCAAAATAGCGTAGGCGTAGCCCATCGTAGACATTGCCATGTGGAATACTGGGTCTTTTGAAACTTATACGGGTGAAATTATGCCTGACATTGAGTTAAATTAGATTCGTTCCTCGGCTCGGTTACAAAATGTTCAGATTTCCTCAACCCACCTCGTGCAAAGGTTTGTCGCCACTACTATAGGCAGATTTCTATTCTCAATTACAAAACATAACTTTACAAAAAAGTTAAATTAAAAAATAGCCCCAAAAACTTTATATATATGGGTTTGGGGCTATTTAAAATTCTAAACAAAACATCAATATAGAAATTTCTGCATAATTCTAGTGAATTAAGACGTAATAAAAGTGGAATCGTTAAGCTATTTTCATGAGACTCATGAAATCTGGGCAGGTTGCCAGTTAAACAATTAGGTGGGACAAATGGGGGTTGTGATGCAAACTTCAAAATTGAGTTTCGAGGAACGCAATCTCACTATGACAGCAGATGTGGAACAACTAGCTCTAGATTGGCGAAAGCGCTTGGCTGCGGAATGTCCAGACCAAAATGAAGCTGCTAGAGAAAGCATTATTCTCTGGCTGTTGGGATCTGACTCCAAACGGTTTGATCTGTTTAATCCTAAAGAACTCGACATCGCCAAACAAGCGATGGAATATCGCTGGAGAATTTTACGTCTACGCTATTTGGGGGTGGGGCGAGAACGTGCTTATCGGAACTTGATAACGCGATTGGGGAGTTTAGTAACATTACGGAATAAAATTCAGACTTGGGTAGCCCTAAGCCGCGATCGCCAGCGTAGTGTTATGGACGTGTTGCAAGAAGTACTCCAAGAATTACTGCAAAGCGACAGCCAGATGCAACAGCAAATGGCTGATATTGCCAAATATACAAGTGATAGACGATTGGGAGATGCTCTGCTATTTGCCAGTGTAGAAGAATATTGTCTGCGACCAGTACGCAATCAACCCCTGTTAGCTTATCGGTTTGTAAATTACTTGCGTCGCACTCAGCGCGGTGGCTTAACCCAAGTGCCGGGTCGTGACTTGATTAGACTGGTGTCAGAAGAAGTTCTCACAGACGACAGTGACAATCGGATTAACTTAGTCGATAGTCAGGCGATCGCAGAATATCAAGAAGCACAACAGTTAGAGGAACAACAAGTCCTGCGTCAGTCAGTGCAAAAAGAATTTGAAAATTATTTACAAGAAAATCTGGGAACAGACGCAGTAGAGTGGCTACGACTATATTTACAAGGTAAATCCCAGGACGAGATCGCCCACAAATTAAATAAGCCGACCAAAGAAGTATACCGTCTACGAGAAAAAATTAGTTACCATGCTGTGCGTGTTTTTGCCCTCAAAGGTAAACCAGAGCTAGTAGAGGATTGGCTCTCAATTTCCTTGCAAGAACATAACTTAGGTTTAACCCAAAATCAATGGCAGCAACTTGATAAAAAATTGACTCCTCTAGGACGGCAGATTCTAGATTTGCAAAGAGCAGGTAACTCGATAGAAGCAATAGGCCAACAGTTAAAACTCAAAACCCATCAAGCACTAGGCGAATGGACAAAAATCTATCTAGCAGCACAAGCTTTAAGAACCCTGGAGTAGCCTATGAGGTATTTAATTGCTCAATTAAGGTGGTGTACCAAACTAGGAGATGGAGAGCAGGGGAGAATTCATAGCAAGTTCATCCCCTCATGCCTCAGTTACTAGAGTAGAACTTCTGAAAGCAGACGGAACCACGCTTAAAAGCATGGGATTAATCTTGGACGCGTTATGTCTCGTTACACTTTCCGCTCGATATATTTTTTATATTAATAACCTTTATATCCACAACTAAAGTTTTAATTAAATAATTAAACCTCAAATCATAGTTCTGTAAGTGAAATCGCTGATTCCAATTTTATACATAATTGTTATGTTGTAATGGAACTCTATACCAATCAAGCTTAGAGTTCAACTCAAATAGATAGAGATTTTGCTGCCGTATTCTAAATAAGATACTGGTTAAAAAAATTTATAGTGAATAAGTTAGTTTCCTGCTCTTGAATCCATTTCTTATAAATATTTCATGCAGACTGAGGTTTTTAGTGAACTTTTCCCCTTAATGAGTACAGCCACTCCCCAGACTTTGGAATGGCTGCTCAACGTTGCAATTCAACATGAATACCCATCTGGGCGAGCCGTTGTGATGGAAGATGCCTGGGGTAACGCAGTTTACTTCGTTGTTTCAGGTTGGGTCAAAGTCCGGCGTACCGTCGGGGAAGATTCAGTAGCTCTGGCAATTTTTGGTAGGGGCGATTTTTTTGGAGAAATGGCAATTTTGGATGAATCTCCACGCTCAACCGATGTCATAGCCCTTTCGTCTGTGAATTTGCTGAGTGTATCCAGAGAGCGTTTTATTCAAATCTTGTTCAAAGACCCGCAGTTACATCACCGGATGTTACAACTTATGGTGCGACGATTGCGGCAAATTAACTTGCGTTTACAAATGCGGTCTTCACCACCAGCAGTCAAACTCGCCTATACTCTAGTGACTTTAGGCGAAAGCTATGGTCAAGAATCGAATTTTGGAAAGGAAATTTTTAACATTCCTTTCAAAGATTTAGCAGAGGTAACAGAAATTGGTGTTGAAGAAACTACCAAAATTATGGAAAAACTGCATGAGAAAGGGTGGATTAAAATTGACAGCGCCAACAACATCATTTATCTTGTAAACTTCAAACAGTTGATGAACTTGGCTGGTAAAGTGTGATTGCTAAAGGTTCTTATAAACTTCTAAATCGAAAAATATTTAATTATTTATTGTGGGGTAGGCAGCACTCAGTCGAACGCTGCCCACCCCACAAAAATTGAATTGACTTTTACAATTTAAAATACTCCTAAGCGCAAGCAACATCTGAACTTAAATGGAGCTTGCGCCAGTCAAACATCTAGTCAAGTACTTCTGCTACAGAACCTCCAACAGTTGTTTAATTTTTGTGTGTTGACGTTCTTTGAATTTTTCTGGAAAAACTAATTCGAGTGCAATCTTGCCATTTGTCTGTTCTTCTACTGCGTGAATTTCCGCAACAAATCGGTTAGATGAGAGGTTATCCTCATCCTCATTCAACAGTAAACCAACTAATGGTTTAACAGTTCGCATCGTGTGCAAATCCTGTTGTCCTATCATTTTGTGAGAAGACACGGCTTTTGTATCCTCTATTTCCAAGCGCAAACCTGTTGTTCCTAATTCTGTAGCTACTGCAAAGAAGAAGTTACCATCCCAGTAGAGTCGGCTATCGCTATTTACCTGCTTGCGTACCTTTTTGCGGCTAGTTTGTTTCACGTCACGCAAGGCCCGAGTCAGACTTGTGGCTAAGAATCCAAGGGAAGCGAAGGGTCGGTCTACATACTGGCCCTTTTGCGAATACCACTCCCGGACATCAGAATATAAAACTAGAGTTAAAGCATCGCGTTGGGCATCGTTGAGCTTCACAAAATCAACAGCCAAAAGTGTTTCTGTGTCATTAATAGGAGAGACTCGGACAATCTGCGCTGTTAAAGAGGCGCTAGCAGTATAATCTCCCATCACCTCAACTTCCGCTTCCTCCAGTAAATTAGGCCAAGTTTCTAAAGAAATTAATGCCCCAGTTTCTGAAATATTCACCGTTTTGCCCATGATTGTTTGACCCCTACTGCTAATTAATATGGGGAGGCGACGTTGTAAACGGTGGGCAGTACGTACTTGTGGTTGTTCAAAGCCAACCAGCAAAGCAGCTATCAGCAAAACCAGATTAAAAACAGACCACATGGTGTTGACTAAGACCGCTTGCCAATCTTCAGGATGTAGCAGCAGCCAATAGGGAACAGCTAGTAAGGAAGAGACTACAAGTGCTGTCACCACCAAAAGACCACGCATCGATTCCCAATCAAATGTACGTTTGGTTATAGACGTTCCTTTATCAGTAACGTTAAATGAACCCAGCTTGGGATTAAACAGCGCTAACATCGTCACCCACCCAGCCTGGAAAGCCATCGCAAATTCAAAAATTTCATTCCAGAAGGAGAAACGGACGTTTTTGTAAATGATGTAGTTAGTGAAAAGGGAGAGGAGAATATGGGGTAAGGCGTAGGCTAGAGTTTCTAAACCCAAACCTTGGACAGAGTTAATGCCAAATAATAAAAAGAGTGTGGGAGCGATCGCATATATTAGACGGGGATAGCCATACAAAAAGTGCGAAGTCGCGCTAAAGTAACAAATCCGTTGTGCAAATGTTAGGTTTAGCTTCGGATTAAAAATGGGGTTTTCTAATCGCAGAATCTGCGCCATCCCCCTGGCCCAACGCACTTGTTGTCCTACGTAAGAAGAAAAAGTTTCTGGCGCTAAACCAGCCACCATAATTTTGTCGTAGTAGACAGACTTGTAACCCAGCGAATGCAATCGCAAAGCAGTGTGGCAATCTTCTGTCACGGTTTCCACTGCAATTCCCCCAACTTCTAAAGCGTGGGATTTACGGATTAATGCTGCCGAACCGCAGAAAAAGGCGGCATTCCAAAAATCGTTACCTTTTTGCAGTACCTTATAAAATAGTTCATTGCCTGCGGGTATTCTACCTTTGGTGAGCAAATTACGCTCAAACGGGTCGGGATTATAGAACCAGTGAGGAGTTTGGACAAACGATACTTTGGGATCGAAGAAAAAGCCCATTGTATGCAAGAGAATTTGCCGCGATGGGATGTGGTCGCAGTCCAAAATTAACACTAAATCACCGTCGGTTTTGTAAAAGGCGGTATTGATATTACCAGCCTTAGCGTGGTCGTTATTGTCCCGCGTCATGTGTATACAGCCGAGTTCTTGGCACATTTGCCGTAGCTGTTCCCGTCTTTTGCTAAACTGTTCTCGGCGTGGGTCGTTCTCTTTATACTTTTCTGGACGACCATCATCAAGGACATAAACCTTTTTTTTATCAGGAGCATAATCACAAGCTAAGGCTGCTACAGCCGTCTTACGAACAATCTCCACATCTTCGTTGTATGTGGGGATGTAGATATCAACTTTGAACCATTCCTGTTGAGGAATGTTTGTCAGATTAACTGGTTGGCGTTCTTGAATTTTCAGAGTTTGAAAGTATGCCAATATTAAGGTGAGGATCGCATAAAGTTCGGCGGCGAACAAGAATACACAAGCGATGCTGTTAAGCCAACCATCAAAGTTGAGGGTGTAGCTGGTGCGGTAGTATAAATAACGCAGCGTTGTTACTATACTCAGCCACAGCATAAACAAGTGATAATAGTGGCTGATTTCTGAAGAAGACTCTTGAAACTCTGCGTGTATTACAATTTGACCAAGTAGCACAAGAAACAATGCTACGAATCCCTGCTGCCAAACTTCTATCGGA
Source organism: Nostoc sp. (assembly GCF_036916735.1). Taxonomy (GTDB): domain Bacteria; phylum Cyanobacteriota; class Cyanobacteriia; order Cyanobacteriales; family Nostocaceae; genus Nostoc. The sequence continues at coordinate 211,085 of NZ_JBALFV010000101.1, forward strand.
GTAATAATCAGTGGCACAGAGAGTACCAGTAGCAGCAAGATAAACCACTTGAATTGTTTTACACCAATATTTTGAAGAGTGCTGTCAAAAAATCGGGGGGTAATATCAATCAACCAATTGCTCAATTTTAAGCGCTGGCGATCGCGTGATTTCCGGGGCGGTGTGTGGGGGGAAGAAGACATTGTGGATCTAAATTTTGAAATTTAAAATGGGCGATACCTGACCGAAAGTGTCTACTTTTTATCAACAGTCAAGCGCTTGAGATACAACTGAAGAATTCCGTAAAGAATTAGAGACACAGTGAAGATGCCTACAGGTAGCAATAGCCAATTTTCTTGTAAAAAGCGTGATGCTTTACTGAGGATAGTGGTGTTTTCCAAGCGACGAGTGTTAGGAGCGCTTTGGAAAAACTGTAGTTGATAGGCATCAGCATCGTAGGAAACTGGGTCTTTTTGATCGCTACTAATTAGTACCGTATCCTTCTTGAGTTGGAAGAACCACGGATCTTGATTGAGGACTTGCCGCACTCGCTCTAAACCAGTTTCGGTTTGAGATGTTAAAGCTAGAACGACGCGATCGCTATTCCAAGGAGAGATAATTTGCTTAATCATCCCTTGGGTATCCTGCGGGGTCTGAACTACAGCATTGGCAGAGGAGCGGGAATATGCCTGACTTAAGTTGAAGCCAGTGGAATTAAATACTTCGGGAAAAGGAAAGTCTTCTCGCGTTCCAATTCCTACCAAATGGTCGTTGTTGCGAGCTTTTGTTGGCAAAGCATCCGGTGTATAAACATTTAGTTTGACAGCATCTGCTTGACTGAGCCTTCCTAAGCGTTCGCTAAAAGCCAATAAGGTTAACACATCTGTCTTCGAGGGGATTTGTGGCACGACGATCGCTGTCTGGGACAAATCCTGCGGTGCAGCAAAGGGGAAACCAAATTTCAGCAGGTTTAAGTCTGGTAGTTGTGTAGAGATTTCCCGTTTCAGGTCGAAGCTAGTATCAGAATGCACCGTACCTGTCAGTTGTTGATCTGGTGGCTGAAGACAGTTCTGTTTGTCAAACGGTTCTCTCGGATTCATCCGCAAGAAAACTTGCAGTTTCGAGCTGGGTTTGATCAAGTTTTCTGGCAAATTGACTTTAAGGTTTTTGCGAGTTTCTCCCGACTCAGAATCAAGACGTGCCCCACCAATGAAAACTCCATCCAGTAAAACTTCGATCGCAGAAGTTCGGGGATTAACTTGTGGCCCGTAGCTGTATACCAGATTCATCGAACTACCCCGGAGAAATCTATCATCTGGTAAAGCCCGAAAATCAATTTCAACTGGCGGCGCTCCGATTCCACGTACAGTCACATCACTAAACGGCTCACCATTTACTTGGGTTTTGATGTCGCCCAGTTTAAAAGAATTTTGTTCTGGCAAATAACGAGGCCATTGGCGGAGTCCTGGTGTCGAAGCATCCTTGAGGGTATCGACAAAAACCACCTGACCAGTACCCATTTTCCGCAAGTCTGGCTGTGATAAAAATTGAGTTGCCTTTTCTACAGCTTTTGCACTGTTGCCAGTGGCAATTAAAACCGGAACTCCGCTCTTTTCAGCTTTGGTTATAATCAACACCCCTGTTTCATCTGGTACGGGGTTATTATCACGATCAAGAATTTGATTGCTGACGACTTTCAGAGGCAAATTATTCCAAGTATTTAAGGTTGGTTGTTCATTGGGAGTACCAATGATCACCAAGCGATCGTTTGCCTTTACATTTGCGACATCAGACACCACGCTCGTCTGAATCGGGCGAAAATCTGCGATTCTTCCCAATGCCACTTGTAAGCGAGCTGCTGCTGTCAACCAGGATTGATCAACTTGACTCGGTTGCAAATAAGCAATTTGGTTAGTTTCTAAGCCGAATTCGTCAAAGAAAGGATAAGGATAGCGGCTAAAATTCAGGGTAATCGGCTGCCGTTCATAGTTAAAAATTAATTTGGAATCTGGCAAAATCTCTGTCCACAAGTCGGGGCTACTAGGGTCGCTACATTCGAGGCTGTTATTCTGCTGTGCCACCAATGTGAGTTCGTTGTAATCTTGCAGCAGCTTTGGTGGAATATTGAACAGTACTTGACCTACTTGGGACTCTTTGCGATTGAGTGGTACGCTACCAACACTGATGCCATTCAATAGCACGGTCAGGTTAGAGCGATTGGCATATAGTGCTGGTGAATGTTGAAAACGGATTAAAGCTTGTACTTTACCTTGATCTAGTTTCCAGCCACGAGGACGGGTAAAGGCAAGACGACCTTCTGAGTAAACTCCGCGCAAGCGCATCCGGTTGCCTACAATCGGACTACGATTAAATTCTAGAGTGTAAGTTGCTAGGTTCTTGGCACTAGGAGCTTTTAAGTCTGCTTTACTAGTAGTTTCTGATGTCGTTGCTTGAGCTAATAAAGTTACTTCTTGTTGCAGATCACCTTTGATTTGAGCTTGAGCGCTCAATAATGAACTAGGAAACAAAAAAAAGCAAGAAGTAACAATAATTGCTTTTTTACTAATTTGGGAAAGATGAAACAATTGCTTCATGATATAGTGTGATTTTAGTGTGAATTTACTGAATTTTTTGACGTAAAAAGCACAGGTGTTTTGGTGCTTTTAGAACTTCAAAATCGTCCCATCATATTTTTTAAAAAAGCAACGGGAGTCAATCTGTCGGGAGTAAAAGGTAGTTGGGAAGCTTGTGCCCTAACTCAGCGTCAGAGGATATTATTTAAGCAATTGCTCGGGAATTGTCTTTGGAGGTAGCAATCCTAACCAAGCTAAATTCTGGGTGTAATAAGCAGATTGGTCTCCCCAAATTCCCTGCTTGTATTGAGGCAGTATTTTTTTTACAAGCAGTTCTTGAGCGATCGCTGGTTCCACTAACTGCATGGCAGCATACAACATAGCGTATTGGGATGTAGCTTCGTAATCCACTAATGGTTTCCCTTGCAGATCAATCCGTGCTGGTATCGATTGTTTACTCCACAGTTTTTGCAAGTGCTGAGTGGATGTCACTAGATAGCTATGCGCTTGGGGTGAGTTGAACCAGGCAGCATCCAACGACAAACGCCACCAGACTCGATAGGAATCAAAACTATACAAACTCTTCAGAGGACTAGATGCTGGTAGGGTTTGATATTGTCCTGTTTTGGTATTTAGAGCTACCCAATCACTGGGTAAACCTACGCTAGAAAGCTTTGCAGAATTTTCTAGCACTTGATAGCTACTGTCTACCAAACTCAACCAATTATGTTGGGAGTCAACTTGTGCAAAGATGCGAAAAGCATAGGGTGCAAAATAAGAAGGATTCAGGTAAACGGTAGATGCATCCTGGACGAATGCAGCTATAGGCCCTGGTAACAGATAGCGCTCACCTTGGGTTTTTGAGATAGTGGACAAATTCCACAAATCTTGCAGTTTGAGTTTTGCCAGTTCCAGGTATTCGGGTTGATGCCAACGCCGTGATGCTAAAATCAGTGCAGTAATCGCATCTATATCTCCATCACTAGCAAAGTTGCTGTCGAGAACACCCCAGTTACCATCTTCCTTTCGTCCCCACTTCCAAGCCCACAACCTATCTGTGCGTTTACCATCTACTTGGCGCTGGAGGTTATTTTCTGACCAGTTTAAAGTCAAGGCAAAAGTTGTCGGATCGTTAATCAGTACTGCTCTTAGCAAAGCATAGGCTTGACCTTCACTAGTTGAGCGATCGCTTGCTTCGTAATCAATCACCCGTCCATCTGACTGAATAAATCTTTGGCGGTAGCTATCCCAACTTTGGGCAAGTAATTCCCGGTTGGGGGTGGATTTAGGAAGATCGGTTAATAATCCAGTAAGATTTTGACTACTACCTTCAGTGGGGACGTTTGCCACCGGAGTTAGCTCATCCGGCGTTTTAGGGTTTGCTGCTGAGTAACTAGAAACACAGGCAGATAAACCAATCAGGCAGGCAATAGCTGCCACTTTTGGGAAGTGCCACATCCTAAGAATAGTTTGATTTGTAAAAGATTTAAGCGATCGCTAATTTCTGTTTCGACGTTGATAATCTTCCCAAGGGGGTTGAAATCCTCGTCGTAGCAGAAAGTCCGTTTGGATTTGCTGTATTTGCCGAGATGCATCGCTATCGTTTCCTCCTTCTGCGGCTGCTTCTAATTGCAGTTGTTCTAACTGTGCCAGTGCTGTCAAAGGCTGATCTAAAATTGCATTCAATCCAGCAAGGGCGCGGCGTGTGCCTTTGTCTTCCGGTTTTTGTGCCAACACTTGAGCATAAATCTCCTGTGCTGATTCAAAGCGGCGCTGTTCAAAGCGAATTCCGCCCAAAGCCGCTAGGGCATCGATGTTATCTGGTTGCTGCGCCAAAATATTCTGATAGGTACTGCTAGCCAAATTCAAATCACCTACAGATCGAGCCAACTCTGCCTGCAACTGGTATGAGTCAGAAGTGTTAGGAATACGGGCAATCAACTGCTTCATCCGCGCTTGTGCTTGGGCAGGATTGCGTTTTGCTATCACCTGTAATAGGCGCAGTTGTAGTGGTATGGAAGTAGGATCAGTTTCTACTAGATAACTATATAAAGCTTCTTTTTGCGGATCGGTAGGCAGCGCTCCTAGCAAACTGTATAGTTCTGGAGGAGTATTGGTTGCAGGTTGTGTAGCTAACCAATTGTTGAGAACTGCCTCTGCTTCTGGTTGGGAGATCCGCTTGGCTTGATAGCCGATACTAGCACGCCCTAGTTGAATCGACAAATTTTGAGGATTGCGGGCTATCAATTGGTCATAAACTGTCACAGCCTCATCAAAACGCTTTTGTTGCAGTCGCACTCCAGCCAGTCCGCCCAAAGCAGCATCAATAATATCGCTATTATTTGGCTTACTAGCAAGCACAGCTTGGTAACGTTGAGCGCTAGCTTCGAGACTACCCTCACGACGCTCAATTTCTGCTGCTAATAATTGGGGTGCGAGGTCTTTAGCACCTGCTTTGGTAGCTGTGTAAGCTGCCAAAGCTTGCCTTGCACCATTTAACTCTTGGCGCTGCACATACATTTGCGCCACTCGGAAATTCAAAAATGGTACGTTAACCCCCATTTGTAAAAGATTTTGGTACACAGGTAAAAATTCTGGATCGGGAACATCAATGTTCACTAAAGCATTAGCTAGCTGTTGCAACTGGACGTGATCGCTCGGTGCTGATTGTATTGCAGTAGCTAAACGCTGTTTCAAGTCATTTTTACCGAGCAAACCTAGCTGATTTTCCAAAGCTAATTGCTGCACCACCAGACTTTGATCGTTGGGAAATTCTAACGCCACTCGTCGATACAGTTGCAATGCTGTTTGTCGTCCTTCGGGGAACCCAGTAAAGACATCAGCAACTTCGCGCTGTAGTTTGGGGGAAGGGTTGGGATCGGTTTGGAGTGCTTGACGGTAGAGATTGAAAACTTGCTGGGTGAGGGTGGGGTTATTGGTGTACTTGCGAATTTCATTGAGCGATCGCGCTAAGGGCAAAATCGCATCTGGCCTTCCCTGTAATACATCTAAAACCGCCAACGCTTGGGCTTGTTGTTGATTGGCAAGGTATGCTATAGCTAGTTCTTTACGGGTTTCAAACCCCATCTCGTTAAGTTTATTAGAGCGCTGCAACTGCGCTTCTAACACCTCTACTGCCCCTCCAGGATTGCCGGTTTCTCGTAAGCTGCGACCGTAGGCTAGTGCTGCATAATCTGTAATGGCTTTGCCAGTGGTGCGGTAGCGGTTAAATAACTCCAGTGCTTTAGGAAAATCCTCACTATAACTATAAGTTTGAGCTGCATCAACGACTGCCTTTGGTGTAGGGTTGTTGTTGAGCACGATTTGGTAGTCTGCTAGGGACTCGCTTAATCGCCCTTGATAAGAGTAGAGTAGAGCACGGTAATGACGAGCTTCTGAATCGTTAGGATTTAACTCTAATAAAGTTGTCAGAGTCTCAATTCCTTTTAAGTTCCACTCAGGACGATAAGTAGCTAATATACCAACTGTCTTTAAAGCTAGTTGATTGTTGGAGTCTGCCGCCAATACTTGTTGATAAGCACTCCAAGCTTCAGGGATACGTCCGGCTTTGCGATAAGCGATCGCTAATCCTAACCTAACTTGGGAAGATTGGGGTTGAGTTTTGAGGACTTGCTGGAAGGCTGCGATCGCATCATTAATGAAGCCTTTTTTTAAGAATGCAAAACCTTTTTGTGCTGATGTTGATAAGCTCTGTGCTTCAGCTGGGGCAATGCTGCCCAAAGGTGGTATAGTTAGCAAGTAAGTACAAAGGAAAAATGAACAAGTAAAAAGAGAACGATATTTAATTTTTTTAGCTTTTCCCTTTTGCCTTTTATCTATACTATTTTGACTCATTGAGTAATTCTCCCTCTGGGAGTGATACCAAATTCTGATTTCACTCTGATACCGAAAACTGTTTCTGAGAAATCATCACGTTCTTGAACCGACAAGCCTAGCCGTAGATTGTCAAGAAATTTAAAATCATAGAACATTTCTAATACATCGGGACGATCTCCACGACGTAGCTGCTCATTAGAGAGAGCGCGTCCATAAGCTATTCCTAGCCGATCATCTGGGGTAAACAGATCCACAAAACTAGCTCCCAACACATAAGTATTTGCACCCTCTCCTAAAGTGCGGTTTTCGTAGTGACCATAACGCCCAAACAAACCTAATTTTAGATTGGGAATAAAGACTTCGGCGTTGAGACCATACGCTTCTTCGCGATCGTTTTTATCAGTGCCAAATTGATTGTTACCTCTGGCAATGCTATAGCTTTCAAGGAAGCTATCATTAACACCAGCGTCGTGATCGCTGGCATAAGTACCACGAATAATTGCATTGCCATAACGGATGCCGATTTCGCCAGCAAATCCATCTAAAGAAAAGTCACCGATTTTGTCTGCTGATGAAAAGACTGCCGCTTTTGCTTCAATATTGTCGGTGATGCTCCAATCGGTTAACAAACCAGTGCGTGAACTAATCCCTGTCGCCGCTAGTGCAGGGTTAGTTTGAAACACCGGATTAAAAAATTGACTGGCTCCATCTTTAGCAAAGCTGTTGCGATCAAAATAAGACGTTAAATCTATTTGACCGATCACAAATCGCAGATTAGGTACTCCTGCTAGTGAAGTCGCCAAATAAAGCTCGTTGACGTTCAAACCATCGTTTCGGGAGTCATCCAAGTTGCGGTTGCTGCCTTGGCTTGTTAAGTCCAGGGTTGCCCCAATCAAAGCTTGAGGAGACAGTGGATAGACTCCACTGACTCTCGCCCGCGCTGTGGTGTCGCCACCTTGGTTAATATAAACTCCTTGAAATTGTAAAGAGGGTTCCCTTAAACTGCTGCTTGGTAGCTGGCGGCGTTGTTGAGTAGTTATCGATGGGGTAACTGGCACTGCTGTGCTTGGATTAGGAGTTGTACTAAGGACTGATGGTGTTGTCTGTGGATTGAGTAATTGTTGATGAAAAGTTGGTGCTGCTCCTGGTGCAGTTGATTCTGGGGTTGCAGGCAAGTTGGGAAGTGGTGGCAGGGGGGCTGTTTGAGAACTGAGTAGTTGATTAAAAGTTGGTGCTACTCCTGGTGCAGTGAATTCTTGCGTTGCAGCCGAGTTGGGAAGTGGCGACAGGGGAGCCGTTTGAGAACTGAGTAGTTGATTAAAAGTTGGTGCTGCTAGTGCAGTTGATTCTGGCGTTGCAGACAAGTTGGCGAGTGGTGGCAGTGGGGCTGAACTACTTGGTGGCTCCGAGCCGTTCATCTGTCCCTGCAATCCTAAATTTAGGTTAGAAGTATCTCCACCTGCTGCCACTCGTGGTGCAACAGAACTAGGTGTTGCTGCCGGGGCTTTTCCAGTTACCTGTTGCTGAATGAAGACACTCTCCATTTGTTGGAGATCGTTAACTGGTTTGGGTTCCACAACTTTCAACACTGGATTAGCGATCGGTGCAACTGCTACACCAGTCGTTACGCCTGGAGAAGGTAATGTTTGCCACCCTGACTGAGATTGATTATCGACGGGTAATTTAGCCATTGGTAGCGGTTCTGCTAAACCCAATTGGTAGTCGATAGTCTTTAGCTGAGATGGGTTGACTTGAGCTGAAGATTTTTCGCTCACTGCCAGTACCCAGCAAATCGAGACGGCGACAGTACAAAGCAGTGGATAAACCTTGTAGTACTGGCTTGGAAAAGTAAATTTATAACAATCGAGTACTGTTTGCCTCATCAGCCTAGTTGGGGAACAACTACATATTTTGGTTATTCAATGTCGCTACTTTAGCAAAGTAAATGGGTATTAACCACTAGGTTGAATAAAATTTTTGATTTTAAACTAATTGATTAAGAGTCAATAAAATTTGTTATTTTCAAAAATAAATTGGGCATAATAAGTAAAAATATGAGTTAATTGGAAAAAATTAGATAACAATATGGCTTTTTCCCCAAAAAAACTTCATTTAAACACTATTATGGCTAAATTTAAAGCTTTTTATCCTAGTAGGTTCCAGATAAGCACTTGGCTAATACTTTTAGCTGCCAGTTATGGCTGTGTTCAAAAAACACAAGAAAAGGTAGAGATGAAAATCGGAGATATACAACCGATATCAAGTAAAGGTATATACAATATTGTCGGTAGTACCAATCTGCCCGAATCTAGCAAGATTACAGTGGCCGCTGTGCGTTATTTGCGTCCAGTATCAGGACAAACAGAAGCTTTATTCAATTCAGACATGAACATTAACCGTTCAATTCTGGCTCGTCAAATTGTGGAAGTGAAACAGGGACAATGGGAGGCTGCGCTGAATCTGTGGCAAGTTTCAGCCGATGGTAGTTTCCAAGAAGTCTGGCAAGCAAATCCAACACAAATACGACTGTTCCCAGAAGGTGGCGTTACATTTGTAGCTATTTTCGATCCTGCTACTCAGTCGGAACAGCCAGATAATCAAAACTCTCAAAAGTTGAAGTTAGAAAATCAACAGCTTGAAAAGCTTGAAAGCAAGTTGATTCGCTTTACTAACGAAGGTGAAAAATATTTACAAGTTAGCCAAACTTTAACAGTACCCCTACCTACGGGAAAAACAATACCACCTCGTCGGCAACCAGAAGACTTGAATGGTGGTTGGGGAAACCGATATCAAATCCCGCCGCAATCCATAGCTTTTAAAAATACCTTACCTCCACCGATTAAAAATAGGCAAACGAATGCCTATCTGACTCCTCCAGAGTTTCTTAGATGAGAATTATAGTGGTTCTCAGTTGAATAGGTACTGACCCCCTTCCTCGCAAGTAAGGAGGGGGTTATGATCTACATCATTTGATTAGGAAAAGCTATAAGAGCATCAAACCGATAAAATTGCCTCTATTTACCCTCACCCGACTTTTTACTTGATTGAGGCTTGCCGCAGGCTACCACAGAGGCGCAGAGAACAGCGAGACAGGAAAGAAATGCTTAACTGAACTGTATTGTACTCTAGCCTTGCTCTCTTTTTCATAGATACAAACTGGAATACCAGCCTCAATATGAGCGCTGGCATCCAGATATTAATTACTCAATAACCACCAATTTAGTGGGCATTGATTTGAGTAGATTTTAAAGGACAGTATTATAGTAAATCTTAAATTTAGCTGGGGATTCTACCTCAGCATTTGTTGCTTGAGACAGTTGCAAATTCTCCTGCATTGCTTGCATTTGTAGCATCATTTCTTTAATTTGTTTTTGCAACTCTTCAAATTCTGATGGCATAATTGCTGTTTGATTCATTTCACCAGCAGTAATTTCTTTGATATTGTTGGGATTTTCTTGAGCATAGCCAAGGAAAGTTTGGGCAGATGCAAACGCAGAAGTAGCAGCAATATCTCTAGTAGTGTTAGTGGTATTTTGTTGAGTTGCAACCTTTGGTACAGGATTTACTGGCTGTGCGTGTACCTGCGTCGGGGTTTGCGCTCCAATTGGTTGAGATGCAGTGATTGCAGAGTTTTTTGAGATGAGAGTTTGATCAAAAGGTGCTTCGTCATCTAAAAAAGCACTCAATCCAGAAATTTGCAGTCGAGGCTCGGAAATTTGCCATTCTTTTAGTAATATCTCTTTTTGCTGTAGGTGTTGCTCTAAATTAGATAATTCTTGCTGAATTTTTGCTGATTTAGAAGAAGAATTTCGCCAACCACAGAAAGCGAGCGCTGAAATTCCAGACCCTATACTAAGTGCTGTTGCAAAAACTACGTAAGGGATAGCAATATCTCTAAGCTTGCCATAAAAAATAGGTTCTTCCTGGAATTTGATAGCAATTTGTTTATCGCCTAGTGTCGCAAGGGGAAATGACATTAAAGAAAATACACTTAGAGAAGCGATCGCAGGCGGTAGTAAAAATTTTTGCAGCGCAGAAAGTGTCATATTCAGAAAGCTTTTGTAAAAGAGAAGACTATGAGTAGATTGCAGCAGATTTAATTACCGCTTATAACTTCTAGCTTGTATAGAGTTTTTGCGGTGACTCAATGTGTGTACTGCCTTAGTATCTAAATTATTCTCTATACGAGATATGTTCAATAGATAACTCATGAAGAACTCAGTAAATTACGTAAATTTTTTGTAAATTAAGCAACTACCCCAAATTATATATAGGGAAATGCAAAACATAGATAGAAGTTTATACGTATTATCAGGTAAAGATTTTAGCGTTCTTGACTTTTACTATCCAATTTTTGCAGATATAGAAACAATAGTAGCTAAATATTGCTCTAAGATTACTAGGATGGCTAGATGCATAGAAAGTTAATTAAGTAATACAAATAACACTCAAATAAATGCATTGTAATTAAAGTATAAATATTTATCGTCGGCGAAAAATCACATTTACAAAATACTTTTTAGCTAAAGATGCTGTCAAATCTCCTTAATTGTAAAAAACATCATATATTTTTTTGCTGATTCGACTTATATATTGCCCTACCATAAAAGTAATAATAGTATGCAAGTTATCGATAACAAGAAACCAAAAACAGTGAGATTACATAAGCAATTACTGCTATTTTCCTTAAGTCTAGTAGTATTTTTAGTAATTATCTTGACTAAGACACCTGCTAGTATTCAGTTAGATGGTGTTAGGGCGGTGATGCCAATAGAGCTACCACTTTCAACAATTGGTAGAACCATTGTGGATGTCAAAGGCAAGGTTGTATTGCTCAGAGGTGTTAATTGGTTTGGTATGGAAACTGATACACACGCCCCTCACGGTTTATGGCGACGAGATTATAAAGAAATGCTTGCACAGATTAAAAACTTAGGATATAACGTCATCCGGTTTCCTTATTCTGTAGCAGCATTGCGATCGTTTAATGTAAGTGGGATTGACTATACAATTGGCAGCAATATAGAACTTCAAGGTAGAACACCCTTGGAGGTAATGGACTTAGTTATTCAGGAAGCGGAACGTCAAGGATTGCTAATTCTGCTCGACAGCCACCGCCTCAACGACCAGCAAATTCCAGAATTGTGGTATGGAGACGGCTTTACAGAAGCAGACTGGATCGATACTTGGACAATGTTAGCAATCCGATACAAGAATCAAACTAACGTTATTGGCGCAGACTTAAAAAATGAACCTCATGGTAAAGCTAGCTGGGGTGATAACAATATAAGTACTGACTGGCGACTAGCAGCAGAACGTGCAGGTAATGCGATTTTGAGTGTGAATCCTAATTGGCTAATTGTCGTTGAAGGAGTGGAAAAGAATGTTCCGGGTCAAAAACTGCCACAGCATTGGTATGGTGGAAATTTAGAAGGTGTAAAAAAATACCCAATACGTTTGTCTCGTTCTAAGAAACTAGTCTATTCTCCTCATGAGTACGGCGCTGGGGTGTACAATCAGCCTTACTTTTCTGACTCTAACTTTCCTAACAATATAATTGATCGCTGGCAAATAGGATTTAACTATATCGCTAGTCAGAATCTTGCTCCCATCTTGATTGGGGAGTTTGGGGGACGGCAAGTAGACTTAAATTCCAAAGAAGGAATTTGGCAAAATGAGTTGGTGAAATACATTCAAAAAAATAACTTAAGCTTTACTTACTGGAGTTGGAATCCTGATAGTAGTGATACAGGCGGAATTTTATTAGATGACTGGCAAAGTGTTGACTTACCCAAGCAGCAATTACTGTCCCAACTGCTCCCACCTATACAAGTTCAACCGCCAGATCAACCGAGTAATCCTCCTGTTTTTCCAACTCCTCCTTCTGTTTCTCCAACTCTTACTCCTGCTGTCTCCCCATCTACTACTAGTACTGCTCAACTAAAAGTCACTACTAAGATCAATTCCAACTGGGAAACTGGATTTTGTGTCAGTTTCAAAATTACAAATCAGGGTAATACCAAGGTTAATAACTGGCAGCTAACATTTAACATTAATCAAGCTAAGATTAATAACTTTTGGAACGCAGATTTTAAACAGCAAGGAACTATACAGTATGTAGCAGCTCCTTTGGATTGGGAAAAAACAATTGAACCCAATCAAGTACGGGATACTGGGTTTTGTGCCAACAAACTTGGTTCTGACTACCAACCGCAGCAAGTTGCTGCCGTTTCGATTTGAAGTCAAAAGTTAAAAGGCGAATTTGTCATGATAGGAGAAATCACCAATCTCATTAACCATTGAGTATTAACTCAGCACACAAGATGACTGAAGTAAGAGCAACTCGTCCCAATACCCACGTTCGGGAAACCGGGCCAACGATTCATTACTTGGTGGCAATGTCCCAACCAGAAACCCATCTGTTTGAGGTGACTTTACACCTTGTCGATTACTCCTCGCCAATTCTTGATTTAAAGCTACCGGTGTGGACACCCGGTTCCTACTTAGTCAGGGAATACGCCAAGAATTTACAGGATTTTGGGGCTTTTGCAGAGAGTAAGCCTTTACCTTGGCGGAAGCTCACTAAAAATCACTGGCAGGTAAAGAAAAAAGGTGTTTCAGAATTAACTGTACGTTACCGTGTTTTTGCAAATGAACTATCGGTACGGACAAATCACTTAGATGCTACCCACGGTTATTTCAACGGTGCGGCACTATTTTTTAGAATACCGGACTGGGACAAGCAACCCATTCGCGTTACCATCGTACCACCACACCCAGAATGGCAGGTAACTACTGCCTTGCCACCCGTTGGTAAGGAAACAAATATTTTTTTGGCTAATGATTTTGATACTCTTGTTGATACTCCCTTTGAGATTGGTCGCCACCAATTGTATAATTTTGAGGTTTTGGGAAAACCCCATGAACTGGCAATCTGGGGGCAAGGAAATTTCCTTGCCCAGCACATGATTGCTGATATTCAAAAAATTATTCAGGTAGAAGCGCAGATGTTCGGCGGTTTGCCATATCAACGATACGTGTTTCTACTACATTTATTTAGCCAAGCTTTTGGCGGTTTGGAGCATAAAGACTCTTGTTCCTTAATTTACCAGCGTTTTGGATTTCGCGCTCAGGATAAGTACAATCGCTTTATCCAATTGCTAGCACACGAGTTCTTTCACTTGTGGAATGTCAAGCGAATTCGCCCAAAAGCATTAGAGGTGTTTGATTATGACCAAGAAAATTACACACCATCATTGTGGTTTTGTGAGGGTACTACTAGTTACTATGACTTGTTAATTCCTTTGCGGGCAGGAATTTATGATGTTCAATGGTATTTGAATAATTTGGGCAAAGAAATTACCAGATATGAAATGACACCAGGGCGCAAGGTACAACCCGTTTCTGAGTCGAGTTTTGATGCCTGGATAAAACTCTATCGCCCGGATGCCAATAGCGGTAATTCTCAAATTTCCTACTATTTAAAGGGAGAAATGGTATCGTTGTTGCTGGATTTACTGATTCGCTCTACTCACGACAATCAGCGCTCCCTCGATGACGTGATGCTAAAAATGTGGCAGCAATTTGGGAAAGATGAAATTGGGTATACTCCAGAACAGTTGCAGGAAGTTATAGAATCTGTAGCTGGAATCGATTTGACTGATTTCTTTAAACGATACATTGATGGCACTGACGATTTGCCTTTGAATCAGTATTTAGAACCCTTTGGCTTGCAGTTGGTAGCTGATCAGCAGGAAGAACCTTACTTGGGTGTGAGAATAAATACAGAGAATGGGCGAGAGATGATTAAGTTTGTGGAAACTGGTTCACCTGCACAAATAGGGGGAATTGATGCAGGTGATGAATTATTAGCAATTGATGGGATTAAGCTAATGGCGAGTGGCTTAAGCGATCGCCTCAAAGATTACCAACCAAACGATAAAATTAAAGTCACAGTTTTTCACCAAGACGAACTGCGTACTTATTCGATCATCCTCGCTTCACCACGTCCCACTCGGTATCAGGTAAAGCCTGTTGAGTATCCTAACTCCATACAACAGCAAAATTTTGCTAGATGGCTTGGAGTAGTAATCACAACTGTTTCATAAAGGGGCATTGGGCATTGAGAATTAAATATATTCTTCTCCTGCCCTCTGCCTCCCTAATCCCCAGTCTCCAGTCTTCAGTCAGCAATCCCCACTTCTAAGCCGTTCTCACTGCCCCAGAATAAATTAAACCCCGTTGCAGATCCAGCGTTATAATCGCTCCATCCCGGATCGCTTGCGTTGCGTGTTTCACGCCGACAATCACTGGTACGCCGAGACGCAGGCCAATTACTGCTGCGTGGCTTGTAAGACTTTCTTCTTCCGTAATAATCCCGGCGGCTTTACGAATTGCTTCGACGAAATCGGCACTAGTGCGGGGTGCAACTAATATGTCTCCAGGATTAAAGTTACTAACATCCATACCAGTATTAGCCACCCGAGCGCGACCACTGACTGAACCTTGTCCTAATCCAATTCCGTGACCTAGTATTGCTGTTACCACCTCTACTTTAATCAAATCTGTGGAGCCGGAAATTCCCTGGAGTGTGCCAGCCGTCATTACTACTAAATCTCCCTCAGATAGTAGCTTCAGTTCCTGAGCCACGTTGATCGCAGCTTGAAATGTCTGACCTGTAGAAGGTAATCCTAATACCAACAGAGGTTTTACTCCCCATACCATTTGTAGTTGTCGCGCCACATTTACATGGGGTGTCACTGCCAAAATTGGTGTCTGGGGACGGAACTTAGAGACATTGCGAGCTGTTGCCCCAGTTTGGGTTAGGGTCATGATTGCTGCTGCACCTAGTTGTTCGGCAATTTGACCTACAGCTTGACTAATAGCATTGGGAATCGAGCGTCGCGCATCTCTTAAGGAACGTAAGTTTAAGTGTTGAGCTTGTTCCTGCTCCATGCGCTCGGCAATCCGTGCCATCGTCGCCACTGCTTCTACTGGGAAGCTACCCACAGCAGTTTCATTGGAGAGCATTACCGCGTCTGTGCCGTCTAAAATCGCATTTGCCACATCCGATACTTCAGCTCGAGTGGGACGGGGATTGCTGACCATGCTGTCTAACATCTGGGTGGCGGTGATGATAGGAATCCCCAAGCGATTTGCTGTAGCAATTAGACGCTTTTGGAGTACCGGAACATCTTCAGCTGGCAATTCTACGCCTAAGTCACCTCTGGCAACCATCACGCCATCACACAAAGCTAGAACCGCCTCCATTTGTTCAATGGCCTCGTGCTTTTCAATTTTGGCAATCACTGGCACTTGCTTGCCTGTACTGGAAATTAGTTCTTTAATTTCGATCATGTCCTGGGGATTGCGGACAAAGGAAAGTGCCACCCAATCTACACCTTGATCTAGACCAAACATCAGATCCTCTCGATCTTTATCAGTCATTGCCTTAATTGACAGGTAAACGCCAGGAAAGTTTACGCCTTTGTTGTTAGAAAGTTTGCCAGGCACGGTGATCCGACAATGCAAATCACCTTTGTCCCGGTTAATCTGCTCTACCAACATTTCTACTCTTCCATCATCGAGGAGGATTTTTGCACCAACTGGGACTTCTTCGGCTAAATAATCGTAGGTGACGCAGCTAATTTCTTGATTACCTACCACTGGACGATTTGTCAAGGTGAAGCGATCGCCTTTTGCCAAAACTATAGACCCGTTGTCAAACTTCCCCAAGCGAATTTTTGGGCCCTGCAAGTCTTGGAGAATAGCCACTGGCTGATTTAATTCAAAAGCGGTTTGCCGAATTAAGCGAATACTACGCTGATGATCGGCATGAGTTCCGTGGGAGAAGTTTAGCCGCAGCGTCGTGGCTCCCGCTTCAATAATCGCCTTGAGCATTTCAGGACTGCTAGTGGCGGGGCCAATAGTAGCGACAATTTTTGTCCGGCGCAGAGAATCTCTTAATTGCATAGGGGCTGAAGTTAGGGAGCTATCTGGGAAGTTATCGTAACTTAAGTCGCATCTCCTTTTCAGTCACTGCTATATCAATAGACATAAGCAGTTAGAGAGGGTTTATGGGAGAGTGGAGGCTGTGGGATAGACTAGATATAGTACATCAATCTTGTATCCATCCTCCTAACGAAGGTGTTTATCCCATCAACTTCTTAGAAATTGTCATACCCCACTGATCAGTAAAAATTAGTTCAAGTCTTGAATCATAACGTTATTCATCTACTAAGATGCAAAGCTGTGGATAAATATTGCTATACAAAACTTTACAAAATTTTATTATTTTCTAATCTTCATCGTATATTTGTAATGTTTGATTAAGAAGGAGTCAATGTTAGAGATGATCGCATCGGAGGCACAAAAGCCACTGACAATCCCGCCGAAGGAATTTTTAACGCCTCCTGGTGATTTCAATCCCACGCTACTACTGTTTTTAGTAGCTGTAGGAATGCTGGTGTTATCTAACTTTGGTTACTGGCTTTGGGAATGGTCGCACTGGTTGTGCTTTTGCGTTAACACGATTGCCTTGCATTGTGCTGGGACGGTAATTCATGATGCTTGTCACCAATCTGCCCATCGCAACCGGGTAATGAATGCGATGTTAGGGCATGGCAGTGCATTGATGCTAGCTTTTGCTTTTCCAGTGTTTACGCGGGTGCATTTACAGCATCATGGACATGTCAATCATCCCGAAGACGACCCAGATCATTATGTCTCTACGGGTGGCCCACTATGGCTAATTGCGGTGCGGTTTTTGTACCATGAAGTGTTTTTCTTTCAACGGCGACTGTGGCGGAAATATGAGCTATTAGAATGGTTCATCAGCCGCTTAATTGTTGGTGTAATTGTTTATATATCAGTGCAATACCACTTTTTGGGTTACATTCTCAATTTTTGGTTCATACCCGCTTTTGTGGTGGGGATAGCACTGGGATTATTTTTTGACTATTTGCCCCATCGTCCTTTTGCAGAGCGCGATCGCTGGAAAAATGCTCGCGTCTACCCGAACCAAGTTCTCAATATCCTGATTATGGGACAGAATTACCACTTAATTCATCATTTGTGGCCTTCTATTCCTTGGTATAATTATCAACCTGCATACTATGTGATGAAGCCCCTGTTAGATAAAAAAGGCTGTTATCAAACTTCAGGATTGTTGCAGAAAAAGGACTTTTTTGAGTTTGTTTATGATATCTTTTTAGGAATTCGGTTTCATTATCACAAAGAATAGAGTTGCTGTATAAAACGATGCCTACGACGGGCTGCGCCAACGCGTCAATAATCTCTGATTTCAACAACCACACCCGGAGTGATCATAGTTAGGATACTGCGAACACTGGGTATTAATGGAAGTAAATCAGGCAAGCGATTACTAGACGCTACAAGAACAACGACCGCAACTCCAGTCTGTTGCAAGTTTTGCTGATATCGTAAGTTTTGGTCTGTTGTGAGGAGAATTGTGAAACTCTCCTGGATCATCAGTTGCAATAGCTCACCATTATTTTTGCCTGACTATCCCATCTCCACAACTGTGCGTACCTCATAATCAGTGAGTTCACGCCTTAAAGGTCGTGGAACACACTCATCAAGCAAAATTCGCATAAGCGGTTAGCATTTCCTTTGCTAATTCGAGAGTGGCAATTGCTTGCTCACGGCTGACACTGGGAAAGTGATCTAGAAACTCATCCACTGAGTCACCTGCTTCTAAATAATCGAGCAAGGTTTTTATCGGCACACGAGTACCAACAAAAACAGGGGTTCCTCCCAATATATCGGGGTCGCTATGAACAATACGCGATGTGGATGTCATATAGTTAGCTTGTCTGCAACAGACTATTTTTTGATCCTAACTCTCACCCTTTTGGAAATCTCAGTATATATTCCATTGTCAGGGCAAAGCATCTAAAGTATAAGAATCCTTTAATAGCAAGGGTTTCGGCGTTTTTTAATTTAGCCTATTTTTTCGTCAAGATCCTTATCCAGCAGGGGTTTCAAAAATGCCGTGCGTTCGCCCTGATTTCATTGTCCCTTTGCAGAGTGCGATCGCTGGAAAAATGCTCGTGTTTATCCTAACTCAGTTCTCAATATTCTGATTATGGGACATAATTAACACTTAATTCATCATTTGTGGCTTTCTATTGGCAATAAAACGTAATGTACGATCACTGTCGTGGTAGAAGTGATGCAATTAGATAAATAATTATTGGCAAAAAGTTAATTTACAGATATAGCATATAGTTTTTTTCCTAAGAGCTTTGACCACTAACCATAAGATGGTATATAGTCTCTTCTTAACTAAGAACAGAGAAATTCTGTCTATGATTCGAGATTTAGAGCAGGTACGCCACGTCAAACACCAGCTTTCATCATAGGAAATTGAAACTTATGAAACAAGCTTGGCTACCATCTGCAAGTTATAATCTTTGGTCTTTATCAGATTCATGAGTGGGTCAAGAATTCTGGTTTTGTGATATGAAGCGAGGCTTTAACAAGGTTCGTCAGAAAGAACCTCAAGTTAAAGCTCTGTTGGAAGACAATAAACATCAGCGAATTGGGAAATTAGCACAAGGCGGTGTTTATGAATTTTATCAATATCCACAACTTTTGTCACAGTCTGAGGGTGTAGAAAAAGTTGCAGCTATTCTGAAACTTAATCAAGAGCCAAAGGAAGTTCAAGAGCGAATCATTGAGATTCTGAATAACTATTGTAAAGAACCTATTTTAGTTGGCAAGCAAATTATTCAGTTGAGCAAAGGCGATGAGGGATTTCCTTCACCAATCACTATCCAAGAAGGTAATTATTATTTCAATCTATATGCACCAACTGACTGCACTTTTAAACAGCCAGATGGTACTATTCATATTTTAGATTTCAAGACAGGTAAATCAGACTTTGACCGACGACAGGCTTACGTCTACCTGTTAGCAGCTAACTATCTCTATCCACAACAACCATCTATTGCCTCATTCTATAACTTAGAAACTGGCTTAGTATCTGACATCATTACAACCACTCCTGAACAACTCAAATTTGTGCAGATAGAGCTAGCAGATATAGCAAAACGATATGAGCTTGAAAGAATGCATTATGGCGAAAACCCAAATGATTTTGCCATAATATTTCCTCCCAATCCTGGGATTGCCTGTAGATATTGCAACTTTAATTCAATTTGTGAATTTTCTCTAAGTGAGGTTTCTAGGTGATTGCTGCTGCAACTATTACTCAAACAAAAACTTTATCTTCTAGCGAGATTTTCCGTCTAAACTTATCAAATATTAATATAATATGCTTTCAACTGAAACCTGATATCGAACAGGAGGAAGCCATTAGTTTGAGCTTCCATCTTAGGCACCAGAAAAAGGTTTGGCGCTGCGTATTTCTTCTACTGAAGCAGTTCTGGTAACAACTCAAGTAACTGAAAAGATGGGTTTTGCTTATCCCTTATGCTTGAGAGTTATCACTGGAAACCACCCAGCTTTAATTTCTTCTCCTATAGAACAGGTAGTTGAAACTACTTTAAAACTCACCTTACTGCATCATGGAGCATTAAAAATGCCTCGCTTACCAATGCCAGTATACGGAGCACACAAGACTGCTAAATTGCGCTTAAGGGGAATTTATCCAAGCAGTATGTTAGAGGGCGATTGCCAGTTTTGGCTGTAGAAATAACCTTTGTTACATATATTTCATTTAAATAATTTACACTTTTGACTTAACTGCTGGCTGTGATGTTTGTAAAGACTGAGGCAAACTCCAGTCGGGACGCAAGTTGGCGGCATTGCGTAAATAGATATGATGAATTGAGGCGGAGGCTGGCAAATAAGCATGGATTAAGAACCGAATGCAGCGCTGTAAGCTACCTTCGACGTGCATTTGCTGAACATCCAACATGGCCACATTATCCCAACCAGGACGCGACCTGGCGATCGCAGCTGGAAAAATAGCATCCAAATCGCGCGTCACTGAGAAAGTCACACTAATCATGTCCCTCGGCTGGAATTGATTCCGGTTTTCTAGTTCATCTAGAATTTCTGTCACTACCTCTCGCATTGCCTCAACAGTATTTTCTGAAACGGTTGTTGCTCCGCGAATCGCCCGCATTTGCCACTCCACGCCCAAATCCTCCTTAAAACAAAAAAGTTAGGAATTAGGAGTTGAGAATGAGAAGTTAAGATTTTTAACTCATAACTCCTCACTCATAAACGCCAGTTGCTCCACTTGGGGAAACCCCAAGACCGCACTGGCTCCTCCTAACTTATATTAGGGTCGATATAACCACAAGGGTAAACCACTAGTAGACATTTCAAATTCGAGCCAATCAATTCCAGATCGAATTCCTGATGAAACTTGACGACTTCCTGGTAGAAGGCGACTCAATAAAGGTTTACGTTCTTCTAGGGTATAGCAGAGAGTCTTTTCTGGATCAAGACCGACTAGTTCTGCTGTCCAGCGACGAGCATCTTCTTCTGTACCCAGACGGTCTACAACACCCAATTCTAGGGCTTGCTGTCCAGTAAAAATCCGGCCATCGGCGAAACTTTTCACAGCTTCTACTGTTAAAGAACGGCCATCAGCTACCGTTTGGACAAACTGCTGATAACTTGTGTCAATCAACTCTTGCAGGATATTTTCTTCTGCTTGAGTCAGTTGCCGGTCGAAAGATAATATGTCTTTGTAAGGGCCAGACTTAATTACCTGGAAAGAAACACCAATTTTTTCTAGCAACCGTTCCAAGTTATTTCCACGCAAAATCACACCAATACTACCCGTAATTGTACCTGGGTTAGCAACGATGTGTTCGGCTCCCATGCCGATGTAGACTCCTCCAGAAGCCGAAATATTGCCAAAGCTAGCGACGATTTTAATTTTTTCGCGCAAACGCTTCAGGGCGCTGTAGATTTCTTGGGAATCTCCGACTGTACCGCCAGGGCTATCGATACGCAGTAATAATGCTGGAAACTTTTTTTCTTCTACAGTTTTTAAGGCTTCTAGGACGCGTTTGCGAGTAGCACCGGCGATCGCACCAGTAATTTCAATTCGCGCAATTTGTTTTCTAAACTTGGGCTTAAACGGCCAAATCATGAGCTCTCAACATACCTCGTAATAAATTTAATATAAGATGCCCAAAGGTCAGACGACCTGTTTTGCTCTGTTAAGAAACATGAGCAGGCATTCCGATCGTCAGGATTTTAAGGAAATTTTTATATTTTGTAGTGAGTTTTATTTGATATTCTCGATGAATGCTAATCAAGTTCTTCAAGATTGCAGCTAACACAATATGTTAAACTCTAGTTTAGCTCCAACGTGATGATTTAGCACAGACTATTTTAGCTATTTTGCGGAATTAAAAATTATACAACCTTTGTTATTCTAGCTTTTTGACCTTTTGAGGATTGGTTGACTCAGGTCGCGCACCTGTACTAGTTGTCAGTAATTAATAACTAATAACTAATGAATAATAAATATTTAATTAATAATTCTGGCACTCAATTTAATTAATAAAATTCATTGAGCAACATTAATCTCTATTTAGCTTAAAACTAGTAGTACTTTCACTTTTGGGAATATCACTTTATCAGTTTTCTCTATCTTGTACAGTCCATGAGCAACTGACGAAGCTATTTCTACTGCTTATGAATCACTTCGTAAAATTTGACACCGATAATAAGCGTACATATCAAACAGTGCCCCGACGAAACTACAGGTCAAACTAATCACAAATAATCCCCGGAGGGGAATTCCACTGCCAAAGGTGGCGAGAAAAAGCATAATCTGAGTAGCGATCGCTTCAGTTAACTCTTGTAAACCGGGGAAGTAACCGATAAGGGGTAAAAGGAACAATCCGCCGCCAACTAGTAACATGGGAGCGACAAAACTAAAAATGATTGTCAGTAGTAGAGAGCGGAGAAAGTTAGTGAAAATAGCCATTTAAGACAAACTCCGTGAGTAGAGATAACAAAAGCTAGATAGCAGTTCGTCATTTTCTACAATACGTGCGATCGCTCCTGACCAACCAATCTGTCAAAAATCTTAAGTTTTCATTAAAATAAACGGCTACTAGTTACAGCACATGCTGGGGATATCAAAAAAGGTTTTAATCTACAAAACCCTTGTAAAATCTAGGTTATAGCCAAGGTTAGCCTTGTTTATTGGTTTGCAACAGCTTTAATAACAGCTTCATTTTCTGAGAGCATATTTAATCTAAGTTAATATTCAGCACGATGAAGACCCAGGGGAGCAGGGGGAGAAATCAATTCAAAATTCATGCATTAAAGAATTTCTGCCTCTAGCAAGAACTGCCTCCTGTTTTCCAATTCCCAATGCCCTGCAAAAACCTTGATATACAAAACTTTTGACTTTTGAATGCGTGACTTTCGCCTTGCGGTAATGCCCAATGCTCCATTACCCATTCCCTATCCTAATGACTTCCGCTATTCTTAAGGCAGTCACCGAGTTAGCTATAGAACATTGAACCAGACTACATCCAAATCCAGTTTAGGAGAATGGAGTCAGCGGCTGCTGGCAGCGATTTTTTTGGGTGGGCAAGTACTAGTTCACCTATTGAAGGGCAAAATCCATCGGCGCAACACCTTGCAACAAATGGCAGCAGTTGGGCCAGACTCCTTATTTATTGCGCTATTGACGGCTATTTTCGTCGGCGCGGTGTTTACCATTCAGGTGGCGCGGGAATTTATCAACTTTGGCGCAGGAAACATTATCGGCGGAGTGCTTTCTGTCGCGTTGACACGAGAACTCTCTCCCGTGTTGACAGCAGTGGTTTTGGCGGGGCGAGTCGGTTCTGCCTTTGCAGCCGAAATCGGTACCATGCGAGTCACAGAACAAATCGATGCAATGTTGATGTTGAAAACAGACCCAATCGATTACCTAGTTATTCCCCGCGTCCTTGCTTGCTGTTTAATGTTACCAATTTTAACACTCCTGTCGTTGGTGACAGGGATGTTTGGAGGATTGATAATTGCGATAAATATCTACAGCCTTTCTGAGACGGTATTTCTAGACTCAGCCCGTAACTTTCTTGCGATGTGGGATATTATTAGCGCCATGATTAAGGCGTGTTGCTTTGGCACTTTAATCGCCGTAATTGGTTGCAGTTGGGGGCTGACAACAACAGGAGGAGCCAAGGGTGTAGGACAGTCAACCACAACTGCTGTTGTGACTGCTTTGCTAATTATATTTGTTAGCAACTTTTTTCTTTCTTGGTTAATGTTTCAGGGGACTGGCAGTGCATTCATAGGGCTATAAAAGTGAGGAGTTAAAAGACGCGATTAATTGCGTCTGTACAGGAGAGACCCGATTAATAGTGTCTGTACAGGAGTTATGAGTTAAAACTTTTCACTCCTAACTCTTAACTTCTAACTCCTGACTCCTGACTCTTAAAATAGGAGAGATGCCTACTAAATAAAGCAGGATTTAAGACTGTGGCCAGTTCATTTACTCCTAACTCCACATCAACTGTGGAACTCAAGCCTAGTTACAATATACCTATAGTGTTGGTAATTGCCGCTATTCCACTACTGTTGGTACAACCGTGGTTAGGCTTTGTTTTTACGCTGTTTGGTTTGTTTCTCATGTTTCAGGCGTTAACGCTGCGTTTGCAATTTACCGCCACCGACTTAGATATTTACAGAGGCGAAAAATTAATTCGGCGCTTTCCCTATCAGGAATGGCAAAACTGGCGGCTCTTCTGGAATGGAGTCCCTATTTTGTTTTACTTTAAAGAAATTAAAAGTATTCACTTTTTGCCGATTTTATTTGAACCCAACACCTTGAAAACTTGCTTAGAACAACGTTGTCCACGTATTTAGTCTTGAGTTACATCTGTGCTGAGTCGTTTCGATCTACACTCATAACTCAGCACTAATAACTTAGGACTTTTATGTCAGGTCAATTGTAATATTTCTGAAAGCTATTTATTCGCGTCATAGGAATTACACTATTGTTTATGAACCCAGAGGCATCTCAAACCCCAGAACCAATTGATGAGCGGTTGGCGGCAGAAAAACAAGAACAGAACAATGCAGTTAAACATCCACTCAATCCATCTATTGAGTCAGTGGGAGAAACAGGAGCCATTAGCTCATCAGAAGATTACACAACTTTTGAGCCACTCATCTCTAATGTAGAAGTGGTAGATTCTACATTAGAGCTAACAGAAAATTTAAATGGCGAGTTTGTAACACAGTCGGAACCGGAAAATACCGCACTGGGATCAGAAAACGATCCATTATATACACAAGCACAGCAGCGAGTAGCAGAGTTGCAAAACGCTGAAGCTGCTCTTAAGGAAGAAATAGCCAAACTGCAAGCTTTTTACAAAAACCTTCAGGCACAAGTGGGTGAAACTCAAACCTCACTGGGACGACTTGTGCAAGAGTCACTGGTGCAGTTAGAACAACGCAAACAAACCCTGCAAATTTCTGTAGAACAACTAGAACGCCGACAAGAACGTATCCGCAATGAGATGCGAACCACTTTTGCTGGTACATCCCAAGACTTGGCAATTCGGGTGCAGGGTTTTAAAGACTATCTCACGGGTAGCTTACAGGATTTGGCTGTTGCTGCCGAACAGTTGCAACTCACGCCAAGTATGGTGGAACGAGAAAAACCATCTGTAAAAGAGGCTAAACCAGTTGAACCTCAACCTGGAATACCCCAATTTGCCCAACAGCAGTTTCAAGATACTACTAAGCAAATTCGCCGCCTAATTGACCAATACCGCAATAAACCAGATTACTATGGGCCAGCGTGGCAATTACGCCGTACCTTTGAACCAATCCACGCGGAACGAGTTTCCAACTGGTTTTTTACCCAAGGAGGACGGGGTGGTTTGCGGACAATGGGTAGCCGCTTACAAAATATTTTGATTGCCTCAGCTGCAATTTCGATATTACACAAGCTGTATGGCGATCGCGTCCGTACTTTAGTCTTAGCTAATACACCAGAGCGATTAGGTGAATGGCGGCGCGGCTTGCAAGACTGTCTGGGAATCGGTCGCCCAGATTTCGGCCCAGACCGGGGCGTGGTATTATTTGAAGCGTCTGATGCTGTCGCCCAAAAAGCAGACCGATTGACGAAAGCCAATCAACTGCCCTTAATTATCATTGACGATTCAGAGGAGCAAATTAGTCTGTCACTGCTGCAATTTCCTTTGTGGTTAGCTTTTGCTCCTGACCCCAAAATCATGAGAAACTATGATGATGACTTTTAAATGAGTCATTATTCATTAGTCATTAGTCAAGAGCTATTACTCTTGACTTTTTTAAATTTTGAATTTTGAATTTTATTATGGCTATTTGGTTAACTCTGTGTGGGGCAATTGTAGTTATAGCTTACCTATTGGGTTCTTTTCCCACTGGGTACATTGCTGTGAAGCAGTTAAAAGGGATTGATATTCGGCAAGTTGGTTCGGGTTCTACTGGAGCAACTAATGTACTAAGAACCTTGGGAAAAGGGCCAGGAGCATTCGTTTTAGTACTTGATGCCTTAAAAGGAGTGTTAGCGATCGCTCTAGTTTACTGGTTATTCAATTTTAACCCAATTCAAAATTATATCCCCCCAACAGTAGATGCACAAGTGTGGCAACCGTGGTTAGTAACAATAGCTGGGTTAGCTGCCATCCTGGGACATAGTAAATCAATTTTTTTGGGCTTTACTGGTGGTAAATCCGTAGCTATCAGCTTAGGGATTTTGTTAGCAATAAGTTGGCAGATAGGTTTAGCAACAGCCGGTGTGTTTGCCATCGTGGTGGCAATATCGCGGATTGTCTCTTTGAGTTCAATTGCAGGTGCGATCGCTGTTTCCATTTTCATGGTAATTTTGCATCAACCATTACCATATATTCTGTTTGGAATTGCTGGTGGGTTATATGTAATTTTGCGCCATCGCTCTAATATTGAACGACTGCTTGCAGGAACAGAACCAAAAATTGGGCAAAATGTAGTGACACCAGGACAAACTATATAATGATTTGTTTGGTACATACCTCGCCCCAAGCGATGCCCTAAGCTTGCCGTTGAGTGAGCCTGGTATCTCTTCTGGAGTTTAAACTAAGGAGCAAGATTCAATCTGACATGAACCTTTGAGGATGCCATCTAACTCAACAGTTTCTCCAGTATTTGGTTGTATATTAAATAATTTGCTCGCATACACGGAATAGTTTTCGTAATCTATCTGTAATAAGGCACGACGCACAGCATCTATATTGCGATCGCAAGATAATTAAAAAAAGCCTGAAATAACCTTAAGATAGTTAATTCACATCACGATGCATTTTGACCTACACACCCAACGTAGGTAAAAAAATCTTATTAAGCATTTCCGACCAATCCAAAATCCCAAGATGCCTTCTAAGCGAATCTTGTTTATCAGTAACGGCCACGGAGAGGACAACCACACCTCTCATGTTATTCAGACCCTGCGCCAATTGCGTCCTTCTCTGGAGATGGCAGCAATGCCGATTGTAGGGGAAGGAAAAGCTTACCGCAGCTTGGACATTCCCATTATTGGCCCTACACAAACGATGCCCTCTGGAGGATTCTTTTATATGAAGCGCCTCTATTTGCTCAAAGATTTTCAATCGGGATTGATTGGGCTAACTTGGGGACAATTACAAGCGGTGTTGCAGTATGCTCCCAACTGCGATTTGATTATGGCTACTGGAGATTTTGTCTCCCAGACATTTGCTTATTTAACAAAACGTCCCTTTGTCTCATTTATCTCTTGTCTTTCGGCTCTCTATGAAGGTCGATTGCGTATCAATCCTCTACTGTGGCATGATCTGAATTCTTCTCGATGTCTGGCAGTTTTCACCAGAGATTCCTATACAGCTTCTGACCTTCAACGGCAAGGTATAGCTAAAGCTCAGTTTGGTGGCATTCCGGCTTTAGATCGCCTCGTTCCTGCTGGCAAAGACTTGCACCTGAAACCCGACATTCCCATGATCGCTCTTTTGCCAGGATCACGGATGCCAGAAGCAGAGCGAAATTTCTGTTTGCAGTTGCAACTGGTGGTAGAAATTGCCAAAGTGATGCCTGAGTCACGATTCCAGTTTCGCGCCGCCTTAGTACAAAATTTGATGGAGCAACTAGACTACATTGCTAAAAGTCAAGGTTGGCAACTGGCTCAAGGCGTACTTACCTATTCTCCTCCAGGAAGTTCTGCTGAGGAATCACCGCTTGTAGAAGTGAGATGTTACTCAGATGCTTTCAGTGATATTGTATATTACTCTAACCTCGTCATTGGTATGGCAGGGTTGGCAGTGGATTTAGCAGTGGCGATCGGCAAACCAATTATCCAAATTCCTGGAGAAGGGCCTCAATTTACTTATCAATTCGCAGAGGCGCAAACGCGGCTTTTAGGCATTTCTGCCCAAACTATCGGCACTGGGCCAGCAACCCCAGAGACTCTCAAACAAGCGGCCCGACAAGTGGTTGAGACTTTAGAAGATGCAGACTATCTTGTTAAGTGTCAACAAAATGGCCCTGAGCGATTTGGGCCGCCCGGTGCATCTGAGAGAATAGCCCGCTTTCTGCTAACCTCTTTAGGAGAAACTTAGTACAGCTTTGCGTAAAATCGTAACGTTTTTAATGCAAGGAGATGCATTGGCATTGTCAGTCGATGTTTTGGCATTGTTAGTCGATGTTTTGGCATTGTCAGTCGATGCATTGGCATTGTCAGTTGATGCATTGGCATTGTTAGCCGATGCATTGGCATTGTCAGTTGATGCATCGTCATCGTCAGTCGATGCATCGGCATTGTCAGTCGATGCATTGGCATTGCAGGGTATTGCCAAATTTAATTCGCTACGAATTAATGAAATGCTGTACTTAGTAAAAATTGTGTCAAGAGGTAGGGGACAGGAGGTAAACCCTATCCAATAAATCTAAGGGTTTCAATAAGGATGCAGTATTTCTTGTGGCACTTGATGCGACGCTCCTACGTCGCTAACGCTGCGCTATCGAAATACATATCTTCCTCTTTTTTCATAAATAAATTTACTTGCTCTAAAAGAAAGTGGCAAAAGGTAAAAATTATATTTTCTTCCCCCTGCCCCCTGCCTTTTTTCGGTAAGGATAACAATAAAGAATTGAACTATGAAAGTCCGCTCTAGCTACTGGCAACTGTTACCTTATCTGTGGCCCGAATGGCCTCTGTTAATTCGGGGATTCGGTTGTATCTTAGGATTTGTATTACTCACCCTAGCAGTGCCCTACCTAGCAGGTCAGGTCGCTTTTTTTCTAGGTCAGGGAAATGTTAACCAGATTGCCTACTGGCTTGGAGTAGCTACTTTAGTATTTTTAGTTCGAGGGCTTTGTCAATATGGGCAGAATGTCTTTATGATCGCTGCCGCTCTCAATATGGTTTTGAATTTGCGTAAGCGGGTTTACGCTCACCTGCACAAACTCGGATTGGATTACTTTGAAAGCACACAGACGGGTGACCTCACTTATCGACTAACTGAAGATATTGATCGCGTAGGCGAGATTGTAGATAAGTTATCCCATCAGTTTCTTTCCAATCTCTTGCAGTTAATTGCGATTCCCATTTACATGCTCTATCTAAATTGGCCACTTACCCTTGCGGGTTTGATTTTGGCTCCTTTGATGGCTTGGTTGATCGGGCTATTTGGTCAGCGATTACTCTCGCTATCTCGCCAGAGTCAAAATCAAGTTTCCAATTTATCGGCTCTGTTAACCGAAGTATTTGGCGGAATTCGGGTCGTTCAAGCTTTTGCAGCACAAGGGTATGAAGTGAAGCGATTCAATCAGGAAGCAGAACGCAATCGCCAAACTAAGTATCGCGCTCAACAACTCAAATCCATTCAGTTTCCGGTTGTTGGTTTTTTGGAAGCAGTTAGCATTATGCTGCTGTTTCTGTTGGGAGGATGGCAGATTTCTCAGAATCAGCTGACATCTCAAGGCTTTATCAGTTTCTTAGCTGCTGTAGCTTTACTGATTCAGCCAATCGACTTGATGATTAGCAATTACAACGAGTATAAACAGACCGAAGCTTCTGTAGAACGCATCTTTGAATTGATAGAGAAGCAGCCTAGTTTAAGCGAAAAATCCAATGCTAAGGAACTGCCACGAGTTGCTGGTAAGGTAGAGTATCGTCATGTTAGTTTTGCTTACAATCCTGGTGAGCCAGTCCTCAAGGATCTTCGTCTGCACGCTTCTCCTGGTAGTGTCATTGCCTTGGTTGGTTCTTCTGGGGCGGGCAAATCGACTTTAATTAACCTTTTACTTCGCTTCTACGATCCTCAGGCGGGTGAAATTCTAATTGATGATATTGATATCCGTGATGTCACAATTACCAGTTTACGCCGTCAAATTGGTATTGTTCCTCAAGACATTACCCTTTTTTCAGGAACGATCGCCCAAAATATTGGTTATGGTCAAGAAGAATTAAATTTAGCAGCAATTGAATCAGCAGCAAAGATTGCCAACGCTGACTCGTTTATCACCCAGTTTTCCCAAGGTTACCATAGCTGGGTAGGTGAACGCGGAGTTAACCTATCTGGAGGACAACGCCAAAGATTAGCGATCGCTAGAGCGATCGTCAACGATCCTCGAATTCTCATCCTGGATGAAGCTACTTCTGCCTTAGATTCAGAGTCAGAAGCACTAGTTCAAGAAGCGATCAAGCGAGTCATGCAAAACCGTACCGTGTTTGTTATCGCCCATCGCTTGAGCAGCGTTCGTAGGGCTGATTGCATTCTCGTACTAGAACAAGGACAGTTGGTTGAAGCTGGTACTCATACCTCCCTCCTGTCTCAGGAAGGACGCTATGCCCGTTTTTATGCCCAACAGTTTTACTCTACAGATGAGGGTTAAGCTTAGGAATTAACCTTGCCTTTAATTAAACGGTGGAAAAGGCGGCAAGGCCACAAAAAAGCTCCACATATACTTACTGAGGCGATCGCTGCCACAACTCGCCAAGTTGAATTAGACTCAGTGGCAGAATCTGAAGGGTGAGCTTGTGTGCTTTTAGCTAATTCTGGCACTGAATGAGACAGCTGACTGGCTGTAGTCACCCCTTCAATTGCTGCTCCAATTAGATAAGCTACTAGGGCAATTACTAGCCAGTTATTCATAATATTCAACTGTTTGAACTCTAAGCGTATACTTGGCGGTGAGGAATCATTTGATTTATAGTGCTAATCATTGCCGCCTTGTCCGAAGGATAATCGGCCTTCTGCCGTATCACGAATCAGGGGCAGTTTAGATGTTATATAAGTATTAAGGCTGCTATCTGCCTGGGCATCAATAGTCTGGTTCGCTTTTAACTGCTGGAGAAGCACTTGTACTAAAGCAGCATCGTCAAACTGGAGCAGGGTGCTCACCTGGGTAGACTCGATTACAGCCCAAAGCTGTTGCATCATTTTGGCAGTGACCATGAGTCTGTAACCTCTTAAGCTTTTCTTTATAGTCACATAGATTTGGAATTTGTGGTTAGTTTTTATCTAAAGATTTATAAACATATAGGCTAAAATTGCTTAAGTCAGTTAAATCAGTTGAGTTATAGCGTTTTTCAATTGATTGAACTACAGCAGTGGTTAAGCTTAAGCCTAACCTTGCTCTATAAAGAAAGAAAACAGCCCAAAGACTTAGATTCTCTCTATTCCTGTCGGGTACTTTTGCTAGAAATTTATTGTGAAACTCTAGAGCAAGCTCCTTCCTGACCAGGAGGATCGGCAAAAACTGCTAAAGTGTGATATTCAGGGTTACCTGTTCTATACATCACTCGAAAAGTATATAACTTATTTCTACCTTGCCCTTCGGTAACAACTGTTAAAAGTGTATTGCTAGTGGGAGGAAGCCCAGGAATATTCAGTTTTTGAATTCGTCTGAGTTGAATTACATTCGCTGCGGAGTTTTTACAATCTCCTCCACTACTATTAGAGTCTTGACCAAACTGCATACATACTGGGCCATCAAAGTCTATAGTTACCTCTGATGGATCGTTTAACCAAACTTTTTTAATTACTTCTCCAGCCGGAATAAAGCTTAAGTTTGTTCCTTGTTGATACCAAACGTCGATCATAGGTGTTGCTCCCCCTAAACCCTGTGCTTGACAGGAAAATATAGAACGTAGAACAGCGTTATTAGCACCAGCGCGGCCTACCAAAAAGAAGATAGCAACCGAGAAAATTAAGGAAGCTATAGGTAGCAAATAAGATTTACCCGGGGTATTTACTGACAAGTTAGGATTATTTTTCATGATTCTAAATGGGGAGATTGGTAGATAGAACAGGAGAATATGGGAAAGATATAAATACAACTAATTACCAATTACCATTACCCAATCCAAAATCTAAAATTGGTATTAATCCTATCTCATAAAACTAAATTGGTTGATTAACGTATAATTCAACATTTGTACCGGCTTTCATAAACCAAATATTAGTTGGTTGTGCCATTAAAGCGATCGCCTGTTGATTTCGTTGGGCTATTTGGGGTACTACAGAGTTCATAGCACCTTCCACAACCCCGGCTGCAAGGTTGCGCCTGTTTTCAGTAACAGTAGCATAACCAGTGATCACACCGGGGTTGCTACCATTGTTGTTGTTTTCGTTTGGAGTACCATCGCTATTGAGGACGCTGTTGCTATATAAAGGCAGAAGTTTGGTATCAGGGCGATTTATTAACTCTGCTGCTTTACCAATACCTCCCAAAACGCCTAGTCCTACATCCATTGATGCTATAGGCGAACTTTGACCAGGATATTTTCTTGCTAGTAAAGGTTTACCTTGGGTACCGCGAATAATAATTGCATTGCTAGGTAAGCTTTGTTCGGTAGGGTTGCCATTATTTTGTGAGATAAGTTTAGTTACGTTCATCTGCACAAGACCTTGTTCGTTAATGGAACTAATTTCAGCTAGGAATTCAGTGTTTGCAGGTATAACGGTACTACCATCCTTAGATTTTAGTGCTTCTTGGGATTTGATCACAAATACGTTTTTCGCTGGGCCTGCTTCATCGCCACCGCCTGATTTAGTAGTAGTTTCCCCAAATATCGCTGTTGCTAACACAGCTTTAGCACTAGTCCCTACTGCTAAAGATTTCTGTCCCACGGGTTGCGCTTGACTCACTTCAGGGGCAGAAGTTTCAGGTTGTGGTGTTGTCTGTTGTTGCTGTGGCTGCGGATTGTTTACAGGTTCAGGAGCTGCTGCGATGTTATTGGATTGATTTGTAGCATCTAGTTGACCGTAGCTACCTAACTTTGCTAACCTTTTCCACTCTTGCAATGGGCTTGGTGGAGATGGTTGAGTTATATTGACCACAGTCTGAGGTTGAGTGTTTGGATTCACAACTGGTAGTTGGGGCGAGCGCACAGGTTGAGAAGCAGGTACTCTAACGATGCGG
Organism: Nostoc sp.; assembly: GCF_036916735.1. GTDB lineage: Bacteria > Cyanobacteriota > Cyanobacteriia > Cyanobacteriales > Nostocaceae > Nostoc. The sequence goes on from NZ_JBALFV010000101.1 coordinate 243,871, forward strand.
TTAACTGTCACTGTTGGGGGTACATAAGCTGTTGGTGGTGGTGCTGGGATCGCTCTTTGTGTACCTCTAGAAGATACTGACGGTTCTTTTAAGACTACTGTCGGCGTTGATTTGGCAGTTCTGAGCTGTTGTTGGGCGGCTTTCACCATCTCTGCTTGTTCAGTCAGAGCTAATTTCGTTTTTAGAGTATCTACTTCGCCTGCTAGCTGTTGAGAGGTAGATTCTTCAGTTGGCTGCTCACGCACTTGTGGAGGAACAATATTTTTTGGCTTGGGATTGCTACTCATCAATTGCGACAAAAACACACCACCCACCAAAACGATCGCAAAGGTGGCGGCTCCTACCAAGCCTAACTTTGCAAAGGGATTAGATGAGAGGGGTTGCTTTGTCTGAACTTCTTGTGGTTGAGAGAGCGATTCTTGTGGCGTTGCAGAGTCTTCTAATCCTTGGGTATCGGGAGAAGATTCTTCTTCAAAGCCTACTAACCTTGACATTCGCGATTCCCAATCAAAAGATTCTGCATCTTGTTGATGAGCATCGGTAGGTAGAGTAAATTCATTTTGAGCAGATGTTTCTGCAGGAGTTGAGTATTTAGTCATGGTAAAGATTGATTAGGATTTCCAGAACAATTTTTATCTTTGATATCACATACATTATAAATTTCTAGTCTGGCTTCACCAAGGCGGTAAGCGGCAAATTGCAATGGTAGTGCTGCATTTGGTAGAGAAGTTGCAGGTTCATCTATTGCTCTAACTAAAATTTGTTTATTAAACGGAGTTGATTTTCCCAGCCTATCATAACCATTAAAAACTAGTTGATTCGCAAACATCTCTACTTTCCACTGTCCATTACCTATTTCTGTAGGTTGAGATATTTTTTGGATTACTAATACATTCTCTGCTCCCCTATTAACATTTTCAAATTGGCTATCTGGATTTAAATTGGTAATTTCTGACTTAAGTTTTTGTTTAAAATTCTCAGCTACCAGTTGGGAGGTAATTTCCCAGACTTGCGTTGGCGGCTGTTGATCTGACCAAGTAAGCATTAAGCTCATAGTTTCACCCACAAACCGCCGAATCGCCTCTGGCTGTCGCTCTAAATTTGGTTCGGGGTCTACGGTTATAGCGCGACCATCAATAAGTTGCACTAAACTTTGAGGTGTGAGTTGACGACCTAACTGCTGTAACATAGACCCGTGAAATAGTAATAAAAGCAAGGTTAATACATGTAACCCAAATGTTCCTACTGCTAACAGGGGTAATGGGTTATTTTTCCTATTTTCTGGTTTGAGTATTTGCATTAATTTAATATTTATATAATTGATATTTCTATAAATTGAATTAGTTAATTATAAATTTATCTGTCTTATTTAGGTCTTATTTGATTTTTTAAAAAATCTGTAAAATTTGAAAAGGCTAATTTCCTACTTTCCAGTACATGATTAATCGCGCCTCTTTCTACCTACTCATCTGATAAAGCTATCAGATGTTTGTCCAGCCCCGCATTGTGTAACTTTATCATTGTTAACGCTGTTATTGCCATCTAGCAAACATAAGTTACGAACTTCATAAATTTCTAATCTATCAGCGCGGACACTATAAATTGCTTTTTGCAAGTCTGTGCCATTGTCGCCTTGGGGGTTACCAAAATAATCTGCTGCACGTACAAGTAAATCTTTGTTAAAAGGAGTTATGAGTCTTGCACCACCAACTCGGTTTTTTTGAATTAAGTCGGCTACCACACCTACTCGCCACTTACCTGGTGCAATTTGTTTTGGCGGATAAACCCGCTTAATAACTAATTGTGATGTCATAGCTAGGCTGGGATTTTCAGAGAAAACTTCTGCCGGTGTCATTTCTGCAACTGTGCTTAAGAAACCTTTGCGAAAATCTTCAGATAAGGCAAAACTAGCTACCCAACTACTGGTACTAACTTTTTGGCTACCCCCTTGAGGTGTTTGAATCAGAACTCCTAAATCTGGTTTGGGGTTTGCAACTTCTTCGATATTTTGTGCTGGTAAGGTTCCAGACCAGCTAAACATTGATATCATCGTTTTGCTGATGAATTGGCGAATTGCTTCTGGATCTCTTGCTAAATCATCGATATTACCTACTGATTTACCGTCTATTAATTGCACAAAGTTGGGAGGTTTTCTCAGACTGAGTTGGCGAATATTTAGCCCTTGTAATAAGAATAAAAATAAGATTAATATATGTAAACTGAAGGTTGCGATCGCAAAAATTGTCAAAACACTTGCCGTTGTTTGTCTTTTTTCCAGTAAACGCACCATTTACTCATCTTCTCCTGCAAAAAACTTCAGTTATTATATATTAATTAAGTAGGTAGGCGTAATTAAACATCAGATCAAACCTCACCCTCAATCCCTCTCCTTACTAAGGATAAGAAAACCGCAGTTAGGATGAGGTTTTATATTAAAGACCCACTTAAATATGATTTGCATATAATTCAGCAGTTATAACACTTCTCAAAATTTTATTCATTTTGACTTTTAAATTTATATCCTCTCCCTTACTAAAGAAGCCGTATTACTGATACCACTAAATAGTGCAAAACCACCAGCAGCAGCCACAAGTAACGATAAAATTGGTGCTAAAACTCCCAGAAAAATTATGAACCACATTAAGTCTGGATCAGCATTAAGATTTTGACCTGGCCCTCTTACAATAACTGCGGCAGTAACAACAGCAATAATATTAAATGAAATCTTGGCGATTCCAATAGATAAAAATCCGGTGAGCCATGCAAAAATTGGTTTACCAGCTACAGGTAGCAAAGAGCCACCTACAGCTATTGGCCCTAAAAGTGCTATCAGCAACATAGTAGCTTCTATCAAATTCTGGAAGGCATATTGCAAGGAAACTAAAAAGTTTTTGATGCTTGTCTGCACTGTAGAACCTAACAAAGAATTAAATGAAGTTTCTGATACAATGCCACGGACAGAACTAACATTATTTATCTGATCTACCTTATCTTGTAGTCTAGTTATCCAAGGTCTATATTTTCCGTATGTATCTCTATATTTCTGCAAGAGAATGTTGATTCTCACAGCAGCTTGAACAAAGCATTTACTTTGTTGTTCACCAGTTAGCGATTGGCAAGGACGCAGAAAAGAACCAGTTACTTCTTCTGCAATACTCATATTCAGTGCTTCTTGGTAGATTTTATTCGCATCTGCTGATACCACTACTTGCTGATTCAAAACACCCCGTAATCCCAGCGTCAGATTAGAAAGGATACTTCCTTTACCTGAATTACTTAAAAGGAGTACCACTACAAAAGGCCAGATTAAAGCTGATATTGGACGACTATATTCGTAGGATATTAAGTCTCTGAGGAATTGTATCATAAAAAATAACAGGGTTCCTACTGCAAAAAAAATACCCAGATTTGTTAGCGCTCCATACAAGGTACTATTGCCGGTATTTTGTAATAAATCCAGCCATTGACTATTCCAACCGTTGGCAATACTTTGGGAAGTTACAGCACCCTTAGTGAGAACCTCATTAATGCCTAGTTGGGGTTCTATTTGGGCAAAAATTAGTTGAATAGCAAGTTGCATTTTGAGTTTATAGGCTATTTTTTTAATTTCTTAGGGTGCGTTAAGAATGTTACGCACCATCCCGGATGGCTTCGCTTCGGTGCGTTACGCTGTGGCTAACGCACTCTACTAAACTGTTTTTAGACTTTCTGTTGGTTTGTAAGAAATTTAAGGATTTTAAAAATTGTATGGAAATTTAGAGGATGTTTTAAAAGTGATTTGTTGTAATTTTAAGCACTTGTTGATCCCCCCTAACCCCCCTTTTTAAGGGGGGAACCGGAATCAAAGTCCCCCTTAAAAAGGGGGATTTAGGGGGATCTAAAACCTTTTGCTACTGACTAAGGGACTTTTAAAACATCCTCTAACAGTTTTTTTATTCTAAAAACCTACTTTCCAACTTTTTGTCTGCCAAACAAATCTAGTTGAGAAGTAGCTCGTAAAAGTCGCGCGGCTTCTGTAGATGTATCTACTCTCCGAGCGCGATTCGCCTCTTCTGCCTGCTGAGAAATGTTTGCTAAATTTAAATTAGAATATTGTAAAGACTGATTCGTTTGTATTGACTGGGCAAATGTTTCAGCTACGATTTTTGCTTGTAATTTTTGCATTAGAATGGTTTCGCTGTTTGGATTTATTAATGTACTGATCAATCCTTGTATACCATTACATAATCCGGTTGATATACCCCCGGTAGCACCATTAGCACCATTAGCACCATTACAATTTACGTTGGGTAATGGGTTATTTTCCCCAGAACTAGAATTGTCAACAAGTTCCTCCTGCATACTTTCTAACTTTCCTTTTATCCGACTTTGTGCATTTTTACCAAGAACACCTACCGCTATTCCACGGGTCATTAAACGATTAAGTTCACTACTAACTAAATTTCCCCGTACTGCTGCATTATTTTCAAAGCGGCTTGCTCTAGACTGTGAACGATAAGAGTAGTCAATCACATTATCACGAACCTTTTGTCCCGCAGTCACAGGGTTAGGTATTTTCAAATCTCCCTCGTTACTGGTAGTAGTAAGAGCATTTTGACTCTCTAACTCCAGAGGGTTTAAGTTTTCGCTTAAATTCTTATATTGTTGAAAGTAATCTTGCAAATCTTTGGAATATGATTGAAAATCACTCCAAACTTGGCCTACTAGCGTTTGATCTTGTTGTGCCATTACTGGTAGGATTGCTAAGGATAGCAACGTAAGAGTAAAAATGGTAGTTTTTCGCATACATTTGTGCCTGAAAAAGGTAGACGACATTGAAGTAGCAAGTTAGAAATTTAGCTTTTTAACTATGATTTATAACTTTTTTAATCACTGTTAACTACTTACAAAACCCGATTAACTACTACGCAGAGTAGCTACTAACTGACGTGCAAATGCAGAAATGGCTTCATATTTATCGCTATGAAGTTGCATCATTTTGCTACGTGCAGATTGTTCAGAGGGGTTATTAGCAACTGCTGCCAATTGTTCGTAACCTGGATAATAACGACAGAATGTATAAATACCGTTATCATCTAACAGCCATTGGCTATAAACGGCTTCTTTGCGCGGAAAGAAGCTTTCAGAAGCATTACGAGCAATAATGTTGCGGGGATATTTTAAGATATCTGCAAAACTATCAACTGCAACTGGCTGAATACGTCCAATCAATCGTGTTGTCAAGTTTTGCAAAATCTTAGATGCAGCTTTAGATTTAGCAATTGTATCAGGATCTTGTCCTGATAAGATGACTCTGATGCCGGCTTTAGCGCCGTTTGCACAAACTCTGCCAACTAAGTCAGAAATTTGCTCGAATTCAAATAGAATTGGTGCTTCGTCAATGAAGAATATAGAAGCTGGACTACCTAATGCGCGTCGTAATGCTGCTGAATAGGCACTCAGAGATAGTACGGCTGCATCTTCACTATCTGATAGGTTTCTGAGCGCAAAAACTAATAGTTGGGCATCGGTAGGAAAGCTAGATGGTGCAGAAATGGCTTGTCCCACGCGACTAGAAAGCCAAAATCGTAAGCGCAGCTGAATTTGACTAAGGGCGTCTTCTACTCTGCCAGTTAAAGAACTTAGCTGCAAGTGTTCTGATGAACAGAAATAGAGAAAATCTTTTAAGGTAGGAGTTTTCAGCCAAGCCTGAGTGCCAAATCCCCCTGCCATCGCCTGTATATATCGCTGTTTTATACCCTCATCAGCAAAGAAGGCTTCTAAAGCTAAGTTGAGGAGCGATCGCACGGTTTGCGATAAAATTTGACTTTCAGTAGACGATCCTAAAACCATTGTCATCAAAGCTGATTCTAGGAAAGCGGTATAATCGTTAAAGCGATCGCGCTGTTGTTCTGGATCTAGCGATCGTAAGTCTGGCTGTTCAAATAAGTTATTCGATTGTTTCGAGATATCAAAGTAGGCTCCATTGACCCCCATAAACTCTGTGTAATCAGTGAAAGTAGATGTACCATCAGGTTTCGGGAAATCTAACGCCACAACCGGAATGCCATGTGCCAAAGCCTGAGTTAAAATCCCTGATACCAACACCGATTTACCAGCACGAGTTGTCGCAAACAAAGCTAAATTTTTGTGTTGATTAAACAAATCTAAATGTACAGGTGTTCCACCTTCTTCAGCAATCAACTCAAAACCTTGTCTATCACCCCGTTTAGTTATAACTAAAGGCATTAATCCGGGAACTTCACTGGTTAAATATAGCTGGCGACGATTGAAGGGTGTCGCTAATAAACCTTCCCAAACTATTGGTAGAGTTTGTAGCCAAATTTTCCAGGCGTACTCAGTTTCTCTAATTACTTTCGCTGGACGTTGAAAACAGTTTTCAATATATCTTGTGGCCTCATCTAATTTATCAACAGTTGGACGATGTACCAAAATTACAATACTCGTATAAATCGGAACTGCACCTTCAAATAATTGTTCTTGTGCTGCTACCGACTTCTTTAACTTTAATTGTGCGTTGACATCAATAGTTTTGCTTTTTTCTTGAGCCATGATTGTTGTCATGTTTGACTGCTTCAAGACTCGTTGCAAAGTAGTTTTCACCAATGCCGGATTTGCCGCAGTCAACTCACAGAAAATTTCTGTATCTACTACTGTTTCTCTAGCCAACAGTTCCCATAAGTATCGCAGTTGAGCAGATTTATTTGCCCAACCTCCGGGTTTTTCGAGAAATGACAGTGCGCCAATATAACGATTGTTAACATTAACCCAACGGCGATCGGCACAAGGTACGCTAGACTCCATCAGCAAAGTTGTGCCGTGGATATTGTCTAAAAGCAATTTAGTACTAGCTAAATCTGAATTAACTTGCTCGTGCAGTCCTTGTTCATCTAAAGTCATTAACTGGGGAATCGGTATTGGCTGCGTATCATTAAACCTTTTCCAAATGCCTTCCCAAAGTTCATCAGCTTTCAAAGGTTTGACATCCAATCCCATTTGGTTAGATAAAATTTGTTCCCAGCGCAGAAAACCCTGCTTATAAGCATTTATTACCAGTGTTTCAATGCGCTGATATTCTGCTTCCGAGAGATCCCCTTTAAATTTTAACCACCATGATTCAGCTCTAACTAAAAGCTTCTCTATCCAATCATCGGCATTTCTAGAGTTGGATTCAATAGTGTAAGTGACATAAATACGTAAAAATTTCGGCTTCCGAACCCCAGAAACAGTCAATTCTTTGATTCTGGCTCTTTCTGCCATCAACAAATATTTGATATCTCGTGATGGCGCATTTCTGATTAATGATACTAATTCTTTTTGGCGCTCTTTGTCTGAACTAAAAGATCCTAAATGCAGTGTCATTCTTTCACCGCTAGGAATGTCTTTTAATCCGGCTTCAATGTTATTAAAAAGTGTATCGATTTGTTCGGGTCTTAAAGTGGTATGAACTCCCTTACAATCAAAACCAAAAACAAAGCAAAACCGATCTCTTTGAGTGCCTTTTGTCAAAAGATAAGCGCCAATATCACGTCCATTCATTGCCACACGTAGCATTGTCGCCAAGTGCAAGGCATCTTCAAATGGTGTTAATCTACCTTCATTTCCGGCGACGCCGACGCTTTGTTTTCCGATTTTTTGCTTCATGGTTAACTTCCAATAAGCTTTGATAACGAGCAAAGCCTCTTGTCCAAGCGGGAACCCCTATAAATTTACTTAAAAAACTCCAACTCCTACCACCAGTTAAAATCCACCAAGTTCCGATTCCCCAACCTGTCATTAGTATTGTCCACAACCACTTTTGAAATTCTTCTTGGAAAATGCCACCAAAAACTCCGTTGACAATAAAGTAGGAGGCTAAGGCAATTACCGTCCAAGGAAGAATTTGATCGGCAGGGATTGGCCCTAATGAGGGTTGGCTTCCTAGAACCTGATTGACTGGACGAAAATCTTGTTCCCGCTCTTGAGACATTTGAAATATGAAATATCTAAATTATTTACTGCCCTTGTGGGCCAATTACAAAGCGTGTGAGTACATCAGCAATGGTAACAGCAACAACGACTAATAAAGGAGTTCTGGCAATACTTTGCCAATCTTCATCCTTACGCACTGCGTTAATCACACCAACCAGAGAAATTGCAATATAGAGTAAGTATATCGCCCGCAACACATTAAATATCAAACTTACTGCTGTCTCACTACCACCACCAGCTGCCTGTGATCCACCTAAGTTTCTTTTGAAAAACTTTTCAGCTTCTCCAAAAAACTGTGCTTGTGCGGGGGCTGCAAACCAGTCTAACCAATACAAACTCAGAATTACGGCTGCTGCTAAAATTTGTAATATTATTAGCGATCGCCTTGGTAAATTCACCTGCTGCCCAATTTGCTGGATGATGACTGCAATTAAACTCCCAACTAGTAAACAAAAAAGCAGGATAGGACTTTTTAGGCTGATAACGCTTACAAGTACAGCACAAGCAATCAAAAAGGGTACTGATTCCCCCAGAATCATTAAGCTGGATTTCACCCCCAGTCTTAATTTCTGAGATCCTTTGAGTACGCTACCAGTTAAAGCTTTGAAAAAGTTTCTCTCGTGAGAACTTTGTCTAGACATTGCTAATTTTCCTATAGTGGACTTGAGTGTTTATTGTTTAAAAATTTACAATAATTGAAATTAATTTAACATAATTTAACATTTATTTTTCATGAAATTATAACGTTAGCAGAAAAATGTTACCTTGGATACAAAATATTCTTCATTTAAGTTAATTAAATATTAATTTTGGTTTAAAAGGAAAATATGCATGGTTTGAGAAACTAGGTTTCGAGCTTAAAACCAGAACTGCTAAAGTCCTCTTAAACTCTTTCTATCCCAGCGCTTTTGCCTCAATTAGAGATTGGTAAATCCGGTAGAAACGCGAGACAATGCTTGGGAGCATAGCTACAAGTTCTATAGGAAACATTTTATTACTCCAAGCCACCTTTTATAAGGATAGGACTTTACGAAACATACTACATTAATTGCTACAAGTTTGGGGGAGTTCACAGCCTTGTAGCTAAAGTATCCCATCTGCAAAGCCCTTCAGGAATAATTCTGAAGATTTATTATATTAACATTACCATTAAGATGTGGTTAATATCAGTCTACCGTCACTCGCAAAAAATAGACCACGCTTTATCCTTTTACCTAACTATCGCAATCCTATTTGATTTTTGAAAAAATACTTAAAAAGTATTAAGTTATGTTTGCGACTAAGTGTAGGTTAAGCCAGCTCCAACTCTTGGAAATACACTCGCGTTCGGAGAAGTCAAAAGTTAATACTGAGCTACTTGCCTTGAGCAATGAGCATTGCTATGCCCCTACAGTATGGACTATTTGCGATCGCAGGATAATTAAGAAAAGCCTGAAACAACTTATTAGCTAAATTTCTCAGCTATATTTTACGACGCATACGCAACTAATAAAATGCTGAAACAATGTATTTTTATTGATACACATGTTGACTAATTTGTAAACTGCCTAAACTCTATAAAATACTCATTAACACCTCTAATAAAAGGCTTGGAACTAATTTGTAAACTAGAGTAAAGTATTTGTTTCGTCAGGGTTTCAGAAATTTGAGCCATCAGATTTTTATCTGGCGAGAGTAATAAAAACGTTACAAAAATCATTTTTAAAACACCTCTAAATTCCAGAAATATTTTTTAATTTTCTTAATCATTTCATAATTGAATCATGACTTTGACTTTACCTTAACATTTTATTGTTGATTTTGTTAACGAAATTTCACAGCCATTAGCTATAGCAATTTTCAAAACTTTTGACTAGCAAACAATATGTAATAGAGTCGATTAGCAATAATTAAATGTACTCTATATCTATATAGTATTTGCTTTTTAATTGTTCTGCATATTTCAGTTTGTTGTGCAAGCTTTTGATTTATAAATAACCTTGTAAATGCTGATTATTTTGCTTAAATAAGGTTATTTATAATTGCCAGTTTGACACTTGATTTTGATTTGTTAGTGTGTTTAACCCTAAAATTAACTTGAAGGAGCCTGATATGGTTTTCTATCGCGATCGCCTGATTAATTTGGTAAGTTCAATTTCTCTAATTGCCATAACAACTGGTTTAGTAGTAGGTCAATCTGTTACTCAAAAATCTCTAGCTCAGACCTCTAAAAATCTAGGTAATGGTGCAGGTGCAAGTACTGTAACTACTTTATTTACAGCTATTAAAGGTTTCACATTCACATATGCTCCAGTTGGTAGTGGTGCAGGGTTAACAGCTTTTTTCACTCAAAAACAACCAGATGGTACTACTCCCAAAATCACTTTCCCAGTCAATTTTGCCGATAGTGATGACCCCGTAGCAGAAACCGAAAAACGTGCTACTCGTCCTTACATCCAAGTGCCTGTGGTAGGTGTCGGAATCACATTAGCTTATAACCCTACTGGTCTGACTGTACCAGCAGGTGGAATTAAGCTTTCACCAGCTAGTTACTGTGGTATTTTGAACGGCAGCATCAAAAATTGGAACGATAAGAGCATTAGTGCAGATAACGGTGGCAAACTAATAGCACTCAATGCACCCATCAAAGTTGTACGTCGTGCTGACTCAAGTGGTTCCACTTTCCTTTTAAGCAGTCATCTCAATACTGTATGTAAGACTCCAGGCGTTCCAGCAGCTGATGTATGGAAAAATGGAGTGGGTACAACTGTTAATTGGCCAAGCACTTTCCTTAGCGCTACTGGTGGCGGAGGTGTAGCCGATACGGTCGCAATTACTAAAGGTGGATTTGGTTATGTGGATAATGCTACCCGTTTAAGTAAAAAACTACCTCTACCTGCCGCACTCTTAAAAAACAAAGCAGGTAATTACATTGCTCCCTCACCAACTGCAATTACAGCAGCTATTAAAGATGGGACTGTTGTAAAATATGGTACTAATAAAAATCTGACTAGAATTGATAATTTGACCAATCCTAGCAGTGCAAATGCTTATCCCATTTCCGGAGCAACTTATTTGTTGTATTACTCAGGTGAAACCGGATTTGGAGACTTCATTAAGGCTGCAAATGCTTTAGCTGCATCTCTCGGATATGGCCCTCTTCCGTAGGTTTATAAATTAACCTACCAAACTACCAGATAATAGCTGTTAATTCTGTTGAGAGACTTTAACAGCTACCAAGGGGATTGCTGAATTCAAGTATGAAATTTCAAAGTTAAACGCTTGGAACCTTTGTTTTGCTCCTGTGGGCGAAACAAAATTCATCCTCTTAATCAGCAACTCCCTATTTTACAGTTTTCTATAAAGATGTTGACTGACAAGGATATAAAAATCCTGCCTCAGGATTGTATTTACAATCCTGGGGTTTTATTCATAGCGATTCTCGTTTGCTTACAACATGCAGTAGGAGCGCAAGACGTTATGCTCCTATGAAAAAACTGTATTTTATCCAACGATTTGCTAGGGTTTTAAACTCGTTTATTCATCTGGTAAAGATAGGATAGTTTGCGATCGCTTTTAGGCATCCACTGATACTGTAAGGTAGCGATCACAGTGTTTGGTGTCAACTATGTTATGATTTGATTTGTTGAGAAATATTTTCGGTCATGTGACTGACTATATACACTCCTGTTTGAATCTAAATCTCTACACCCTTTGATTCTGAAGGTGTTTGAAGCTACCAAATGCTTTGTAACATATATTGCATCGGTTGTAATATTTATTATTAAAACTGACGCGGGGACATTTTAATGGTAAGTAGCTAGACAGACTTGAGACGAAAACCTCAATAGATCATATTCCATCTGTTGATAAAAGTCTTGTCTGACAAACCTTTTAACCTTAATGTATAATTTTGACGTTTTTGTACACCAACCTATAATTCAAAGTGAGTTTTTTATGTCTATAAGCCCTTTGCGTGAAGAACCTCGTAACCAGCGAGCGCCTGTAATTCGTACAAGTAATGAGTTTATTCTTTTAGAATGGTTAAAGTCAACTGGTCGTCTGATTGAACGGGAACATCATGAATCTGAGTATTTGAATGAAGTAGAAGAAATTTCAGAAATGATAGACCTTGACGATATCCCTTACGATCATGACGATGATGATTCTGATATGGACATAGAAGGGTAATTCGTAATTCGTAGTTACCCCAAGCGTTTGATTGATTTAAAATGTGTACCTTATTTACGCCAAAAGGTTAAGATTCCCGACTTTTTAAAGAAGTCGGGAATCTTTAGTATTAAAATGTGAATGTGTTTAATTCTTTGACTTGAGTAACAGATAAAATAATTGTCCATTGCTGACTGTAACACCAGCGCGATCGCCTGCTAATTTCCCAGTACCTAAAAAATAATCTACCCTACCTGCGCCTTTAATTGCACCTCCGGTATCTTGGTCAAGAACATAGCGACTAACGATGCGCTCCTCCATTTTTCCGGTAGGATTAGCAAAGGGAATAGAAGCGCGAATCAACGCTAAAGCACCAGGAGGCATGAGGGATTTATCTGTAGCGATAGAACGCTCTGCTGTTAGTGGTACGTTGATAGAACCTTGAGCTGGTTCACCGTGGTTTTCTTGAAAAAAAACAAAACTGCGATCGCGCGGAATATAAATATTTAATTCTTGGGGATGTTTTTGGAAATAGTCGAGAATAATTGGCATAGTTATACCTTCTAGCGGTAATTTGCCATCATTGACTAATTCTCGCCCAATACTTTTGTAGTTATAAGCGGTATTACCCGCATAGCCAATTGCTGTTTGAGTACCATCAGGAAGCTGAAGTCTAGCTGAACCTTCAATCTGAGCTAGATATGGTTCGAGGCGATCGCGAAACCAAAACAATTCTAATCCTCGTAATTTTCCTTTTGCGCCTTGTAAACCATCTGCTCCTTCTAATTCTTCGCGTGTAGGATGAGGCTTAGGCCAGGAGTTGAAATCAGGAGGTAATCGATAAACAGGATAACGATATTCTCGGGTGGGGACGCGACTGGCTGCGTAAAGCGGTTCATAATAGGCGGTGAACAAAACGGAACCATGGTTATCTTTACCAACCGACTGGTAAAGAACAAATTCTTGCAGGGTAGCTTGATGTAATTCTGTTGCAGAATTAGTTGTTAGTAGAAGTTCGCGGAATCTTTTCAAGCTTTTGATGACGCGATCGCGTGTAATCTCAGCCACCTGATAGTTTTGATAAGCAGCCGCAGCATTAGCCGTTTGCAGGTATTGGAGACTGCGAGTGATCGCACTCAACAGCGCCTTTTTATCTGGTATTTCTCCATAGAGAGGTTCATCAAAACAAGAGGTATCACCTTGACAACAAGTGATTGGTAACCTCTGAATTAATGGTATTTTTTGTTTTTCAGCATTCAATGAAACTGGTATATCCCACTTTTTCACCCGACATTCAGGTGGGCTAAGTTCCTGATGCACTACAGATTGCATTCGCACCAGGAAAATTGACAAAACTATAGGTAGGCTGATGGCGATAACTTTGTTAAACTTTCCTAACCCCGCAAATGTCTTTTCCATCAAAATCCAAATTTTTGATATAATCCCACTTCCCTGAAATTCAAAAATCAAAAACCAAAAATAATTTACTTCTCAATCGCCAATACTTCGGCAACTCTTGGAGACGCTACGCGTAGCTTGCTTCCTTGTAGGGGTACGCTCAGTACAAGTCCCCAATCTCCTATTCATTCATATTCCGGTAAGTTGCAACTGCTGAAGGCGATATCCGGTTCAAATATCGGAATATCCAATATTTAAATATGGTATCTAAAATCACTGGAAAAGTAGCAATAAATAAGAAGATAAAATCTCGATTTGCTGGTAATCCCCAATGACGCGATACACCTTCTAAAAGTACTTCCCAGCCATGAGGAGAGTGGAAACCTACAAATATATCGGTAAACAAAATGATGATAAATGCCTTGGCACTATCACTAAGTCCATAGACAATCCGATCAAAGAAATCTTTAATCACAGCAATAGAAGACTTACTGACGACTAAAAGCCAGATAAAAGCACCCACTGAGAAAATATCTGCAAAAACATTTTTGATAGCATTAGAGCTTTCGTGACGAAATTCTTCAGCAAGCTCAACCGCCCTCTTTTTCATTTCAACTTCTATCTGTTCAGGCAACAGTGGCGGGGCATTCTTAATGAAATTTTCAAAATGGAGTTTTTCTTCAAATCTTTGTAATTCTTCAAAGGCTTCCTCTTCCATTTCGGAATTTAGAAATACTTGCATTTGCTCAGTGCCTCTAAACTTCTCAATAACTGGCCCTACTATGAAAGCTTTTGCTATTTGATGCGTCAGAAGTGGTACGATAATTAATAGTATAATAAACCTAATAGATATTATTGTTCTTCTTTGAGCTTGACGAAAACTTTGAATTACCTCTTGTTCTGAGTTAGGATCTAATTCAACTTGCAGACGAGTGATAGTACTTAAAATAGAGCGGGGTAAAACGCCTGTGGTATCGACTTTACCCTTTGGTCTTGCATTTGTCTCCCAGTCTTGAGTTGGTATTTTGGGTGGTAATGTTGGATTATTGACGAGCATTGATTTGTCGTCAGATATCACAGAGTCAACTGCTAGATTTTGAGGTTGAACTACTAAAGCTTTGGAACTTGTTTGATCGTAAATTGTTTTGTATTTAGATATAACTTGATCGATAAAGTTAAGCTTTTCCAAAACCAAAGAAGGACTAAGAAACTCTATACCTGCTTTATTGGCAGCTTTTTGATTTTCTTCATTTAAAAACCAACGGCTTGCTTTCAACTCTGTAAGCCGCATCCTCACAGTTTTTAATAGCTTTTTTAGGTCTGACTCAAAATAATCCATCACGCTGTTACTGTACATGGCTGAGTCAATGTCTATTTTATTACCATTGAAATGCTTATCTTCTATTTCCTTAATCTTTAATGCTGCATCGTAAGCTTGATTTAAAGAACGTTCAGGAGTTTGTAAGTACCATCGGTAAGTATCAAGTAAGAAAGAATAGATTTTTTGGACAAAAACAGAGTTTTTCATTGGAGACAATCATCCAGCATTATTTGGTGACTATTAACCTTAAGTTAACGCACGAGGTATACTAGCAAATCTACAAGGAGAAAGTTTGTGGTTTCTCATTCGGTTTGGATTGTTGGCACTAGCCGCAGTGGTAAGACAGCTCGCTTGGTAGAGCAATTTTGTAGTTGGGTACAACCTCAGAAGCAGTATGTTGAATCATTTTATACTAAAAAACCAGGACGTAAAAAAGGCGTTCATATACCCGAATTTTTATATCTTAAACAAACAGAGCCAGGAGTTTTAGTCTTAGCTGCCAATGATGATAATCGGCGAGAATTGGGAGATATAATTGTTACATCTACATTAGGAAAATATCCGGTGCGTGCCAAGACACCGCTAGGTTTTTTCCAGGATGAAGTTATTTTATTTTGGCCATTGCTAATTAACTCTTTGAGCCTGAAGGCACTGTTTCCGGTAAGATTGCGCCCAGAAACGGAGCAAGAGTTAGCAACTAAACTCTGGCGTCCCCAATTAGACGAAGAAATTTTACGTGTTGCGGGAGTGAATGAATCTCGCTTGGTGCGTCGCATTCTAGATTTATTGCAATTAGCAGCTTACAGTGGTATACCTTGCGAAGATATTGCCCAGATTTTGACAAAGGGTCTGGGGGAAAATCCTACAACATTAGAGCCGGAATTTCTCGCCTCTTTGCTCCTAGATTGGCGTAACTGGTGTTTAGAGAGGGGGTTACTAACTTATGGCATTATTACCGAACTGTATAGTCAATATTTATTAAGCGATCGCAATTACCAGCAGCACCTAACTAAACGCTATCAGGCGGTACTGGCGGATGATGTAGATGATTATCCAAGCGTAGCCCGTCTTTTGTTTGAGTTGTTATTAGATCAAGGTGCAGTCGGGGCGTTTAGCTACAATCCTGATGGTGCAGTACGATTAGGATTGGGAGCAGACCCCACCTACCTAGAAGGGTTAGCAGAACGTTGTCGGGTAGAAATCTTGACTGGGCCGCCTCCAGAGTCCCTTGGTGAGCAAGCTAAACAGATGGTGGAATTACTCACAGAACCAATGGTACTGTTGAGCTTACCAAAAACGGTGCATTCAATTCAAACCACTTCCCGCGCCCAACTATTGCGGCAAACAGCAGAAGTAATTGCTGATGCCATTCAATCACAGCAAGTACAACCAGAAGAAGTGGCGATTATTGCACCAGGTTTAGATGCGATCGCTCGTTATACTCTAGTAGAAATCCTCGTTAAGCAAAACATCCCAGTAGAATCGCTCAATGACCAACGTCCCTTAATTAGTTCACCCGTTATTCGCGCATTACTTACCATGTTGGCACTAGTTTATCCCGGCTTGGGACGCCTGGTAGATCGGGATGCCGTGGCAGAAATGCTAGTTGTCTTGAGTAGGAAGCAACAACCACCAGAAAATTCTAGTACAGATGCGATTAATCATAAAGACGCAATTAATCGCGTCTCTACCGATATTGACCCGGTTCGCGCTGGTTTGATTGCAGATTACTGCTTTGTACCCCATCCTGATCGCCCCAACTTGCTAGCAGTGTCAGCCTTTGAGCGCTGGGATAGAATCGGCTATGCAGCGACTACAGCATATAGTGAGATATTACAGTGGTTAGAACAACAGCGATCGCAACAAGAACTGCGGTTAATTCCCAGTCCCATTTCCCTCTTAGACAGGGCAATTGTGCGTTTTTTATGGAATGGTAGCAATCTCCCTTACGAACAACTAGCAGCACTGCGGGAATTATTAGAAACCGCCCAACACTACTGGGAAATTGACACCAGATTACGACAAATTGCCCCAGTTAACACAACGCCTTACACAACTATTATCGAATTCATTCAACTACTGCGACGTGGTACAATTACCGCCAACCCCTACCCTGTGCGTCCCATCGGTGGAGCCAGAAAGGCTGTCACCTTAGCAACTATATTTCAATATCGATCTAGTAGGCGATCGCACCGTTGGCATTTTTGGCTGGATGCTGGTTCACCTTTATGGGCCAAAGGTGGTGCAGCAACTTTGTTCGGTGCGCCGTTTTTCCTGCGAGACAGGTTAGGCGAACCTTGGACAGCAGAAGACGAAAAATTGGCAGAAGAACAACGATTGCGAAGGATTTTGGCAGATTTACTATCTCGTGTATCCGAAAGAGTTTATTTGTGTCACAGCGATTTAGCCGTGAATGGACAAGAGCAACTAGGCCCATTGTTACCCTTAGTGAATGCTTGTGTAACGGTTATTTCTGAGGCTACTGTTAATTGAATGTCTTCTAAGTGGGAAAAAATTTTTGTTGATTTCTAATTTTTGTGACTTTAATTTTACTGCTTGGACTACTATACAGTTTGATTGGAGGATATTTATAAATAAGTTGATCTCGCCTCCAAAATTACAATTTTTCCATTGATTTAGTTTTGCTATAATAGTTAGATTTAATACAAATTTCGGGACTGTGGTTTAGTTGGAATAGGAGAACGAGGAGGTACTTGATCGCGCCTTAAGAGCAAAGGAATACTGAAAAGTCCCAAAATAACTACTACTCCGGTCATTATCCGAACCATTAACCTATTTGGTTTATAATCTGCTCGTTCAATTTGCCAGAAAACTTCGTTGTATCGCCACGCAGCTAAGGCAACAGTCAAAATTCCAAAAAGTACCAAAGCCAAACCCAAATTTTCCGAATTGGATAATGGATTTACCGGAGGTTCTTGTTGAGTAATAGCACTATTCAACTGGCGCAGAAATATACCAAATCGCGCAATAGCAAAACCAAAGCTAATCAATGCAATAGAAGTGCGTAGCCAAGCAAGAAAGGTACGTTCGTTTGCTTGATGCTCCCTTTGACGGTCAATTTTTGGTATTTTATCCATGAGTGGCTTCTGACGCCAAGTTCCTCTTGAAAAGTATTCATCACATTGATAAATAGCATGGACTAACGCCAGAACAAACATCAAAACATATATGTAAAAGTCAACCCAGTCCAGTAAGGACTCTGAGAAAATCTCAAGCGCTTATTAAAATCTTTATTTGGTGTATCTGAAAGAGTTTACTTATGTCACAGTGATTTAGTCGTAAATGGACAAGAACAACTAGGTCGCTGTTAGCTTTGGTAAATATTTTTGTAGCATAATCAGTCAGGACTTACGAAGAAGCCAGCAACCAACAGTTGACTGAGAATGGCTGCACTCAGAATGTCGAGAGAACCCCAAGCGATCGCTAGCTAGAATCTTTACAATAGTAGATAAGGTAAAGATATATATCAGAGTCAAAATCAATGGCACTATTCGGATTTGGCAAAAAGGCAGTTATGCCCACACCTGAGGAAGCTTTGCCAGGAAGGGCACAATCTATGTCAGTACCCGCAACTCATTATGTCAACAAGAATCCCTTAAAACCTCCTTATCCCGATGGATTAGAGAAGGCAATTTTTGGCTTGGGCTGTTTTTGGGGTGCAGAACGCAAATTCTGGCAACTTAAAGGAGTTTACACCACCGCAGTAGGTTACGCTGCTGGGTTCACACCCAACCCTACTTATGAAGAGGTATGTAGTGGGCGAACCGGTCACAATGAAGTGGTGTTGGTTGTGTTTGATCCCAAACTGATTAGCTATTCTGAACTACTCAAAGTCTTTTGGGAAAGCCACAATCCCACCCAAGGGATGCGCCAAGGTAATGATGCTGGCACTCAATACCGTTCAGGAATTTATGTATATTCCGAAAGTCAAAAGCAGCTAGCAGAAGCATCGCGGGAAGCTTATCAGCAAGCCCTCAATGATGCAGGTTATGGCAAGATTACCACAGAAATCTTGGATGCACCGGAATTTTACTACGCTGAAGCTTATCATCAGCAATACCTGGCTAAAAATCCCAATGGGTATTGTGGTTTAGGAGGGACAAATGTATCTTGTCCCGTGGGTGTAGTTGAATCGCAAGTTAGTAGTTAGAAATGGAGTTGGTGAGGTAGTCAACTTAATGTGAGTTCGACGAACCTCTCCCTGTCTTGAACTTTAGTTCAAGTCTGTCCCTCTCTCCCGTCGGCTACGGTGTACACACAAGTCGAATTATTTCCCTTAATCCTCCCGATGCATCGGGGGGAAACAAGAGATTCTCGTTCTCTCCCCGATGTATTGGGGAGGGTTAGGGTGGGGTAAGAAAAGTCGGGGATCTGAGCCTTACGATTTTCACAAATCAAATAGGATTGCTATATCGTGCGTTCTGGATACGCCAAATCAACAAATGGGTTCGCCAAATCAACAAATGGGTTCGCCAAATCAACAAATGGGTTCGCCAAATCAACAAATGAGTTCACCAAATCAACAAATGGGTTCGCCAAATCAACAAATGAGTTCGCCAAATCAACAAATGAGTTCGCCAAATCAACAAATGAGTTCGCCAAATCAACAAATGGGTTCGCCAAATCAACAAATGCGTACGCCATGATTGCAACAATTTCGCTTTGTCACGCCAGCGTCACGCACCCTTCTCCTATCGGAGACGCTACGCGAACGGGTTCAGCAGTCGCTCATGGGGGAAACCCCCAGACGCTCGTTCGCTCTTAGCGTCTCCCAAGGGGAGATGACTCGCTCTAAGCGAAGCTATGCCGTTGGCGAAGCCTCTCGAAGAGAAGGCTTTACGCTGCGCTATCGCCTTTGGCGTCTCCCCTTGGGAGAAGACCACGCTGCTTCACCGCTTTGCGTCTACATGAATTGCCCCTACCTGAAAATGACGGTTTCAGTTTCGTAGAGTATGTTAGCGATCGCGTAAAATACCGAAAGTATTACGAATTACGAATTAAATGAGCTACGCATTTTAAAACTTTGACAACAGTATGTAAGTCATCCCCACGATTCAGTGACAGTGTGTAAGATAATGCATATTTCGGTGTACTATGTTTCGTCAATTTAATAAATTGAAATTCCCGACCATTGATTACAAAACCATAGGTAGGTTTATCATTACTAGCATTAGCCAACATATAAGCTAATGCTTGAGGAATTGCTACCTCCAAAGAATATTCTGCTCGTTTCGCTTCAATAACGAGAACCCAAAATGGAGGATGGAACACCAAAATGTCAATACGTCCTCTGATAATCGTGCCTTCGTCTTCAGAAGAGATTTTTACCTCTTGTTCTGAGGCAATGTAGAAAGGCGGTTGATAAAAACCTGCTAGACGCAATAGTGGAGATAGCACCACCATTTTGACTAGAGGTTCCAAAACAGGATATTTCGATAGATGCAAATATTCTGCCTTGACTTCGTTGAGAGATTCCTTTTCTAAGTCACTCAACTCAGGTAAATCATGCCGCCATTCTGAAAAAAAATCTTCGTCATCTGCAAGTTGTAGGCCAAATTCATCAATCAGTTGGGCTAGGGTGATATCTTTTCCTTGAAGAATTTGAACCATTTGTTGAACCCCTATACTTATCTGCCTAAAAAACCCTCCCTTGATATTTACCTAAAAGACTGCCTTATACCGTTTCTTTGTGAAGCTGCGCTAAATCTCTTAATTTCTTATTTCTTGGCGTACTTGGCGCTCTTGGCGGTTCGTTTTTTATTTCTTGCCCCATAATAAGCGCATCTTCATACAGAATTGGTATTACAGTACCGATCTGAGTATAGCGATCGCTCGAACCCACATCATAATACTAATCGGCCCTCCAATTAGAATACCAGCGATCGCCCAGCCTCTTTGATGCGCTTTGAATTGTTCAATACTGTTCCACCGTCTACTTTTCCAAGCCCATTCATTGCCTTTTGCACCGAATGCGATCGCCAGAAACAACGAAAGTTTTGGTATAAAACAGAACACTCCACACCACACTTGATTCGGCCACATCCACAACCAAGGCATGAGAAATGCGCCCCAGTTCCAACCGAGAATTTCCTCTGGGACTGTTTCATTGTGATTATTTATCCCACATCCAGAATTGTTGATTATTTCTTTTAGCGGTAAAAGCTGATTCTTGTTTGCAGATTTGATAGCCAAACGAGATTTAAGAACATTCAGGGCTTCGCGGGCATTAGTAAATCGTTGTTCTGGAGCAGGTTCTATCAACTTTTGTAGCCAACTGACAAAACTGGGACTGAGGTTAACTCGGTCGGTAAATTGCAACCGCAAATCCTGCTGGGGTAAATCAGAGGGGGAAGTTCCTGTTAACAAATGAATCAAAGTCGCTCCCAGTGCATAGAGGTCTGAAGCCGCAACTGCTCGACCACCAAATTGTTCCATTGGGGCATAACCATAAGTACCGACAACAGTAAAAGTAACGCCCTCTCTTGCCGCTTTGTCCTGAACTGCGCCAAAATCAACTAAATAAACACGATTATCTTCGCCCCAGATTAAATTACTCGGTTTAATATCTCTATGCAATACTCCTGGATTCAACTCATGTAGATAGGTGAGAATATTTAAAACCTCAACAGCAATTTTTCTAGCTTGTTTTTCACTAAACCTTTCGCCAATAGCAAGTTTTTCCTTAAGCGACTCACCAGGAATATATTCTTGGATTAAGCCAAACCAGAGTGTGCGATCGTCGATGCAAAAATAATCTATATATCGAGGGATGCGGGGATGACTTAGCTGTTTAAGAATTTGTGCTTCCCTCTCAAAAAGTTTCAAGTCATCCCACTGGACAGTACCGCCAAAGGCCAAAAGTTTGACTACAACGGTCGAATTTTCGCTATCAGAGGCTTGTAAATCCTTCGCTAGCCAAGTTTGACGAATTCCATTGTTACCAAGTTGGCGTTGGATTTGATAACGGTCTTGTAATATCTGTTCTGGTTGCAGCATCTTACACCTGCTGGCAATTTACGTTGATCTGATTCCCTTATATTCAAGGATAGTCATTATCTAGAGAAACTGTAGGAACAATCCCTGACTGTCTTAGTAAGCTGTTGTGCTTTTTGAAGTCATGGCGATAAAATTAGCCCAATTTTAGGTCATTCTACAGATAATTTTTGCGATAGTAAGCTTGATATTCCGCAGACAGCAGAGGTTTCCACCAATGACGATGGTTAAGATACCATTCAACAGTTAAACGTAAACCCTCAGCAATCGTTACTGAAGGTGTCCAACCAAGCTGAGTTTTAATCTTGTTTGCATTAATTGCATATCTTTGATCATGTCCAGGTCTATCCTTGACAAAAGTAATCAAATGCTTTGCCGGATGCACTGGTAAATCAGGTGCTAATTCATCCATCATCTGACACAAAAGTTGCACCAAGTTGAGATTTTCCACCTCATTGTTGCCACCAATATTGTATGTTTCCCCTGGTTGACCATGATTGGTTACCACATCTAAAGCACGACAATGATCGCCCACATAAAGCCAATCGCGCACATTTTTACCATCACCATAAACAGGTAATGATTTACCTATTAAAGTGTTGATGCACATCAAAGGAATTAGCTTTTCAGGAAACTGATAAGGGCCGTAATTATTAGAGCAATTTGTGATAATTGTCGGGAGGTTGTAAGTATGGTAATAAGCACGCACTAAGTGATCGCTACCGGCTTTCGAGGCTGAATAGGGACTATTGGGAGCGTAAGGTGTAGTTTCACAAAAAGCTGCATCATCTGGGCCTAAACTACCGTAGACTTCATCAGTAGAAACGTGTATAAAACGATAATCAGATGGCTGTGCTTTAGCCTCCCAATGTTTCCGAAAAGCTTCTAGTAGGGTGAAAGTTCCAACCACATTAGTTTGTACAAAAGCAGCCGGTCCCAGAATCGAACGATCAACATGAGATTCAGCAGCAAAATGGGCAATGGTATCTATATTTTCTGTTGATAATACATTGTCTATAATGGTGCGATCGCAAATATCCCCCTGCACAAACCGAAAATTATCTCTACCCTCAACCAGTGCCAAATTCAGACGATTTCCCGCGTAGGTAAGAGCATCCACTACTACCACCCGGTCATCTGGATAAACCTGACACCAGTGATGAACAAAATTCGCCCCAATAAACCCCGCACCTCCAGTAACTAATAACCGCCGACTCATTCAATTTCCTCTCTTCTCTCTGTGATCTGTGCGCCTCTGTGGCTCTTTTCTATTACTTAAAATATTTCTTCCTCAGCTTTCCATATATCCTCTGTGCGAGTAATTTTGCCATCCGTATTTCCGTCAAATCCTTAATATTAGATGGCTGATGAATTTTATGGTCAAAAAACTCATTTAACTCATCCAAAATAACTTGGAAACGCTTAATAATATTTTCAGTCCGATGCTCAACTAAAAATTCTTCAGATAAGCTAAATTTTTCTGAATATTCAATCACTTTCAAAATGCGTTGCACATCATATTCTTGAGAATATCCAGCAATTTTATAGCAATTAAATCCAGGGTCTAAGTAATCAGCGAGTCCACCGTTGACACTAGAAAATACTCGACAACCACAAGCAAGAGCTTCCATTGGTTGTAAACCAAATCCTTCGCTAACACGCTGTTGCGCCCAGTACTCAGCCGAATCATATAAATAAACCTTAGCTCGGTTGAATAGTCCAGGTAAATCCTCTATATATGAATCAACAACCAATACTTTACAACGTATTTTTAACGCTGGAATCAATTCTTTTATTAAATACGCAGAAGACTTCCGAGCCTGAACTAAAACATCAATATCCCGTTCTAGTCCTAAATTTTGAAACTCATCAGAAATTTGATTGGGCAAATAATAAATTAGAGAATTAGGTGATTTTTGTCCCCAATATCCCATTGTATAGCGGCTAACAGTCATGATTGGAATACTTGCAGGTAGTCTAAATGGATAACCTGCACTATGTGCATGGTAAACAACATTGTATTGCTTAAGTTTAGCCACGAGTTGAGCTATATCAAATCCCCAACTGATAACAAAAATTACATCACTTAAATTTTTCTCTTTTAACAAATCATCAATAAAAAGCTTATCTTTTTCTCGTTGACGGTAAGTTACAATATCAGCACTACAGAAATTCTGAGCTAGATTAAGTGCTTTTAACTCAGCCCAAAGACCACCACAGGCAAATTTGCCATCTGTACCGGGGAGCAAGAAGTAAAGTTTTCTCATAATTTCTTTAGGGGAGTGGGGGATGGGGAAGACTATGGCAATACCTTGTCCTGAAGGACACGCTACCGAACGCCAATTTACGAGGGTGAGTTGATGATGCTCTAACTTTTAACCTGAAAAGCTGACCCACCCATGCCTGAATTCCCAGATGGAGGACAAACGCAAACAATGCCGCGATCGCAATTCTCCCTACAGGATTTTTGAGTAAGGAAATGTTTAACCTTGTCTTCCTACATCCAGGGAGCATTATCCATCAAAGAATCTAACATCTTCTGGAAGTTTTGACGGAACACTACGGCTAATAAACCGCAGAACATTGTAGTTGCTGCCATCACCCACCAAAAGGGAGTGACGTGCCATAAGCCGCCGAACAGGGCAAAGATGATTAGTCCAGCGCCAGCGCCCTCTGCAAACATTAGAGTTGTTTCTTTAGCAGTTTCTTTGAAGTTGCGTAGTTTTGATTCCATTTTTGTTGCCTCCCTCATCCCCTCTTGCTGTCTTCATTCTTTCCAGCCCACTTTAACAAAATGTGCCTCACGCCCCCAAACATCGCGTGTACAGGTAATATTTTCAATTGTTAGGTTAAAAGGAATGGCAGTTGTTAGGTAACGCTGTGCTATAGAACCTAAATCAGGTGCGAGTTCGGCGGCTGTCGTCGCTGCCAACCCCAAACCAATAAGTTGCTCGATTGGTCGAAATGGTAGTAACAGATGCACACCGACAGCTAGTCCAGCTGTTAAGAGCATTGCTACTGATAAATTTGTGCCGCAACGAGGATGTACAGCCAAATCCCATTCTCCACTGGTGAGGCGATGTCGAGCAAGTATGACCGCACGCCGCAAATCACTAATATTCACTTCACCATAGAGGTAGAATCCTTGCTCAGTAGACAAACCGCCTAATAGTTCGTTATCTAGTTGAACGTTACTAGGTTCTCCTTTGGCAGGATAGGCACTTTTTGATTCGCTAAGAACCCAAACAGTAGCGTGTTCTAAGGCGTGAACCTGCCGTATCATCAGAATTTCTTTTAACCCTGGAATAAACGATAGCTGTCTGAGTAAGTCGGCATCTTGTGTGGGTTGTACAAAGTTTGAAAATCGGTCTTCAAGACTCGGAATTTTCTCAGATACAGGTGTCGTAAAATCAAAGTTCAAAAATTTAAAGGGAGAGGAGCTACCCTCAAAAGAAGCGGAAGTATTCATTGGAACACTGCTCCCAAAGCTGATGGGGCAACATAGATTTCTTTCAAATGTAACGCTTGCACCACTGAATTGTTGCTAATTTTTGTGGATGATTTTTGAGTTTGGGCATTGAGCACTTGTACTGAGCAACTTGTGCCGAGCTTGTCCTGAGTTTAGCCCGAGCTTGTCCTCTTGGTAGTCGTAAAGCCTGCGGCATAGCTACGCTTAGGGCGCAGCCTAAGAAGAGAAGGGCAAAGCCGAGGGGCGTAGTCGTAAAGCCTGCGGCATACCTACGCTTAGGGCGCAGCCTCTGGTAGAGTTGGGCAAAGCCGAGGTAAGCCGTTGGCGCAGCCTCTCGTAGAGAAGTATTGGGCATTGGGCATTAGGTATTGGTTATTCTCCTGTGCTTCTTAAATAGTTCCCAGTCCCCAGCGATGCACTGAGCGCAGTCGTTGTGTCTCCATTACCCATTCATACATCTGTTCTGTTTAATAAGAAATTCTGATCTTTTATAGTTTCCGAGTCCGAGGGTCAGCTGGCTCTACTAACATAAACTCCGGCTGAGTGAAGGACTCGGAACTTTTGGTAGAGTGTTCACACTGAAAACTTAGGCGTGAAGAGGGAAATAATCAGTAAACCTCAAAATTGGCTTGCAATTCTACCAGATCAGAGCAATTACGTTGCTACTAATAAATCGTTTATTCGATCTGGTTAGGCAGAGTACAGCAATTGACATCATTCAAACAGACTTTGCCCCACTGTAAAGCCCAGCGGACAAGAGCTACTCGATTTTCTGTCTCGGTCTTGGTAAGAATATTACTGATATGGTTATCAACTGTACGCTTGCTAATCTCCAGTTTTCCTGCAATTTCTTGGTTAGTTAAGCCAGCGGCTACTAAGTCGATAATTTGCAGTTCTCTGTCTGACAGACTAACGGGGGTCTCAGACTTGCCACCAGCCATGACTATTTCTATCCTCCCTTGGTATATGTACTTAATCACTCTTTCTAATTCTAGAAGATTCTTCTGTTGGGAGGGGTTTCAAGTGTTAGCAGTAATCGGATTGTCAATATTTTCTTAGAATTTAAAATTGGCAAAAATATAAACTATTTAATTTTAAGTATTTTTTTATACTAATTAATTTATAATATATTGGTATAAACTTTGAGATTGATTAGGTGATATTCAGAAGCATATAGATGTTATGTAGTAATAAAAAATGCTATTTAATTCTATGAAGGGCTGGCGACAGATTAGCAAAAATTGTTGTAGATTTTATACTGTAAATTACTAATCCAAAATCGAAATCTAAAATCTAAAACAAAATGAGCAATCCCCGTGTTCTGTGCCTCGGTGAAGTTTTGTTTGATTGTTTAGCCGATCAATTGGGGCTAAAGCTGGAAGAAGTAAAATCCTGGACTCCCTATCCAGGAGGGGCACCAGCTAACGTAGCCTGTGCTTTAGTCAAGCTGGGGACGCCAGCAGGATTTATCGGAGCCGTTGGTGAAGATGAACCAGGGAATGCATTGGTCAAGCTATTACAAAATATAGGTGTAGAGACAACAGGGGTACAACGCCATCCTACAGCACCAACGCGGCAAGTTTATGTTACACGGGATTTAGCAGGCGATCGCACCTTCGCCGGATTTGGTAAGTATGATACCGCAGAGTTTGCCGATACTCGCTTGCAAGCTAAACAATTGCCAAATTCGCTGTTTGAAGAAGCAGATTTTCTGATTTTGGGTACTTTGGAATTAGCCTATCCTGAAAGTGAAAAGGCAATTCACCACGCCCTAGATTTAGCAGAACGTTACGATTTGAAGATTGTGCTGGATGTGAACTGGCGTCCTGTATTTTGGGACGAGCCAAAAATTGCTCATCAAAAAATTCCAGAATTATTTAAGCGAGTTGATTTTCTCAAGCTCTCCAAAGAAGAAGCTGAATGGCTATTTGAAACGGCAGATCCCGGAGCCATTACTTACCGTCTAGCTTCAATTGAAGGGGTGCTAGTAACAGATGGAGAAAACGGTTGCAGCTACTGTCTGGGTGAGAACGAAGGCAAATTAGCTGCGTTTTCCATCCCCGTAGTTGATACAACTGGCGCAGGGGATAGCTTTTTAGCAGGATTTATCCACCAGTTGAGCCAGCATGGCATCCACAGCTTGCGGGATGCTGAAACCGCAAAACGCATCGTCACTTATGCCAGTGCTGTTGGGGCACTGACTACCATTAAACCAGGTGCGATCGCTTCTCAACCAACAGATGCTGAAATCCAAGCTTTTCTCGCCTCCAATCAACTTTAGGAACTAGCATAAGCCATTGGGATATCAGTCACCAAAGGCTGATACTCCCGACTAGAAAATGGACGAAAATCCTCATGCCATTCTGCGGTCATATTGCACAATAAACGTAGTTGGAGTGGTGTGGGCAATGGGTTCATGCGCTCAACTGTTACTTCTAGAAGTTCTGAATTTTTGTTGTTGAGTTCAAAAACATCATTCACAATATACCGAGGACAATAACCTACGATGTAATGATCCTTAGTGCATAAAAGTAATGCACGCGGGTCATGGGGATTTTGAAATTCATTAGCTAAATATAATAGTTCACCTGTTTGTAATTGATTAATCCGTTCAGTTGCACAAGCAGGAAGGTGTCGCAGTCCATGTGCAAAAAAATGGATGCGGTATAAACTATTTTCATCTGGTTCTGGACAGGGGAAAACTTCAAAAGAATCTGTTACCTTACGTCCACCGCTCCGAGAAAGAATACTAACTGGATCGTCTTGTCCTTGCGGAATATTTAGCGATTCAATATAATCTTTATAGTCAGGGCGAGAGCGTCGCATTAATCGATTAGAAAACAAGGGAAATAGTTCAACTGATACGTATTCTTTGTTCAAGTCTGGGAAGGAATACAATAGCTGAAAATTATGTTCAGTTTGAGCTTTAACAGCACCTTGCGTATATACAAACTGATATTTTTTACCGTCAAATGTTAAGCGACCAATGGGAAGCCAAGCGCGACTTTTAGGATCTTGCCAAGCTAAAAAAAGTGTTTTCATAGTAGGGTGTCCAGCAGCTTACTTTGATTTAACTCCAATATTTTTTGTGCAAATTCAATTGCTGTTTGCGATATGCGATTAGATGGAATACACTCAAAAAGCTCTAACGTATCATTGCTTGACACCCTTGCTAGATTATTTAACCATACCCTGGCTGCATCTGGATACCGTTGTTGCGCTTCACAAAATGCATTAAAAGTCTTGAGGGTTCTTTTATCATCAACTCTAGCATACAACGCACAATTGCATCTTTCTACATAAGCTTGGACAGAGAAGTTAGCGTCTTTTGTAGTTAACCTGCTTTTCCTTTTAGAATCAGACTCGTTCCTACCGAGACAGGAGGCGTGGTCATAAGTTCGTGCTAGATAAATCTTCTCTTGTAAACTGATGAATGCCCAATTTTCATGGTGTCGATCGCTATTCCCGATCCAAGCATCCAAAAGTAAATATCCAACAAAAGTTTCTGTCGCATGACTAATTCCCTTTGGTGGTGTCCAGTTGATGGGCAAATTTAGTGAAGCATCTTTGATAACATTGAATACATTATCTATTGTGTGTTGGGATAGGTCTTTAGAATCTTGTGGATAATTGGATACTATCCTAGCCAGAATTTCATTACCAAGGCTGAGAATTGCACCTGGTTGAGGCGGCAAAAATGAAGGTGAAACAATGCCATTGTCGCCATTGTATACCGCTAGTTCATAATCAGCATGGGGTAGCCCAAGCAATTCGCTCAATTGGGCTGCAATCTTCTCTGCCCAATCTTCTCCTGTGTTTGGTCTAGCTTTCTTGAATAGGCAACGACCTAGATCCTGATGACGAAACCAAAACTTTTCTTTTGTTCCCAAATCTTCATCAGCCTCCGGAGCATCTAGGGGAACCTCAATGATAGGAAACTGCTCTGGCATAATTTATGGGAAAGCCTGATTTAGAGCAAATTATTAACTTCACCTATTATTAAATGTATAACAGTCAATCGTTAGCCTTAACTTGCTCCCACAGAGTATCAACAGTCACAAACTCATAGCCTTGTTGCAGCAGTTGTGGAATCAGAATTTGGATTGTGGCAGCAACATCTTGTCCACCACAAGCACCATCATGCAAGACAATCAGTGAACCATTTTTGACCTGTTGCATAATTCGCTCTACCACGGTGGTTACACCTGGCCGCACCCAGTCTTCTGGTACAACACTCCACATAACTGGACGGTAATTCCACTGAAAAAACAATTTTAAAGTCGTAGGTGTAAATAAACCATTGGGGGGGCGAACATCTCGCACTTGTTCAGGTTGGAGGTTGCAGGCATTGTAGATGGCAGCTTGGGTTTTTTCTAAACTGTCCTTTAGGTCATTTGGAGAAAGCATGGCAAAAGAGCGATGATCGTAGCCATGTAATCCGATCCAGTGGCCGCGATCGCTAACGGCTTTGGCAATAGCTGGTGAACGGTTGACGCAAACACCCAACCAAAAAAAACTCGCTGTAATCTTGTAACGCTCTAACACTGTTAAGACTTCGGGTGTGTATTGAGGATGCGGCCCATCATCGAATGTGAGGGCGATCGCTTTCGTATTGGGATTTCCAGCCCAAAGACAATTGGGAAAACTCGGCTGGAGAATGCGGTAGAAAATTGGGAACAAGGGAGCTAACTGCATAAAGTTTTTTCTTTTTTGCATAATCTTGCATAAATACACTGATTACTTAATGTTGATAACTGTTAAACGTGGGAACCATAGCTTAAATCGCTTATATCTGGAACTTACCTACTGTACAAACAGAGAGTTCCAGATACAAGCGCTCCTTATCGGTTCAAATATCAAAGCAATCGTGTGTGGTATGTCAATCACCACCCTAAAATCAGTCGGGAAAGGTCGGTTGAAGAATGTCAATACTCTATTTTGTAAAAAATCTGTAAGAGCAACACTTTTTGACCTAGCACTCATTTAAATTGATGATATATCTACGAATAAACACTGAATAAAATGTTATTTTTGTTCAAAGATATACGAGATTATCAAATTTCATTTCTGGGCTTGTTCCTAGTCGTGGGAATCATTACACGAGACTGGACGTTGCGACCAGAGTTTATTGGAGTATTAATTGCTACTTGTCTACTAACCCAATCTGTATTGTCATTTGTCATTAGTCATTGGTCACTTGTACTGAGCGTACCCCTACGGGGAAGCAAGCTACGCGTAGCGTCTCCAAGAGTTGCCGAAGTATTGGCAAACAACAAAGGACAAATGATTAATAACAAAGGACAAATTACGAATCTTCGCAGTGCTTTAATTACCTCATTGGGACTCAGTTTACTGTTGCGTGCCGATCACTGGACGACAATGGTAATAGCGGCAGCAAGTGCGATCGCTAGTAAATTTCTCTTCAAATTCGGTGGTAAGCATTTCTTCAACCCTGCTAATTTTGGCATCATTTCTGCCTTAATTCTGACCTCCGATGCCTGGGTTTCGCCGGGACAGTGGGGTGAAGAGTGGTGGTATGCGCTGTTATTTGCCGGGACTGGCGGCATGATTTTGCAGCGCATTGGTCGCTGGGACACCACAGCCGCTTTTTTAGGTAGCTATTCCTTGCTAGAAGCGATTCGCAATCTCTGGCTGGGTTGGACTTGGGATGTTTACTGGCATCGGTTGATGAGCGGTTCGTTGTTGTTGTTCGCTCTATTTATGATTACAGATCCGCGATCAATTCCTGATTCGAGAATTGGGCGGGTAATTTGGGCTGTTTGCATCGCTGGATTAACTTTTATCCTGCGGAATTATTTCTTTATTCCCACCGCAGTCTTCTGGGCACTGTTCATTCTTGCCCCATTGAGCATTTTGCTAGATATTCTCTGGTTAGCTCCACGATTTTCTTGGCAAGAGAGAAAAACAAGTGTAGAGACGTTGCAATGCAACGTCTCTACAGACATCATCGATCTCAAAATTAAAAATATAGAGGTATAAAAAATGAAGATTTTTCGACTTTTAACACCATTACTGTTGACAATTGTCGCAGTGTTTTGCTTTGCACCCGCAGCTTGGGCATTCTGTGGATTTTATGTAGCTAAAGCTGATACGAAGTTGTATAACAAAGCTTCTCAGGTGGTGATAGCACGGAATGGCGATCGCACCGTCCTAACAATGGCAAACGACTACCAAGGCGAAGTCAAAGATTTTGCGATCGTAGTACCAGTGCCAACAGTGCTGCAAAAAGACCAAGTTCGTGTGACTGAACCCACAATTATCGAGCGCCTAGATGCTTTTAGTGCGCCGCGATTGGTGGAATATTTTGACCCAGATCCTTGTGCCCCACTACCACGATTTTTTGATAGACTATCTTTGGCAACAGGAGCAGTAGCTAATAGTGCGGCAGTTGAGAGAAGCGATCGTAGTTTGGGTGTGACGGTGGAAGCACGTTTCAACGTGGGCGAATACGACATCGTGATCCTCAGCGCTAAAGAATCTGGCGGACTAGAAACTTGGCTGACACAAAATGGGTACAAAATCCCTCAAGGGGCGAAACAGTTACTTCAGCCCTATATCCGTTCCTCAATGAAATTCTTTGTTGCCAAAGTCAACTTAGAGAAATTTGATGAATCTGGTTACCAGCTTTTGCGCCCGCTACAAATTTCCTATCAATCACCCAAGTTCATGCTGCCAATTCGTTTAGGCATGATCAATGCTACGACAGAACAGGATTTAATTGTCTATATCCTCTCGCCCCAAGGAGAGGCACAAATCACTAACTATCGGACGGTGAAAATTCCCTCCAACGTCAATCTTCCCGTGTTTATCAAAGATGAATTTGGTGAATTCTACAAATCCTTGTTCCAAACTGCTTACACCAAAGAAGGCAAGAGAGTCGGCTTTTTGGAATACGCTTGGGATATGGGTAGTTGCGATCCTTGTTCTGCCGATCCCCTTACCCAAGAGGAACTCAAGGAAGCAGGCGTATTTTGGCTAAATGATAATTCTCTAAGTAAGCAAACTAAGGTTAAACCAATACCAATTACACCAATCCGCAAGTTTGTTCCTCCCGCTTTTAACAGTAACGTCTTCATCTCCCGTCTGCATGTCCGCTACACCCGCGACACATTCCCTGAAGACTTGACTTTCCTACAAACTGCCAACCGTGAATTATTCCAAGGGCGTTATGTTTTGCAATATCCATTTGAAGGGGAACTCAAGTGTGAGGCAGGGAAAAAATACAAACAGTCTTTGCCCAAGCGTTTTGAAGAAGAAGCACAGACTCTCGCTAGATTAACCAACGGAAATATCCAAGATATTCGCAAGAAAATGAAGCTGAGTGTCGGAAATCTCACATACTCCTGGTTGGAAAATGTCCAGTCCTGGTTTGGATTAGATTGAGGAGAGTAGGGAATGGGGAGATGAGGGAGCAGGGGGAGCAGGGGAGAAGAACTATTGATTATTGACCAATGCCCAATACTTCGACTCCTTTCGGCAACTCTTGGAGACGCTACGCGTAGCTTGCTTCCCCATAGGGGTACGCTCAAGGCAAGTCGCTCAGTACAAGTGCCCCATACCCAATGAACAAATCTTGACGAAAATTTTTTAGAGTGTTGTTATACGCAATACTAAGATATTCTTGCTTTCTTCGCCAAGATTCTCATGGTTCAATTTGATGAACACCTACGCCGCTTAGTTCGCGAAGCCTGTGAACACCCATCTGGAAGTCCTCAGCGTCAGAAGCTGCTCACGCAAATTATTCGCTTGAGTGCAAGTAGACTCTGGAGAGAAAGTACCCCTTACTATCAAGACGCACTACAACAAACTTGGTTGTATTTTTGCCGCAATGTTTGTGAAGGTTTGACAGGTCAAACTTATGACCCCACCTATGGCAGTGTTATCACCTGGCTAAATGCTTACCTAAAACGGAGACTACAAGACTTTTATATTAACCAGAACCGGGAACAAGCCACAACAGTCCCTCTTTGGGTTCGTCAATCTACTTCAGGTGGAACAAGTGAAACCATTGATCCTGTAGATAACCTCCCTGCTACCCCCCAAGCACCTCCCATTCTGGAAGACTTGGAGATATGGGCTAAGACAGATTCTGAAGGAGAACTGTGTGGTACTTACATTAAGGGGCGTCCAGATGTGAATTGTCAGGTATTAATTCTCAAACGCCTACCCCCAGAAGTTAGCTGGAAAGAATTATCTGAAGAATTTGGGTTGTCAATTCCGACATTGAGCAGTTTTTATCAGCGCCAGTGTTTAACACGTTTGCGTAAATTCGCCGAATTGCAAGGATTGTTATAAAAATACGTTGTTTCAGGCTTTTGTTATTCTTTTGCGATCGCAAATAGACCATGCTATAAGGGCACAGCATAGCTGTACCCTTACGAAAGATGTCGTCACTTAATAATAGACAAAACCCAATCGCCTAAAAGTTGGTTTACTCTGTCAGGTATTTCATCATGGGGACAATGACCGGCTGTTAAAAAATGTTCTCTGAGTTGAGGATAATATTGACGAAACTTCTGGGAACGTTCTCTAGCATTCATCCAAGGGTCAGCTTCTCCCCACAACATCAACAATGGACAAGCTAATTGCTTTAGTAACACATCTACTTTCTCTCCTTGAGGAGTACTAAAGACTGACACAAATACTTCCATTGCACCGGGATCGTAAGCAGGGCGAGAAATTTCTTCTACTAATTGGTCTGTAATGGCACTCTTGTCAAGATAAACTTTTTCTAGAGTTTGGCGAATTACCCAACCTTGTCGCACGTATTGAAATAACAAAAACTGAGCTAAAGGTTGTTGAAAAATCCACTTAGTGCCGTCACCAAGAAGTTTCTGCAAAGTAGCGGGTTGTATGTCCGCCTCAATTTCTGATTGTAAAGCTTCAGGCTCAGATGTAGGCTGACTTTCGCTAAAAGGCCCTGCACTATTGAGCAAAACTAAACCAGCCGCACTCTCGGGATGTTGTGCTGCAACACACAAGCAAGCATAGCCACCAAGGGAATTACCTGCTAATACAGCTTTTTGACCAATTACTTCACTGATAAAATCATGGAGTTGGTCGCGCCACAAGTCGGCGCTATACTGCAATTTCGGTTTTGCCGATCGCCCGAATCCCAAAAGGTCGATCGCAAATACTTCAAAATCTTGACACAATCCTGTGATATTCTTGCGCCAGTGGTCTGTGGAAGCACCAAATCCATGTACTAAAAGCAAAGGCAGACGTTGCGCTTGCTTATCTCCCGCACGCACATAGTAAACGTTGTGCCCGCGCCACTGCCAATATTTACCAGGAATTGGGGTTGTAGAGGGGGCTGTAATTGCCTGCATGATTCAAAGAATTGTTAAGTAGCTTTTAATAATTGTAGGCTAATCAATGAAGTGGGGGAGCAGGGGAGGCTGTGGGGGAATCACTAATACTTCGGCTTACCTCGGCTTCGCTCGGCACAAGTCTCTCAGTACAAGTGACTAATAACTAATAACTAATGACTAAAGAAAGATTAATTACAGGCAAAACTAAGCTATTAGGGGTAATTGGATATCCAGTTGAGCATTCGCTCTCGCCAGTGATGCATAATGCTGTGATCGCTCATTTAGGATTAGATTATGTTTATCTTCCTTTTCCTATAGCACCACAGAATTTAGAAGTAGCGATCGCAGGTTTCGCGGCTATTGATGTTGTCGGTTTTAATGTGACAATACCTCATAAACAGGCAATTATGCCGCTCCTCTCAGAAATTACCCCCATTGCCCAAACTATAGGCGCAGTGAATACTGTTAGTCGTCAAAATAATCAATGGGTGGGGACAAACACAGACATAGAAGGATTTATCGCTCCTTTGCAGACAACGTATAAGCAAGATTGGAGTCAGAAGGTAGCAGTAATTTTGGGCAATGGTGGCGCAGCTAGGGCTGTTATCGCAGGTTGTCAGCAACTAGGTTTTGCGAAAATTCATGTTGTTGGGCGTAATGTGCAGAGATTACAGGAATTTGGCAATAGTTGGAACAATTCATTTATAAGTGAAAATTTACAAGTTCATCAATGGGAGGAATTACCAAAGCTAATTCTCGAAGCTAATCTGCTGGTAAACACAACCCCCATAGGTATGTATCCCAAGGTTGATGAGTCGCCTTTGAGTGTAGAGGAAATAGCGAATTTACCCAAGGGTGCGATCGCCTACGATTTAATATATATACCGAAACCGACGCTATTTCTAGAACAAGCAGAAAAACAAGGTGCAATTGCGATCGATGGATTAGAAATGCTAGTTCAACAAGGGGTAGCAGCATTAAAAATTTGGTTGCAGCAGGAAATACCTGTAGAAGTGATGCGCCAAGCGTTAAGAGAGCATTTGGGTTTAGGTTAATAAAAGAAACAATTTTTTCCTCAATTATTCCCAACGCTTTCAAAGTTGCTTTCTGAGTCTCTATTATCCCTGTTGGTTAGAAGCGCGAAGATCTTCTAGCCCCAAGCTAAACCCTAATCCTTTCAAGCTTCCAGATTGAATTTCAGATATTGTCCACCAATTAAAACTGTATTAAGCCAAGTTGTTTAGCCGATAATCGCCCTTTATTCCACTCCTTCGCCTTCTCTAAAACTCCCACGAAATAGTTGCTTGCACCGTGAACGGATCGCCATAAAAAACATTTACCCTGCTATCGGCAGATTCAAAATAGTCAACGTCAAACAAATTCTTGAAATTAAGCGCTGCCTTAAATCTGTCTTGCTTATAGAAGATAGCCGCTTCGGTCAAAAAATAACTAGGCAAAGTGAAGGTATTATCTAAGTCTCCTTGGCGTTCTCCAACATAGAATAAACCCATGCTCAAGCCCAAGCCTTTGAAGTCACCGCTTTGAATTTCGTACGAAGTCCATAAGTTAAAGCTGTGTTTGGGAACATTATCCAGCAAGTTGCCAACCGCATAGGTATTGTCTTTGGTAACTTCTGCATCCGTGTAAGCGTAGCCTGCAATGATGTTCCACCCTGGTAAAATTTCACCACCAACGCTAAATTCAACCCCCTTACTACGTTGTTCTCCGGTTAGGATGGAAAACTCAGGATTGACTGGATCAGTGGTCGGGACATTGGAGAGTGTCAGGTTGTAGAAGGCAAGGGTCGCGGACAGTCGATTGCTAATATCTCCTTTGATGCCCACTTCATAGGAGGTGCCGCGTTGGGGTTGAAATGCACTCCCGTCAAAAGCTCTTCCAGTATTTGGGCTAAAGGAACGACTATAGTTAGCATACAGCGAAATTGCCTCAATTGGCTGATAGACAATCCCGACACGCGGACTAAAACCATCGCTATAGTCATTGTCTTTGGTATTGCTAACTCGATCCCCTGAGGTCTGGTTGAAGGTATCAAACTCCAAACCCAATTGCAACTTCAGATTAGAAGCTAATGTGACCTGATCTTGAACATAAAGACCCAGTGTATCTGTGAAGGCAAAATAGTTACCCCTACTGGTAATGGGACCTAGCTGCCTACCGTATACCGGGTTAAACAGGTCAAGTGTAGCACCTTCGCTGAAATTGGTGAAATTACTCCTTGTATCATCAGTATGCTTGGTGAAATTAAAACCTGTCACAAGTTGATGCCTAATGCTGCCTGTAGCAAACTTACCCACCACATACGTGTCAATACCATAATTTCTTTCATCATTCACACCTGTGGTGAATATTCTATTTAAGGTACGCTCATCCTCAGCTAAGGTGCTGTTCAAGAGATAATTTTTATACCTTTGAAACGACGAATATTCAAAGGCGCTACGGAGCTGCCAGTTAGAGCTAAAGCGATGTTCGAGATCGTAGCCAACGCGAAGCAGACTTGTATCGCTCGTACTATTTGGCTCGTTTGTGTTACGATTGCGCGGAATTTTGCCATTCGGATTGGGTAGGACACTTCCTTCAGCAGGAATACCCGAAGCACCATTCTTTTGGGGTCGCACCTGATACTCGCTAGAAAAAGTAATTTTGGTGCGATCGCCTAGTTGCCAGGAAACAACAGGTGCTACAAAGTATCTCTGTTGATCGTAAAAATCAACGAAACTTTCAGTCGTTTGAGCCGCGAGGTTGAGACGATACAACACCGTTTTGCTGAGATTGAGCGGACCTGTCAGGTCTATGGCACCACGATAGAAATTGAAGCTGCCAACAGAGACTTCTAGTGCGTGGTAAGGTTCGCTCAAGGGTTGTTTGGTGATATAATTAATCACGCCTCCTAATGAACCCTGACCGTAGAGAACAGAGGCAGGTCCTTTGAGGACTTCAACTCGCTCGATACCAGCCAGATCAAAACTCTGATACAGATTACTTGCGTCTCTTAACCCGTTTCTTTTGATATCAAAGCCACCAAAAAAGCCTCGGATCAAAGGTCCCTCATAGGTTCCACGGGTTGAGCCTCCTCCCTGGGCTACACCGGGCACATTTCTTAGCACTTCTGTGAGAGTTC
Source organism: Nostoc sp. (assembly GCF_036916735.1). GTDB lineage: Bacteria > Cyanobacteriota > Cyanobacteriia > Cyanobacteriales > Nostocaceae > Nostoc. Next base: position 281,664 of record NZ_JBALFV010000101.1, read on the forward strand.
TCGTCTGCTGGTCTTCTAGCACTTGCCGGGGCACTACTTGAATCGATTGGGGAATGTCGCGCAGGGGAGTATCAGTTTTGGTGGCAGTTGAAGCATCTGTCGCGCGATACCCATCTTGCTCACCCGTCACCACTAACTCAATTGGCTCATCACCTGATGCCGATGGTTGTGTTGGTTGCGTTTGGTTTTGGGGCTGCTGTGTTTGCGGTTGCTTTTGAGCTGACGTGGAGGGTGAAATACTAGCAACAGAGAAGATTATACCCTCATTGGCACTGTCATATAACTCGACAATTGGTAAACTCACTTCCCCTGTGACTGTCACCCGAATCGTATTGGCATCAATATTTATTACTGTTATTCCAGTAATTCCCGCTATTGGTTTTTGGGAGCTAAATGTGAATGCATCCCCACTTGGTAGACGTAATTGAGCATTGGGAATATCAACAATAAAATTATTCTCAGCACTACGATTAACCAGTTGTAACTGTTGCCCACTTTTAGTTTGTAAAATTACCTCCACACCCTTATTAGTGGGATTAGCTTTAACTGCTGTGACTTGCACAATTTCTGGCACAGGTAGAGTTCGTTGCACTGGCGACTGTACAAGCATTCTGGCGCTGGTGTGAGTCAGTTCTATTTCACTGAGCTGTCGAATCCTGCTTTGGGTTTGCTCACCTGATCCCGCTTTTTTAAGGGGAACTTTGTTCTGATTCACTCCTTTTTGAAGAGATTCGCGTAGGCGCAGCCCGCCGTAGGCATCGATTGGATGGGGTACCCTTTGAGCTAGATTAACAGCTAAATTTTCTTGATTTTGTATTGGTTCAATGGCAAAAGCACTACTGCATCCGCATAAACACATTGCTAGCCAGAGATAAGCACCAGCAGACAAATGCCAACACTTCATAACAACTCCATACACACTATTTCACAAAACTTTAACTAAAATCTTTCTCAGTTAGCTTACTAGAAAATAGGAATGCCTGGGCGATCGCAATGTGGTTGAAACGGAATTTGTTTGTGGTTGAAACGGAATTTTTAGAAGTACTGGATTGATCGACGACAATCGCTTGGACTAATATTAAACTTGCGGCGAAATGCCTTGGTAAAAGCACTGCGATCGCCATAGCCCACCATCTGCGCCACTTCTTCCACCTTAAAATTGCCTGTCACCAGAAGTTGCTGGGCTTGTTTGAGTTGATAGTCACGAAAATAGGTAAATATCGTCTTACCAAACACCTGACGAAATCCTTGCTTGAGGGTGCATTCATTCAGTCCTACCTGCCGCGCTAACTGCTCCAATGAAGGTCGGTTGTGAATCTGAGAGCGCAAAATCTCTTCAACACGGTGCATGCGATCTAACTGATCAAGATTGAGTGAAGAAATCTGGCGCTCCCCTGTTCGCATCTCGATTTCCCGTTCCACTAACAAAGCCAGTAGTTGCAATGCTTTGCTCTCCAGCTCAATGCGTCTAGAAATCCCCTGGTAAGGACACTGCAAAATCTGCCGTGCAATGTTTTGCATAACAGGGGTTGTCGTACACAAATGCCAGTTAGAGGGTTGATCAGGGGAATGAACCAGATGTTGTAATTCGGGAGGAAGTTCGCCTGAGTCATTGCCCAGAAACGATCGCAGCACCCCTGGTTGCAGTCCTAGATCAATTCGCAAAAATCGCTGTTTGGCAAAGTCCTTACGAGTAGTTGCGGCTTGGCTCCCGCTACCACAAACAAGATGCTGCCCTGCTTGATGCGGCACGTCATCATAGGTGTATTCTCCTTGCAAAAAGAAGCTAAATCCCAACCCTTGAAAATAATCACAATCTCTGACCACGAGATCATCGTGCAGTTGATAGTCCTTGATCCACAACCATATTCCTTCACGCAACCGGATTGCCCGAATTAATCCCTGCCCCAAAGTCGGCGGATATTGATTTATACAATCCCACTGATTGGATTGCTCCTTTGCAGTTATTAAAGGGGTGGTTTCTTTAGCTTCCTGCCATAGTTCGTTGTGTGCCTGTTCTGAAAGGGTGATGGTCATGGCGAGTCTTGGGGTAGGTCAGGTGAATGATCAATCTAGACGGCTAATTGTCAGCTATAGATAAGAATAATTTGCATCTTTATATTGAAAGCGACGGGAAACCAGTACAAGCTTTTAGGTAAGGAGTAAAGCCGCTCCGTCGCTTGAGATATAGTATTTGTTGCCCTCAATCACAAGCTCTATTTATTGCTAATTAATTTCAATAATTTTACCGCGATTTATCCCTAACTATTGACAACAGCACAATTCAATATATCTGGCGCTCTCACGCATGAGTCAGGACAGACTTTGTAATTGCAGATGATAAGAGCAAAGCAAAGTAGAAACACCAGGAACTGACTATACTGCTTCTTATGGGGTGATAAAGTCATCTGTATCTTAGAGTTGCTGGATAAGTTGTACTTTTTTGGAGTGTTATTACTGCACTTTAATCTATGTTTGCTAAACCTAAAGTACTTTTATCATGGCTTGCATTATTACTAAGTTTTACAAGCTTGTTTCTTAGTTCTTGGATTCTTCTTCCGGCTCCAAATATGTTTTTACTCACCCTGGCAGTTGGAGCGCCAGAAATCAGTCCTTGGTTATTGTTATTAAATTTGCTCTCTTTTTTGCTTTCTTTCTTCTACATTCGTCGCCGTAAACTACAGCGTTTAGCTTGCATTTTCACCTTCATCGGATTGCTAATTTGTGGATGGGTGCTAATGAATATTCCACCAACTCAAATGCAGATGGCTAAAGCGATGAAGCAAGGATTGGGAGCAAATTATCTAGAGCAAATTCCAGTCCAAGTAAGGGCAAAGATGTTAACGCATCCCTTTGAATTAGTTAATTTTTTCGGGGGTATTGCATCAAGGAAAACGCGTCATAAAAAAGATATTATCTTTGCTTTTCCTGCGGGAGTGGCTTTAAAAATGGAAGTTTACCAACCCTCAAAGGTAGGGAAATATCCAGCAGTGGTAGTAATTTATGGTGGAGCTTGGCAATATGGCAACCCTCATGCAAACTTGGAGTTTAATCAATATATCGCTCATCAGGGATATACGGTATTTGCGATCGCCTATCGACATGCACCTAAATATCAGTTTCCAGTTCAGTTAGATGATGTGCGTATAGCCCTAAATTTTATTCGTAAACATGCAGCAGAATATGAAGCCGATCCAGAACGTATGGTACTTTTAGGGCGTTCTGCAGGAGCGCACCTAGCAATGTTAGCCGCTTATCAACCAGATGCACCACCCATTCGTGCTGTAGTGAACTATTACGGGCCTGTTAACTTAACGGAGGGATACAAAACACCACCAAATCCCGATCCTATTAACACCCGCGCTGTTTTAAAAGCATTTCTCGGTGGTTCTTTAGAAGAATTGCCTAATCAGTATAAAATTGCTTCACCAATAAATTATCTGACGCACCCTTTACCACCAACTTTATTAATTTATGGCAGTCGTGACCATTTAGTGCAAGCGCGATTTGGCAAACAAATGTACGAAAGTTTACATAATTCTGGTAATACTGCGGTTTTTCTAGAAATTCCTTGGGCAGAACACGCTTTTGATGCCGTTTTCAACGGTGTGAGCAATCAATTAGCGTTATATTATACCGAGAGATTTTTGGCTTGGGCATTGTTTAAGCAATAATTTTATTAACATACACTTAAATTTCAAAACGTAGACAAAGTTCCTCAATCGCTTTAACAGGTAGATAAAGCTTGAACGAATGTTCTTTAAATTGTTGAAAACCGTATTTTTGATAAAAGTTAACTGCTTTTTCATCTATAGCTTCTACAATTACTGCAACGGATGCAACTTGCTCTGTAGCTCTTAGGACACGCTTCAAAGCATCTATCAGAATCACTCCTCCTAAACCTTGACCTTGACGACTGCTATCAACAGCAACACGACCGAGTAAAATAGCTGGCAGCAAAGGATAGCGAGGTAAACTCTTGGTAAAGGTTTTATCTAGATTAGTAATATCTACTGTGTAAGTTGAAAGAGTGTAATAAGCAATAATATCCATGCTTGGAGACTCAATCAAAACAAACACTGTAGCGACTTTTTTCTTCAGGTCTTGAGATGCATCTTTAACTATATAGGTGTCTAAACTATCATTTCCACAAACAAAAATTGAGCGGTTATGCCTTTTACTATCTAGCAACTCAATCGTTAACACCATTTTTTGGGATTATTTGTTTGTAACGTAAAGCTGCTGCGATGAGAGAATCGGAAGGTTTCGGTAAGTTTTGCAGAGCTTCTACAAAAGCTTCAGCATCTTCTAAACTGAGTTTGAGTGTTTGATGCTGGTGTATAACGTTGTAAGCTGCTTCCTGAACGCTGGCGATGACAAAATCCGTCAAGGTAACTCCCTGTAAATCTGCAGCTTTTTGCCATAGAGCTTTTATCTCAGGATTGACGCGTGCTTCTAATCGAGCTGTCTGTTGCAAAATGTTATCACTCATAAAACACAAATATAAGTCTATATTTAAAATCTATACGGCATTATGCCGTATCTATTAAAAATATTTCAACATCTACTTTTGAGGCCAGCGCCAGTTATAGCGATTCCATTCGTAGATGCCCTGAATTTCATACTCAGCGCCGTTGAAGAAGCGGACGATGCAGTTAGTAGAGGTATCATCACCGTTGCTAATTTCCTCGACCTTAATCACCATACAGGGAAACCATTCGCGCTTACAAGGCCCATCTTCTTGCACCCATTCCCATAATGCATTGGAAACTTCTATGCGATCGCCTATTCTTAGCTTTAGTGCATCCTCAAAATAAGAATACTTATCAAAATGATATGACTCTACACGATTGAGCCACTGTAAACCATAGCGTTGCCGAATAAATTGTACTGCTCCAGAGTCATTTTCTAGTAGCCAGTCGTTGAGTAATTGCACTTTCCAAGTGCGGTTGCGTTGTTCTTCATCCTTAACAAATTGTAAAAATGCTTCTAACTCCTCTGGGGTAAGTTCGTCTAAGGGGTTAACAATAGCTGATGCTCTAGAGGTAGAATTTCCCTGAATTTGCTCGACGACTTGTAGTAATATCTCTTTTTGCATGTCAGTGAGAGGACAGCTTGCTGCATCACAATCATTAAAGGCTGCGAGCATAGATGCTTCAATCTCATCTGGAGTCATAAGTTAATAGCAATTGAGGGTTATTTCCCTAATTATTACAAAGGTTAAATTAAAGTCTTCAATTCCTTGTAGTGAAATTCAGGTAAGCTGAGGTTATAAGTTACATATTGTTAGATTAAGCCACGGAGTCTTTTATGCGCTTGCGCTCACTCACGGTCGTTTTTATTTCCTGTGTCATCACCTTTCTATCGTGGGTGAGCATTTCCCCAGCTGTAGCGTTAACACAGATTAGATTATTTGATGTATCCTATAAAGATTGTCCACCAGAACTTGCACAAGGGGCTGTTACAAGTAGTGGTAGCACGGTTGCTAATTGTTTTCTTGTTACTGGCAAAGCAGAAAATGGCACTTACAAAACAGTCTACGACGCAGATATTTTTGGACGCATCTATGATGCCAACAATGACTCGGTAATGCAAAATCGGACTCGCTTAGGTTCTATTGCTGAGGTACCACCAGGGATTAGCGATTTTGAATTGAGAATTTCTGTACCTGCGAATCAGCCTACTCCGTTGAAGCTGAAGCAGTTTAAAGCAGCTGGATTTAGCGGCCAAGTGCGTAAGTAATACCAATTTTGAATTTGAGATTTTGGAGCCAGTGCATTGATATTAGTGTTACCGAAGCGTGGGAGCAACCCATGACTTTCCAGGAAGAACTGCTGGCTACGCAAGAAATAATCGATTTCCTAATTGACAAAGGTGAATTAACACTTTTACTAACAAGATTATCTCAATGTTTTAGCTACTCTGGTTTCAGAGTCCGAACAAAAATATCATTTTATACCTGATATTCATAGCACAGAATTACTTCAAGCGTTAATAGCCGAATTTGGTTTGCAGCAGAAAGACTTAATTCCTATTTTTAAAACCGAGTCTATTGTATCTGAAGTGTTGAGTAGACGCCGCAAGCTGACATTTAACTACATTCGCAAACTCGCGGAGTTTTTTCACATTTCGCCAGCTGCTTTTTTTTAAATCAATGTGATCAGGAAAAATTTACATATACTTATTGCGTGCATACTTGATAGTATTGACCGCACTTTATTTAAAACTTTGCTTTATAAAGGTTCTTTTCTTTGGATTATAGCTTCTATTACTTCCTTATTTACACAAATCATTCTACTAATAAAAGCATCATATTCTTCTTTTGGATAATATGGATTTTTCTGTATAAAATATGTATTTTCCAAAAAGTTCAAAGCCAAAGCTGAACCAGGTTTATTCTTTTGTATCATTGAATATAGTTCTTTTAATTGAGCAAGGTGTTCAGCTAGAGACATTTCTGTAGTAAAGGAATATGTCGTTTCTACCCTACGATTTAAAATATCTTGCAAATGTTCATATTCAGCAGTGATAGTGCTAGTGTTGTGTCTAATAAATATGTGATAACGCTTAATTTTATCACTATCTTTCTTAGGCAAAAAGGGAATATATCGTGGATTATATTCTATAATAACAACCCGAAATAGTTTACCTTTTAGTTTTGGATATTCTGATTCTTCGTATGAAAAATCTATAATATCAAAATTTAACTGAGACGGAAGATATTTTTAAACTTTATTTTTAAAATCAGTTTTATCATTTAAGTCGGACAATCCCTTAGAGTTAAAACTGTTATCTTCTTTTTTTTCCTCAACACCAAAAATAATTGCACCACCAGATTTATTAGCCATACCAAGAATGTTTTTAGCTATTTCATCATCGGAAACAAGCTCACTTTTAAAGTCTAGATCATCATATTCTCCTGTAGTGTTGCGGAGTAATTCACGCAAAGTTTCTCGACTTGGAGATTCAAAAAATTGAGCAAAATCTTCTTTCCAACTTTTACTTTGCTTAGTGTTTGAGGACATATAAAAATCAAACCTTATGGCATCAAAGTTTAATTAGCAAAATAACATTCATCAAGTTATTAACTTGAAAAATGCTCATTCATCTTTTGTTCTAAAACTTCCAATAACCCATCCACATCTTTACCAGCTTGCTCAAAACAAATCGGTGGTGGTGGTTCCGGTGCAAACTGAATTAACTTAATTTCCCCCTTCCCAATCCCAATCATCACAACCTCTACTTCCGGCTGATGATTATCAACAATTCCCAAAATTTCCTGAAGTCGATTATCAACCTTAATATTTAAATTCTCTATCTGCTCTTTCGGACAATAAACAAAATGCGGCGTTGGTTGCAAATCAATACCAACAGTACCCTGACTGTCACCATTTGCTAACCACAATCCCCAAAACAGCGCCGCCAATTCCTGCTGATTTGCTTTGACAAATTTATCCAACTGGCGACGCCACTTGTTATCACTTGATTCTGGTTGACTATTACCAAAAAACATAAATAATTCGTAATTCGTAATTCGTAATTCGTAATTAAAACCGAAACAAGGGGCGAAAGTTATCTTAAACCTGACTGTACACGCCAGAGACCAGAATAAATCCCATCTTTCTCTAGCAATTGCTCATGGGTTCCAGACTCTACTAATTTCCCATGTTCCATGACATAAATGCAATCGGCATTGCGGATGGTGGAAAGACGGTGAGCGATCGCAATTGTAGTTCTATCTACTGTAATCCGTTCGAGCGATCGCTGGATTGCTGCTTCTGTCTCATTATCTACTGCTGAGGTTGCTTCATCTAAAATCAGAATAGGGGGATTTTTTAACACTGCACGGGCGATCGCAATCCGTTGCCTTTGTCCACCAGACAACTTTTGTCCTCTTTCCCCCACAATTGTCTCATAACCTTGGGGCAATTCAGTAATAAATTCGTGCGCCTCCGCTATCTTCGCCGCCGTAATGATTTCTTGCTCTGTAGTCTCAAAGCTGCCATAAGCAATATTCTCTGCTACAGTGCCATGAAATAGAAAGACATCTTGACTCACTAAACCAATACAACGGCGTAAATCTTGCAAATTCAAACTTTGCAAATCAATACTATCAACAGTAATGCTTCCAGTTTGCACTTCGTATAACCGCAACAAAAGTTTGACTAAAGTGCTTTTACCAGAACCCGTTGAACCAACAATTGCAATGGTTTTCCCTGCCGAAATATCTAAAGACAGATTTTTGATAATTGGAAATCTATCTTTATAGGCAAAATAAACATTTTTAAATTGGACTTCACCGCGCACTTCATTTATAGGTAACAATACATTACCTGTATGAATAGCGATAGGAGTATCTAACAAATTCATGACTCGATTAGTAGAAGCCATTGCCCTTTGATATTGGTCAAATGTTTCGCCTAATCTAGTTAGAGGCCACAACAATCGCTGGATTAAAAACACTAATACGCTGTAAGTACCTACAGACATTGTTCCAGAAACTGCTGCCATCCCGCCATACAACAGTAATGCCGTGAACCCCACCAAAATTAGCATCCGAATTAAAGGGACAAAAGCAGCAGAAAGGGTAATTGCTTTAAAGTTACTCCGGCGATAAGCTTCACTATCTAATTCTAAACGATAAGCTTCATAAGCTTCAGCAGTGAAACTTTTAATAGTAGTAATTCCGCTAATATTATTTGACAAACGTGAGTTGAGGAAACCTACCTTTTCGCGGACATCGGCGTAGCGAGGTGCAAGTAGTCTTTGATAAGCAAAGGAACCCCAGAGGATAAATGGCATCGGTGATAAAGCCATCCACGCTACACTAGGAGCCAAAATAAAGAAAGCAGCGCCAATAATTAAAACGGTTGCGGAAACTTGGATAATATCATTCGCTCCTCCATCCAAAAACCGCTCTAATTGGTTAATATCATCACTGAGGATAGACATTAAACCGCCAGTGCTGCGTTCTTCAAAATAAGCCAATTCTAACTCTTGCAAATGTTTGTATGCATCCAAACGCAAGTCATGCTGAATATTCTGAGCCAAATTCCGCCAAAGTCGAGCGTAGGCGTACTCAAAAACAGATTCTAGTATCCAAATAATGACGGTGAGGAAGGAAATAATCAAAAATTGTCCAAAGACATCACGTACCCCTAACTGGGCAATTATAGAATCCTGCTGTTTAACAACTACATCCACCGCTACGCCAATTAAGCCGGGTGGTGCTAAGTCGAAAAATTTATTAAGGATAGAATAAGTAGTCGCTAGCCAAATTTGTTTACGATACTGGTGTCCATACTCAAGCAATCGCTGGAGAGGATACGTTGAATGTTTACGCCTTCTTGATGCCCGATGAGATTTTAATACAGTAGCCACGGCTTTTTGCAGTTTCGTGCAACTGATATTACCACGGAAAAAAGTTCTCAGTCTTGAGTCTGAAGATGGGCGAACGCAATTATAGTTCTATCTACTGTAATCCGTTCGAGCGATCGCTTGTTTAGTGGATTGCGTGGCGATTTGACAGGAGGGCTGACAGCAGTAGTAGTAGGCTTGCCTTTAGCTTTAGCTAGATACCAGATGATCGTTTTCATAATAAAGTCGTGGGGAAATCTAGTCAAGAATTCATTAGTTATTAGTTATTTGTACTAATGATTAAGGATAAATGACTCATGACTAACCCAAGCGTATTAATCCTACTCATCTAAAGGTTGATGTTTATTCTATATTTTCTGACATTATGAAAACAATATGAGAAGATTTAATGGCAAAATAAATGACTCCACCAGAAAACAGACCTAGCTTACCAGAGGTTAACCGCAGTATTAGAGTACCTAACAGCAGCTTTTGGCGGAAGATGATGGCTTATACAGGGCCAGGGTATCTGGTTTCAGTCGGATACATTGATCCTGGAAATTGGGCAACAGATATCGCTGGGGGGTCAAAATTTGGCTACACTTTGTTAACAGTGATCCTGCTGTCGAACCTGATGGCGATATTACTGCAATCACTATGTGTACGTTTGGGAGTTGCTACAGGGCGAGATTTGGCGCAGGCTTGTCGAGATTATTTCAGCCGAAGGGTAAGCTTTTGTTTGTGGGTACTGTGTGAGATTGCGATCGCAGCTTGTGATTTAGCAGAACTACTAGGAAGTGCGATCGCGCTACAACTTTTATTTGGTATTCCCTTAGTCTGGGGCGTTTGTATCACAGCACTGGATGTCCTGGTCTTGTTATTCCTGCAAAATAAAGGCTTTCGCTATACAGAAGCCCTGGTAATAATGCTGGTAGCAACAGTAGGTATCTGTTTTATAGCAGAAATTCTGTTTTCCCGCCCTGATATGGGGGGGATTTTATTGGGATATTTACCCAAAAAAGAAATTTTACAAAATTCAGAAATGCTCTACATTGCTATCGGCATTTTAGGGGCAACAGTGATGCCTCACAACTTATATTTACACTCCTCAATTGTGCAAACCCGTGATTGGCAACCTAATACTAAAAAAAGATGGGAAGCAATTAAGTTTGGTATAATTGATTCAACTTTTGCATTATCACTAGCACTGTTTATCAACTCAGCGATTTTAATTGTATCTGCTGCAACATTTCATTTTTCTGGTAATCAGAATGTGGCAGAAATTCAAGATGCTTATCAATTGCTTTCACCATTATTAGGAGTGAGTGCTGCTAGTGCTGTTTTTGGCATTGCCTTACTTGCTTCTGGACAAAGTTCAACCCTAACTGCAACTCTAGCAGGACAAATTGTTATGGAAGGCTTTTTGCAATTTCGCTTTCCATCTTGGTTACGCCGTTTAATAACCCGCTTACTTGCTATTATTCCAGCGTTAATTACAATCATTATTTTTGGTGAAAATAGTACAAGCAAACTCATTGTTTTCAGTCAAGTTATCCTCAGCTTACAATTACCCTTTGCAGTGATTCCATTGGTTATGTTTACGAGTAATCGCCGTTTGATGGGTGAGTTTGTGAATCCCTTGTGGTTAAAATCTTTAGCCTGGTTAGTTGCTATTATTATCGTTGGCCTAAATGTTTGGTTGTTATTACAAACTATCTTAGGATCTTGAGTTTAGACTAAGTAATGTAAAACAATCCAGTGCTGTTGAGTTAATGAACAATTTTTGATATGAAACCGCAACAGGTAGTTATTCTCTTAGCAGAAATGTAAAAAATATTTTCTAAATTACTCTTGATCGCAACCTTTGGTTAAGGATCAACGACAAAATCAGCATTTATCATTTGATTAAGTTGCGATCGCTTGCTGTAGTACTAGCCTAAATGACTTTAAAGATCAACAAAAATGAGCATTATCGTCTTCGGCAGCATAAATATAGATTTGGTAGCAACAGCACCCCGCTTGCCAGTCGCCGGAGAAACGTTGCTAGGAGAAAAATTTTTTAAAGTTTCGGGAGGTAAAGGAGCAAATCAAGCTGTAGCATTAGCAAGATTGGGAATTCCTACCCAAATGGTGGGGCGTGTAGGTGCAGACGATTTTGGTGTAGAACTTGTCAACAATTTGCAAGCATCTGGCGTGCAGATTGACAATATTTTCGTGGATGAGACTGTTAGTTCTGGAGTCGCCATCATCGCTGTGAATCATGATGGTGAAAATCAAATTATTGTAATTCCTGGTGCAAATGCGTGTATCAATCAAGAAGATGTAGAACGATTGTCCCATTTATTACCAGAAGCTACAGCACTACTTTTACAATTAGAAATTCCGATTAATGCTGTAATTGCAGCCGCTAAAGCTGCAAGAAAAACTAAAATAACGGTAATTCTCGACCCTGCACCCGCACAGTCTGATTTCCCAAATGAACTTTACCCGTTAGTGGACATTATTACACCAAATGAAGTTGAAGCAGGACAGTTAGTGGGTTTTCCTGTGGATGGAGAAGAACTTGCAGCTAAAGCAGCTGGAGTTTTATTACAACGGGGTGTGAAATGTGCGATCGTTAAACTGGGTGCTAAAGGTGTTTTTTGTGCCACTGCTGAGGAAAAGTTTTTTGTACCTGCGTTTTCAGTTCATGCAGTTGACACAGTAGCTGCTGGCGATGCTTTTAACGGCGGCTTGAGTGCGGCACTTTTTGAAGGACTTCCTTTACATCAAGCAGTTGTTTGGGGTGCAGCAGCCGGTGCTTTAGCAACGACAAAACCAGGCGCACAAACTTCGTTACCGGATAGGTTTACATTTGATGCGTTTCTTAGGGAAAGGGCTGTCAGGAATAGCAAAGATGAGGAGATGCATTTGTGAAGGATTAATAAGAAGGTGTACCAATCAATGCCAATAAAAAGTCCTCAATGTAAGATGAGGGCTTGGCATTTTGGAAGCATCCACTTTTAGTAAATCAGCTTTTTTAGACCAACCATATAGTAACCTGAGTTCGGGTTAAGCCAGAAGCTCAAAAGCTTATTCTATAAGGATTGAACAAAACTCTAACTGATCGAGGAAACGATTAAAGTGGAATCATTTTGTCAATAAGGTTCACAAATGAGACTAATCTCAACAACATGCCTTATAGAGAATAGATTCAAACTAAGCTTCAGACCGAATAACAATAAGTCAAGGCTTTTGAGGATTTCTTATCCCGAACTCAGGTTATAGTAGGGTTTTTGGCATCAAACAATTATGTTTCTTCCAAAAGTGGATACTCGCGGCATTTTCTGCTATGAGACTCCGATTTTATTTTTGAAATCCACGTAGGGTGTGTTAGCGCAGAAAGTATGATACAACTTTAGGCTTTTGGTGCGTTACGCTCCACTAACACATCCTACAAGAATAGTTAAATTTTTTCAAACCAATTTACAATTTCCATATATATCGGCTCAATCCCTTCTAGCTACGAGCAAGGGTAATCTGGGCAGCGTCAAAGTCTTGTAGCCGAGTCATGTTTCCACTATTCTTATCTATGCTATATACAGCATTAGGTGTCTCATACCTCTGCGCTCCAAATGCTAGGAGTTGACCTGCTCCAGAGCAAACCAAGCTTTGTAAGCCATTATTCCATGCTTTACCATTAAGTTTCAATTGTGCCAGTCGGATTGGGCTTTTTTGATTTGAGTCTAGCTGCACCAAAGTTGTATCGCCATTTAATCCAACTAAAGAGGTATAAAGTTTTCCATCTGGGCACTGTGCTAGATTACTGGCTCGCTCATCCTTCGGGAATTTAACCCTACTAATAGCACTGATCTCTCCTGTTTCAATGTCAATATCTACCAATGTGATCGGTGGTGTACCGTTCTTCTTACCTACTAAACCGATGAGTCGCCCATCATTAGTGCCTAGCAAGCTTCCAAGCTGTTGATTTTGTTTAAGTCCTGAGATTATCAAAGTTTTTACAGGCGTACTCAAAAATGTAATGCGAGTAGGTGTCGCCTGTTTCCTTGCAATGGTAATAGGAGTAGCAGCTACGACAAGTGTGCCATCGCTTAAACAAGTAAAGCCACTCAATGTCTCATTAGTCTCTACTAAAGGTCTAACCTGATTGGGAGCCTGACTGGGAGCCTCATTGGAAAGTATGCCATTCGTTAAAGAACCGAGGTTACTCAATATATCATCGACCTTTCCTAAAGCTGTACCGACCTTGGCAATTGTGCCATCGCTTAAAACAGCGAAACTACTCAATGTTTCATTAGACTGTACTAAAGATGTACCACTCTCAGCAAGTATCTGAGTAACTATTGGACTGAGAAGCTGAACCTTTCCTGTATTTAAGGATTGCAAAACAAAGGAGTCCAAAACAAGTCCTAGCCCTACAGGCTTAATATCTGTGGGTACAATGTTTGCGGTAATACTATTTAATTCAGTGGTATCTACCTCTGGACTAACTGTTTGGTCAGTGTTGATGATAGAGCCAGAACCTATACCTACAATTTTGAAATTTGGTGTTTGTGCCAAAGTTTTATTGCCTAGATAACTAAGCCCAGACACTATAGTTCCACCAAGTACCAACTGGCCAAACTGCCGACGTGATAGCTTGTAGCTCATATTTCTACTCCTAGAATTAATGACTTTTATTAAGTAGCAGTGTATTGAACGTAAACGGGTAAAGTTATGATATTCGCGTCCAGGTTGCTACTGAGGGTGTTCCATTGTTGTCACTAATAAAAAGCATGTACCAGCCTGGTACTGCTATGTTTCGATTGGTTGCTAGTGTGACATTGAGAGAAGTAGTGTTCCTATAATTAATTCGCACATCCACTAACCTTTGTTCTGTATCGCAGGAATGAGTGGTTGCCATTGGTTTAATCAGACTAACCCATTTAATATTCCCAGCCTGGGGTGTCTGAATTGTAAATTGCTGTCCGTAGGTCAATACTTCAGGAGCGCTCTGAATAACTGGGCGCGATCGCGACATATACGCAGGACTGTAGATTTCTAATCGCAGTTCATTGACAGTCCGGTTAGGGTTACCCCCAGCTGTGACTACCCTACCATCTGGTAGAAGCAATGCTACTGAGTGATATACGCGAGGGACATTTTGTTTAGCTACTACTGTCCAGGTATTTGTAGCTGGATTGTAGATTTCTGCTGGCAGCATTGATTGTTTGATGTCCTCATTCATTTTGCTACCATTGCAAACAAACACTGTGCGATCGGGCAACAAAACTGCGCTGTGATGCATCCGAGCATAGTTCAGAGGTTTTGCTGCTACATAAGTTGGGTTAGTAGCTTTTAAATCTACAATATTGACCCTGTTTGTTGCCGTACCAGCACTACCACCACCGAGAATCATTACTTTTTGGTCTTGTGCAGGTGGTAAAAGCACACTAGTACCTTGATTTCCAAAGGCTGGGTCTTGTAGCCCTGGCACCACTTTTTCTGTAATGGATTCTGTAAATGTCCCTGGCAAGGTTAGTATAGTTGGCGCTATTCCATTGTTGCCGCCCATCTGGGCACCTGAATAAAAAAGCTTTCCACTATCGAGTAGAAACAGATTCACGTATGCTGCAAAGGAACTAGTTATTGGAAAAGCGTTCCAACCATTTGGAAAGAAATATGAATAAATTTCTGGTTGTCTATTGAGCTTGCCATCTTTATCCGGTCCAGATATTGCAAAGACCCGACCACTGCCTAGTGTTAACAAAGTAGGATACCAGCGACCATTATTCATTGGTGGTATCTTGAACCATTTCTCGCCAATAGGATCAAATATCAGAGCAGCTGGTGAACCATAAAATGGGTCATAGCGCAAAGTTCCACCCGCAACCAATAACCCACCATCAGGGCGGAAGGAATGACCAGCGCAAAATAGATCAATCGGTTGATTATTACTATCCAATGGAGCCTTTTGATAGGTAAAGGTTCCTTTGTTCACATCCCAAACTACACTGTCATAGGGAGTATTTAACCGACTGGGATCATTACCTGAACCGCAGAATAAGAATATTTTACTAGTACGAAGTAGAGCGGCATGTATAGGTAGGATTGGAGCATTATACGGCAATACTTCCCATTTGTCTGTGGTAGTAGCCTGAGCGATGAAAGTCCCTAAATTCGTTTCCTCTAGAAGATTAGAGTTGTTATGAGATTGAGTCACTTTATTTACAATTATTCCTGCGTAGGTTTTATGTTTTTGTTCTTTGTCTCAGTAACTGATTCCTAAAATTATATCTATACTTTTTAGGCTTATCTAATGTTAAGATGTGATGTTTTTTATAACAAGATTAGTTAAATACCGTTTTTTATTAGTAATTACGCTGTCAATTTTACCTGCTATCGAGTATCTAATTAAGCCTTGCACTGTATTTTTTCGGAAAGGATGAACTACGCTTTTAAATTTGATGTGGATACCTTTGGGGGCTTGGCATTGGGCATCGCTGGCTCAAAAATTGTGTTTTTGACCTTCGATTTATAACTAGTTTTGAACACTCAGGTGTCGCACATTTAATTTGCACAACTAGGGGGGCAAAATGCCTACCTCACAGGAGATTGGTTTTTTAGAGGATGCAAATTAAAATATTTTTGGGTTATTTTGTATTAGAATAAAAATGATTAGCTAAAGTTTGAAATACAAGTATAATACAATACTTAATACATAATTAATAGAATTTACCGGATCACAACTGATCGCTTTTGACTGTGATCGCAAATTTGAGACAATTAGCTGAGAGATTTTTAGTCATGAAAATGATACACAATACAACCAAAGCGTAGTAAAGTAAAGTAGTAAAGCTCAGAGTGGGTTGTAAAAATCGAAACCTACTTAGTATAAATAGTGGTAACGTCGATCGCTCCCAAAGCAAGATTGTGCCATGAGCAACTCAACTCCAATGAATGACAAGAAAAATCTTCCCAAGAAAAAGGGTAGGACACTACCTCCCAAGCTGATCATCTGGCTGGGAAAGTTTGTCTGGACGGCTATGTGGCAGATGATGATGTCAAAGCTTGCTCCTAGCAATCAGTCGGGAGCTTATATTCGTCCTAATAGCCAGTTTCGGAAGTTCATTGGTACAGAAGGAGGTAATCCACACCCACCAGCAGCAGGGCGCTACAAACTTTATGTTGGGCTGGGCTGTCCTTGGGCGCACCGAACCTTAGTTGTGCGATCGCTCAAAAAACTCGAAGCGGTAATATCGGTATGTATCGTCTCTCCTTCTCCCATTGAAGGCGGTTGGATATTCAATCAGGAAGAAGAAGGTTGTCGCACACTGGCTGAATTTTATCAGTTGGCAGAACCTGGTTACAGTGGACGCTCTACAGTTCCAATATTATGGGATAACCAAACAAAAACCATTGTCAACAATGAGAGTTCAGAGATTATAGTTATGCTGAACTCTGAGTTTAATCAGTTCGCCAACAATCCCACGCTGGATCTTTACCCAGAAGCACTCAAAGAAAAGATTGACTGGTGGAATGAAAAGATTTATCACGCGGTAAATAACGGTGTGTATCGCTGCGGTTTTGCCCAGAGCCAAGAAGCATACAATCAAGCCTGTAATGAACTGTTCACAACTCTCGATGAGATTGACATTACATTACAGACTAGTCGATATCTATGTGAGGATAATCTCACTCTAGCAGATGTCCGTTTATTCACGACGTTATTTCGGTTTGATAGTGCCTACTATGGGTTGTTTAAGTGCAATAGGCAGCGAATTCAAGACTATCAGAACTTGGGAGCTTATTTACGTGATTTATATCAGCTTCCAGGTGTAGCTGACACCTGCGATGTCGAGAGTGTGAAGCGGGATTACTACGGGAATCTATTCCCACTCAATCCGGGCGGGATAATTCCCGATGGGCCTGATATGTCTTATCTTTATCAACCATCTGGGCGCGATCGCATTGGCAAAGTGAATGCTTCATAAGGTAGATTGAGAATTAATACCCCGATGGCTGCATTCTGGAGTTGATCAATAACCATTAGTGTCAACTTAAGAAAAAATCTGCTTTGAGAGGACGTTTTGTCCTCATCCCCTAACTCCTTCTCCCAACTTGGGATTCGGGGAACTAGAGAATTTGCTTTCCTCTGGCAAAATTGCTTTCAAGGTTGGGGGTGAGGCTCAAACCTGGAAAGTTCGCCAAATCTAGCTTATACGTTAAGTTGACACCAATGATGAATCATGAACCAGATTAATCGAGTTGCAATTGTTGGTGGAACTCATGGCAATGAGTTTACAGGAGCCTACCTAATCCAAAAATTTTCCCAGTTTCCTGACTTGATTACTAGACAAAGTTTTAAGACAGTAACTCTGTTAGCAAATCCTAACGCTTTTGCGGCGGGGAGGCGATATGTAGAGAAAGATTTAAATCGTTGTTTTCTCAAGCAAGATTTGCAAGATTCGACTCTGAGTAGTTACGAAGAATTGCAAGCTAAATCAATCCAGCATACCCTAGCATCAAACAAAGATAAACAAGCAGATTTTATTTTAGACTTGCACAGTAGTACAGCTAATATGGGTCTGACAATTATTTTGGTAAACAGTCATCCCTTAAACTTGAAATTGGCTGCTTATCTGAGCCAGATTAATCCTTTAGTTAGGATTTATCGCTGCTCTTTTAAATCAATTGAAGAAAACCCATTTGTAAATTCTCTATGCGAATTAGGCTTTGCGATCGAGGTTGGGCCTATTGCCCAAGGACTCTTAAAAGCGACGCTGTTCCAACAAACAGAAGAACTTGTTTATGCAGTACTGGACTATCTAGAACGGTTTAATCAGGGGGCAACTCCATCAACTAACGAAACGTTGATTCTCTATAATCATTTATCAGTTGTGGACTATCCAAAAAAACAGGATGGTACAATCTTTGGGATGATTCATCCAGAGCTTCAGGATAAGGATTATCATGCCTTGAATCCAGGAGATCCGATTTTTATAACTTTTGATGGTAAAATAATTATTTATCAGGGAGCATCTACCGTTTGGCCGATTTTTATTAATGAGGCAGCTTACTACGAAAAGGGAATTGCAATGTGTTTTACCCAGATGCAGCAAATAAATATCTAAGACGTGTAGAGACTTTTTTATATGAGCGCTCTTTATTGGAATTGCTTGTAGAAATTGAGCATCAAAATCATCAATTATTTCTATATATAAAGCATTGGTAAAACTTACGTTTACATGTGTCTTGGTTATGATATATTGATGACCAGTAATTATATATCAGGGTAAAAAGTTGTCTGAAAGGCTGATCAAGTCGAAATTAAAGGAGTACTAATACCGTTTATTTGTGAAGCTGCGCTAAATCTCTTAATTGATTATTTCTTGGCATACTTGGCGCTCTTGGCGGTTCGTTTTTTATTTCTTGCCCCATAAGCGCATCTTCATACAGAATTGGTATAAGTTAAAGTATAAAACTTGATTGATAAAGCCCAAACTTAACATTATATTTACGCTTAAAAATAATGAAAATCAAGCGAGATGGAAACAAACCAATCGCCAGTCTTTCTTTGGACTTGGATAATGTTTGGTCTTTTCTAAAAAATCAAGGCGCTTCGGGTTGGGAGACTTTTCCCTCTTACTTAGATATTGCAGTTCCTCGTTTCTTAGATATTTTTCAGCAATGGGATTTGACAATCACAGTCTTTATTGTCGGTCAGGATGCAGCGCTGGAAAAGAATACCAAGGCATTACAAGCGATCGCAATCGCCGGTCACGAAATAGGTAATCATTCATTTTACCACGATCCTTGGCTACATCTGTATTCAGAGGATGAGATTGAACAAGAGGTGGCCTTAGCCGAACAACATATCAAGCGCGTCACTCATCAACATCCTATCGGCTTCCGGGGGCCTGGATACAGTTTTTCTCCTGCGGTATTGAAAGTTTTAGCACGACGGGGATATGAGTATGATGCTTCGACTTTTCCCACATTTTTGGGGCCTATAGCACGAGCATATTATTTGATGACTTGTAAACTGAGCAAGGAAGAACGCAAGAAACGAGAAGCCCTTTTTGGCGGTTTCAAAGAGGGTTTGCAGCCTCTGAAACCTTACCAGTGGAAGATGGGTAAAAATAGACTCACAGAAATTCCTGTTACCACCATGCCAATTTTTAAAGTGCCAATTCACTTTAGTTACATAATGTATCTAAGTACATTTTCTTCGGAAGTGGCGTTACTCTACCTGCGAATTGCCCTGTGGCTGTGTAAATTGACGCGTGTTCAGCCTTCTTTGCTATTCCATCCTACAGACTTTGTAAGTCAAGAGGATGTACCAGAGCTATCATTCTTCCCTGGAATGAGCCTTCCCACCTACAAAAAGCTGGCAATAGTGAACAAAAGTTTGGAAATTATATCCAGTCAGTTTAATGTTTTGACTCTTGGCAAACATGCCAAATCTGTAGCCGATGGTCGTCAACTTTCTGTATTAGTGCCTCAAAAGAGGTAAAAATATGAGCTATGCGATTGATAAATCCAATTTGTATTCTTAATTACAAATAAAATTAATTTTGACCTGTTTTTGAGAAAGAGGAAATTGTCCTGGCAAAAAGACAAATTTATTTTTATAATATTTACCTATTCCAATGTTTTTATTAAAAACTTCTGGTGATATCCCTTGCCAGAGGTTATTTTTTTAAATGTTCTCTTCAATCAGATTTTTTAATCGTTATCTAAGTTTTGAATATTAGCAAGTTATCTTGACACCAGCTGACATTTGCTAGCAAGTATGTGTAAAGTAATTGAGAGTCAATCACCATCTCTAATTTTTGACACATCTATCTATGGTTAGAAAAACCCAACGGATTTTACTGCTAGTTGTTTGCTGTAGTATAACTGGTGTAGTTTTAGGAGGTACTGCCGGTTGGGCAGAAAGTAGTCTTTGTCTAGAAGACAGTAAGGTTACAAGTGAGTGCTTAACCCAAGATCCGATTCAAAAAACTATCCAAGGAATGAGTACTGGATTAGTAGCTGGGGCTGGGGCCGCTTTTGGTGCGGCATGGCAGTTACGGCATGAAGATTGAGGGTAAACTATCTATCACTAACCCGGTACTCCGGGTTAGATCAGGTTTCTGTACTAATTAAGCAGTGCCTCCACTTAAATTTTCGCCCAGCATGAGGTCTTAGCTCCCCTTTTACAGCAGAGATAAGCCTTTCTCAATATTTATCTGATACCTTCTGCTTTAATCTTTATCGCTGCATTTCCATCTCTTCGCGTGCCAAAGTTGAGATGAAAGAGAACATTGGCAATTCGTTCGCTGATTTAGAGCAAGTAGGGTTTATCTTTATATTTAAAGAGAGAGATTAAATCCTAAATAAAGCACACGAAAAATTAACTATGGCAAGCGGTGAAGTATTTGATACCAAAACAAAGCCCCTATCTGTGCCAAAGGTAAACCTGCTGACCATGTTCCGGCTGGGTTTATTTCAGATGGGGTTGAGCATGATGTCCATTTTGACTCTAGGGGTACTCAACAGAGTCATGATTCAAGAAATAGCAATTCCGGCGACGCTGGTATCAATAGTTCTAGCACTGCCCTTATTTGTTGCTCCTTCGCGTGTCTGGTTTGGTCAGATTTCCGATGCCAAACCGTTATGGGGATACCAGCGCACAGCTTATGTTTGGATAGGCGCGGCAATATTTGCGATCGCAGCATTTTTAGCTGTACAAGTAATGTGGCAGATGAATCTTGCCGCTACTAGTGCAGGTGGTTGGGTATGGACAACCCAAACAATCGGCTGGACAGCACTTTTAGCTTTAGTTTTCGCTGTATACGGTCTAGGAATTTGTGCTAGCAGTACTGCTTTTGCTGCTTTGTTGGTAGATATATCTGAAGAAGATAACCGTTCTAAAGTAGTCGGTGTGGTTTGGTCAATGCTAATGGTGGGGATTATTGTTGGAGCAATCATTAGTGCCAGCTTGCTAAAACAGTTAACGCCAGAAGCAACCGTAGAAACCTTGCAGCCAGCAATCAACCGATTGTTTTTTATCGTCCCAGCAATTGTATTTGGTTTAGCGATCGCATCCACATTCGGCGTAGAAAAAAAATACTCCCAATATTCAAGCCGTTCCACACTGATAAACCGGGAAGATAGTATTACTCTAGGCAATGCTTGGAAAATCTTGACAGCAAGCCCACAAACAGGTATATTTTTTACCTTTTTATTGGTGATGACTATCAGTTTGTTTATGCAAGACCCGATTTTGGAACCTTATGCGGGTCAAGTGTTTAAAATGCCACTAGCAGAAAGTACTAAATTAAATGTTTTTTATGGAACGGGTCTGTTGATTGCCTACGGCGTTACGGGCTTTTACATTGTCCCGCGTTTAGGTAAGCGCAGAACTGCACGTCTAGGCTGTATGTTGGTAGCATTCTGTGCAATCTTGCTGGGTATATCAGGATTCACAGCTAATGCAGCAGTTCTCAAACTAAGTTTGGTTTTGTTCGGTTTAGCCACAGGTTTCTTAACTACAGCAGCGATTAGCTTGATGTTGGATCTGACCGCAGCAGAAGCCGCAGGTACGTTTATTGGGGCTTGGGGATTAGCGCAGTCCCTCTCTAGAGGTGTGGCTGTAGTAATTGGAGGTACAGTTTTGGATATTGGACGCAACCTGCTATCTAGCCTAGAACTAGCTTATGGACTGGTATTTGTTCTAGAAGCCGTGGGTATGGTGCTGTCGATTTGGTTTCTGAATCGGGTGAACATCACAGAATTTCAAACAAGTACAAAGCTTGCGATCACTTCAGTTTTAGAAAGCAATTTAGACTAGACTGTATGGGGCATAGGGCATGGGACAAATGACAAATGACTAATAACCAATGAATGATTTTTGGACAACAATTCTAGATTTTGCCCAAACTACCACTACCAGAGTGGGCAAGCAACTAATGCAAGATTTTGGGAAAGTACAGGCTGACCAAAAAGCTGATGGTAGTTTGGTGACGCAAGCAGATAAATGGGCAGATCAGGAAATTCGGGATGCGATCGCTTCTAATTTCTCCGGTTACGGCATTTTGACTGAAGAAAGCGAACGGTCATTTCCTGGTACTGAGTGGTGCTGGGTAATTGATCCTCTCGACGGTACAACCAACTTCACACGCGGCATTCCCCTCTGGACAATATCTCTGGGTTTACTATATCGAGGCACACCCATTTTTGGTTATGTTTACGCACCAACCTTGAATCAAGCTTTTCATGGTTTCTGGGCAGGTTCATCTGGTTTAGCAACACCAACAGGAGCATTTCTCAACAACCACCCCATCCACACTAGTATAGATAGTCCCAGCAACAATCACTTTTTTAACCTCTGTTCCCGCAGCACCGCAGTTATCCAGAACGGTTTTCCCTGCAAAATTCGCATGTTGGGTGTGGCTAGCTATAACTTTTTGACAGTTGCTACTGGAGCTACTCTCGGTGGTATTGAGGCGACACCAAAAATTTGGGACTTAGCCGGGGCTTGGGTAATTGTTCAGGCTGCTGGTGGGGTCTGGTCATCGCTGAAATCAGAACCATTTCCCTTGTCACCGGGAGAAGATTATAGCGATCGCTCTTTTCCCACCCTTGTAGTTAGTCGCCCCGAATTAATTCCGGTATTTCAACCTTTTCTCGAAAGCGTAAAAATTTAATATAATTTGCTGTTTATTTGAAAACAGTAATTTTGTCAACCAGCTTAGTCAAGGGCGATATACCCGAAATTAAAGTTAACAAAGTCTTAGTCACACAGAGAATTGAGTATAAATTAAACTGGTAATAATCCTGATTTTAGTGCAATAACAGTGTAGCGACTAATTTAAGTACAGTTGTGGCTTCCATCACACTGCTTAATTTAGTATAAATAATTTTATGTTGTCTAATCTAGATTTAATTCGAGAGTTTGTGCAAAACTCTATTTATAAAAAAGAAGTTTTATTGTCAAATCCTGCTTTGACAGCACAAACAGTTTATAACACCAACCAACTGATAGCAAAAACCGAAGGTGTGATTGCCACCGTCCAACTATCTAAGACACTATCTGAATTCTGGATTTCTCCAAAATCATCACAATGGGAATTGATAAATCAGGCATTAGCAGAATATAGTTATCTCCTCAAAGGAGAAGTGGACAGTCGAGGTTTCTATAAGTATCAATACTGCGAAGTTCCTAAAGGCTATGAGATGCACTGTACTAAATGTGTGCTTTTATGGCGAGCTTGGTGGAAATATCGCAAGTATACTTCAAGAGTAGGGATTCCGTTGGAACTTCTGATTAGAAAACGGGATTCATGGTATCCAATTAGAGATTTAATTATTAGCGACGGACTTCTTTATATCAAAACTTTAGGAAGTGAAATAGCACTTGATTCAAACGATCTTGTTACTTGGTTAAGTAAAGTTGATGTAATCAATATTATTAAAGAAATACCTACTACAGAGATATAGGGTAGGTAATGTTAAGTATTTAATTTGCTAAGGCTGCAGGGGGGCAGCTTTTGCTGGGAGCAAGGGAGAGGATTTGCAGTTTTTTTGACAATGAAAATAGTGCAACTTGTATCATTGGTGTCAACTTAAGAAAAATCTGCTTTGAGAGAACGTTTTGCCCTCATCCCCTAACCCCTTTTTCCAACTTGGGATTCGGGGAACTAGAGAATTTACTCGCCTCTGGCAAAATTGGGAGAGGGCTTGGGGTGAGGGTCAAACCTGGAAAGTTTGCCAAATCTAGCTTTTACGTTAAGTTGACACCGATGAACTTGTATGCACGACAGCTTAGAAAGATACATTTGTACGCTGATATAATCAATTGATTATTTTGTAAAGATTTTTAAAAGTGGTATGACAATATAACTAGGCAAAGGATGTGAAGAGAAATGAAAGGACTTTGGCTCGAAAATAACCAGTTGGAACTACGCACGGATATACCCATTCCTGAACCACCACAGGGAGAAGCCTTGGTGCGCGTTTTACGTGCGGGTATCTGTAACACTGACATAGAACTACTTAGAGGCTACTATCCTTACACTGGTATTTTAGGGCATGAATTTGTTGGTGTTGTTGAACAAGGGCCAGAACACCTAGTTAACCAACGCGTAGTTGGAGAAATCAACGCTGTTTGTGGGCATTGTCGGTTTTGTCGTAGTGGACAACCAACTCACTGCGAAAATCGCACAGTTCTAGGTATTGTCAACCGAAATGGAGCCTTTGGTGAATATCTCTGTTTGCCAGTGGAGAATTTACATTTAGTACCTGATAATGTGCCAACAGAAATAGCAACATTTACCGAACCTATAGCAGCAGCTTTAGAAATTCAACAGCAAGTGGCATTGCATCAAAATGATCGGGTACTAGTGGTTGGAGATGGCAAATTAGGGCAGTTAGTAGCCCAGACACTTGCCTTAACTGGCTGTGAACTCTTAGCTGTGGGGCGTCATCGAGACAAACTGGCTAATTTAGAGGCGCGGGGGATAAAAACGAGCCTAGCCGACACTGTTATAGATGGATATTTTGATATCTCAGTAGAATGTACTGGCAACCCAGAAGGATTTGCGATCGCCCGCCGCGCCCTACGTCCCCGTGGCACATTAGTGCTTAAAAGTACTTATGCTGGCAACCTTAGCCTAGATGCATCCTCGTTGGTAGTGGATGAAATTACCCTGATCGGCTCCCGTTGTGGGCCCTTTCTCCCAGCCCTCCAGCTACTAGCCACAGGACAAGTTGACGTGCAACCTCTCATTCAGGCTTCGTATCCTCTCATTGAAGGGCTTGCGGCTTTTGAACACGCTCAGAGTCGCGGTGTTTTGAAGATATTGTTAGAGATTGGTCAATAGTGATTGGGCATTGGGCATGGTGAAGAGGATAAGGGTACAAAGAAAATTGGGGACAAGGGGAAAAACTTGTTGAAGCTTCTCACCCCTTGTCCCCTTGTCTCCCTTACTCTCCCCACTACCCAATTAATACAGATAAGGATTCGTCTTTGGTTGATAGTCCAAACAATCGATTGCCTCTTCTGTATTGGCAATAGATGGGCGTACAGTACATTTAAGACGGTAATTGTCGGTAAAAAATTGGCAACCACTACAAGGAATTTGATGCATTTGCTTGGCTGTAGTCACACTATCTCGCGCCGCCGTCCAGAGACTCAAAACAGCCAGAATAGTTACAGTCCAAGCAACAACAAAGCAAATCGGGATTAATAAAGGTTGAATCCCATGAATGAGTAAAGAGATCAGTTGAAACACGATATGTCCTGATACAAACTAGGAGTTAAAGGTATATTAACTCTTAACTCTTAACTCCTAACTTCTCACTATAGAAGTATAAGTTAAACGCCAGCATGACCCAGTGCTAAACCAGTGACAAGCATTCCTAGAACAAGGAACGGTTGGGCGCTGGCTTGATACTTAACATCATTCTTCACGGGGTCACGCAGGAAATACATATCCTGCAAGGTAATTTGCGGAATGATTAAGAGTATTAGTATTGTTGCATACAAATTCTCATGGATGCTGACGAGATAAGCTGCTATCAATCCTTGAAATACATCAATCGTTACTACACAAATCCATGCCGCAGTAGTAATACCAAACATTACGGGTAGTGAATTTAATCCTAGCTGGCGATCGCCTTCTACACTCTTAAAATCATTAACAATGGCAATACCCAATCCAGCCAAGCTGTAGAACATTGTCAAAATCACGATTGTAGAATTGAGATCACCAAATAAAGCGTGTCCTGTAGACCAAGGTAGGGTGATATAGCTTGCACCCAAGGCGTAGCTACCTAGCCAGCCGTTTTGCTTGAGTTTCAGGGGAGGTGCAGAATAAATGTAGGCTATGAAAGAACCGATAATTGCGATCAATGTAATTGTCGGAAATTCATGACCAGACCACATATCCAGCACAAATGCTAAAGCAATGCCAGAAATTAGTAATACCCAAATCTGAATAATTACCTGGGGTAGAGGAATTGCCCCAGAGGGAATTGGGCGATAGGGTTCATTGATGGCATCGATTTCGCGATCATAGTAATCATTGAGGATTTGGGTGTAACCTGTCATCAATGGCCCAGCCAGCAGCATACAGGTTGCTACCTTCAACACATTTTCCAGTGTCCAAGTATAGTTACCAGAAGAAGCCGCACCACAGACTACGCCCCAAATTAGGGGAATCCAAGTAATCGGCTTCATTAGCTGCAAACGAATTTTCCAAATTGAAGTTTCCCCAGATGCTGCACCTTTCATCCCCAGCAATTGCCTAGTTTTCGCAGTGCGATCAGCAGATGCGTTCGCTTTTTCGCTGGAATTATTTACCACTGAGTCTAATACCTCAGCTGGGTTAGGGTCTGGGGTAATGGGAGTTGATTCTGACATAAGGTTTATTAATGAGTTAGAAGTTAGAAGTTAGCAGTTATTAGTTAGGAGTTAGAAGCTATAACTTATTTATTTTTATTCCTAACTCTTCACTCTTAACTTCTAACTTTGTTCGTAACTAACTTAAAACGAAATTATCAAATAATTATTTTGAAACTTTGCTCCAGCAACAGGTCTGCCACTCAGAGCAGGGGGTAAAGGAATATTGCGCCGTTGGTCTCCTGCTTCTACCGTGACTTCTGGCCCATATTGGGTAAGCTTGACTTGCTTTTTGTCAAAACCTGGCAAGAATAAGCGTACTTGACGATTGTGGATGTCTATTTCAATTGGTTTGGGAGCCTGTAACGCTTGTGCTTCAAAGTTAGGTAAGGCGTCTATCAATGGTTGCCAGTCACCTGTTGGCGAGTCGGGAACGACGCTCACAGGTAAGGGTATAAATTCCTCTGACAGGTTAGCGTTTGTCCCAGTAGATACAAGCAGAACACCACCAACAGTTAAACCAATTTGTTGAGAACTTCCCCATAAATAACGAGCATTTGCTACCTCAATTGGATCTCCTGTGGTCACTAAGAAAGCAGCAAGACGCTTGGGATCAGCAAGAGCAACTCTCCCCTTTTCTAAGAAATTATTGACTTGGTTAGTGGGGCCTGCAAAGTTATCTGCTGTCCAGTTGACATTGAAAAAGCTGCTAATGAGCGGCTGAACCAAGGGCGATTCAGTAATTGTTTTCCCCAAATCGGAGTTGACAAACAATTGCCGAAATCGTCGGACATACCAACTGAGAGATTCTGGCAAACCCAATATTCGTAACGTTAAAGAGTCACCCGTGCCATCGTAGACGATCGCATCATATTTGTCACTGGCATCATATTCGCGGATAGCATTGAGGGCTAGAGCGTTATCCATGCCTGGTAAGACTACCAGTTCTTGACCAAAAACATCTTTGAATATGGGCGTACGGAGATATTGCGCCTCAAGTTTCTTTACTTCATCCCAGTTGCGTTCTAGTAATACAGATGCTTGAAACTGAACTACTTGCAAATTGGGAGCGATTTCCTGGGGATCGGCAGCAATGGGAGTACCGAGCAGAATTGACAATGTTGGTTCTGCTTGTCCTGCTAGAAGTACGCGCTTGCCTTGACTTGCCAATAATTTGGCGGCGGCGATCGCAATTTTGGTACGAGCGGTGCCGCCTTTGCCCAAAAATGTCAATATTAGAGCCATTACTTGATTCCTATTATTTTCACCGCCGAGCTTTTCAACTCCAACTTAGCACTCAACAAAGACTCTCAACCTGTGCTTTCAATTTCAGATGCCAAGAAAAACCCGGTTCTGAGTTTTTTACTATTACACAGGTTTGATTTCATCTTCAAAAAACCAAGTGGAAGTATTGTCGTCAAACATTACCACTACGCCGACTCCAGCACCATCGGTGACTTTGTAGCCTTGAATGATACCTACTTGCCCGAGTTTTTTTACAACAGGGGCAGAGACGCGATCGCGCAAACGAAACACTTTAACCTTTTGTCCGATTTCCATGCCTGATTACAATTCAGATAAACCAAGTCTCAGTGTAGCGGAATCCGTGACTCTGCTCTCACAAATTCAGTGGAGATGAGGAAGAAAATTCCGAACTTCTAACTTCTAACTCCTGATCTAACAGCTTAAAATTAAATCAACAACCAAACAGGTACAACGATAATGTTTGTCACAGCGCAACAGCTAGAACAGCAGATGCCTGATGCAACTCGGTTGTTAAGTGATGAGCCAAAGATGAAAACTTTGTTGCATTAGAACAAAAACAGATGCTTTGGCAACGGTTAGCGGAAGATTTGCGATCACTATAAGTTAATCCAGATAGCTTAAGTTAAGCAACAAAGGTAGTAATCATGTATCAAACAGATCCACCCCGTCCGCCACAAGAAACCATGCCTACGATGTATGATTTACCCAGTGAATTAGTAGGGGAATCAGGTTTGCCAGATGAATTTCGCCGCATTCAGGCGGATTTGCTCAGTGAGACTTGTCAGCCTCTAACTTATCCATCTGAGGAGATTTTACTTGCTAGTGACTTGAATCTTTACTATGATCCCCCCATCCTTTGTGGTACAAGCGTCCTGATTGGTAAATGGTTTTAGGATTACCTAGTGCTAGCCAACAGCAAGACCTACGCTTAAGTTACGTCATTTGGCAAGAGGGGGTTGATCCATTTTTAGTAGTTGAATTACTTTCACCAGGTACAGAACAAGAAGACTTAAGAAAAACACTGCCAGAAGTCAACCGACCCCCAACAAAGTGGGAAGTATATGAACACATTTTGCGGGTTCTTTACTATGTTGTCTATGATCGCTATGAAAATCGCTTGCGTGCTTTTCAACTCATAGGTACTCGCTACGAGGCAATATCTTTACCAGATAATCGCTTATGGTTATAGGACTTACGCACACTCTACGAATTCTCAGCGCTATTGGCGTCTTGGCAGTTCGATAAATTAAGCTTTTTAGCAATTTTTGCGTAAGTCCTGGGTTAGAAGAGTTAGAACTAGGATTGGGACTTTGGCAAGGTTCTTATCAACAAACAACAGGTTTGTGGTTGCGTTGGTATAATGCAGCAGGTTGGGTATCAACGGGAGGAGAAAAAGCTAAACAAGAGCGTCAACGGGCTGAACAAGAACGCCAACGGGCTCAACAAGAACCTCAACGGGCTGAACAAGAATATCAACGTGCAGAACGGTTGGCAGAATATTTGCGATCGCAAGGAATTGATCCAGATAGTTTGAGTTAAGCAATAATTAGTCCTTATTTATACTTGTAAAAGCGTATATAACCAGAGAATGGTTGCTCAATAAGATAGTTTTATAGTTGACTTTAATTATTATGTAAATATCGTTTTTTTACACTAATATAGTGAGCGATCACCAACAGTCTGAAAAACTGCATTTCGTTAGCACACATAACCGTAGATTTGTAGAGTGTCTAAGTCCCATAAGCTTCTTTTTATAAGAGGATTCTCGGAACTAATTGATAAATCAACTGGTCTTGCAGAGGTAGTATGTGCTTAGGATTGGAAAAATGACAGTTTATAAATTTTGTATTGGATAAGTAGAAAATATTGTTGTGAAAAAAGCTCTGATTACAGGATTAACTGGACAAGATGGTTCCTATCTTGCCGAACTGCTCCTAGCAAAAGGATACCAAGTATTTGGCTTAGTCCGTCGCTCTAGTTCTAGCAACTTAGATCGCATCAGCCACCTTTCAGGCGACGTCCAAATCCTTTCTGGTGACCTCTTAGATCAATCTTCGTTGATGGATGCGATCGCTCAATCACAACCTGACGAAATCTATAACCTAGCCTCTCAAAGCTACGTTCCCCTATCTTGGACACAACCAGCTCTAACGGCTGAATACACAGCCCTCGGCGTCTCCCGTCTTCTAGAATCAATTCGTCGCTGCAAACTGGATGCCAAATTCTATCAAGCCTCCAGCAGTGAAGTCTTCGGTCAACCCGACGAATCACCCCAAACTGAACTCACTGCCTTCCGTCCCCGTAACCCCTACGGCGCTGCCAAAGCTTACGCCCACTGGATGACTGTCAATTATCGGCAAAAATATAACCTCTACACTTGCTGTGGCATCACCTATACTCACGAATCCCCTAGACGTGGCACAGAATTTGTATTTCGCAAAATCACATCTACAGTTGCCCAAATCAAACTTGGTCTGGCTAATGAACTCAAATTAGGGAATTTAGATGCCCAACGTGACTGGTGCTACGCCAAAGATGCCGTTTACGCCATGTGGTTGATGTTGCAGCAAAAACAACCTGACGACTACATCATTGCCAGCGGTGAAACCCATTCTGTTAAAGAACTTGTGGAATGTGCTTTTAATTACGTTAATTTAAACTGGCAAGACTACGTCTTAGTTGACCCTGCCTTTTATCGGCCTGACGAATCCGTGCAGTTGATTGGTTGCATCGATAAAATCAAAACCAGGATAAGCTGGCAGCCTCAGTACACCTTTAGTCAATTAGTCGAATTAATGGTTGATTACGACCTGAAAAAATTGAACACTTAAATTGCCTAACTTCCTCATGAAAGTGATAGATCATAATTGTTTTGATTTAACAGTGCTTTTTAAAATAAAGTTTTTAATGGTAGGCTAGTGCGACAAAGTACGCTCTAATAGTATAAAATCCGCGAATAACGTGCCTGTCGTGTGTGGTAGTTTTTAATGACAATAATTTCGCTGAAATATAATTCAACTTGGTTGCAAGTGCGGCGCTATTGGGAGTTGCTGTACGTTTTAGTATCGCGTAACCTTAAAGTGCGCTACCGTGGGTCGTTTTTAGGTGTATATTGGTCACTTCTGAACCCCTTAATCATGACTGGCTTCTATACGGCAATTTTTGGCGCGACTTTTGCATCCTATTATGGCAATTCTATAATTAACTATGTATTGGCAGCGTTTACAGGATTAGTGGTCATCAATTTTTTCTCATCTTCCACCTCCCAGGCATTGAGTAGTGTAGTTGGTAATGGCTTACTTCTGAATAAAATTCGTCTGCCAGTTAGCGTTTTTCCTCTATCGATGATTACAGCAAATGTATTTCAGTTTACAGTGGGAACATTGCCCTTACTGGCGGTGATAACTTTTCTTAATTCCAAGAGCCTAGTAAATGTACTGGCGCTGCTGTTTCCATTTTTGGCGCTAGTTTTAGTTTGTACGGGAGTTGGCTTTCTTGTAAGCGCTCTATACGTATTTTTTAGAGATTTACCTTATTTTTATGAGTTAGTTGTATTTGTGATTTGGCTCAGTAGTCCTATATTTTATCCAGCAGCTATTGTACCAAAGCAGGTCAAGCCGTTTCTAGCTTTAAATCCGTTATCCCCAATTATTGAAAGTATACGTCAGATTACATTATCAGGAGCCTCACCAAATTTAGGTTTAATTTGGGGTGCATTACTCAGTGGCATAATTATTTTGTCATTGGGATACGTTTGTTTTCACATGTGGCGACATCAATTTATGGATTTGCTATAGATGGAAGTAATTCGTCTAGATCAAGTTTCGCTGTGGCGACGGACTCAGGAAGAGTTTTCTTACGACCTCAAGAAAACGCTGCTCTCTGTTGTGGAAGGTAAGTATCGCCAGCCAGCAAAAAAATTGGTGATAGATCAAATTAATTTATTAGTAAATTCAGGTGAAAGATTAGGTATTATAGGGGCAAATGGTTCAGGAAAATCAACACTACTCAAATTAATTTGTGGAATTTTACAGCCGACAAATGGCTCAGTGCGGGTAAGGGGTCAAATTGCCCCATTAATTGAACTTGGAGCAGGCTTTGATGCAGAAATTTCCGTCATGGATAATATTGTGCTTTATGGTGTGCTTCTAGGATACTCTAGAGCAGAAATGCTGAATAGAGCGCCTTCAATACTGGAGTTTGCAGAATTGCAGGATTATGCTTTAGTTCCAGTCAAGGGTTTGTCTTCGGGTATGGTAGCACGGCTAGGGTTTGCTATTGCTACTGATGTGCAGCCAGATATTTTGATATTAGATGAAGTTTTATCTGTGGGAGATGAAAGTTTCAAAAATAAAAGTAAGCAAAGAATTGATAGTTTCTGGAATGGCAAAGCAACGATTTTAGTAGTTTCCCATGATTTGAAATTTATCAAACAATCGTGTGAAAAAGCAATTTGGTTAAACAAAGGACAAGTTAAGTTTGCTGGAAAATCTGAAGAAACAGTAGATTTTTATCTGAAAGCAGTGCAATTGGATAGTGAATCTTTATCTAGTTATTAGATGATTATTCCTAAGAACAAAATCTCTAAATTTAAAAATTAAGTCAGACAATTTGTGGAGTCTCAATGAAGATACTGTTGACTGGAGGAGCTGGTTATATCGGTTCAGTACTAACCCCGACTCTATTAGCTAAAGGTTATGAAGTGACTGTATTAGATAACTTCATGTTTCACCAAAATAGTTTAGCTGATTGCTGTCAATATGAAGGCTTTCAAGTAGTGAGAGGTGATTGCAGAGATGAGGATACTATTAAATATCTCCTCAAGGATGCTGATGTCATTATTCCCCTAGCGGCCTTAGTAGGTGCGCCTCTGTGCAAGAATGATAAAATTGCCACTCAAACTATTAACTTTGATGCCGTGAATATGCTCTGCCGTCTAGCTAGCAAAGAACAAAGGATTCTCATGCCAGTAACAAATAGTGGTTATGGCATTGGTGAGTCTGGAATGTTTTGCACTGAAGATACACCTTTGCGCCCAATTTCCCTCTATGGTGTCACTAAAGTAGAGGCTGAAAAGGCAGTATTAGCCAGAGAAAATAGCATTACCTTCAGGCTGGCAACAGTTTTTGGGATGTCTCCTCGCATGAGAGTTGATTTACTAGTGAATGACTTTGTTTACCGAGCTGTACACGACCGAGCCGTAGTAATTTTTGAGGGTCATTTTAAAAGAAATTATATTCATATCCGTGACGTAGCCAAGGTTTTTCTGCATGGTATTAACAATTTTGAACAAATGAAGGGTAAGCCCTACAATGTGGGACTAGATGATGCTAATCTATCAAAATTAGAATTATGTGCTGAAATCAAACAGCACTTACCTAATTTTGTCTATCTTGAAGCCCCCATTGGAGAAGATCCGGACAAACGTGACTATATAGTTTCTAATGCTCGAATTTTGAACACAGGCTTTGAGGCTGATTGGTCTCTTAGTAGGGGAATTAAAGAACTAATTAAAGGCTATACAATCTTGCGTAACAGTCTGTATTCTAACGTCTAACTGAGGAAGTCAATGCCATCTACCCTGAATGATGTCGTAGCTGTAATTTTAGCAGGTGGCTATGGTACAAGAATTAAACACTTACTCGATGGTGTGCCTAAACCTATGGCATCAGTTGCAGGGAAACCTTTTGTAGAATGGGTTGTACGTTATTTAAAAACACAGGGAATCACAAAAGCCATTCTTTCCACAGGTTATCTATCAGAGGTGATAGAACAACATTTCCAAAATCATCCTGTTGATGGAGTACAGACTGTTTGCTGCCCAGAAAAAAGTCCTTTGGGAACAGCTGGAGGTTTCTTAAATGCTGTGCATCAAATCAGAAAATCACCCTTAGCTTGGTTGGTAGTTAATGGTGATTCTTTAGTTTTTGCCGAGTTGACATCATTGACAAAACATCTTCTAAACTCTACAGTCAGTGGTGCAATTGTTGGTTTATCAGTGAGTGATGCTTCACGATATGGTTCCTTGGTTTACAATCAGGTTAATGATTTAGTGAAATTTGCAGAAAAACGTCCAGGTGCTGGGGTAGTGAATGCAGGAGTATACTTGTTGCGTAATTCCTTATTAGAGGAATTTCCTGAAGGTTCGCCTTTAAGCTTTGAAAATGAGGTTTTTCCTTCTTTACTAGCCAAAAATCTTTGTTTAAAAGTAGATGTTATTGATGCTCCTTTCCTAGATATAGGTACTCCTGAGTCTTTTCCAAAAGCTGAATCGTTCATCTTGAATCATTACGCAAAATTAATAGACGAAATATGATTAAACCTTACTTTGTCTTCAAAAATATAATTCCAACTACTGTTAGAACTTTTATTCGAGATTTAGATAGTGCTTATCAGCAAAGACTGAAGGAAATTGAGGTTAAAAATCAGCAGATTCAAGACTTAGAGCAAAATTACACTAATTTACAATCTTCTTATCAGACTCTACAAGCTAGTTATGAACAACTCATGTTAGAACAGCATCATGTCCAAAGTGTTTCTCAGGAAATTACTAAGCTTTACCAAATATTAAGTAGCTCACATCAAAGATTACTAGGATATAGCAATAAAACAATCCAGGTTATTACAGAAAAACCTATCGCTTATGATAGTCCAGACCATATTGAACCTTGGGGGACTAAACATGATAACAGCATTAATTTAAATTTTAACTACAAGCTAGCTAAGTGGATACCATTAAAAGATTTAACAGTGCTAGATTTGGGATGTTCTGGAGGCGGATTTGTTAAATCTATAATCGACTTAGGTTGTTTTGCCGTTGGCATTGAAGGTAGTGATTATTCCAAAATAATAGGAAGGGCTGAATGGTCAACAATACCTAGTAATCTTTTTACAGCAGATGTAACTGAACCCTTCAAAATCTTAGTTAATTCTGAGGATGAAGAAATTAACCACTCCTTTGAATTCACAGTTATAACTGCTTGGGAATTTATAGAACATATTAGTGCTGATAAATTACCAATAGTCTTTCAAAATATCTCATCTCATCTCATAAAGAGTGGCATTGTAATAATGTCAGTGTCTCCAAATGAAGATGTAATTAACGGTGTTAGATTGCATCAAACAGTTGAAAATAAGGAATGGTGGCTTGCAGAGTGTTATCGAAATGGCTTTATTCACCATGAAGAAGTTGTAAAGTATTTCGATAAAGATTTTGTTAGGGGTGAACCAAATGCTCCTAACTCATTTCACCTAATTCTTACAAGAACTGGTGAATCACTTCCTTTATTTAATTTTAATAGATAGTAGAGTTATTAATTAATAAATGTAGTCGGGTATAAGCAAATTTTATAGACATCTGCTCCTCCTAATTAAAGCTAAGAAATTTCTCCTGAAAAATTATCTTAAGTTTATTGGCTAAATCTATGGTGTATTCGGTTTTGAAACTATTACTTCCTCATTATTTACGCACTTTGATGCGTAATTTAGATAGTGCTTATCAGGAAAGACTGAAGGAAATTGATCTTAAAAATCAGCAGATTAAAGAATTACAAAATACATTCCAAGAATCACAGAACCATCTAGTAAAGGAAATTGATCTTAAAAATCAGCAGATTAAAGAATTACAAAATACATTCCAAGAATCACAGAACCATCTAGTAAAGGAAATTGATCTTAAAAA